>CAYNWA010000007.1:108045-125704 GCA_964400795.1 uncultured Smithella sp.
GTAAAAAAAGGCTCATAAATTTTATTTAAATCTTCTTCTTGAATTCCACATCCTGTATCGGATATTTTAATTTTAATGAATCTTTTGTTTTTTTCCATTTGAACGGATCGTGTTTCCATGGATAACACGCCACCCTCTTCCATCGCCTGTATTGCATTTAAAATGATATTATTGATGATCTGCCGAAGCTGTTCTTTATTGCAAAAAACAGCCGAATTTTTTGAAAACCCTTTTTTAATTTTAATATTTTCATTCCATTTATTGCTTAACTTCATATTCTCCAATATCTCTTCAAAAATTTTATCCACATCGACCATTTCTCTGGAAGCCGGTACCGAACGCGCCAATAAAAGAAAATTTCGGACAAAATTTTCCAGTTGATCTTTACCACGCAATACAATTTCCATGAGGCGTTTATTCGTTCCTTCCAATTCCAATCCATCTTTTAAAAGTTCTATGGAACCGGTAATCGCCGCCAGTGGATTTCGCACCTCATGTGCCCAACCAGCCGCCATTTCCCCGATTAGAGCCATATTTCTGTTCTTTTCGAGCGCCTTTTCCATTTGTTTTATTTGCGTAATATCCTGAAATATTAATATATTGCCTATTGGGTTGTCTGATTTACCTTTCAACGGAGAAACCGATAAACCCAGATTGATTTTTTGTTTGTTTTTATCTTTTATAGTAATTTCAATGCGGGCTTTTAACTGTTCTTCAAATGTTTCTTCTTTTAAAAAAGGCAAAAATTCAGGCAATACATCTCCAACATAGAGTCCTTCAACCTTGTCGCGTGAAAATCCTGTAATTTCTTCAGCGGCGGTATTAAATGTTTTAATGACATTATTCAAATCAACCGTCATAACCCCGGAATAAACCGATTCGACAATACTGCGAAAAAGCAAATCCAATTGATTAAATTCAGATTCCTTTTCTTTTAATAAAGTTTCTGTCTTCTTTTCCTGTTCAACAATGAAGCTCGCCAGAAAAGCCAGAAAATAAAATGAGATGATACGAACAATGAGATTTGTAAGAACATCCGCCTGATAAATATTTTGGCCATATTTAATAATGGGAAACGACGGGATCAAATTATAAAATTCAAGATTCAAAAAAAAGCCGTATAATATACTGGAAATTGAAGCGACAAAAATACTGCCTTTACGACCAAGAAAAACCGCCGAGTAAATGATGATCAACGTATAAAAAAGAGAGTAATCAATCTGTGTGTTACCAAACATGAAAATAAGAGAGGTAACGGTCACAAGATCCACTGTAATTTGTAAATAGACATGTTTTCTATAACTTACTTTTAACTTATAAAGAAATACATAAATAGCAGAAAATAAATAAATGATGCCGATGATAAAATAAAAGTAGTAAATAATGACGTCTTCTACGGCAAATAATTGTTTTCTAATGTCAATGTAAACAGTAATGCCTAGAATAAGCGTTATGATGATAATTCTTGATACGATTAAAAAGAATATTCTTCGCTTATTTTTTTCTTTTAATAAAACATCGTCTTGCGCTATAGACATCTATAATCCTCTTCATATAAGAAGATAATTTTTATATTATAATATTTCAATAATTTTAGCTAATGATTTTAAAGAATTCCCCTTAAATGAAAGGCAAAACGATTTTACGCAGACCTCTAACTTTTATTTTGGTATCCTTCATCGGTGGTATTATTGCCGGCAGTTTTTTTTCTTTACCCTATGATATCATATTAATGACAGCCGCTCTGATTCTTCTGCTTGTTTTAATCAGTTATCGGGAAAAATCGTTTGTCGCTTGCTTCGTTTTTATAATCTGTTTTGCCTTGCTTCTGGGGTTATTCAACATTCAAAAGCAAAATTATGTCCATAAAGATTATTACAATATTCTAAATTACATAGATCGAGGTAAAGTCACATTAGAAGGCATTATCACAGAAAGTCCTTTATTTTATACAGACAAGAATGTTTTAATCGTAAAATGTCTTCGCGTTATGGACGATGCTTCATACAAGCCCATCTCAGGTAATATTCGTCTGTCCATTCCCTCAAATATAAATTTCCAGTATGGCGACTTCATCCGCTTTCACTGCTCTTTAAAAAAAATCCGCAATTTCAATAATCCGGGGGGTTTCGATTATGAACGTTTCATGGCCTTGCAGGGAATTTTCGTGTCAGGGTTTATTCATGAAAGTTCTGAAATTATACGTCTCAGAAAAAATACCGCCAGTAATATCAAACTTAAACTGGAAGAATTTAGAAGTTACTTAAAAGAAATAATCCGGGAAAATTCCTTTTCCCCGGAAAAAGAAATCATCGAAGCCATGACCCTGGGCAATAAAAATGAAATTCCCGCCGATATCCGGGATGCTTTCAGTAAAACGGGAACATCTCATATTCTTTGCATATCCGGTTTACATATTGGAATGGTGGGAGCAACATTTTTCCTGATGATCTTTTTTCTTCTAAAATCGTCGGAATATCTCATGCTCAGATTCAAAATCATTAAACTGGCGGCGGCGGCAGCTTTTATCATTGTATTGTTTTACGCTTTCATTGCCGGAATGGGAATTCCTGTCATGCGGGCAACGCTGATGGCATTTATTTTTCTCATCGCCTTATTATCAGGGAAGCAATATGATCTATATAATACGCTGATGCTCGCCGCTTTAATTATATTGGTCATTTTCCCTGAATCTTTGTTTGATATCTCCTTCCAACTATCTTTTACAGCCATCTGGGCAATAATTTTAATCATACCTCGCTTCAGTAAATTACCTCAGAAAAATATTTCTGTTTTTCCTTATTGGATACAAAGCATTATACGCTATGTATATTTAACTATGATTATGTCTATTGCGGCAACCGTGGGAACGCTTCCTTTAATGATGTACTATTTTAATCGTATATCCCTTGTCACAATCATGGCAAATATTATTGCCGTTCCGCTTCTGGGAACGCTTACGCTTTCACTGGCAATGTTTTTTATTCTTTTCTCCTTTTCCACGGTTATTGCCGGTTATTTTGTGCAAATGGCGTCGTTCTTCACACAAATATCCGTCAGTATTATAAACAAGTTGGCTGCGCTACCCTTTTCATCCCTGTTCGTAACGAAACCTAATATCATTGAGATAGCCGTTTTTTATTCCACGATTTTTATGATGATGCAATGGATTGACAAAAAAAAAGGTTTATCTCGCAAATGCTCCGCATTCAGATTCACGGCAATAAAATATTTATTGATTATGGTTCTCCTGTTTTTTGCAGCCGATATGACTTATCAGATCTTCAAAGATAAATTATCTTCTGATCTCAGAGTTACGATGATTGATGTCGGACAGGGGAATTCCGCACTCGTTCAATTTCCCGGCGGAAAAAACATGATGATCGACGGGGGCGGTTTCATAAAAAGCTCATTTGATGTCGGCAAAGGCGTTGTCGCCCCTCTCCTGTATAAAAAAGGAATCAAAAATGTTGAAATAGCCGCGCTCAGTCATCCTCACCCTGATCACTTACTGGGAATGATTTATATTATGAATAATTTTAATCCAAAACATGTATGGAAAACGATGATGCCGGTAGATGCAAATGTTTTCCCGGAATGGGACAAAGCGGTCAAAATGAATCAGATCAATGTGTCTCTTCTTTCCAATGAATCCCCGGAAAAAATAATGAATGGCGTAAAAATTAAAGTTTTATGGCCATCTGACGATTATTTGAAAAATATCAGCCGTCTTTCCTACGATGAAGAAAACGATTCTTCACTGGTTTTAAAAATAACCTATGGAAAAATAAGTTTTCTTTTACCCGGTGATATATCATCTGATATTGAAAGGAAACTTGTTGAATCAAAATCCGATCTTAAAAGCGATGTTTTGTTAATTCCCCATCACGGCTCCAATCAATCCAGTTGCCCTGAGTTTATTCATGCCGTGTCCTGCCGTTATGCGGTGGTCAGCGCCGGAAAATCCAATGTATTCCAGCACCCTCACCCTGACGTGATAGAAAAATACAAAAAGGCCGGCGCTGAAATTTTTCAAACTGATCAACACGGGGCAATAACGTTTGCGACCGACGGCCATAACCTGCAAGTTGATCCATTTATAAAAAACAAATAATCATTGACTTCATACAATATAAGATTATAATACAACCATAAGTAAATTAAGTATTTGTCGTAACTTTTTCATCAAGTCTAATTTAGAACTGGGCATTTTTTCATTGATCAAATAATTACCAATGGCGCTTACATAAAATTTTTTTAAACGTCAAAAAAATAAGAGTGCTAGCGCAATGAAAAAGAAAAAGACTGTCTAAGCAACGGACAAAACCAAGCGGCTTCCAAAAATACCTGCATCATCCCGGCAAATTAAAACGAAAAAACCAATTAAAAGAATAAAAATAAAAAAATCTCCCATCAAAGAAGTTGCCAAAAAATCCATCCACAAAAGCGCTGAAAAACACAAAGATATTATTGAAAACATTCAAGAGGGTATTTTTGAAGTTGATCTCGTCGGTCATTTCACTTTTTTAAATAACGCGGTTTGCCATGCTCTCGGTCATCAAAAAGACAAATTAATAGGCATTAACAGCCGTCAATTTACCGACAAAGACGATGTCAAGAAAGTCATGCAGGCGTATACCCGAGTTTACAAAACAGGAGAACCTTTCCATGAACTGGGATGGCACATTACAAGAAAAAACGGGGAAAAACGATATATAGAAGGAACCGTATATCTCCGCAGAAATTCATCGGGAAAACCCATAGGGTATCGAGTCATTGCGTATGATTTTACCGAACGTAAAAAAATGGAGGAAATACTTCGCCAAAGTGAAGAAAAATATCGCAACATTCTGGAAAATATGCAGGAAGGTTATTTCGAGGTTGACCTTGCCGGCAACTTTATTTTTTTAAACGATGCGGCGTACAAAATCTATGGTTATCCTAAAGAAGAATTAATGGGCATGAACTATCGACAGTACATGGATAAAGAAACCTCAAAAAATGCTTATCGGGCTTTTAATAAAATATTCCAAACAGGAAACTCCCTCAAAGAAATCGATTGGCAGATTATCAGAAAAGACGGTTCAAAAAGACACATTGATGTATCATCATCATTATTAATAAATTCAGCCGGCAAGCCAACAGGGTTTAGAGGCATTGTGCGTGACATTACCGAACGCAAGGCAACAGAAGAGGAAAAAGAAGCTGCCATCGAGGCATTACGTAAAAGCGAAAAATATTTTAAGGAAATTACAGAAAACTCTTCCGATATTCTTATCATTACTGATGAATATGGGAACATCCGGTATTGCAGCCGTTCCATTGAGCGTTTTACCGGATACAAACCTGAAGAAATACTCGGTAAAAGCGCGTTTAATTTCATTCATCCCGATGAAGTTCAACGTGCCGCTACCAAATATTCCAAGGCGATTCAAGCCAATGATATCATGCTCATCCATGATGGATTCCGTGTGGCACATAAAAACGGTTCTGAAGTTTATTTGGATGGTATTGGAAGAAATCTTTTAAACAATCCTGATATACGCGGTTTTGTCATGAATGTCCGCGATATCACGGATCGCAAATTGACCGAAGAAAAATTACGAAAAGAACAACAACGTTTCAAGGCGCTTGCAGAACAATCTTCGGAAGTTATTGTTCTGGTGAATCGGGAAGGCATTATTACTTATGAAAATCCGGCCATCGAGAAAGCTTTAGGATTCTCGCCTGAAGAAAGAATCGGTATCTCGGCATTCAGCCTGGTTCATCCTGATGATTTGGAAGCAGTTTCTGACTCATTCAAATTACTGTTCAGTGATAAAAACGCATCTGTGCAAAAAGCGGAGATACGTCTCCGTCATAAAAATGGCAACTGGCGGACGTTTGACGTCACCGCAAGCAATCTGATACATGATAACCAGATTGAATACGCCATTGTCAATCTTCATGACATTACCGAACGCAAAAAAGTACTTGATGATCTACATGAAAGCAGACAACGATATCGTGAGTTGAGTATCATTGATGATCTTTCCCATCTTTATAACTCCAGGCATTTTTATGCTCAGCTTAAAAAGGAAATTGAGCGATCAAACCGCTATGATCAGCCATTAACTCTTCTTTTGATGGATCTGGATAAATTCAAGGATTACAATGATACCTATGGTCATCTTGAAGGAGATAATGTGCTTTCGCGGTTTGGTCAATTGATTAAAAAATGTCTTCGTGAAAATGATTCCGCCTATCGTTATGGCGGTGAAGAATTCACCGTTCTTTTACCGATGACCACTGACAAAGAAGGGATTGCAATTGCACAGAGAGTTCAAACGGAATTGAGCAAAGAAAATTTTTCTCCTTTCCCGAACAAAAAAGTTTATCTGACGGTCAGTATTGGTCTTTCTCAATACCAATCAAAAGAAGATATCAAATCTTTTGTTCAACGTGTGGATCAACTCATGTATAAGGTAAAAAAGACCCAGAGAGGTAAAATTTGTTCTGATCATTTATATATGCAATAATGCACCAGAAACCATTGATAAGGAACTCCTGCGATGAAAAATAAAAAACTTGTTAAAACGGCCGAGAAGAAAAAGACATCCTCCAAAATATCTTTGTCGCCTTCACAAAAGAAAATCAAAAATACCATCGTTAAACGTGTTGTGAAGCCAAGCATCGAAAATAGCCCGGATATTTATCGGGATATTATTGAAAATATTCATGAAGGAATTTTTGAGGTTGATCTAAAAGGTCACTTTACTTTTGTCAATGATGCGGTTTGCCGCGCCACCGGTTTCACGAAAAAAAAATTAACAGGGATGAACAGCCGGCCTTTTACCGATAAAGATGACGATAAGAAAGTCATGCGGGCATATGGCACAGTTTATAAAACCGGCATACCCGTCAGGGGATTGGGCTGGCATATCATAAGAAAAGACGACGAAAAGAGATATATTGAAGGCTCTATATATCTTCGTAAAGATCCAAAAGGCAAAGCAACAGGGTTTCGAGTCATTGCGACGGACGTCACCGAACGTAAAAAAATGGAAGATGCTTATAAAATAGCTTCTCTTGAATGGCAGGAAACGTTTGACGCGGTCAGCGATGCCATATGTCTGATGGATAACAACCAGCGCATTGTTCGCTCCAACCGGGCCATGTTTACAATGTTCGGTAAATCTCAAAAAGATTTGATGGGCAAGCACTGCTGGGAAATTGTTCATGGCACAAAGAAACCTATACCGGAATGTCCAATAATAAAATCAAAAGATTCACTGAAAAAAGAGGACATTGAACTTAAAATCAAAAACAAATGGCTAAACGTCATTGTATATCCTTTGTTGAATGATCAAAAAATCCTCTCCGGATTTGTTCATATTATAAGAGATATAACTGAAATGAAACGTGCTGAAGAATCGGCTCTCAAAGAGTACGATTTTAATCGTACGGTTTTTGACAGTCTATCAGTCCCCTTTTTCATGATCGATACGGTCAACTGGCACTTCGTCCGATGGAACAAGATATTTCCCGGCCTGATCGGTTATTCTGATGAGGAACTCGCCAAATTCAGGCCGCGGAACATCATTCCTAAATCGGAAATCGGGACATTAATAAAAGCGCAGAATAAATTGCTTGCCGAAGGTCATGTATCTTTTGAGATGCCTCTTGTTTCCAAAAACGGGACCACAACTCCTTATTTATTGTCAGGCACGCTTTTGCATTATTATGGAAAGTCTTATCTTATCGGAATTGGCATTAACTTAACCGAACGTAAGAAAAGCGAAGAGGCTCTTAAACAAACGGAGCATAAATTCAGAACGATATTCGATCATGCCTCGGATGGAATTCTTCTGGCAAGATCCAGCGACAAAAAATTGATCGAAGCCAATGAAAAAATATGTCAGATGCTGGGATATTCCAAAGAGGAACTTCTTCAGTTAGATATATCAAATATTCATCCCAAAGAATCAGCATCCTTCATTACTGAACAATTCATCAGTTTAATAAAGAAAGAAATATCCATCGTTCACGACCTGCCGATCATTAAAAAAGATGGAGCTATATTTTTTGCAGATGTAACGGCATCAACTATTGATTACGGCGGCACCAAATGTCTCCTGGGAATGTTTAGAGATGTTACGGAACGCAAACGAGCAGAAGAATCCCTCAGAAAAAGTGATGCCAGATTTAAAAATCTTTTTGAAAACAGTCCACTGGGTGTCTTTCTTTTAAAAGACCGGAAATTTACTGATGTCAATCCGGCTTTCTGTGAAATATCGGGATACTCCCGGGAAGAACTCATCGGCCACTCCGTTGTCATGGGTTACAAAGATGAAGAAGAATTCGAACGGGTGGGCAAATTTATCTATGAAGAGGTGGAAAAAAATGGAATCGGAATTGCAAACGCCCGCCTCAAACGCAAAAATGGCGATTTGTTTGACGCCATGCTGTATCTAAGCTTGGTTGATGCTGAAGACCCTTCCCTGGGATTTCAATGTATTCTCATTGATATCACCGAGCGAATGCAGATTGAAGAATCCCTCCGGTATTCAGAGGAAAAATTCGCATTGGCATTTAAGCGCAGTCCTACAGCCATATGCATAACCACACTTGAAGAAGGTCGCTACATTGATGCCAACGATTCCTATCTTAGTAACCTTGGATACAAAAGCGAAGAAATAATCGGTCGTACAATATTTGATATCAACCTCTGGATCGATCCGTCCGAACCCAGGACTTTTATTAATGAATTGTTAAAAACCGGCTCGGCAACCAATTTCGAACTACGCGTCCAGGACAAGCAAGGTAATATTCGTTGGGGAATCTGTTCAGCATCAATCATCAATATTTCGGGGAAACCTCATGTCCTGACACAGATCATCGATATTACCGAACAAAAGCTGGCAGAAGAAAAAATACGTATCGAGGAACAACGTTTCCGCGGCATTACCCAAAATATGCCGGGGGTTATTTATCAGTTCTACGCAAAAGATAACGGCGAATACGGCGTGAGTTTTATCAGTGAACCCTTCAACGAATTTGCACAAATCATGTCTAAATCGGAAGTTGAAAAACTCGATTCGGTCTTTTCTGATTTCTGTTCCCGTATCCATGAAGAGGACAAAGAAAAATTCCTGACGTCCATTAAAGAGGCGGTTGAAAATGTTTCCCGCTGGAATTTTGAAGGCCGTGTATTCACGAAATCCGGACAGTTGATCTGGATTCAGGCAACGTCCATACCGACCCGTCTCGAAGACCGGGTGGTTTTCGACGGGATAATACTTAACATCACCGATCGCAGGAACGCTGAAGAAGCCGCCCTGAAAGAATTAAACTTCAGTAATACCGTTTTGGAAACTCTGCCCGGACCTTACTACATGTTCGATTTCGAACAAGCCCGCTTTTTTCGATGGAATAGAAATATGTCCATTGCTGCCGGTTATTCAGACGAAGAGCTGATGCATATGACGCCTTTTGATTTAGTCCCAAAATCAGAACACGATATTATCATAAAAGCTATGGAGAAGATTTTTAACGAAGGCACAAACATATCGGAATTTAATGTTGTTTCAAAAGACGGCTCCACGACCCCGTATTTATTGTCGGGAAACTTGTTAAACCATGAGGGGAAATCATACGTGGTCGGCATGGGTATCGATATCACCGAGCGCAAAAAGATGGATGAAGCTCTGCGTACAGAACAGGAACGATTCCGGATTATTACAGAGCAATCTTCGGATATTATCATTCTTATTAATCGTGAAGGAAAGATTATTTACGAGAATCCCTCTATAGAAAAAATACTGGGATATAATTTTCAAGACCGTCAGGGACAAAACGCTTTTGAAAATATTCATCCCGATGATTTACCTCTTTTCCTGGACCTGTTTAAAATATTATTTAAAGGCGAAACGCCACCTATAGAAAAAGCAGAGGCACGTATTCGACATACCGACGGCACCTGGCGCACCTTTGAAGTTGTCGGAGGCTCTCTGAAAATAAATAATGTCATTGAAATGGTCATCGCCAATTTACGAGACATCACCGAACGTAAACGCGTGGAGCTGTCCCTGCGTGAGAGCGAAGAAAAATTCCGCGTTCTCACGGAATCCACGCCAACAGCCGTTATGCTTTATCAAAACAATAAATGGATTTACGCAAATCCCGCCGCATCGGAAATCTCCGGTTACTCTAATGAGGAACTCCTCCGCTTAAACTTCTGGGACTTTGTTCATCCCGAGGACAGGCAAACGACTATTGAAAGAGGCCAGAAGCGCCAGAAAGGCGAACCCGTAACAACCCGTTATACATTAAGAATTATTGCAAAAGACGGAACCGTCAAATGGATTGATCTTTCAGGCGCAACAATCACCATCGGCGAAAATCCTGCGGGGATTATTTCAGTCATGGATATCACCGAACGGAAACTGGCGGAAGAGGCGCTGCAGAAAAGTGAAGCGAATTTGAGATATGCCCAGGAACAAGCTCATGTGGGTAGTTGGGAGTTTGATGCTGTCCAACAAAAACCTTTCTGGTCGGATGAAATGTTCCGCATTGTCGGCCGTGATCCCGCATTGGGACCGATGTCGCTCGAAGATTTCGTCGAACTGGTGCATCCGGACGAACGCAAAAGAGTCTATAAAGATGTTGCAAAATGCTTTACAAAGAATTTACCGTATCATCATGAATATCGTATTTTTAAACCTGAAAACAAAACAGCATTTATTGAATCCCGCGGCAACGCGATTACGGATGATAAGGGTAATGTCATACGAATTTTCGGCATTCTGCAGGATGTAACAGAACGCAAACGTACGGAAAAAACGCTTATCTTGATCAAAAAAGCTGTAGAAAGCTCCAGTGATGCCATCGGCATGTCCGATCCGCAGGGACATCATTTTTATCATAATAAGGCGTTTACCGAACTTTTCGAATACACGCCTGAGGAACTTGATGCTGTCGGCGGCGGACCGGTGATTTATTTGAACAAATATACAGCCCATGAAGTTTTTGATATGATTATGAAAGGAGGTTCTTGGAGCGGAGAACTGGAAATGATCTCCAAAAGCGGCCGCAAATTTCCTGTTTTGCTTAGAGCAGACGCAATCATAGACGAAAACGGTAAACTCATTGGACTGATCGGAGTGCACACGGATATTACCGAGCGGAAAATAGCAGAAGAAGAAATTATCCGTCTCAACGAAACATTGGAACAACGCATAAAGGAACGCACTGCCGAACTGGAAGCCTTTTCGTATTCCGTCTCGCACGATTTACGCGCTCCTCTCAGGACGGTTCACGGTTTCGGCCAGGCTCTTCTGGAAGATTATGAAAATCAACTGGATGAGGAAGCAAAAGGCTATCTGGGAAGAATAAAACGAGCCACAGAAACCATGGGTGAACTCATTGAAGACATGCTGAAATTATCCAGAATAACAAGGGCAGAAATGGATATTGTACCCGTGAATTTATCCAATATCGTTAAATCCATTATGGAGGAATTGCAGACATCACAACCGGAACGCCCGGTCGATATTAAAATAGCCGATGATATTGAAGAATATGCGGACCCGAGACTGATGCGCATTGTCTTTGAAAACCTGCTCACCAACTCATGGAAATTCACGGAAAAAAATGATAATACTGAAATCGAATTCGGACTGACAGTCCAGGATGGCAGGAAGGTATATTTTATTCGTGACAACGGAGCCGGATTCGATATGCAGTATGCCGGCAAATTATTTACCCCTTTTCAGCGTTTTCATAGCGCAGAGGAATACTCCGGCACGGGAATCGGCCTGGCCATTGTCAAGCGCATTATTGCCCGTCACGGAGGCGCAATATGGGCGAAATCAAAGGTCGGAGAAGGGACCACTATCTTTTTCAACATGAAAGAATAACGGAGGATGAATGTTATGTTCACAAATAAAAAAATATTGCTGATTGAGGACAACCCTGATGATATTGAACTCACCCTTCGGGCATTCAAAAAAAAACAATATTATGAATGAGGTTATTGTAAAGACAGATGGCGTGGAGGCATTAGATGATTATTTCGGAAAAAACTGATTCGCGAATAAAGAAAAAGAATTATTCCCCATCTTGATTCTACTCGATTTAAAACTACCAAGAATCGACGGCATCGAAGTCCTGAGAAAGCTTAGAAAAGATGAAAGAACAAAGCTTATTCCCATCGTCATCCTGACATCATCCAAAGAACCGTCTGACCTCCTCGGTTGCTATAGACTGGGATGTAACAGTTATATTAGAAAACCCGTTGATTTCACTCTTTTTACGGATATGGTGCGACAACTGGGATTCTATTGGTTGATTATGAATGAAGTTCCGTAAGCATGAAATTGATCCATAATTTTTTCAAAATAGTTTGTCTATCATCATTTTGATTCTTTCATATTATCCAGATCTTACCCGAACCTTTTTTCTCGTTGCTAACAGCCGATTAATATGTTAATAATTTTATTTCAAATTTGCGGATTAAAGTTATGGAAAAAATTACAGCAATTCGAGGATTTAAGGACATTTTGCCGGAAGACGCAAACACCTTCTGGAAGGTTGAAACTATTGCCCGCGAGATTTTTAATGCTTTCGGCTTCAGGGAAATACGCGTTCCCATTATGGAAAAAACCGATCTTTTCAAGCGAAGCATCGGTGAAACAACCGATATCGTGGAAAAGGAAATGTATACCTTCCCTGACCGGGATAATGAATATATTACATTACGTCCGGAAGCCACCGCCTCAATTATCAGAGCGTATATCGAACACAATATGTTCGCAAACGAACCGATTACCAAATTATTCACCATCGGCCCGATGTTCCGAAGGGAGCGGCCCCAGAAAGGCCGTTTCCGTCAATTTAATCAAATTGACGTGGAGCTTTTCGGCGAAGAAAAACCGCAATCCGACGCTGAAATCATTTTCATGCTGATGCATTTTCTGCAAAGTTCGGGATTAAAAGATCTGTCTCTTGAAATCAACTCTTTGGGTTGCCCGGATTGCCGTCCTTCTTTTTCCAAAGCGGTGATTAACTTTTTAAAAGGAAAAGAAAAAATACTTTGCCCGGACTGCCAAAGACGCATCCATACAAATCCTCTGCGGGTTTTCGATTGTAAAAATGAATCCTGTACTGAAACCATCGCCAAAGCACCGGTTATTCTGGATTTCTTATGTTCAGACTGTAATAGTCATTTTGAACAGGTCAGATCATTGCTTGCTGACTTGAATACTCCTTTTATAATTAATAATCGTATGGTTCGCGGGCTGGATTACTATACCAAAACAGCCTTTGAAGTAACAACGAACTCGCTGGGCGCGCAAAACGCGATAGCCGGGGGGGGTCGATATAACGGTTTGGTAAGTTTTTTAGGCGGTCCTGAAGTCCCTGGAATTGGCTTTGCTGTGGGATTCGAACGTCTCATCGCCTGTCTGCCTGACGAAAAGACAAACGGTTTTAAAACAGATTTATTTATCGCCGCACTGGGAACCCAGGCCCAAAAGGTAGCTTTCACTTGGACCAATGAATTGGCACGAAGCGGAGTGATCACGTCAATGGATTATTCGGACAAGAGCCTGAAGAGCCAACTGAAACGTGCAGATAAATTAAACAGTGCTTACACCCTTATTGTAGGAGACAAGGAAATAGAAGAAAAACAGGGACTTTTAAGAAACATGCAAACAAAGGAACAGCAGAGCATTCTCCTGGATGATCTGCTGGAATCATTAAAAAAAATTGTTAAAGAGAGGTAAATATTTTTGGCTGAATTTTTAACGAATGATAAAAGAACTCATTACTGCGGGAATTTGAATATCTCTCACACGGGTCAGCAAGTCATTCTGATGGGCTGGACTCATCGTCGACGCGATCACGGCGGCGTTATTTTTGTTGATTTACGGGATCGTGAAGGCATTGTACAGGTTGTCTTTAATCCTGATGCCGAACAAGCTCACAAAGAAGCACACAAGATCCGTTCCGAATTCGTTCTGGCCGTTAAAGGGAAAGTTCGCAAAAGACCTGACGGCATGGATAATCCGACTCTGGAAACCGGAGATATTGAAGTTGTTGTCTCCGATCTCGAAATAATGAACGAATCAAAAACCCCACCCTTCTCTTTCGACGATGAAGACATATCGGAAAACATCCGTCTCAAATACCGCTATTTGGATTTGCGCCGTCCGGCGATTCAGAAAAATCTTTTTTTGCGCAGCAAGCTTGCTGCCGCAACGCGACTTTACTTTGAAGAAAACGGTTTTATTGAAGTGGAAACACCTTTTCTGGGCAAAAGTACCCCGGAGGGCGCCCGTGATTATCTTGTTCCCAGCAGAATTTATAAAGGTATGTTTTACGCCCTGCCGCAATCGCCGCAGATCTTCAAACAATTGCTGATGGTTTCCGGATTCGACCGTTATTATCAAATCGTCAAATGCTTCCGGGACGAAGATTTGCGCGCTGATCGTCAACCGGAATTTACACAGATCGACGTGGAAATGTCTTTTATCACAGAAGAAGATATTATGAATATGATGGAAGGTTTAATGAAAGCGATTTTCAAAACCTGCCTGAATAAAGAACTTACCCTTCCCCTGCCCAGACTGACTTACGCCGACGCTATCAATCGTTATGGCAAAGATAATCCCGACACACGATTTGGCATTGAAATCGTGGACATTACCGCCATTGTCAGAAATTCTGGGTTTAAACTTTTTGCGGATGTTGCGGCTTCCGGAGGCATCATCAAAGCAATTAAAGCCGAGCAGGCTTCTGCCCTATCGCGCAAAGATCTTGACGGCCTGAATGATTTTGTTGCCATTTATGGCGCCAAAGGTCTGGCCTGGGCTAAAGTTAATGCAGCTGATTGGACTTCGCCCATTTTTAAATTCCTTAAACCTGAGGAAGTTGAAGGGATAACAAAAGCAATGAACGCCAAAGAAGGGGATATTATTTTCTTCATTGCAGACACACCAAAAATCGTTGCAGATTCTCTCGGCAATTTACGTATTCATCTCGGGAAAAAGCTGAACCTTATCGATCCGGATGCGCTGGCCTTCACGTGGATTACGGAATTTCCGTTGATGGAATATTCTGAAACGGAAAAACGCTTCGTATCCACGCATCATCCGTTTACATCACCTTTTCTGGAAGATCTGCCTTTCTTGAACGCCGATCCAGGCAAAGTCCGCGCCCGGGCGTACGACCTTGTGCTTAATGGTTCAGAAATCGGCGGCGGCAGTATCCGTATCCATCATAAAGACGTTCAGTCTCAAGTTTTCAGCGCGTTGAAGCTCAATGATGAAGAAGCAAGAATGAAATTTGGATTTCTTCTGGATGCCCTTGAGTATGGAGCGCCTCCCCACGGAGGACTTGCTTTTGGTCTGGACCGGCTGACCATGATTATGACGAAAGCTGAATCGATTCGTGACGTCATCGCTTTCCCGAAAACACAGAAAGCCGCATGTTTGATGACGGATGCCCCTTCCAAAGTCAGCATCGAACAATTGATGGAATTATCGTTGAAAATCGTTTAATGAACATATTATCGGAGACAAATGATGGCAAAGACCAAAAAAGACAAAAAAGCAATTGCCAGAAAAATTAAAAAATTCAAATTACAGGAAGTGGATAAACCCAATTTATATAAAGACGTTTTCCCCTACTCCGAAGTGAGCAAAATTGTTTTTGACAATGAGTCCGTCCCCATGAAGCCGGCCAAAGAAATTTTTATCACCGACACCACTTTTCGTGACGGACAGCAATCAAGGCCTCCTTATACCGCGGAACAAATTGTTACTATATTCAAGATGCTGAACAAACTGGGCGGACCCAATGGTGTTATTCGCCAAACTGAATTTTTTCTGTATAGCAACAAAGATAAAGAGGCTGTCGAAAGATGCTTGGAGCTGGATTTACGATATCCTGAAATCACAGGCTGGATAAGAGCTGCAAAAGAAGATGTTCCGCTGGTTAAATCAATGGGATTAAAAGAAACCGGCCTTCTAACGTCTGTTTCCGATTATCACATTTTTCTTAAACTGAACAAAAAAAGAAGCCAAGCCATGGATGGATATCTGGGCATCGTCAAGTCTGTTCTGGATATGGGTATCATACCCCGCTGCCATTTTGAAGATATTACCCGCGCCGATATTTACGGATTCTGCATCCCCTTTGCGCAGGAACTCATGAAGCTCAGAGAAGAAAGCGGCATTGATGTGAAAATCAGGCTTTGTGACACGATGGGCTATGGCATTACATATCCTGGCGCTGCCCTTCCCCGCAGCGTTGAGAAAATTGTTCATGCCTTCATCAAAGACGCCGGGATGCCCGGCCATTTGCTGGAATGGCACGGTCATAATGATTTCCATAAGGCCATGATTAATGCCACAACCGCCTGGCTTTACGGATGCAGTGCGGCTAATTCCACCCTTTTGGGATTAGGCGAAAGAACCGGAAATCCGCCAATCGAAGGACTTATCTTTGAATATATTGCGTTACGCGGAAACAACGGCATTGACACAACCGTAATTACCGATATTGCCGAGTATTTTGAAAAAGAAATCGGCGTGAAGATTCCGCATAACTATCCTTTTGTCGGTTCCGGCTTCAATGTCACCAGCGCCGGTGTTCATGCCGACGGTCTGATTAAATGTGAAGAAATCTACAACGTTTTCGATACCAAAAAGATTTTAAAACGACCGATTACCACAACGATTACCGATAAATCAGGAAACGCCGGCATCGCTTTCTGGATTAACCAGCGTTTTAATCCTGAAGGCAAAAAAATCGTTGATAAAAGACACCCGGGAATTTCCAAAATTCATAAATGGATCACGGAGCAATATGAAAGTGGTCGAATAACAGCCATTTCTCCCGAAGAAATGGAGAAGAAAGTCCGTCAGCATCTACCCGAACACTTTATGTCTGAACTGGAAAAGATCAAATTCATTGCCGAGAAAGCCGCCGTTGCCGCGGTCAATCAGATTATTGAAAATCCGCTGATGAAGAGCATGAATACGGAAGATCAGGAACCGCTGATGCAAAGCATTGTTGATGAACATCCTTCCATTCAATTCGCCTACATCGTGGATATGAACGGCCGGAAAACGACGAAAAACATCACCAATATTGCAGACCGTGCCAAGTATGAAAATTATGGTGTTGGAACCGATCAGTCCGACCGGGAATGGTTTATCAAACCTTTTCAGACCGGCAAAGTTTATGTTTCCGATTTCTTTATCTCCAAAATGACCGGTATACTCTGTTTCACCGTTTCCGCACCGATTGTTAATGAAAAAGATGAAATGATAGGAATTTTCGGCGTTGATATTCAGTTCGAAGACTGGGTCAAGAGAGCGGAAGACATGGAAGAAATGGATCATATATCCCTGCGCGCAGAATACAAGGAAATGAAGTCCAAAGCCAAGCACGGCCACCATTAGAAAAACTCGCATTTCAGAAGCGTAGCGAACTGAAATGTGTTAGTTTTTCTTATCCTGCATAGCGAAGCGACGCAGGGTTAGAGAGACTCGCTGACTATAGGAAGCGTAAGTCGTAGTGGGTGTAATGGCAAAAAATGTGTGCTGTTTTTCATTTTTGTAGATAAAAGAACCAGTTAAAAAATGCTTTACGTTTTAATGAAGAAAGCCCTCGA
>CAYNWA010000008.1:0-3313 GCA_964400795.1 uncultured Smithella sp.
TACCATACAAAGTTGAGACTTGCCTTTGTGTTTTTTATCATAAGGTCTCGAATGGTCCTGTCGGGGATCCAGTCTTTTTTCCCCTGGATTCCCGCCTGCGCGGGAATGACACGAGATCAAAACCCTTTTTACTAGGCTTTTCAAAAATGTCCATATGCAAGGCGCGCAAGAAGCGATTCGCGAGGCGTATTATTTAATACGTTGAGCGACGCGCTTTGCAGCGCAACGCTGCAGACCATGGTGCCCTTCAGGGTATGGGCGTTTTTCATCCCACGACGCTACACGTCTGGGATAGTTCAACTTGCGCTTCGAACTTCGCTAGGCTCGTTCTTAGCGAGTTTCACTAAAAGCTTGTTTTCAACTTCTTATATTCCTCCACCGTCCCCACATCATACCACGAACCATCGTCAATCACTACTCCGGCGACAGAGTGTGGATTCTCCTTTATCATCTCCGCCAGCGGCAAAACGATCGATTCGATTTTGGCCGCCTTTAACCGTTTCAAAAAAGATTTTTCTACAATATAGATTCCGGCAAACAGGCATTTCTTTATACCTTCTTTCTTCAAAATGTGCCGCATGTCGCAGACGAAACTTTCCTTATCAACATTGACATTGAGCAGCGGGCCGGTTGACCGCAGCGCCAGTGTAACAGGCGTTTTCAATTCGAAATGCTTCCTGATCAGCAGTTCAATCGGCATGTTGGTGATGATGTCGCCATTATAGACGATAATTCGTTCATCTTCTGCTATCAGGTCTTCGATGTTTTTAATGCCGCCCGCGGTGTCCAGCAGAACCGGCTCATGCCGAAACGTAATCGGAATACCTTTGTAGTTATTATCAGGAAAAGCTTCAGCATATTTTTCCGCGCAGTGATGAGTATTGACGATAAACCTTTTTACGCCAACAGCACGAAGATGCGCCATAGCGTACGTGATGATCGGATAGCCGCCGATTTCCAGAAGCGGCTTAGGTATATTTTCAGTCAGCGGCCTTAGCCTTGTTCCCAGCCCCGCCCCAAGAATAAATGCTGTGTTGATTTGTTTTGTCTGCATATCAGGTCATATTTTAGAGTGTTGTTTTATTTATTTCTATCGCCAAGCAGATTCATTTGGCGTGTCTTTCCATCCGCCGCAACCTGTGCAATTTTTGCACAGGTTGCTTTTTCGGACAATTCGCCGGTTTTATAGATATTGCTGATTTGTTTAACAATAACTGTCCTATCAACAGTTGAATTCCAATGCCAAGTGCACCATGTTTCGCTTAAGAAAAGACCTTATGAGGGGTCTGGTGGTTGAGGCGCTTTCCGGGTCGATTATTAAGTTTATCGACGACAAAAGCAACATCTTTTTCCGAGACATCATTCAGGTTAATTTCTTCGGTAGCATGTTATTTGGGGCAACCGAATCAGGCAAAATAAGTTGCATATTCAAATCTGTTGATATAATAACCGCCTATGTGCCACAAGCAGGTACACTGAAAAACGATGGGCCGATCCCGGCAAATATGCACATTATTCTTAAAGAAAAATTTTGAAAGGAGGCAGACATGAGACATTTTGCGGCGGTTTTATGTGTTCTCGTATCTCTCGTATTCGTCGCGGGGGTGGCGGCAGCGGACTTTAAAGTTTATCCCGGGGCGAAGCTGGACGAGAAAGAGACAAAAAAACAGCAGGAACTGGCCAACGCGGCAAAGACCGGATCAACTGCGAAGATCTATGTGACGGACGACTCTTTTGAAAAAGTGAAGGAATTTTACAGTAAGAACGCAAAAGAATACATGATGCCCGGACGACAGAAAGGGAAAGTGGAAAAGCTCCCCTCCGGCAAGGTGATTCAGGATGCTTTCTTCATTTTCGACGGGGCAACGGACCTTATGACCTCCAAACTCTGGGCCAAGATACAGCGTCCGTACATTGGGCCGGGCCTTGTGGAGGGACCTGACAGGACCTACATAAGCGTTGTATCAAAGTAAAAAAGAACTGTGGAGCCCCTCCGGTCAAAGATGACCTTTAGGTTACAGGAGCCGGAGGCTCCTTTCATAAACACGTCATCCCGCGGCTTTCAGAAAGCATTCACCCTCCGGCGGGAGCCGAGAGCTTTCCGCAAGCGGGGTAACAACCCAGAAGAAAAGGAGGTATGTCATGAAGAGATCGTTGGCGTGTTCTGTTTTTTTTCTTTCCCTTGTCATCGCTTTTTCCGGTGTAATGCTCGGCAACGCCCTGGCAGAAGGTAACGCCGAAGCATGCAAGGACCACCCTCTCTTTACCCGGATGCCGAATTATTCCATTACGGAATGTGAAACAAAAGATTTTGACCAGCATGAGTTCTATATTGCCGGCGAAAAAGAGTTTGTTGTTGAAGGGAAGAAAACCTTTCTGTCTTACGAAATCAAGGAGGGTGTCAAACCTCCTTCGGAAGTTCAGATTAAAAGGAACTTCGAGAATGCCCTTGCAAAGATCGGTGGCAAAACAGAATTCAACAGCACCTTTAATATCTATTTGAGTCTCAAGAAGGACGGAAAAGAAACCTGGGTCGATGTCCATCCCCTGAATCACGGCGAGATTTACACCCTGACCATCGTGGAAAAAAAGGGAATGGAACAGGACATTACGGCAAACACCATGCTCGACACCCTGAACAAGGATGGGTTTATCGCGCTCTACATCAATTTCGATACGAACAAGGCGACGATTAAACCGGAATCGAAGCCGATTGTCGACCAGATCGTGAAAATGTTGAAAGAGAATCCCGATCTGAAGGTCAGCATCGAGGGACACACGGACAGTACGGGCACGCCGGCAAAGAACAAGACGCTGTCACAGGAGCGCGCGCAGTCGGTTGTCGATACGCTGACCGCCTCCGGCATCGATAAGAAACGCCTGAGCGCGGTGGGCTGGGGCCAGGAAAAACCCGTCGCGGACAATCGTTCCGAAGAGGGTAAAGCAAAGAACCGCCGTGTGGAGATTGTTAAAAAATAAGGGTTGGCCGGGATAAGAATCATACGGTGAGGTTTTAACAACCTAGCCGCGTGGTTCTTTCCCCATTTTTTTCCCATATTCCGGATCAATCTTCACCAGCGCCGCGACGATGAAGCCTGGAATGGTTGTTATCAAAATCCAGATAAAGAAATTCTTGTAGCCGAGCATGTCCTGAATCCAGCCGCTGCCCATCGCGGGAATCATCATGCCCAGCGCCATAATGCCCGTACCGATCGCGTAAAAGACAGTCTTATAATTACCCTGCGAAACCATGATCATGTACATGGTGTAGGCCGTAAAGCCGAAACCGTAGCCGAATTTTTCCACCGCCACA
>CAYNWA010000008.1:3323-40674 GCA_964400795.1 uncultured Smithella sp.
ATAATGTGACAGATACACAAAAATCAAATCCGGCAGGTGCATAATAAAAACCATCGGCCACAGCCAGTATTTCAAACCGTTTCTGTAAATCACATAGCCGCCCAACAGGCCGCCGAGTATCAGCGCGATGACACCGACCGTGCCGTAAATAATGCCGATATCCGCGGTGGTCAGCCCCAATCCGCCTTTGCTGATTTCATCGCGCAGAAAAGGCACGACCATCTTCGTCAACTGCGCCTCGGCAAAACGGTAAAGCAAAAAGAAGCTGATGATGACCAGAATATCCCTGCGCCGGAAAAACAGGGTCAGCACCCGGAAATATTCCGCAATAAAATTTTTCGATTTGTCCCAGGGCGCGCTGATGTCTTCGGCAGGTTTCGGCAGCGCGAATAAGTGATAAATAAAAAACGCGAGAAAAACCGCCGCGACTCCGATAAAAGACAGTGACCAGGCGCTTGCCGGTGGATAGCCGTATTTTTGCAGCATACCGGCCAGAAATACCAGACCGCCTTCGGCCGCAATGGTGGCGATGCGGTAAAAGAGAACGCGCACGCCGACAAACGCGGCCTGCTGCGGCGTGTCGAGTCCCAGCATATAAAAGCCGTCCGCGGCGATATCATGCGTGGCGGAACTGAAAGCCATAATCCAGAAAACGGCCAGCGAGTAACGCACAAAGTCTGTCGTGGGTAACGTCAGGGCGACGCAGCCGAGCGATGCGCCGATAGTCAGTTGCATCGCCAGTATCCAAAAACGCTTGGTGCGGAAAATATCGACAAAAGGGCTCCAGAGCGGTTTGATGACCCAGGGGAGATAAAGCCAGCTCGTATAAAAAGCAATTTCGGTGTTGGAAAGCCCCATATCTTTGTACAGCACGACGCTGACTGTCATAGCTATCGTGTAGGGAATGCTTTCGGCCAGATAGAGAGAAGGCACCCAGAGCCACGGATTCCGGTTCGGATTTTTTTCTGTTACTGTTTTTGTTTTGGACATAATTTTATTACTGGATCCACCCTAAAGGGCACCCTGGCCCGCCTTTGCGGGGATGACATATTCTCAGTACAATTTTTGTATCTGTGCGCCGGTGAAGTAGTGTTTGAGTATTTCTTCCGCCTTGAAGCCTTTGGAGGCCATGACGGCCGCGCCAATCTGACAAAGCCCCACACCATGCCCCCAGCCGCCGCCTTGAAAAATAAAACGGCTGATTTTTCCTGTCGCGTATCTGTCTATGGATATAACAAACGCACTGCTTAATAAATGGGTGGGCGAGAGCCAGCGGCGGATTTCCAACTCCTTGCCGACAATCATTGTTTTTTTCGAGCCTTCAATTTGTAATTTATAAATCCTGCCCGACGGCCCGCGATTCAGAGGAATCAGATCCTTCAATTCACCAAAATCAATCCCTGATTTTCTTTGAATTATATCTTCCAGTTCTTTTCTTAAATAGGTAACCCGCCAGCGATAGAAATCAGGGGTTCCCTGATCGAATGCCGGTAAAATCATTTTCAGTAATTCTTTATCCTGCGTGTTGCAATAAGCGTTCGGCCTGCCGGTCAACCAGCGTTTGGCCTCACCCTCCGAGCGAACCGGAGCACGATAATCAATGTCATCACTTACATTGTTCAAATAATCATGATGTTGATCCTCCCAAGCTGACGCAAAAACTTCCGTTTGACCTCCACAGGATTTGTAATAGCGGGCATCACATATTTCTCCATCATAAACCAGAAAATGTCCGCGGGTTTGGTTTATTGCCTCCCGGACATTTTCGGAAATAATTCTGGTTATACCCTGATAACGCTGACAGTGGTCATCAGCGCAGACATCAAATTCTTTGTGGTCGTTGACGTCCTGCCAAATGATAATTTCGTTTTCGGTTTTCACTTGCGCGGAAGTCCGGAGGGCTTTCTTTTTCGCAAGCATGCTCACGAGCCAGCTGCGGGCGGTTATCGCCTGGGCTTTCAAAAATTCCAGCGGAGCGGCGGCGGACATCTCCGAAGAAATGACGCTTTCGAGATAATTCTCCAGAGAAATTTTGTTGATGAGATTCAAAGCGGAACCGGAAACAGCCGATAAAAGTAAATCACCTCGAAATGTTTGTTCCTGAGTTTGCTGCCAGTGGAAATCAATGCCGATTTTTACATTGGAAACGGTAAAACTCGCATTACCGGTGGCTGAAAACAAAATTTCCTTTTGCCGGATCATTTCTGTGCCTGTTGAATCAGCAAGGGAAATATGACCTGCATCGACACAAGCCACGTATTGTCCTGATAATTTGCGCCCGTCTTGCAATAAAAAATTTTTGTTCAAAGTAATGTGAGCTTCATCGTAGTTTTGCAGCAGGGCAACTTTAATTTCAGGTTCCTTATTAATCATGATTAGTTTTTATGGGCAAAAGCTGAAGATGTCAAGAAAGTAAATAGGCCGAAGGAACATTTTATGCTTGAATATCGCTATTTTATCGTGTATGAATTTTAAAATTTTACATAACGGATGATTTATGGCGCATATCTGGCCCATCGGAGGAGGCAAGGGAGGATCAGGCAAGAGTTTTCTGGCCAGTTCCATGGGGCATCTTTTGTCAAAATCCGGCAGGAAAACGCTTCTGATTGATCTTGATTTGGGCGCGGCAAATCTCCACACAATGGTGGGTGTGCCGTATCCGGAAAAATCCTTCTCCGACTTTGTCTCCAGAAAAGTAGCTGATTTAAATGATGCTGTCCTTCCGACGACTTTTCCCAATCTTTTTTTAATCAGCGGCGCCCATGACAATCTGGATATTGCCAATCTGCCCTATGAAAAAAAGATGAAAACTCTGAAATCCATCGCCAAGTTACATTATGACTATATTATACTGGATCTGGGCGCGGGTACAGCGTTCAACACGCTTGATTTTTTTCTCGCTTCCAGAAACGGCATATTCATCACGACGCCGGAACCGACGTCCATCGAAAATGTTTACCGCCTGATGCGCGCCATCTACCTGCGCCGTATCCGTCATTATTTTACATCAACCGAATTCAAGGCATTGGAAAAGAAAACCAAAGAGCATTGGGGCAATGACTCTTTTAAAAAGCCGGAAAATATGGTTTCAGTCGTTAAAAAAGAATATCCGGAAAAATACGCGATGATTAAAAAGGATTTCTCTGATTTTCGCTTCAAACTTATTCTTAATCAATTACGCAAACAGGACAATCTCACACTAGGCGAACAGATTTGCAAAATCATCAAGAAGCATCTGGGAATCAATGTGGAATTCGCCGGCAACATCGCCTATGATGAACATGTCCATGACGCTATCTGTCAGCGCGTATGCTTTCTGGACCGCTATCCGCATACACGAGCCGCTAATGATTTGCGCGTTCTGAATAGAAAAATGAGCAACGCCTTCGGTGAGCAGTTGAGGCTTAATTACTTTTAGAAATCTTCAGGCCGTCAATGGAAAAAGATTTTGAACAGATGAATTATTACGAAATGCTGGATGTCCATCCAAACGCATCGGCGCTGGAAATACGCAGCGCCTACAATGCCGCCCTGCAAATGTATCAGCCCGATTCCCTCGTCAGTTATTCCTTATTCTCGCAGGAGGAAAGAAATAAAATTCTTTCGCTTGTGGAGAAAGCTTATTTAACGCTGATTAACGAAGCGCAGAGAGCTCAATACGACAGAGAACTGAATCCTGAAGGAACAAAAAAAGACAGGAGGGAAAATATATCCGCTAAAAAACCTGTCAATATTTTTGACATTAACCGTCAAAAATTCAATGTCACCGCCCGGAAAAACAATAATACAGAATTAAAAACAAAAATCGCTCAAAATAAAAAAATCATTGAAATTCTCTCCAAGCAAGATATCCGAGGATCGGATCTTCACGCAATCAGAAACGAACTCGGTATAGCCATCGAAACGATTCATCAGGAAACAAAAATCCGCCTCGATTATTTACATTACATAGAAGAGGATAAAAGTGAAAAACTGCCGGCGGCGGTTTTTCTAAAGGGATTCATCAAAGCCTATCTCAAAAGCCTCTGCATTGAACCGGCGGATGAAATAAGCACTCGTTATATGAGCTCAATGACCTCTCAAAAATTGACTTGACAGAGATTGACTTTGATGTGCATCATTTAAAAAATATCATAAAAACATTTCGAGGCACGGAGAATAAATTCCCCTCGTGTAATTATTGTCATTCATTGCCTTTGAAAAATTGGCATTGTAAATTTTCTTAAACAGGATGCTTTACAAAGGAGCACAAATGAGAAATTTTCTGTCTTATTTTTTATTATTGAGCTTATTAACAATGTTTGCTTCCGCATGTTCCAGCAGTGGTGATTCTAATATTGATTCCGCCGAACCAGAGGAATATTTGACAAATCAACTGAGGGCGGATGCCGGCAGGAATGAAGTAACACTGGAATGGAAAATGCTGCCCGCCGCAGACACTTACAATATTTACTACCTGGAAGATGACGGCTCTGATGAGCAACCGAATTCCGCGAAAATGAAATCTGACGGCAATAAGATCGAAGATATTATCAGCGCACCCTATACTGTAACCGGACTTCAAAACGGAACGACATACTGGTTCGCGCTTTCGGCCAAAGCCGGGGGGGAAGATGAAAGCGATCTGACGAAAACGATTTATTCAATGCCTCAGGATAATCCCCCGCTGCCCGCACCCGAAAATGTCCGTGCAAACGCGGGGGATGCAGAGGCAACCATAACCTGGGATGCCGTGCCCCATGCCAGCGGGTATAAGGTGTATTATTATACTTCCTTCACAAATTATGGTGAGAGTGATAAAATAAGCGATAATTTTTATACGTTTACAGGATTAACAAATGGCCAGGATTATATTTTCTGGGTAGCGGCATTGGATGGCGACGATGATAGCACTACCGGCGATAGCAGCGCATCCTTTATATATGCGGCCCAGCCCAGTATTCATCCCCCTCCTGTTGCTCCCACGAATCTTGCTATTATTAATAACAATAACGGTAACATCATTGTTGAATGGGACACGATGCCCGATGCTACTGCCTATAACATCTATATCGCAAAGGCTAAAGGCGTCACAAAACTTACAGGAGCTGTTACAAATATTCCCGATCCAGACACATCACCGCAGCAGGGATCAGAGACGATTCTGACAAACGGAACCTACTATATTGTCGTTACGTCGGTAAATGACAACGGCGAAAGCGCGGAATCAAGAGAAGAGACCGTAACCATTACGGACAATCCATAAAAAAGACTCATATGGGGAATATCCAAAAGGGGGCTTTTCAGCCCCTTTTTAGTACACGGGGAAATAATCTTTAAGAACCCTTAACCTATTGAATCGGAAATAAATTTATGTTAAACGCGCGTATAAACTAATTCAGCAGACGGAGTAAAAACTCGTGAGTGTCTTTGAGTACATTGCACTGGATGAAAAAGGCAATCAGCTAAAAGGATTTGTTGACGCCCCGGGGGTTGCCGCAGCACGTCAGAAATTACGGGAAGAAAACATCTATCCCGTCGAAATCAATCAAGCGGAAACAAAAAAAGAAACTGCTCTGTCCGGGGCTTTAAAAATTAATCTTTGGGAGCGGGTATCCGCCAGCCAGGTAGCCGTTTTCACCCGTCAGCTTTCTACTCTGCTGGGTGCCGGAATGCCTTTGGTGCCTTCACTTTCCATCCTGATGCAGCAGGAAAAAAACCCACTTTTAAAAAAATCACTGGCGCAAATCCGCGAAAAAGTAAACGAAGGCAAAAGCCTGACCGAGGCCATGTCTGAATTTCCTAAAATTTTCCAGCCTTTTTATTTGAACATGGTGAGAGCCGGTGAAGCTTCGGGAACAATCAATCTGGTATTGGAACGGCTGGCTGACTTCAGTGAAAATCAGCAAGCGTTGATGAATAAAATCCGTTCCGCCCTTGCCTACCCTATCATTATGATGATTATCGGAACCTCCGTTATTTTTCTTTTGATGACGTTTGTCGTTCCCAAAATCACGGGAATTTTCACCGATATGAACCAGGCCCTCCCTCTGATTACCCTTATCCTGATTCAAGTGAGTCATTTTCTGAAATCCTTCTGGTGGCTTATTCTGATTCTTCTGGCAGTCTCAATAGTGTTTTTCAAATACATGACAGCGGGAACAGACACCGGTAAAAGGACGTGGGATAATGCCAGACTAAAAATTCCGGTCATGGGACAGATTAATCGCAAAATAGCAATAGCAAGATTCTGCCGGACACTGGCAACACTTTTACAAAGTGGCGTTCCACTTCTTGTAGCGATGGAAATCGTTCGAAATATTGTCAACAATGTTGTTATTGGAGATGCCATTCATCAGGCAGCCAGAGACCTTGAAGAAGGCAAGGGACTTTCCGGTCCGTTGACTAAAAGCGGTTTGTTTCCTCCGCTGGTAACGGAAATGATTGCGGTGGGAGAACAAAGCGGCACGCTGGAAGTAATGCTCAATCGCATTGCCGTGGCTTACGAAAACGAATCTCAGGCTAATATCATGGTCATGACTTCCCTTCTGGAGCCGGTTATGATACTTATTATGGGATTAGTAGTCGGTTTTATTGTTGTCTCAATCTTGCTGCCAATATTTGAAATGAACCAGCTTGTAAGATAAAATTACACATAAGGGGGCTTTTTTATGAAACTTATAAGGGAAAAAAGAAATAGACAGGCAGGCTTTACCCTGATCGAATTAATGGTTGTCATCGTTATTCTGGGAGTGCTCGCCGGCATGATAATCCCCCGAATCATGGGACGCCCCGATGAAGCCCGTCAGGCCAAAGCCAGGATACAAATGGAAGCCTTGGAATCGGCGCTGAAACTCTACAAACTGGATAACGGCGGATATCCCACAACGGAACAGGGGCTGAACGCACTGGTGGAAGCTCCAACCATAGGAAATCTTCCCAAAAACTGGCGTCAGGGAGGTTATCTGGAAAAAGGCAAAGTTCCCAAAGACCCCTGGGGAAATGAATTCATCTATATCAGCCCCGGCAGTCACAGCGATTTTGATTTAAGTAGTCTGGGCAAGGACGGTGAAGCCGGAGGAGACGGTGTCGATCAAGACATCAATAACTGGGAAGTTGAGTAAAAAGGGATTCACACTTCTAGAATTATTACTGGTCATCGCACTCATCGGCGTGATTCTGGTGCTCGCTGTGCCTTCCACGAGGAATACTCTCACCGGCGACAGTCTTAAGAAAGCATCGCGCCAGTTAATCGGCCTGGAAAGAAAATTGCGCACAGAGGCTGTCCGGGACCAGTTGGACTACATCCTGAATATTGATTTATCCGACGCTTCCTACTGGGTGATTGCTTCCGACATGACACCGGAAAAACAAGCTGAAATAAAAAAAAGCCGCCGGTATTTTCCCGCGGATGTCGTCATCATGGATATTGTGGATGAAAATAATAAAAAATCAGCGGGAGAAGTGAAAATTGTTTTCAAAAAAAACAATGTCTGCTCCCCTGCCATCATACATCTTTCTTATAAAGAAGATAAGATGACTATCGCCGTCAATCCCTTCCTGGGCGTAACTGATATTTATGACCAATATATGGATATTCCAATAAACACATTCGGACAATAAGCCCCCCCCGGCGATGGACATCTCAATGACGCATAAAAAGGAAAAAGGTTTTACTCTGATGGAGATTATGGTGGCCATGGCGATTCTGGCCATCGCGCTGGTTTCCATTTTTCAGTTGCAGTCGCAAAGTATTTCCATGGCCACGGATTCGCGTTTCATGACCACGGCGGCGCTTCTGGCACAAAGTAAAATGGCCGACGTGGAATCCCAGTCTCCTTTGCTCAATCAAAGCGAACAAGGAGATTTCGGCGCCGATTACCCGGACTATACCTGGCATCTGGTCATCAGCGACGCGCAACTTCAACAATTCAAAAAAATCGAGCTTACGGTGACCAACAAGTTATTTATCCGTCGCGGGATATACAAACTCGTTCTTTACAAGACAGAGGTTGTAAAAAATGAATGATACGTCATCAAATAAAACAGTCCCGAAAGGATTTACCCTTGTCGAAATATTAATTGCTGTTTTTATTCTTTCTCTGGTTATGTCCACTGTTTATGTTTCTTATACCGGCACTTTAAAAACATCGCGTCAGTTGGAGGACGAGGGAGCTATTTATCAAATGGCGCGCATCTCCATGGACAGACTCATCCATGATTTATCTTCTTTGCAGAAATCAGCCGGGCATTTCGACCTGCAAGCCGAAAAGAAAACCGCGGGCGATCGCGAATTTCATTCAATTTCTTTCTGGTCAGCCGCTCATTTGGCTTTGGGTGAAAACGAAAGCGAGGGATGTCCGGGCGAAATCAGCTACTTTGTGAAAGAAGATGAAGACGGACAAAGCTTCTCTCTGTGGAGATTGGATGTCGCAGGCACGAAATCAAACGAAACAAGTCAAGCGGAAGGTGGATTTGTCATTTGTAAAAACATAGAAGCGTTCAATCTGATATTCTACGATTCCACCGGACGTGAACATGATTCATGGGATGCTTCTTCAGGTACGGGAGAGTTTCAAGGCAAAGTTCCGATCACGGTAAAAATAGAGCTTTTTCTTGTCAACAAAAATGATTTGAAAAAACCATACAAATTCATGACAAAGGTGTTTTTACCGATCCAATAATAATGATGATGAAAGACAAAATTTTGAAAAATGACGGTGCCGCTCTTATTACGGTAATCCTTATTATCGTTATACTGGTTGCCGTTGTCATAGAATTAAACAGGTCGACGCGCGCCGATATTTATGATGCGGCGAACCTAAGCGATGGTATAAAATTGACCTATATCGCCAAATCCGGCTTTTATGGAGCATCAGCTTTACTTTCCAGTTCCTCAAACAATTACGATTCGTTGCTCGACGACTGGGCAAAAATGGAAACGATTTCCCTGCAATCCAATACGCTTTTCCCCGAAGGGTATTTTATTGCCAGAATTGAAGACGAATCCGGCAAAATTCCTCTGAATAAACTGATTAAGGGAGAAGAATACAACGAGAGCGTAAGAGAAATGCTGGTCAGATTGCTGAGCCAGCAGGAATTCAACCTGGATGCAAGAAAAGTCGACGAAATAGTTGATTCCATCAAGGACTGGATTGACGCCGACGATAATACATCAAGTTATGGAGCGGAAAGCGGTTATTATGCCTCCCAGGATTCCCCTTATAAAGCAAAAAATGCTCCGCTTGATTGCATTGAAGAATTGCTTATGGTAAAGGGGATAACTAAAGAAATTTTTTACGGAACAAAAGACAAACCGTCACTGGTAAAATATGTTACCGTCGACAGTGAAGGTTTGATAAACATTAATACAGCATCAACGATAGTTTTACGCTCACTGAACGAAGAAATAACTCAGGATATGGCCGACCGACTCGATGAATATCGCACCCAAGAAGGCAACGATTTATCTGATAAGCAATGGTATAAACAAGTAAGCGGCATGGGAAATATAACAATCAAACAGGAGTTGATTACGGTGAAAAGCGGTTATTTTAAAATTATTTCCACCGGCACATTGAACAACATGTCAAGAACCATAACCGGAATTGTTCAGAAACAGGACTCAAAATCCATCAAGATCATTAAATGGAGGCAGGAGTAATGCCGCAAAACTTCCTGGGGCTGGATATAGGACAGAGCACAATTAAAGCGGTTGTTTTAGCCAAAAAAGGATTAACCGGGGGTCATATCCTTGCATCCAGAATGATAGAGATAAACGAAATTGAAGGGGTGGAACCCGCATTAAAAAAATTGTCGGAAGATAAAATTTTCTGCGGTATTCCCTGCGGCGTTTCCCTGCCACCTACAGAAATGATGTTCAGGCAGATCAATTTGCCTTTTCGCGATGACAACAGAATTAGAAAGACGCTGGCCTTTGAGCTTGAACCGTTGATACCACTGCCTATTGAGGACGTGATAGCCGATTACCTGATGATTCCCCATGACGGATTGTTGGTGGCCGCGATGACCAAAAACAATGTCCGCTACTGGATAGAAAAGGTGGAAGAAACGCTTGGTAATGTATCCATCATTGATGTATCGACTTCTGCTCTGGCGGCCCAAATCACAGATAACAGAAAACAGGCCAATTGCGGAATGATTCTGGATATAGGCCGCTATTCCACAAACGTGGCCTTTTATGAAGATAATGCGATTGTCCACGTCCGCTCGCTGGCTTTCGGCGGTCATCTCGTAACACAAGCCCTGGCCGGTGACATTTCCGTGACAAAAGATGAAGCAGAAAATATAAAAATTTCTGATAATTTTTCTCAGGCCGGCGCGAAAACCATCGAGGCATGTCGCCATTTCTGCTCAGAGCTTAAAAATACAGCAGAGTACATGAAAATAAACGGGTCGCTACAAAATGATCCGACGCGAATTGTCCTGACCGGAGGAGGATCCTTGTTTAATCCGTTACAAGCGGAGCTTCGGAGTGTTTTTTCTTCCAACATCGAAATTCTCGATTTCATTCACACAAAGCAACTGGAAATCGAAAAAAACATTCAGAACAAATTCTCTCCCCAAATCATGAACACGGCCATCGCCGCTGCATTGAGAATTTCCACCGGACGAAAATCTTTCAATTTCCGGCAGGGTGATTTCGCTGCAAAAAACACCGGCTTAAATTTTAAAAAACAAATAAAATGGGCGGGTATCATTACGGGTATCATTATTGCCTTGGCTGTTTTTAATCAACTTTTTGACTATGGATTGAAAACAAAGCGCCTCAATGTTATTAAAAAACAAATCGCTTTCACTTTTCAAAAGAATTTTCCTGAAGCAACCAGTATGGTTGATCCGGTGCAGCAACTTAAAGCCCGCCTCGCCGAGAACCGGAAAACATTTGATTTTTATGAGGACTTGCCGGAAACAACAACCATCGACTTATTGAAAGAAATCTCCCGCCTGATTCCCGCTTCGACCAATATTATAGTTTCCGGTTTGACTTACGAAAAAGGTGTGATTTCCCTCAGAGGTGAGGCGAATACGATAGATGACGTGACTTCAGTAAAAAACGAACTTTTAAAATCAAAATATTTTAAGGAAGTCACAATGGGGGCAACCAGTCTGACCAAAGATGGAGGCAAGGTGGAGTTCAATTTAAGGATTGAAGTTAAATGATAAAAACATTCTGGAACAAACTGGATTCCAAACAGCAGAAACTTGTTGCGGGCGCGGCAATATTTGTTTGCATCGCCCTGATTCTGGAAATAGCCATTTTCCCTTTTATGGAAGCCCAAAAAAAGCTGGAAAAAGCGATCAGTGCCCATCAAAAAAAACTGGCGCAGATCAATGAACTCTCCCCCGAGTTTAACGCTCTGGAGGCAAAAACAGCGGCTATAAAAAAAGCTGTTTCCACGCATGGAACCGATTTCACATTGTTTTCCTGGCTTGAAAAAAAGGCGACGCAGGCAAAGGTCAGGGGAAGAATTAAATATATGAACTCGTCAAAGGGAACCCGGTCTTCTTCCTTTGAAGAATCATTGGTGGATATGAAACTGGATACCATAACCATTAAACAGCTTAATGACTTTCTGTATTATACGGAATCACCGGAAGATTTGGTGAGAATAAAAAAAATCGCCATTAATAAAATGAAGGAGAGTCCGGAGTATTTGAGTGCTCAGCTGCAAATATCCTCTTTACAGCCTCTTCATCAAGAATATAGACAAAGGTAGGACTATGAGGATCCTGAAAAAGAAGGCGTTGTGGTTCACGCTTTACGGAATATTGATCACCGCGATATTCTTGTATCTTCTTTTCCCCGCGGAGATTGTCAAAGACAGGATGGAAAATGCTTTAAATGCATCGGGCTTTGTTTTAAAGGTTCAAACTTTGCGCTCCTCTTTTCCTCTTGGCCTCAAGATGAAAAATGTAAGTTTAAGTCCACAATTCTCAACACATGCCTATGTTCAGACAGATTTACTTGATGTGCAATTTAATCCCATAAGTTTCTTTCAGCAAAAGAAATATCTCAGCATGAGCGGTAAAGCTTATGGGGGAAATTTTTCCGGACGTTTCGGACTGGCTTCATTTTCTAAAATTTATCCACCTCAGGAAGGAAAGTTAAGGATTCAGGATATTGATCTGGGCAAATATTCCTTTATCAAAACACTTCTGGGAAGAGAGATTACAGGGCGGGCCAGTGGCAATTGGACCTTTAATAAAGCTACGGATGGATATTCTTCAGGATCTATCGATCTTATCTTAAATCAGGGAACTTTTGCATTAATCGAATCGTTTCTCGGATTAAGTCGAATTGATTTTAACCGGTGCGAAATCAAGGCATCAATAAAAAACGGCCGTCTCATGCTGGAGAAAATGGAAATATTAGGTCCCCAGTTGGATTGTTTTTTTAATGGAGATGTAACGCTGGCCGATGATTTTAAAAACAGTCAGCTAAGTCTGAACGGCGAGATGGTCATAGCGGAGAAAAAAGTTAAAATGAAAATCAATATTGGCGGAACGCTGGCTAATCCTTTAATTCGGTATATTTAACGGTTAAAAAATATGTGGTTTAAACTAAAACAGTTATTCAAAGCACAGATCAAGAGAATCGAAAATATGAATGCCCGTCAAATCATCGACACTGATTTTACGTGGACATCGTTAATTCTTCTCGCCATAACCGTATTGTCCTTCGAAGGAACGGATCTTTTTTATAAGATCATCCGTATCCCTCTGACCCAACAAACCGTTGCGGCAAAAGGCGAAAGAACTTCATCCTCCCCGTTCAACAATCAGCGCCGTCAACTTCAGGATTACGCCGTTATCACCGAGCGTAATATTTTTCTCACCACCTTGAAAGAATTAAAAGGCAGTGCCTCGGAGGGGGGTATTTTTGATTCCGAACAGAAAGCCGTGGATTTTGATCTGAAGGGAACGGTTGCCTGTAATTCCTCATACGGTTTTATTTTTATAGAAGAACGCAGCAGCAAGAAACAAAAACTGTACCGTCTGGGCGACATGATCGGTTCCTCTAAAGTGGTAAATATAACGCGCAATACGGCGACATTAAGAAGCGGTGGCCGGGATACAATTTTAAAGGTCAAAGAGACCGTTGACGGTCAATTGCTTCCGGATTCACCGGCGGGTAGCGCCGTGTCCAGAAATTTAACCTTGAGCAAACAGGCCGTAACTGAAAAATTAAGCAATCTAAACAATTTAATACGCAAAGCTGTCATACGTCCGTTTATCCGAAGAGGGGTGCAGGAAGGATTTATTATCTCCAATATTGTTCCCGGAAGCCTTTATGAAAAAATGGGGCTGAAAAACGGTGATATCGTCGTTGATATCAACAATAACAAAATAAGGGGCGCGGATGATCTGTTACAGGTTGTAAATTTGATGCAGTCCGGCAGCAACATTGGTTTAAATATTAAAAGAAGAGGCAAGGAAGAAACCATAAATTATACGTTTGAATAATTGGTTTAAAGGAAAAACCTCATATGTACGCCGCTTATTTTGGTTTAAAAGAAAATCCTTTCAGTTTATCGCCGGAGCCGCGTTATTTATTTTTAAGTGAGCAGCATCGTGACGCCTTGAATTGCCTGGTCTACGGGATACAGGAAAGGAAAGGATTTGTTTTGCTGGCCGGCGATATCGGCATGGGGAAAACCACCATTTGCCGCAGTTTGCTTTCCTCGCTGGACAATTCGGTGGAAACAGCTCTTATTTTCAACACCGCTGTTGACGAACTCGATTTACTGGAAACAATTCTTGGAGAATACGGCATTGACATCCAAGGGAAATCAAAAACAAAAAAATATTATATCGATATTTTAAATGAATTTTTGCTCAAAAATTTTGCCGCCGGGAAGACAGCGGTGCTTCTGATCGATGAGGCGCAGAATCTTTCTCATGGCGTGCTTGAACAAATACGGATGCTGTCCAATCTTGAGACTGAAACCGAGAAGCTTATTCAAATCATTTTGATCGGACAGCCGGAAATAAAAACCACTTTAATGTTGCCTGCTCTGCGGCAGCTAAATGAAAGAATAACGGTCCGTTATGATCTGAAGCCTTTATCGTTACGGGAGGTGTGCGACTATATCATGCATCGTCTTGCTATCGCTCAAGGTCCCGGATCTCTCACATTTACGACGGGAGCATTCAGTCTTATTTACAACTTTTCGGAAGGCATACCGCGCCGGATCAATGCGCTTTGCGACAGGGCTTTATTGATTGCCTACACAAAAAACATCCATAAAATAAACCGTAAAATAATCCGGTTGGCGGTTCACGATATCGGGGCAGATTATTTTCAAAAAACAATGAGCACGGGCAAAAAAATATTAGCTCGGCTGACAAGCCTGGCTGACACCGGAAATTCTTGACCAAAGGCCTATTATGAGCTACATAAACGACGCATTGCAAAAAGCACAAAAAGATAAAAAATCGCCGTATGCGGCCTATGAAACCATTGTCGCTGTTTCAGGCAAAAAAATGAACCTGTCGCGGAAATGGAAACACTTAGCGGGAATATTAATCGTCGTCTTTTGTGCAGTCGTTTTATTTAGCCTGCTGCAGCACTCTGAAGACAAAAAAATTCCTGCAAAGACGTTAACTGTGTTGAATGAGCAACTTGCCGTTCCTTTAAACAAACCGGTGCCCGAGGAATCACCGGCTGAAAATAAAAAAGAGCCTTCATTATTAACAAAAGGGGTTGAACCAGAAAGCAAGGCTGCACCCGAAATAGCTGATGCGAAAAAGATTTACGCGCGGGCGCTTCAAAAGCATCAGGAAGGCAAACTGGAAGAAGCAAAAGAATTATATAAGAAAGTTGTCAAACTGGACCCGCGGAACATCGAGGCATTAAACAATCTGGGCGTTGTTTACATGAACAAAAAAGTGTACAAATGGGCAATTATTCGACTCAATGACGCGCTGAAGATAAAGTCCGATTATCCGGATGCTCATTACAATTTGGCCTGTATTTACGCGCAAAATAAAGACGTGAACAGAAGCCTTTCTTACCTGAGGAATGCCATAAAATACAATCCGCAGGCGAGACAATGGGCGCGTGAAGATAAAGATCTCAAGGTTCTGGCTGATTTACCGGAATTTAAAAAAATGACGGGAGAAGAAATAATTTTAAGATGAAAAAATCACGTTTTTTTACTGTAAAATCAGGATTATTATTCTGCTGCGGCATAATGAGTTTGATAATCATGCTTGGTTTTGCTTTGCCGGCATTTGCTGCTCGTATTTCCGGCGCGGACGTAAAAGTTACCACTACCGACAAGCCGGATTCCAACCGAAAAGCAATTGTCAACAAGCCGGTTGAAAAAAAACCTGTTCCTGAAAAGCAGAAAGATATGGACGACAAAAATATTCAAGCGGCAAGCGTTCCGGATTCCGGCGGCCAGGTCATCATCCAGGCGCCCGATGCACAAATGCCTGATGACGCAGGCAAAGAAGATTTTAACCAGGAAGACGTCAATCCTTCAAAAAAACCCAAAGAAGATCAGTCATCTGATAAGCCGATAAAGGCCAATGGATCACAAAAATATGTAACACTTGATTTTGATAATGTCGACATCAGCGTCCTGGTAAAATTTGTTAGCGAACTGACCGGGAAGAATTTCATCATCGATGACAAGGTCAAAGGCAAGGTGACCATTATGTCTCCCAAGAAGATTCCCATGGAAGACGTCTATAAAGTATTCTTGTCCGTTCTGGAAATCAATGGGTTTACCGTTGTCCCATCGGGCAGCATGATTAAAATAATCCCTTCTGTTGTCGCGCGGCAAAAAGGATTGGAGACAAGAACGTTGAAAGATGCCGCCACGCAGGAAGACCGCATGGTCACCCAGATTATTTCCCTGGAGCGGGCGAATCCTGATGAAGTGAAAAGAATTCTTGATCCCATTATTCCCAAAACAAGCTCCGTGCTTTCTTATCCGCCGACAGGCATGCTGGTCATCACCGATTACCTCTCCAACATTAAAAGAATTCAGGAAATCATAACAGCTCTGGATGTCGAAGGCGCCGGCGATCAGATATCCTATATTCCGCTGCAAAACGCTTCCGCTTCGGAAGTGGTCAAATCTTTAACCACGATATTTTCACCAACGATCGTCCGGGGCAGAAAAACAAATGTAACAACTGAAATAAAGGCGGTAGCTGATTCGCGAACCAATTCGATCATTTTATTGGCCAGCGGCTCCGACACGGAAAATGTGCGCAAGCTTATCGCTTTCATGGATAAGGACGTGCCCCGCGGCGAATCCAACATTCAGGTTTATCGTTTGCAGAACAGTGTCGCCGAAGATCTGGCGAAAGTACTCACCAGCATTGTCAAGGAAAGCGGGGCAACAGCCGGCGGCACCGCTCCGGCAACCGGCGCGAAAACGGCACCGACGACTGTGGTTTCCAAAAACGTTCAAATCGTTCCGGACAAGGCTACCAATACCCTGGTGGTAATGGCGGAGAGGGAAGATTATAAAATTATCGAAAATATTATCAAACAGCTCGATGTGCCTCGTCCCATGGTTTACATTGAAGCATTGATTATGGAAGTCAACGCCAACAAGGATTTCAAACTGGGCGTGGAGTGGCGCGGAATTACCGAACACGGCTCTGTTGATGGAAATCCCACGGCGGCCTTTGCCGGTTCCGGCGGCACCGGTCCTTCCGGCACCGGCTCTTACAATATTCTTGACGGCTTGCTGACCACAACCACAGCGGGCGTTGTCGGCGCTTTCCCGAGCGGGTTTTCCATGGGTATGGTCGGCGCCAACATCAAGATTGGCGGAGTAACTTTCCCGACCATAGGAGCCGTGATTCAGGCCTATAAGAACGATTCGGAAGTGTCCATTCTGTCCACTCCGCAGATCATGACGCTGGACAACGAGGAGGCGGAAATCAATGTAGGCTCCAACGTTCCCTACCTGACGAGGCAGGATACGACCAGTTCCACCACGTCCATCAATTATAACAGCTACGAATATAGAGATGTCGGCGTTATTTTAAAAGTTACACCAAATATCAATGAAGAAAATTTCATCCGCCTGAAGATCAATCAGGAGGTCACCAAGGTGCAATCGGGCGCTGACGAAGCAAGACCCACCACGCTAAAAAGAACGGCAAAAACAACCGTCATTGTCAAGGATAACGAAACCGTTGTTATCGGCGGTCTGGTCGGCGACAGCACTGATGAAGGCACGTATAAATTCCCCCTTCTGGGCGACATTCCTCTGCTGGGCTGGCTTTTTAAGACAAAAACATCCTCACGGGAGAAGACCAATCTTTATGTATTCCTGACTCCGCATATCGTCCGAACCCAGGCTGACGCCGCAAAAATCTATCAGGAAAAAAGAGAAACGATGGGAGAAGTTGTGGAAGGAATCATTAAGCTTAATGAAAAAGCGGATGTCCAGGCTCCGCCTCTGGGAAATCAAACGCCAACCAATCCCTGAGTTCGAGGCGCTTACCTACTATGTCCAAAATTCACGCATCCTTAAAAGAATCGGCGGCGGCCGCGCACAGCGGATCAACGGCGGGCAAATCTGTTTTTTCTTCCCTGGATGAAAAACTCATAGCCGCCGGAGTTGCACCGGATATTCTTGACGAAACACGCAGTGCCCGGGCCAATAATGGCGGAGGTTTTTTTAGTCAACTTATCCGCAAAAAAGTCATTAGCGAAACAAAATTGCTGGATGTTTTATCCGAACACTTCGGGCTTCCCTTTTGGCCGAAACTGCCGATGGAAAGCATCAATATCGATTTCACCCAAAACGTATCCATTCAGTACCTGAAAAAACATAAGATCGTTCCGCTCATTACTCCTGAAAATCCGGTTATTGCGATCAATGATCCTTCTAATTTTCAACCGGTTGATGATTTAAGGCAAATTCTGAAAAATCCGCATCTCTCCGTTGTTCTTGCGTTGCAAGATACGATTATGGCGGCAATAAACATGGCTTATGACATGAGCCGCTCCTCGGCCAAAGATTACTTTGAGGAAATGAACGAATCCTCCACCGACGACCTGATCTCGAAAATTGATGAAACAGCGGATTTACTCGATGAAGCCAGCGACGCGCCGATCATCAAGCTTGTTAACCTTATTCTCTCCGGCGCGATCAAAGACCGGGCCAGTGATATTCACATTGAACCCTATTCCGGGAATCTGAAAATCCGCTATCGCATTGACGGTGTTTTGTACGATATCCTCAGCATGCCGAGGCGAATTCAATCTCCTTTGATTTCGCGTGTCAAAATCATGGCCAAGCTCAATATTGCTGAAAAACGTCTGCCTCAGGACGGACGCATCGAAATAAAAATTGCCGACCGTCTTGTTGATATCCGCGTATCGGTAATACCTACAGCCTTCGGGGAAAGAGTCGTTTTACGACTGCTCGACAAAACCGCCAGTATCCTGATGCTTTCTGATTTGGGGATGCATGACGAGCGTATCAAACTGCTCAACAAACTGATCAAATCCCCGTATGGTATCATTCTGGTAACAGGACCCACCGGCAGTGGAAAAACAACAACCCTGTACGCGGCGCTTTCCACCATCAACCATCCGGAAATAAACATTATCACCATTGAAGATCCCATCGAGTATCAGATGGATGGCGTCGGACAGATTCAGGTTAATCCCAAAATCGATCTCACGTTTGCCGCCGGACTGCGTTCCATTGTGCGTCAGGACCCTGATGTTATTCTCATCGGGGAAATCCGCGACCGGGAAACAGCGGAAATCGCCATACAATCATCGCTGACCGGACATCTGGTCTTCTCGACCCTGCATACCAATGACGCCGCCAGCGCCGTCACACGATTGATTGATATGGGTATTGAGCCCTTTCTGGTTACCTCATCCGTTGTCGCGATCATCGCCCAGCGCCTCGTGCGCGTCTTGTGTCCACACTGCAAGGAGGTTTATGTTCCGGACGAGGAATCTTTGTTTAATCTCGGCCTGGATAAATCCGCATTAAAGAACAATACCTTTTACCGCAAAAAAGGATGCAATTTGTGTATGCAGACGGGTTTCAGAGGGCGAACTGCCATTTTTGAGATACTGACGGTTGATGATGAGGTCAAAAAACTGGTGCTGAAAACATCGGATGCCAATCAGATTAACGAACTGGCACTCAAGCAGGGCATGATTACCCTGCAGAAAGACGGGATCGACAAGGTGCTTTCCGGAATAACCACCACGGAAGAAGTTCTAAGGGTGACACGCTCCCTTCAACGCATGGATGACATTGTCATTGAGGTGTAATGAGCCAAGCTGAGAGCAAACGTAGCGATGCTCGAAGCGTAAGGCGAATTATCCCAGGAGCAAAGCGACGCGGGATAATGAGTTCCAAGCTTCAGAAGCGCAGCGCAGCGTAGCGGGATAGAGAATGTAGGGACTGTTCGCCGAACAGTCCGAAACGGCCCATTCGGGGAATGCGCCCTACATAAAACCGATTCGAGAAGTTAATTTTCGGAACAAAACATGATCGAATTCTATAAAATGAGCGGGAGCGGCAACGATTTTATCATCATTGACAATATGGATTTGTCTCTGGATGTCGGTGATTTATCCGAGTTCGCCCGCAAGGTTTGCCAGCCAAAAATTTCCGTAGGCGCCGACGGACTGGTGGTGATTGAACCTTCCGACATCGCTGATTTTAAGTGGCGTTTTTTCAATTCCGACGGTTCTGTTGCGGAAATGTGCGGTAATGCCGCCCGATGCGTCGCGCGTTTTGCCTACATGAAAGGCATCGCCGTCCAAGAGATGTCCTGGGAAACCATCGCCGGCATCATCAGCGCAGAAGTTCATGACCATAGCGTCAAGGTCAAGCTGACGAATCCCTCGCCGGTTGAATCAAAAATCGAAATTCAAACGGACGGGCAGAAATTCATCCTGGACAGTATTGATACCGGGGTACCGCACGCGGTCGTTTTCGTCGATGATCTCGATACGTGCGATGTGTACCATCACGGACACAACATCCGTTTCCATGAACACTTTGCTCCTCGGGGAACCAATGCCGATTTTGCCGCTGTCATTGACCGGCATAATATCAAAGTTCGGACATACGAACGCGGTGTCGAGAATGAAACGCTGGCCTGCGGCACCGGCATGGTGGCGGCTGTTCTGACGGCCGCTCAACGAGGCCTTGTCGAATCACCGGTTGACGTGCTGGTGCAAAGTGGTGAAACCCTGCGCGTTTATTTTGAAAATCAAAACGGCCTGTGGCAGGAAATTTACCTTGAAGGCAGAGTAAAAATAGTCTATCAGGGATTACTTTTGGATGAGGCTTATAAGTAACAATAAAAAAATTTGTCATTCCGGTCGAAGATGACCTTTAGGTTACGCAGACCGGAATCCAGGAAATCTTACATCCATGTTCTGTAGGGACTGTTCCCCCGAACAGTCCGAAGCGGCGCGTTTAGGGAAACGCGCCCTACATCTTGACTGACCAGCGGTTGATTTACAATTATCCGCTATAGATAAAATCTTTCTTCATTTGGAGGTTTTAGTTTGAAAACAGCTCAAAAACTTACGAAGATCCCGCCTTACCTGTTCATGGAACTGAGGAAAAAAATAAACAAGGCCAAGGTGGAAGGCATTGATGTGATTTCACTGGCTATTGGCGACCCGGTGGAAGCAACGCCGAAATCGATCATCAATGAGCTCTGCGCCACGTCGCGCGACCCCTTAAACCATCGTTATCCGATCGACGAAGAGAAGGGAATGCTGGCTTTCCGCAAGGAAGTAGCCAAATGGTATGCAAAACGTTTCCATGTGAAACTTGATCCCGAAAAGGAAATTCTGGGATTGATCGGCTCCAAGGAAGGCTGTCATCACTTCATCATCGCGCGGGTCAATCCCGACGACATCGTTTTGATGACCGATCCCGGTTATCCCGCTTACCGTTCAAGCATTCTGCTGGGCGGCGGCATACCTTATAATGTTCCCATTCTTCCGCAAAACAATTATCTCCCTGTCTTTGAAGATATTCCGACGGACATCGCCAAAAAAGCAACGGCCATGTTTTTGAATTATCCCAACAATCCGACCGGTGCCTGCGCAACTCTTGAATTTCTCGATAAGCTTGTTGAATTTGCCAGAACATATGACATCGCCGTCTGCTATGATAATCCTTACAGCGAAATTGTCTTTGCCGGACAAAAACGCATCAGTTTCCTGATGGCCAAAGGCGCCAAAGACGTCGGCATTGAACTGAATTCCTTATCCAAGCCTTTCAACATGTGCGGCTGGCGGCTGGGTATGGCCTGCGGCAATCCCGAACTCATCGCCGCCATCAGCAAAGTCAAGGAAAACACCGATTCGGGAATTTTCAACCCGATTCAGTTTGCCGGAATCAAAGCCCTCCAGAAGGAAGCGCCGTTTGTCGATAAAATGATTGATTTGTACGGTAAGCGCCGCGAATTGGTGCTGAAAACCCTGAAAAAAATCGGTATTGAATTCAACCCGCCCAAAGGAACGTTTTATCTTTGGGTGCCTGTTCCCAAAGGCATGACTTCACTGGAATTCACCAACCGCTTGTTCGATAAAACCGCCGTTGTTGTCGCTGCCGGTACAGCCTACGGCCAATATGGTGAGGGCTTTGTCAGAATATCGCTGACGGTACCGGATGAGAGATTAAAAGAAGCAATGAGCAGAATTGAAAAAGAATTCAAGTAATAACGCGGGAAAAGGTCTGTATGCTGCGTTGCGCTTCGGCTTTCTGTCACTGCGACCTACCCAAAAGTAGGCCTCATTCCAAAAGCCTTGCACGCCTTGCCTCCAGAGCCTTTTACAGCGTTATAATATAAATGGGACAGCGTCTCTTTTTTCTCGCAGTCATGTTATGTCTGTCTGTATTATTCCCACCAGCCACGACAGAGAGTATAAAATATTTGAAATCCATTAATTAATATTACTTTGTCGTTACGAGCACATCTAATCGATATTATTCAGTTTAATAGAAACCGTTCCCTTTATCAAAATTATTCTTGACATTATCTAGTGTGTTTGCTATTATAGTGTCACTTAATTACCCTAGATAAAGGAGGAAGTAATAATGCCTACGATACGTATAGATGATGAAGTTTATGGATGGCTTCAGTCTCAAGCGAAACCTTTTGAGGATACACCAAATACTGTTCTGCGTAGAATAGCTAACTTATGTATCACGTCAGTACGAATACCATCAACGCAACAAAAGTTTTCTTCCCAACCAAAAATTATTGGCCAAAGCGTTAAGACACCCCAAAGGGCCTTTAGAGAGCCTATTCTAAAAATTCTTCAAAAACACGCTGGTAAAGCTGAACGAATTAAGGTTTTGAAAGAACTTGAAAATATTATGAGTGAAAACCTTACTGACTTTGACAAGTCTGATATTTCGTCTGGGACAGTAAGATGGCAGAAAAGTGCTGAATGGGAAGTTAGGGTCATGCGTGAACAGGGCCTACTAAAGCAAGTTCATGAAGAACCTCGAGGTGTGTGGGCATTAAATAAGGAAAACTTGAGAGGAGGAAATAATGAAAAAATATAAAACAAATAGTGGAGAAAATCTAAAGAAAGTATGGCATATACCCGCTAATCATGTACGTTATCACAAAGATGGTACTTTTTTCATGCCCGTCGACAATTTTCCTGCAGCATTCTGTGATCCTAATGGATATATTCTTTTTAGAACAAAAGCTGAATATGAAATGTCATCATACATTAAGATTGGCAGCAGGGTTAATATCAGATCTGGTATAAGTAGTATTCCATATTATATTCAAATGAAACTAATTGATAAAGATTAATTAACAAGACCCTGTCATGGATTTTATCGCTACAAAGGAAAGGAGGTAAGAGTGACATTAGCTGCGAAAAATGTTATTCGTTCTTGGGTAGTCGATAGAAAGGGACTCGATGCTTTTAGTAAGAAATGCGTAGAATTTGGATGGGTTTTTCATGAAACTATACAACAGCAAAATGACAGCTTAGGGAAAGATGGATATCTAGAGTTTACCAAGAATTCAATATTTTGTGTTGCTGTACAAATCAAAGGCAATCGTTCTCTTTGCGATTGTAAAAAGTATGAATTGAAAGCAAGCAAAATGCAACGACATTCCTGGAAAGCATCTGTTGTTCCTATTTTTGGTATAGTATGGGACCCAAATATCAACCGACTGTTCTGGAGTGACATTACAGGAACTCTATGCAGACAGGGAGAACGAGCAAGGATTTATGCACCAACGTACAATGATTTAAACTCCAAAGACGGTGCAGAGGTTTTCTTTAAAACCGCTATAGCTAAATGCTGTGCCGGGCCTTTAGCGTTAAAACTTGCATCGAATAATTTATCAGAGCAAGTAAGTGCTATAGATGATATCCTTGCCTTCGGTGAGTATGAACCAAGATATTATATCCTACTTCGTAGGATGATGTTTGGACTTTCCAATGCAGCTTTAGACCATGCTATTTACGTGCTGGGTAAATTTACTTTTAATTATGATGTCTTAGTTGACAAATACTGGTTTGGAATAAATTTTTGTGAAGATATTCGTCAACATTTCAGATGGACTGTTTCAGAAGTTGTTACGTTATTGAGTCGTATTCAAGATGATGGTGTATACCGTGCAACGTTTGGTCAGAATATATATTGGCTAATTGTTGGAGATGGTAAGTGGAATTATGTAAAAACTGTTCAGGACGCTACGCTTCTTGCTGCTAACATCGGAAATAAACGTGCTGCTGCTTGGGGATTCATTTTAACAGTATATTGGGCTGGAGCATCAGGGGAAATCAAGTTAACAGAGTTGCTAAAACTGCAACCTAAGTTAAAATCGCTTTGGAGCTATAAAGTAATTAGTGATCAACTCAAAAAAAATGGAAAGATTGAAATGGATGGGTAAATGGGGAAAAAGGGATCAAATATTTACGGCCCGTTGCCCGAATTATATCTCTTTGAGCAGCCGCTAAAAGTGTTTTGACTAATAAATCTTTGCGAAGTGAAAGATTAACGGTGAGTTCAGTCATTGCCTGAAGCAAGCCTTAGATTTATTCAAAATGCTTTCCGGTAAGCGAAAAGATATTTGGGTAACAGCCCGAAAAAGACTCGATTGATCAGAGACCAATTCCTCACGCCTTACGTTTGCACAGTCCCTTCTCCTCCTGTCCCTTCTCATCCTTGACATGGTGCGTCATAAGTGTTACACTTACGACCAAATAAAAAAAGAAGGAAATGAAATATGCCTACTCGAAATCCACGTGTCAACATCGTTGTCGAACCGCCGATTTACGTCGCCATGCATGATCTGGCGGCCAGCGAAGGGGTTTCCATGTCCACCCTGGCCCGCGATCTGATCCGCGAAGCGCTTGAGTTGCGCGAAGATATTACCCTTGCGGCATGGGCCACGCAAAGAGAAAAGACATTCAGCAAGAAACATGCGTTATCGCATGAAGAGACGTGGAAATAAATCATGTCGTTTACATTACGTTATCATCCCGCGGTTCGTAGCGAAGACTTGCCGCTCATTGACAAGAAAACGAAAACCCGGATTCGCAAAGCTATTGAAACCAGGCTTCAAACCGCTCCTCATCAATACGGACAGCCTCTGCGTAAAACCCTGAAAGGCTACTGGAAACTCCGTGTCGGTGATTATCGGATTGTTTTCAAAATCGTAGAATCCGAGGTCTGGATTCTCGGCATACGGCATCGGAAAACGGTATATTCGGAAATTGGCACAAGGTTGCATGAAAACAAGGGGCAACTGTCGCCAATTAGAAGATTAAAAGCATAAGGAGGCTTTATGCGTATTCTGAAAAAAATCGTTATTGGCCTTTTGGTTTTTCTGGTTGTTCTGGGCATTGCGGGATTTTTTATTGCGCCGCCGCTGGTGAAGCCGTTCATCATGAAGAAGATGTCCGGGGCGCTGCATCGCAAAGCGTCCATTGAAAAAATCGGCATCAATCCCTACGTACTCTCTGTGACCATCAAAGGTTTTTCGCTGGAAGATCCCGGGAAGCCGAAACCTTTTGTTGCCTTTGACGAGCTCTATTTAAATGCCGACCTGATGTCTTCACTCTTCCGTCGTGCGCTGATTCTGAAAAAAATTACGCTGACCAATCCCTATGTCGGCATTGCCCGCAAGACGGATAACTCCTACAATTTCTCCGACCTGCTCCCCAAAGATGAAGAAAAACCCAAACCGGAAAAAGACGAAAAACCTTTTCTTTTCTCGTTAAACAATATTCAGATTATCAACGGCAGTATCGATTTTGAAGACGAGCCGAAGAAAACCAATCATACCGTGCGGCATTTGAATGTTTCCGTGCCTTTCATCTCCAATATCGAATATCATCTGGAAAAATATGTGGAACCGAAATTTTCAGCCAATATCAACAATAATAAATTCGAGCTTGCTGGCAAGACCCAGCCTTTCCTGACGTCGCGCGCCACGAGCTTCGACATCAATATTCAGGATCTCGATGTTCCCTATTACCTGAATTACGTCCCGGCAAAAATGAACTGCCAGCTCAAATCCGCCCGGTTGGACACCAGAATGAAAATCAATTTTATCATGAACCAGGATAAATCTCCCGCGCTGACGCTTACCGGAGGCGTTACTTTAAGAAATATCATTCTCGATGATTTACAGAATAATAAGATTCTGCAGCTGCCGTCCCTGAATGTGGATATGGCCTCGGTGGAACCCTTCGTATCAAACATTCATCTTGCAAAAATTGCCATCGATTCTCCGGAGATGGTCATCCGTCGGGATAAACAGGGTGAAATCAACCTTCTCAATCTGACAAAGAAGCAGGTAGATAAATCACCGCAAAAAGAAGCGGCCCCCGCATCTGAAAAGAAATCCGGGTTTAAATTCCGCGTGGATGATGTGTTGCTGGATAAAGCCGATATTATTTACATGGATTCCCAACCCTCCGATCCGGTCAAGCTCCATTTTTCGCCGCTCATTTTTAAAGCCGCCAATCTTTCCACTCAAAAAGGAGCAAAGGGAAAAATTGAACTGGAAGGCATTTTGAACAAAAAAGGTGCGTTCAAAGACAAGGGAACGCTGACCCTGGATCCGTTGAATATGGAGTTGCAACTTGCCTGGAAAAATATCGGTATCAGAGCGTTTCAACCTTATTTCACGGACCAGATTAAAATTGATGTAACACGCGGATCCCTTTCCTCCGCAGGAAGTTTTTCACTGGCTAAAAACAAAAAAGACGAAATAGTCATTAAATACGCCGGCGGCCTTTCTGTTTCCAATCTGGCAACTTTGGACAAGGCATTGTCCAATGATTTCCTGAAATGGAAGAAGCTCTCTTTTAATCAGATTAAATTCGGTTATAATCCTCTGTTTCTGCATATCAATACCATCTCGCTTGCCGATTTTTACGCGCGAATTATCATCAATCCCGATTCGACCGCCAATGTCCAGGATATATTCGGTGATAATCAAGCGTCAAAAGAAACAGAGATCAAAGAAGAGACGAAGCCTCTAACCGCAGAAACAAAAGAAAAAAAGGAAGCTGCCGATATTAAAATCGGGAAAGTTTTGTTTAAAAACGGTCACATTGATTTCAGCGACAATAATATCCAACCGAACTATTCGGCGAACATGCTTAATCTGACCGGAAGCGTTACCGGATTATCTTCGAAGGAATTTTCCCGTGCCGATGTGGCCCTCAATGGCAATCTGGGCTACGGTTCACCAATTGAAATCGCGGGGAAAATCAATCCGCTGGCCAAGGACCTCTTCGTTGATTTAAAAGTCGGTTTCAAAGATATCGAGTTAAGCCCCATAACGCCCTATTCCAATAAATTTCTCGGATATCCCATCACCAAGGGCAAGCTTACTTTTGATGTGTCCTATTTGATTGATAAAAGAAAACTGAACTCCGAGAATAAAGTGCTTATTGACCAGTTGATCTTTGGCGAAAAAGTGGAAAGCCCGCAAGCCATTAAGGCGCCGGTAACGCTGGCGGCAACGCTCTTAACCGACCGCAACGGACAGATCAATCTGGATCTTCCAGTTTCGGGAAGCCTGGATGATCCGAAATTCAAGGTCTGGTCGGTCATCTGGCAGATTCTTGTCAATCTCATTACCAAGGCGGTCACTTCTCCCTTTGCCCTGCTTTCATCTCTCACCGGCGGCGGGGAGGAGTTGAGTTTTATCGAATTTGACTACGGCAGCGCTGTAATCAGTGATGAGGAAAAGAAAAAAATAAGCATGATCGGCAAAGCTCTCAATGAACGTCCCAATATTAAACTGGATATCGAAGGGTACGTTGACACGAATCAGGACAAAGATGCCTTGAAAAAAGCGGAACTGGAACGCCGGATCAAAGCGCAGAAAATTAAAGAAACCGCGTCCAGGGATGAGCAGCAGGCTGTCGTTGAAAACGTGATGCTTACACCGCAGGAATATGATAAGTATCTCAAACAGATTTATCGCGCGGCTGATTTTTCCAAACCGCGCAATTTTCTGGGAATGCAAAAAAGTCTGCCATCGGCGGAAATGGAAAAATTAATGCTGGCGAATATTGAAGTGACGGACAGTGATCTGCGTCAGCTTGCCGCCCGGCGAGCTCAAAACGTAAAAGAACTGATGCTCCAATCGGAGATCGCCGCGGACCGGATATTTATCGTGGAACCGAAAAGTCTGACACCGGAGAAAAAAGAAAAAGTGAAAAACAGCCGGACTGATTTTAAACTGAAATAAATACAAAATGTCGTCTCCCCGGCGGAAGCCGGGGTCGAAATCAACTTATAAATACTGGATTCCGGCCTTCGCCGGAATGACGATGTTGTAGATTTTTTGATTTTCTTACGAGAGCATTAGTTTTGTTATTCTAAATAATTTTTTTAAGTAGAAAAGAGATTTTTTATGGAAATGGGTATACTGGGACTTCCCCAAAGCGGGAAAAGTACCTTGTTCGAAATCATGACGGGAGTAAAAATGGGCGTACACCACAATGAAGCGGTTGTTCGCGGGCAGGCTTCCGTTCCTGATGAACGTTTTGACAAGCTGGTTGAAATATACAAGCCGGTCAAGGTCTCGCCGGCCAAAGTTCCTTTTGTGGACGTGCACGCCGTGGGCGAGCATCCCTGGGAGGCTATCCGTCAGAATTTGAGCGGCACCGACGGCATTCTCCACGTGGTTGACGGCTTTTCGCTACCCGATATGCAATTAAGCATCGAGGCCTACCGTAAACTGGAAGATGAACTGGTGCTTTCCGACCTGCTGATCATTGAAAAAAAGATGGAGAAGCTGGCTAAAATGCCCAGGAAAGCCATTCCTGCCCAGGAAGCGGCGCAAAACGAACTCCTGCCAAGGCTGAAAGATTGCCTGGAAGCGGGGAAACCCTTACGAACCGCGGGTCTTACACCGGTTGAAATTTTTACATTGAAAAGCTTTTCCTTCTGGACGATCAAACCGGAACTGGTTGTTGTTAATACGGCTGAAGACAATCTGTCCTTTGCTGACACATTTGCCGGCGAGGCCAAATTGGCGGAACCGGTTATGGGCATCTGCTGCAAGATTGAGGCGGAACTGGCAGCACTCGATGCCACGGATCAAAAAGAATTTCTGGCGTCGATGGATATCGCCGAACCGGCTTTTGGCCGGATAATTCGCGCGGCTTTTTCCCTGCTGGGAAGGATTTCTTTCTTTACCGTTGGGGAGGATGAAGTCAAGGCGTGGGTGATTCCTACCCAGACCAAAGCACCCAAAGCGGCCGGGACCATCCATAACGATTTTGAGCGCGGATTTATCAAGGCGGAAGTCATGCATTATGATGATTTTATCGCCCATGGCGGTTTAATGGCAAATGTCAAATCTGCCGGGCGTCTGCGTCTGGAAGGAAAAGAATATATCGTACAGGACGGCGACATCATTACCTTCCGTTTCAATATATGAAGGTAAAAAAATATTATCATTGAGAAATGAAGGAAAAGTTAATACATTCTGTTTAATATTTTACCGTTTTTTCTTCTGATTTTTCAATGATAGTGACATTGTCATGTTGTTGTAGAATAAATATTTATCAATAATTTGATTGACAAATAATCGATATTAGTATTAATTTTTTCCAATCTCAAAAAAGTCATGCTCTGAAGGGGCAGGTGCACTTATTTTCTATTAAAACATTTTGTTTTGGAGGAAAAATGAAAATTTCGACAAAGATTATTCCTTTCTTAATGATTTTAATCACTATCTTTGCGTTAATAGGTTGCAGCGATTCAGGTGAGGGTGATGAAAAACCGATAAGTTATACTGTAACCTTCAGCAGCCAGTTTAATAATACTGAAAGCACAACGGTTATGCCCAATCCAACCAGTATAACGGTGGACGCGGGAGAAACCGTTGTCACATTACCGACGGCTCCCAGCATGTCCGGCTATAGGTTCGGCGGCTGGTGGACCGGGAAAAACGGCGCCGGTTCGCAATTTACGGAAAGTACAATCGTCAATTTTGATATAATCGTCTATGCTTATTGGTACAATTATCAGGTAACATTTAACAATAATGGCGAAATTTACGCGACCCGAGGAATCACATTGCCGGAAAAAACTGTTTCTTCATTTCCGACTTCACCAACCAGCACAGATTACAATTTTGCCGGATGGTACACGGCGCCCGATGGTGGCGGAAGCCAATTTTTATCCAGTACGGAAGTGACGGCAGATATCACCGTTTATGCCAGATGGGTTACTGAGAGGGTATATACAGTAACCTACAACAGCGAAGGAGGATCCATCGTGGGCACACAATACGTGGTGGCACCGGCAACAACGGTGGGAGCATTGCCGACAGACCCGACAAAACCTTTTTATGCTTTTAACGGTTGGACTTATGGATGCTGCGGTGCAGCGTTTACAGCCGACACGCCCGTCACCGACAATATGACAGCCTATGCGTCCTGGATAGAAACTTCAGGATACACCGTAATATACGATAGTTACGGAGGAACTGCTGTGGAAGATCAATATGTCATCTCACCGGCAACGAATGTGGGGACTTTACCGCCAAATCCCACAAAAAGATGCTTTGCCTTTGCCGGATGGTACACAGAAGCCAACGGAGAAGGAACGGAATTTACTGCAACGACAACCGTTGATAACAGTAATACGACGGATGACGGCAAGATTACAGTTTATGCCAACTGGGAATGGAATTATCCTTCCACTACCTATCCTTTGATTACGGCTCCTTTCGAAGTCGGCGATTACGGTCCGAGTTGTGTCGGCAAGGTATTCCATATCACTGACGGCGGCGCACATGGTTTAGAGGCAGCACCGCCGAATTGGTATGAAGGAGGCGAAGCTTCTTCTATAGCATGGATATATGGAGATCCTGCCACAGATGAAGATGATCAGGTCTATCAAAGAACGCAAAGCACGTTAAACGGCAATACATCCACGGCCATAGGCACGGGATTGGCCAATAGTAACGCAATTGTGGCGCAAGTGGAAGCCGTGGGAGGCACCACAACACCCTATGCGGCTCAAATATGCTTGGATTACAGCGTGGGAGAAGGGACCTATGAGTTTGATGACTGGTATCTGCCTTCACAGAACGAGCTGGCCGAGTTATACGCAAACCGCGATGTGAAGAGATCCGGTGGATTTTCCGATGCAGGGTACTGGAGTTCGTCCGAATACGGCCAATGGGATGGCTGGTCACAGTATTTTTCTGACGGCCGACAAACAGGAACATCTAAAGGTAGCGGAAGGATAATTCGACCCATTCGTACCTTTTGATCATTATATGCTAACATTTTTGAAAAACCGTTAATGGATGTTCATCCTTTAACGGTTTTTTATATTACGCTATGACCCGTTGCCAAAAATCGTCTTTTGTAACTTGCCCTTCAAGATAATTTGAGCTAAAGTTACAGACAGTTTTGATGTTATCTGTAATAATTTGCATTCGCTTTTTCAAATATTTAAAAAACAGAGAACGATCAAATAAAACCATGGCAAACATTTTAGGGATATCAGCGTTCTATCACGACTCGGCTGCCGCATTGACGGCGGACGGCAAAATTATTGCAGCGGCGCAGGAAGAAAGATTTACCAGGAAAAAACATACGCCGGATTTTCCCATCCATGCGATTCAATATTGCCTTGATGAAACTGGATTGGAAATCAATGAATTGGACGCTATTGTTTTTTACGATAAACCACTTTTAAAATTCGAAAGGCTTCTGGAAACATATTATGCCTTCGCTCCCCGAGGCGTGACATCTTTTATCAGAGCAATCCCTGTCTGGCTCAAGGAAAAATTATTTTTAAAAAAACTTATTTTCGATAACCTGCAGGAAATCGGCAATTACGACAGAAAAAAAATCAAACTGCTTTTTCCCGAACATCATTTATCTCACGCGGCCAGCGCGTTTTTTCCATCTCCCTACAAACAAGCGGCAATCCTGACCATTGACGGAGTCGGCGAGTGGTGTACCGCGTCTATCGGACAGGGCGACGGGAACACGATCCGTATTTTAAAGGAAATGAATTTCCCTCATTCCGTAGGACTATTATACAGCGCGTTCACGTATTATCTGGGATTCACGGTCAATTCGGGAGAATATAAACTGATGGGATTGGCACCTTACGGCAATCCCCTGTCATCACAAACAAAAAAATTCATAGACACCATCAAGGAAAAACTTGTTGATATCAAAGAGGACGGTTCCATATGGCTCGACCAAGCTTACTTTAATTACGCCACGGGAATAACGATGGTGAAGGACAGGCCATGGGAAACCCTTTTCGGTTTTCCCAGAAGAATAGCCGAAACAGACATCGAACAACATCACTGCAACCTGGCGTTCGCTATCCAGAAAATAACTGAAGAAATTGTTTTGAAAATGGCCATGGAAACCAGACGTTTAACCGGCGCAGAATATTTGTGTCTGGCCGGCGGCGTTGCTTTAAACTGCGTGGCGAACGGTAAATTACTGCAGGAAAAAATATTTAAAAACATCTTTATCCAGCCGGCGGCAGGCGACGCAGGCGGCGCTGTAGGAGCGGCACTGGCCGCAAACTTCATCTATTTTGAAGAAGAAAGAAAAGCCGATGAACAAACCGATCAAATGTCCGGCTCCTATCTCGGCCCGGATTATTCCATAAAAGAAATTGAGTTGATGAACAGGAAAGTAAAAGCGGTTTATACAAAATATGATGACTTCAACCAACTCACCCGGGATATCTCTTCTAAAATCGCGCAGGGTAACATCGTGGGCTGGTTTCAGGGTAAAATGGAATTCGGCCCGCGCGCTTTAGGCAACAGGAGCATTCTTGGCGACGCCCGTAATCCTGAAATGCAGAAAAAAATGAATTTAAAAATAAAATACAGGGAAGGATTCAGGCCTTTCGCGCCGTCTGTCAGAATCGAAGATATTCAGGAGTACTTTGAACTGGAAACGTATTCACCTTACATGCTTTTGACCGCTCCCGTCAATCGAAGCAGACGGCGTTCGCTTCCTGATCAATATCATGACTGGCCCATGCGGGATAAACTTTATTACACACGCAGCGATATTCCATCAGTCACCCATATTGACTTTTCCGCAAGAATACAAACGGTTCATAAAGAAACCAATCCAAGATACTGGCAGTTAATCAGAGATTTTAAAGAATTAACGGGATGCGGAGTCTTAATCAATACAAGTTTTAATGTCCGTGGCGAACCCATTGTGTGCAGCCCTGATGACGCTTATAGATGTTTTATGTGTACGGACATGGACTATCTGGTCCTGAATGATTTTGTTTACTGTAAAATAACTCAACCGGATTGGCAAAACAAAGAAAAATGGATGGTTCCATTTAATACGGATTAACGATGAAAACAATACTGTTTCAGAGTTTACTGATAATTATCCTGCTGATATCAATCATTAGTTTGCCGATATTTTATCCGACGGGCATCGCTGTTTATTTCAGATTGTTTTTACTTTTTCTGATTCTTGTTGAAAGCTTGAAACTGTTTAAAATTGTTATTATTGATAAAAGGGTTAATAAAATAATGTCGAATGCCGCAACGGTTTTGTTCTCGCTTTTTGTAATCTTTCTTTTTCTTGAGACAATCTTCATGTTCATCCCTCGATCACACTCTGCCGACTATACGTTGGCATCCAAGTTGTGGTACGCTAAATACTGGAAGCCCATCAACTCTTCGGGATTCCGGGATGATGAACCCAACAACAACCATCCGGTCATTTTATTCGTGGGGGATTCATTTACAGCCGGTCACGGGCTGAATTCAGTGGATGACCGATTCTCCGACATCGTTAAAAAAGACCTGAACAAAAAAGAAAAGCTTTTTACCATAATCAATATGGGCAGGCCTAATCTGGATACCAGAGGCGAATACGACGCGATGATGAACTTTCTTTATTTAAATAGAATTAAGCCCAAGAAAATAGTTTTGCAATATTGCGGCAATGATATTGAGGGCGCCGCTATCAACAAAGGATTAACCTTCGAAGGCTTTCGTCCACCCACGGATATGAACGCATTTATGCTCATCATAGGTTCCGGTTCTTATTTTTTAAACTATTTATATTTCCTTGCACCCCGAGAACATTTGGGACGCGCCTATATAAATTATTTAACGAACGCCTATAAAAATGATAAAGTCCTTTCAAGTCATAAAAGTGATCTGATGTTATTTGTGGATTATGCGGGACGAAACTCCATACAACTTATTGCTGTCATTTTCCCTTTTCTGACGGACATAGAAATGAGTAATTCATTGTATGTAAATAATATCGTTCATTTTTTTAAATCTAACGGCGCAACCGTCATAAACGTTTCTGAATTGGCCAAGACGATGCCTGTTCATGAAAGAATAGTGAATAAGAATGACACACACGCCTCAAAAAAACTTAACAGAATCATCGCTGAGGAAATTTTAAAAATAATGGAATGAGGATTAAACAATGGATTTTTTAAAAGACATCTGGATGTTTATGAAAGAACGGAAGAAATACTGGCTCGCGCCAATAATCATCGTGTTGCTCCTGCTTGGTTTTGTAATCATATTCGGCGGCGGCAGCGCTGTTTCTCCCTTTATCTATACGCTCTTTTAGATAATAAATGAAAACAAAAAAAACAAACCCATTAAGAACCGTATTGATCATATCCATCGGATTTATTGCTTTATATTTAATAACCGGCTGGGAATGGACAATTCCGGCCGCTTTATTGGTGGGTTTGGCCGGAATATTTTCAACATATTTAAGCGTAAGGATTGATTATCTTTGGATGAAACTGGCCTGGTTTTTGAGTTTAGTTATACCGAATATTTTGTTGGGCGTAATTTTTTTCCTGTTATTGTTTCCCATCGCTCTTTTGTCACGGTTGTTCAATCAAGCGAATAAGGACCCCTTAAATCTGCAAAATAAAGCACAAAGCAATTTCAAAAGCAGCAATAAAAATTTCGACAAAGTGTCTTTTGAAAAACCTTGGTAAAACCTTGTTGTTCCTTGAACAATTTTTTTACCGGTGGAGCCCCCCGGCAGAAGCAGGGGGATTGCAGTTCGCAGGACTCAGAAATTCTAATAGTTCACCTTGAACAGCAAGATCTATTTACTGAAAACGTACAACGAAATAAGCCGCGTAGGCCGCGAACGCCCAGCAGATGAATAAAGAAAGGACAACAGCCCGGGTTATTCTGTGTCTTAAAAAAGGCTCTACTCCGGCCGCTACAAGTAAAGCATAACAAGGCAGTAGTCCCAAAGTATAACCTGCTTTGGTTCTGCTGTAGACCGGGCAAGCCATGTACATATCGATCATTGCCGCCAAAAATAGAGCTATCATCCCCATGGAAAATATTAAAGCATTTCTATATTTAATATCCTTATTCAGCAGAGCTGCTATCATTGCGGTAATTATGAAAAAACTGGGCAGTAATGCCAACAGCGCCCCCGCATTCATGAAATTTATGTTCCAGGGAATGAAATCCGCCACTCCCGAATTTAAACCATCAAGCCATAACGTGGAATAAAACATGCCCCAAAAACTTGTCATACCGGCGTAAACAGGCCAGCTGAGTGCCTCGCCGAAAGACAAGAGTTGTGACAACGTTCTGTAACCGGGGTCCTGCCACCATTGCATAACCTGCAGAGCGTCAAATACTCCGGGAAAAGGATTGCCCAGCATCATGTAATTTCTTAAATAATACCAGCCGGCAACCAGGAGGGAAACACAAAATATTATCATGATCGGCCGTATCGAAAACGTCAGAGGCTTTTTAATCAATCTAGTATGAAAAACAACAACCAAAACCAAAACAGGCGCCAGCAATACAGCAGTCATTTTGGAAAGAAGCGCCAATCCCCAGACAAACCCCAAAAGAAAAAAATATCCATAGGGACGTTCTTTTTGATCCGGTATAACAAGAGAAATGCATAAAAATATTACAAGAGAAATAAAAAGAGCGACAAGAGGTTCATTGCCAACATATTGACATACGTATGTATGAACGGGAATTAACGAACCTGTAACAACGGCGATGATCTGCAAGTCCTTGCTTTCCGTAAACACAAGCCGCGCCGTACGATACACTATCTCAATTTGTAAAAGTCCGCATATAACAGGAATGATTCCCATCATTTTGACAACAGAAGGCAAGTCAAACCATTTTACCAGCAAAGCGTAAAGCGGCGCGCTTAATATGTAATTGAGTGGTGGATGAAACATTTGCCAGCCTTCCGGAAACAAAGGCAGAGAAATTTTTGCAACAATATAATCAATATATTCTATATGCCCCCAGATATCAGGTCCCACCTGAAAATTCAGTTTAAGCATATTATTGAAAGACAATGTCGCCCACAAAAACAATAAAAACCAGCGAACATGAGACGGGTCCGGCATCCACCTGAAAAAAGTCTTTTCCCTGTCTTTTTGACCCGGAGCAAATAAAACAATGATCAAAACAACTGTAAATATCAACACAAGGAGAGGCAAAATTTTAATAAGAGCATCAATGGATGATGGAAATTGCTTTGATATTGCCGCTTCTTTTATCTGAGACGCGGTCACAGCCATTCGCCAGCTTTTGCCGTCTTCAGATGCCAGCCAGTCCTTTCCTGTGCTCACGTGCAGGGCTTCGCTATATGCCATGATAGCGGGATGGGAATTCTCGCTAATGACGCTGATGATGATTTCATGAAAGCCCGCTTCGACGGTGAAAGGTATTTTTATCTGATGAATTTTTTTCCATTGATTGAATTTATTTTTCAAAGAGAAAATGGTTCTGCCATCAAAAGATACCTGGGCTATTTTCAGCGCCTGCATATAAATTGTGGCATCATCAATATTTTTGTTTGTATTAAAGGTATATTTGAATTCACTTCTTGTTCGACTTGCAGGTTTTGCATCCAGTTCAAATGCCGCATCATATTTAATCCATTGAGCTCCTGCACGATCAATCAGCAGAATAACATCCGGGGATTGAATATAGAACTTTAACCTTAATCCAACCGAGACAACGATCGCCAAAACAACCAAAATCACCGCGACTAGTTTTTTATTTATCATTTTAGGCAACCGGCTCACCATCACGTATAAAATACCTTTTAAGCAGATTTTACATCCAGAAGCATTTTCATAAAAACTCTCATGAATTAAATCGTTTATAGACTTATATGAAACATTGTATTCATGTGTCAATGGGAAAGTCGTTGTGATCGTAAGGCGTTAATAAACCTTAACTCTTTATTTATCTTACTGTTTTTTATTGACATAAAATAATAGCTTCATATACATTCTAACCATGCAAATCAGATTTTTGTAATAAATTCTCTGACAATGAATCTTTCAGTATCAAAAACGACTTTGAATGTATTGGGAAATTAAATGACTAGGAAAACAAAACTCTGGCTATGTTCGGCTTTGTTGACCATACTGATATTATTCCCTTATTTACAAATGCATTCGCATGATTTCATTAATTGGGACGATCCTTATTACATTTATAATAATCCCCTGGTATCTGCCGGTTTAAGCTGGCTGGGAATTGGCTGGGCATTTATTACATTCTCGACGGCAAACTGGCATCCGATGACATGGATAAGTCACATGCTGGATGCCAGCCTGTTTGGTCCGACACCTCTTGCCACGCATATGATGAATATTTTCTGGTTTACAGGATGTGTTTTATTGTCCTTTTTTTTATTTTTACATCTTGGAGCTTCTTTGCCGGCAGCTTTTTTCATGGCGGCTTTTTTCGGTGTACATCCATTACACGTAGAATCGGTGGCATGGGCTTCCGAACGCAAGGACCTGTTGTGTGCTTTCTTTTTTCTGTCGGTGCTGATTGTTTATCTGAATTACTCCCGCAG
>CAYNWA010000008.1:40684-61794 GCA_964400795.1 uncultured Smithella sp.
AAAAATGTATCTCTATTTTTTGACAACGCTTTTATTTTTATTATCGCTGCTTTCCAAACCCATGGCTGTTACGTGGCCCTGTGTCGCTCTGCTTTTGGATTACTGGCCGCTTCACCGTTTCAACAAAGAATTGAAGCGCGTCATCCTTGAAAAAATACCGTGGATCATGCTCACGATCTTTTCGTCAATGATTACGGCAGCAGCACAAAATAAACATGCAGCCGTTAAGTCTCTTGTCGAATTTCCTCTTTCAGACCGTCTGGCCAATGCGGCAATATCCTACGGAATATATTTACGACAGACGGTCTGGCCTTCAGGCTTAACCGTCTTTTATCCCTATCCTTATCATATCAGCATGCATGACATAGTCGCGGCGTGTCTTATCCTGATCATCATCACCGTATTTGTTATCCGGCTACAACAGAGACACCCTTACTTGTTATGGGGCTGGTTGTTTTATCTGGGGGTATTGTTCCCCGTTATCGGCATCATTCAGGTTGGCGTTCATGCGCATGCCGACCGTTATATGCTTCTTCCTCAATTAGGGCTGATTCTGGCAACAGGACTGCTTCTCGACAAAACAATAACAAAAATAAATTTTCGCCGCATGACAGGAATGGTGATGATGATCATTATCGCCATGTTCATGATTTTTACCTTCAGGCAAGTTTCTTACTGGAAAAACAGCCAAACATTATTCAACCAAAATCTTGCTGTTGCCGGCGAAAACGAATTGGCCCATTTTAATCTTGGTTCGGCCTACCTGGAAAACAATGAACTCGAAATGGCTATTATTCATCTTGCCGCTGCAGCCAATATGAATCCCGAAGAAGTTACCACCTACAATAATATGGGTATCGCTTATACCAAAATGAACGAAACCTCTCTGGCTGAAGCTTGTTTTAACAAAGCTATTTTAATCAATCCGCAAGCGGCACAGCCGCATTTTCATCTTGCCGTTATAAGAATGCACCAGGGTCGTTTCAAGGAGGCAACAGAGTATCTTAATGAGGCGGTTCGACTGGCGCCGTATTGGGAAGAGGCCAGAAATCTTCGTGATAAAGTAAAAGATTTATCCTCAAAACCGTTTCCCAAAGCTGGTGAGTAATATTTTTTCAACCGTTAACACGTTATTGCGCAAAAAAAATTTAAGAAAAAGATAATAAAAACTTCTTCGAATAGAGAGTTAACAAAAGAATATAAAAATGGCAAATGCAACGAATATGATTCCGGAAATATCCGTGGTGATATTGTGCTACCAGGAAGGCCAAAGGTTAAATTCGTTCGTAAACAGAACAGTCAACACATTAAACCAACTGCTTGTCCCCTGGGAAATAGTGCTTGTCGCTAATTATTGGAATAATAAAGATGATGAAACGCCCATCGTGGCAAAAAAAATCTCTTCGCAAGCAAGCAATATCAAAATTATTTCAAAGCTGAAGAAAGGGGGAATGGGATGGGATGCGCGTAATGGTCTCCGGGAAGCTTCCGGTCAATTCATCTGCCTCATCGACGGAGATGGGCAAATGCCCCCGGAAGATATCATCAGTGTTTACAAAAAAATACAGAGTGAAAATTTGGATTTTGTCATGACGTACAGAATCGAACGAGGAGACAGTTTAATAAGAAAAATAAATTCTTATACATACAATTTCATATTCAGAATTTTATTCCCGAATATCAAGGCAAGAGATGCCAACTCAAAGCCAAAGATTTTTACCCGAGAGACATACTCCAGGATGCATCTGAGTTCAAATGACTGGTTTCTAGACGCAGAAATGTTGATTCAATGCGCAAGAATGAAACTTAAAATCGAGGAGATTCCCGTTACGTTCGATAAATGCGCAAATAGAAAATCATTCGTAAAACTTGACGCCATATTCGAATTTATTAAAAATCTATTACGCGCAAGAATAAAAGAATTTTTTATTAAAAGTGATTAGAAAAGAGAGGGGATTGTCTTTTCAAGCCTTTCGTGACGAAATGCCTGCCGCCAACCCAACAACATTTTCTTGAGCAAAACAGTTGACTTTAGAAATACTCTGTGAAAAAAAGACAATTATTTTTAAATCATTAAAATATTTACCGTTAAGTTTTATTCAGCAATAAACACACAAAGGGGGAAGGAATTTTTATGGCTAAAGTTCCGCAGAAGTTGGAAAGAAAAAAATCAGATATCTATAAAGACGCGCCCATCGCAAAATTCGGTGAAAGGAAGCCGGACTTTACGACGATGGGTAGAAAAATAAAAAATGTTCATAAACAATTCAGGGAAGTCGTCTGTGTGGAAGCCTGCCGGACGCCTTACGGCCGGTCGGGCGGAGCGCTCAAAGATTTCTCCGCAATGGAGCTGGGCGCACTGGCGATTAAAGAAGTGTTACGGCGCACGGAAGGAAAGGTCAAACCAGCTGATATTGATTATATCTTTATGGGGCAGGTTGTTCCTGCGGGCTGCGGTCAAATACCCGGCAGGCAGGCGACGATTTTGGCGGGCATTCCGGAATTCGTCCCGTCCATTACCGTTAATAAAGTATGTTCATCCGGAATCAAAACCATTGATCTCGCGTTTCAGATGATTCTTCTGGGGCGAGCAGAAATATGTATCGCCGGCGGTCAGGAAAGCATGAGTAACTGTCCGTTTGTTCTGCCGGATATGCGCTGGGGAGCAAAGATGGCTCTGCCCAACGGACGAGTGGTGGATTCGATGGTTTATGACGGGTTGTGGGACGCTTTTTATAATAGGCATATGGCGATTCACGGTTCGGAAGTGGCCGACGAATTTGGTTTTAGCAGGGAAGAGCAGGATGAATGGGCTCTCAATTCCCAGATGAACGCCGTCAAAGCGATGAATGAGGGTAAACTGGATGATGAAATTTTCCCGGTGGAAGTCAAACAGGGTAAAAAAGTTTTTGTGATGGATAAGGACGAGGGGCCGCGGCCGGATACGACCATGGAAGGTTTGGCAAAGCTCACGCCCGTTTTTAATCATACAAGCACGGTTACCGGTAAACCGGGAAGTGTAACGGCCGGCAACGCCCCCGGCGTCAACGACGGTGGCGACGTCTGCCTGATCATGAGCCGCGAGAAAGCCGATGCATTGGGATTGAAACCCATCTTCACGATCGTTGATTATGCCGAAGTTTCGCAGCCGACCAAGGATATTGCGACAGTTCCGGGACTGGCCATCAAAAAAGTCCTGGAACAAAATGACATGACGCTTGATCAAATGAACCTGATTGAAGTCAATGAAGCCTTTGCCGCGGTGGCGCTGGTGAGCTGTCGCTCTATTTTAGGAATGTCCAAAGAAGAGATGTTTACAAAAGTCAATGTCAACGGCAGCGCGGTGGCTTACGGTCATCCCATCGGAGCGACCGGCGCGCGGATTTTGATGACGCTTGGGTACGAGCTGCGAAGACGCGGCGGCGGTTGGGGAGTGTGCGGCATTTGCTCGGGGCACGCACAAGGCGATGCAATGTTGATTAGGGTGGAAAAATAATTAAGATGTCATCCCCGTTATAGATGACCCCACGGTAACCTTAAGGTTATTTAGATTATGCGGGCGGGAATTTGGCAATTTCCTTATAAGATAAATGGGCAACAACTAGAAATTCATATTCCAAAACCGCGTTCAGCATGCTTATTATGTAAAAACCGAAGTAGGATTATTTTCCCAAAATCGTTTTACTCGATTGAAAATTTTTGATATTCTTCACAATTTCTTTCAATGTTACCCCAAATAGATTTCTCCAGATAACTGTTTAAAAAATAAATTTTTCAACGTGTTAAATTTTCTTATTATTCATTTAAGTTAACAGAAAAAATGTTGAAATCAGCGTTTAGTTATGTAAGGATATATATTGATTATTATCCAATGATTTCAAGTTTTTGCTTGTTCCGTTAGGTTGTCTTCCTCCTGTTGTGGCTGTCGAAATTTAATGAAAGATTTCATAGGTAATATTCAGAAACATCCTTATGATGATTAGTTGGATAGAGTATGATTATTCGGGAATATAAAAAAAATAATGATGTTTTCGTCTTTGATGAAGACATAGCGGAAAATCATCCGGATTATTATGCTGATGGCTTGGATGGTCATGTTGAACGGGAAAATGAACATTTCTGGTTTGTTGCCCGCAAGGAGTTTCTTCTGAGCCGGTTTAAAAAATTTATCGATACACAAAATAGAGGCATTGATATCGGCGCGGGTACGGGAAATGTAACTGGGTATTTGATATCTAATGGCTATAAAAATATATGTGTCGGTGAGATGCATAGCAATGGCCTTGAATATGCCCGTCGTAATGGCATTAAAGAACTGTATCAGTTTGACATATTAAAAGCTACTTTCGATGATGAATTTGATTTTGTGTGTTTGTTCGATTTGTTGGAGCATGTGGAAGATGAAAACAAGGTGCTTGGTAATGTTTGCAGGATGTTACACAAACAAAATGGAAAAGTGATTATAACGGTTCCCGCGCATCAATGGTTATGGAGTCTTTACGACAGAGCTGCGCATCACAAAAGGCGATATAAAAAAAAAGCTTTACGGGAAAAACTCAAGGAAAATGGATTTGAAGTTATAGAAATCAAATATTTTTTCATAAGCATTGTCCCGCTTTTGTTTCTTCGCAGAATTTTCAAGGCAGACAAAAGAAGAAATTATACAGGCTACAGAGCGGAAAACTCCATAAAAAATCCATTTATTAATAAAATTTTACTCGGGCTTTGCCGGATTGAAAATAGATTTATTGATTTTATTCCTAATCTTTTCGGGGGAAGTTTGTGCGTCGTTGCACGGGTGGCGAATGACGGTAAAATATCAAATTAAACATGACTGGATAAAAGAGTTGAATTTTGTACTGTGTTGTGCAAATGTCTAATTATATGAGAAAAAATGACAAAATATCCGTGGTCATACCGTGTTACAAGTGCGCCGATTTTCTTTCCGAATTGCACAGGCGGTTGGTTCTTTGTCTGGAGCAGATCACTGAAACGTTTGAAATTATCTTTGTTAATGATGCCAGCCCGGAAACAGACTGGCAGATTATTGAAAAACTGGCCTCTAAAGATAAGCGTGTTACGGGTATTAATCTGTCCCGTAATTTCGGTCAGCACTACGCGATAACCGCAGGTCTGGATTATTGCAGCGGAGACTGGATTGTTGTGATGGACGGCGATTTGCAGGATAAACCGGAAGAGGTCAGGAAACTTTATGAAAAAACATCTAAAGGTTATGAAATCATCGTCGGAAAACGAGAAAATAGAAAAGATTCTTTCCTGGTAAAACTGACATCCAGACTGTTCTACGTTGTTTTTAATTATCTGACAGGCCAGAAATTCGATAACAAAGTGGCAAATTTCGGTATTTACTCCAAAAGAGTTATCGATAATGTCAGGAAACTGAAAGAAGCTGACCGATCGTTTGGCTTGCTTGTCAGTCTGGTGGGATTTCCAAAATTAGAGATGGACGTTGAACACGCTGAAAGAAACAGCGGTGAATCGGCCTATTCTTTTAGAAGCAGATTAAATCTGGCTTTTGATCATATATTATCGCATTCCAATAAACCGCTTATTCTCTCTATTCAGACAGGTTTCCTAATATCTTCACTCTCATTGTTATATGCTCTTTGGCTGATTATCCGGTATTTTATCAGTTCTCATGTTGCTGACGGATGGACCAGCCTCATGGTGTCTTTATTCTTTTTATCCGGACTGATCATTATGGTGACAGGCATGGTGGGATTGTATGTTGGCAAAATATACAAGGAAGTGAAAAACAGGCCTCTTTATATTGTCAAAGAGATAACTTCCGGTAAAGACAAGTAGCCATTTACTTTTTTAAGAGCGGAAACGGAGAAGATGACAAATGGCGCAAAAAATGAACATCATCAAAAAGTTATCTCAGGGCTTTGTTCTGGATAAAATTAAGGAAACCGATTGGGCGGAAGGATCAACAAACCCTTTGGTTGTGGAACTGGATGCCACGGAAGCCTGTGATCTGGCCTGCCCCGGTTGTGTCAGCGAGGATTTAATAGCGAATAAAAGACGTTTTTCCAATGAACGGTTGCTTTCACTAGGCGTTGAACTCAAAAATGCCGGCGTCAAAGCGTTGATATTAATCGGCGGCGGAGAGCCGTTGATGCATCCGGTTATCGGTGAATTCATAAGATATCTTGGCGAAAATGACGTTCATCTGGGTATTACGACTAATGGAACTTTAATCGATAGATATCTGGATATCATTGCCCGGTTTTCGAGTTGGACACGAATTTCCGTGGATGCGGCAACAGAAGACACTTTTAATAGATTAAGACCTTCCCGGAACGGAGATTCCAGGTTTCATCATGTAATTGATAATATGCGGAGACTTGCCGAAGTCAAAAAAGGTAAGCTGGGTTTTTCTTTTCTGATTAGAACCGAAGCGGATGGATTCGGCATTCAATCCAATATACATGAAATTTATAAATCCGCTTTACTGGCCAGAGATATAGGATGTGATTACTTTGAAGTTAAACCCAGTTACGAGTATGCTGGAGGCATAGATCATGCCCTGGTTGTGCACAGCGAAGAAAGAATGCGGGAAGCGAGAAAAGAAATAAGCCGCCTCGACGCTCTGGTGAGCGATTCTTTTAAGATTATGAAAGCGATTAATCTGGAAGAGTCTTTGAGCAGGGTAAAGAACGCGCAGGCCAAAGATTATCGCAGATGTCCGGTTTCCGAATTAAGGACGCTGATCTGTCCCTCGGGGGTTTTTATATGCCCTTACTGGAGGGGGAAGGAAAATTTCCGCATAGGCGATGTTCAAAACATGTCTTTTGCCGAGATGTGGAACTCAAAGCGAAGGAAGGAAGTCATGGCGTTTTCCGATCCGTCTAAAAAATGTACCTTTCACTGCCTGCGTCATGAATCCAATATTGAGCTTCTCAGAATCATCAAGGATTTTAAAGACGGAAAAAACGTTGATGCGATAGAAGAATATGATAGGTTTATCTGATAGTAATCGTTAAATGTTTGTATAAATAAAATATGATGAAAAATATAAAGAACAAAGTCGAAAAGTTGGTCATAGAAAAAAGAGCCTTTATTAACGGTGCTTTTGTGAAATCGGTCAAAGGAAAGATTATCAAAAAAATCAGCCCGGTTGATGGCAGGGATCTTTCCGGAATTTGCGCTTGTTCCGGCAAAGATGTCAATAACGCTGTTAACGCTGCGAAAAGAAGCTTTAAGTCGAAGATATGGCGTGGAAAAACCACGGCAGAAAAAAAAGAGATTCTTTTTACGCTTGCCGATCTCATGGAGAAAAACAGGGAAAAACTGGCGATGTTGGATACGATCGAAACCGGCAGAGCGTTTAAAAATTATTATGATGATTCCATACCCAAAACCATCGAGGCTTTGCGCTATTTTACGGAGAGTCTGGACAAATATTATGATTATGCAATGCCGCCGAAAGATAATTTGTTCGCTGTCGTGACGAGAGAACCCTTGGGCGTCGTCGGTATTATCACACCCTGGAATGATCCACTGGTGGTTTCAACGTGGAAGTTTGCCCCCGCGTTGCTCATGGGGAATTCCGTTGTGATCAAACCGGCGGAACAATCATCTTTCTCGATCCTGGAAGTCGCCAGACTGGCAAAGAAGGCAGGAATCCCTGATGGCGCATTTAATGTTGTGCCCGGCTATGGAAACATTGCCGGAAAGGCCCTGGCGCTGCATAAAGATGTTGCCGGTATTTTCTTCACCGGTTCGTCGGAAGTGGGCAAACTAATTCTGCAATATGCCGGTCAATCCAATATGAAAAAAGTCGGGTTGGAATGCGGAGGCAAGAGTCCCTTTATCATATCCAAAAATTGTAAAAATCTGAGAAAAGCAGCGGACGTGCTGGCTAAAAATATTTTTTATAATCAGGGACAGATATGTTCCGCTCCATCAAGGGTCATTGTGCACAATGAGTTGAAAACAAAATTAATAGATTATCTGAAATCTGAAAGCGCAAAATACATCCCCGATGATCCCCTGAATATAAAGTCAGAAGTGGGTTGCGTAGTCAGTAAAGAACAGAAGAATAAGATAGAAAGATATATTAAACAGGGAGTGCAATCCGGCGCCACCTTGATAATTCCGACTCCCAGCAAGTGGTTTTCGGCAAGAAAAAGAATAGCGGTGCTGCCTTCAATATTCACGGATGTTGATCTTGAATCGAGCATCGTGCAGGAGGAAATATTCGGACCCGTTCTGGTGGTCATCGGTTTTGATACGATACAGGAAGCGATTGATATTGCCAATGATTCCCGATACGGACTGGCCGCGTCAATTTGGACAAACGATTTGGATGAAGCGTATCATATTTCCCGCACGTTACAGGTAGGCATCGTGCATGTGAATGGTTACGGCGATGATGATAATACCGCTCCTTTTGGCGGAATCAAGGAATCCGGAATCGGAAAGGACAAGTCCATTTTTGCGTTCGATGAATACAGCTATATGAAAACAACATGGATCGATTTTGATCATAGGTAGATGATTAAAAAATATAAGTAAATTTGTGCCGATAAATGGAAAAAAAGAAAAAGCTGCTTATTCTCAACGGAAGCCATTCAGAAATTCCTCTTATCAAATCCGCGAAATCCATGGGATTTCATGTCATTACAACAGGTAATAATCCTGAACTTATCGCACATCAATATTCTGACGAATATTGTTTTGCTGATTATTCCGATCCGGATGCTGTTTTGGAGATTGCCGGGAAATTGAATATAGATGCAGTTTGCTCATGCTCCAATGATTTCGGTATTCTTAGCGCGTCCTATGTTTCTGAAAAACTGGGCTTGCCGGGTCATGATGCATATGAAACGACAAAAATATTGCATCAAAAGGATCTTTTTAAAAAATTTTCCCTGGAATATGAAATCCCGACGCCTTACGCGGAAGGTTTTGATGATATCGATAAGGCGCTGGTTTCCATCAACAAGCGTCGCTTCCCTCTGATTATAAAGCCGATTGACATGAGTGGTGGAAAGGGCGTCTCTGTTGTGCACGGTAGCGAGGAATGCCCGGAGGCGATGAAAATAGCATTTTCACTCTCCCACGCCAGGCGCATTGTGATTGAAGATTTTATAGAAGGATCGCAACATAGCTTCAGTACGTTCATTGTAAAAGGCAGGGTTGTTTTTTATTTCAGTGATAATGAATACTCTTATCTGAATCCGTTTTTTGTTTCGACATCTGCCGCGCCGGCGATAAATGTCCATGACGTGGCGGATGATTTAATTCACGCTGTTGAGAAGATGGCAAGAATACTGTCTTTAAAAGATGGCATTTTTCATATCCAGTATTTATACAACAGTAAAAAGGCTTATATTCTTGAAATTACAAGGCGCTGTTCCGGAGACTTGTATCCGTATCCTGTGGATCATTCAACCGGTCTCGATTGGGCCGGATGGATAGTAAAGGCGGAAGCGGGAAGCGATTGTTCGGATTTCCCGGAAACCAAACAAAAAGGATACTGCGGCAGGCATTGTATAATGAGCCCCCAAAATGGAATGATCAAGCGTATCGTGGTCGAAAAACAAATAGAAGGGAATATTTACGACAAACTTATCTGGTCTAAAAAAGGTGATCGGATCGATAATTATCTGGCGGATAAAGCCGGCGTTGTTCTGCTGAAATATGACTCCATGGATGAAATGCTGGATAAAACGGCAAGAATCCATCAACTGCTTTATATGGAAATGGAGTAATAAAAAATTTATTATGCCGTCAGTTGATTTGTTTTCAATATCATTATAAGAAAATACTCTACACAGACAAGATGATAAGAGGCAAGATATGGCAATGAAGAAAAAAATCATTCCTTTTAATAAACCGTTTATTGTCGGTCAGGAGCTTGATTATATTGGCCGGGCTGTTGTTGAGAACAGCCATACGGCAGGTGACGGTCCCTTTACAAAAAAATGTGAAGCGTGGCTCGAAAAACGCCTCGGCTGTCATAAGGTGCTTCTGACCCATTCCTGCACGGCGGCTCTGGAAATGTCGGCTATGCTGGCCAATATTCTTCCGGGTGATGAGATTATCATGCCTTCCTATACCTTTGTTTCCACGGCCAATGCTTTTGTTTTAAGAGGAGGCGTTCCTGTATTTATCGATATCCGTCCCGATACGCTCAATATGAATGAGAAACTGATTGAAGGCGCTATAACATCTCGTACCAAAGTCATCCTGCCGGTACATTATGCGGGTGTCCCCTGTGCAATGGATGCAATTATGGATATTGCAAAACGTCATAAACTGTTTGTCATTGAGGACGCTGCTCAGGGTGTTTTGTCCACCTACAGGGGAAAAAAGCTGGGATCCATCGGACATTTCGGAGCGTGTTCTTTTCACGAAACAAAAAATATTATTTCAGGAGAAGGCGGCGCTTTACTCATTAATGATAAAAAATATTGTGAGCGGGCGGAAATCATTCGAGAGAAGGGAACCAATCGCAGCAAGTTCTTTCGCGGGCAGGTGGATAAATATACCTGGGTGGACATCGGCTCATCTTACCTGCCCAGTGATATCCTCGCGGCGTTCCTTTATGCCCAAATGGAAAAAGCGGATCACATTATGGCCAAGCGTAATCTGATTTATAACCTTTATATGGAAGCATTGAGTTCTTTGGAGGAAAAAGGTTATTTGCAACTCCCCTGTGTCCTTGATCATTGTTCAGTCAATAGTCATATATTTTACATAATAACCCGTTCTCTGGGCGAAAGCAAAAAGCTGGCTCTTTTTTTAAGAACGCATGGGATATCGGCTATTTTTCATTATGTGCCTCTTCACGGTTCCCCGGCAGGCAAACGATATGGAAGAACGTGTGGTAAATTGGATGTTACGGACAAGGTCAGTAACTGTCTTTTGCGCCTGCCGCTATATTATCAAATGACCGAAAAAGATGTCTGTAACGTTACCGATAAAATAAAAGATTTTTATAAGAGATTATGATTACTCCTTCGGTAATTAAATATAGCCGAATATATAGAATTACTAAAGTCATCGCATAAAAAGGATACGCTACTGATGAGTGAAACGCAAAACAAAGACGGGAAAAATGCTATTCCCATGAATGATTCTTTTAATACCAGAAAATCTCTTCCGACAAAATTCTGTTTCTTCTTGAAGTTTACAGAAAGCATCTTATCTCTGAAATTCCTGAGATGGTTGTTTATATTCCTTTTGCCAGCGCTTTTTTTGCATAAGTATCCGGTTGATAATGTGGACTACGATCTATGGTGGCACATGGCTCTGGGGAAATACTACATAACCCATAATACGCTCATCGCGGATCATTCTATTTTTTCCTGGACACCCACAGACCCTTCTTGGATTTATAATACCTGCCTGGGCAGCATGGTCATCTATCTGTTTTACAATTTAATGGGCGGCTTTGGACTCTGGTTGATGCATACGTTGATTTTCGGGGGGGTCTTTCTTTCTTTTTATTTATTTTTACGTGGGATTCATCAACGCTTGGATATCAATAGCATTACGATGATTGCCGCCATTGCCATTGCCTGTTCTCCCGCATGCCGTTATTACAAACCCGAATTGTTTTCTCTTCTTATGTTCGGCTGGATTGTATTTATATTTTTTCATATCAAGGTAACCGGCAGAAAATATCTTTTTTATCTTTACCCGATTATGTTTGCTTTGTGGGTTAATCTGCATGGCGCTTATGCTGTCGGCCTTGTTTTTCTGGCTATGGCCTTGACCGGTGAACTTCTGAACAAGATATTTTTTAGCAAACAATCATTTACAACTGATATTCTGGTTCATCTTGGCCTTGCCATGGTTTTATCTATATTGGCCACTTTATTAAATCCCTACGGGGTGGATTATCTTGCCAGTACGTATGTGGGAATTACCTCTGAACTTAACGCCGAAATCAATAATAAGTATATTTTAGCCTATGTCAGTCTCTGGACATACTTAAAGAATGTTTCATGGGAATCTTTTAATATCAGTTCTACTGCATGGATAATGACCTTGATGATTATTCCTGTCGTAATTCTTTCTGTGTATGAATTTATAAAGAGAAGGTCCTTTGATTGTGCCGGACTTATTATCGGCGCCGCCTTATATTGGAAAGGCATGGAAACCAGCAGAGCAGCCTACTTTTTCCCCGTAGCTTTTTTCTTTATTATTTATTATCTGATGATTCACCGGTTAAAACTTGAAAACGGCATGAAAAAGGCCGCCCTGTTTTCTTTACTGGTATTTTTGTTGTTTTTCTCAGGCACTGCCTATTACAATATAAAATATGGTGGTGATATGAAATGGTTCGGTCGAGGGCTTGATAGTTTCGCTCCAGTGAAGGAAGTCGATTTCTTGAAAAAATATAAAATAGAAGGCCCTATATTCAATGATTACGTGGTTGGAGGTTATCTGATGTGGAATCTTTATCCAGACTATAAAGTATTTATTGATCCACGCTGCAGTCCTTATATAAGACAGGTTATACCGGATTATCTGGAATTTACCACGAAGCGAGTCAGCGCTGAAGATATACGCCTTTTTAGAAAGAAATATCCTTTTAAACTGGTTATTCTTCATTACAGACAGATGGCGCTTATTTTTGATTTTTTAAAAGCAGAGGGTGACGAGTGGCGGCTTTTGTATTTTGAAAAGAATGCAGCAATCCTGATGCACAAATCACTTCTTCCTGTTATTAAATCGGAGATTGGCAGCGTGAATCTTAGCCCCTTACGCTTTAGCCGGGTCGAAAATCCGGACGTTTTGGTTAATGTTTTTAATTTCTATGTTCGCTTAAATCCGGAAGCAGGGCGATATATTTATGGTGTTTTTAGAAATAATGTCAGTGATTTCTATAAATTCAAACAGGACATATTAAATGCTATGGATATTGAAATAAAGAACAGGGAAAAAGAACTTCAATATAAAAAAATGTGGCTGTCGCCTTAATATTTTATAGAATACTTTAAATGATAATTTTGGGAAATATTTAAATATTGAAGTCGAGGGTTACATAATTTTACATAAGACTTTAATGCCAAGGATCAAGTATATACATTATCAATTTTGGAGGATTAATGAGTTCCAACTCCCCGGACATATTTATTTCAGACATTGATACAGAGAGATTTGGCGTTGTAACAGCAAGAGTGATAGGAATAACCTCTGAGAGTTTATCTTCCGTTTTAGATTTCTGCTTTGCACGAAAAGTGAAATTGCTCATCGCTCGCTGTAATATGTCGGACCTTGATGCTGCTCAATCCATGGAAAAAAAGGGGTTTCTGTTAATGGATACTCTTGTTTATTACAGTCTGGATTTAGCCAGGCAAGATATGCCTGTCGAAAAGGGTGTGGTTCATGTAAGGCCAATTCGCGCGGAAGAAGAAAAGGGAATGATATCGGTTGCCAGGGAATCGTTCCGCGGTTATGTTGGACATTACCATGCTGATTCAAGGCTCGATAAAAATAAATGCGATGAGGCATACACAGACTGGGCCAGAAAAACATTCGCTGCAAAGGAGTCTGATAATTTTCTGGTGGGTGAAATTGATCAACAGATAGTAGGCTTTGGTGTTTTGAGAATTAACACTCCGGATGAGGGTGAAATGTTTCTCGGCGGGATTCATCCGGATTTTCAAGGCCAGGGGATCTATCATTCTTTCTTATGCAAAGCCGTGAAGTGGTGTTTATCAAAAAAAGTAAGTAAAATGATTATATCGACTCAGCTTAAGAATATTTCCGTACAAAAGGTTCTGATAAAATTCGGTTTCGAAATTTCCAGAGGCTATTATACTTATCATAGATGGTTTGATTGAGCAGCCATAATGATATATAAATTTCAGGCTATTATTTGTAATACGCCATGACGATTGAATGAATGTTATGCATTAAACATTCTTGAAATCGTATAATTATCGATGTTAAAAACGCGTGAATCATTGTTTCTTATGAATGCTTCTTCATTGGTTTTTGATATGTCACGGTCATTAAATCATGAAAGCTATATTCCCCCATCGGCTATAAAGTTTGAGTAATGATGATTAACGAAGAAAAACCGAAAGGAATGAAAAACAGGTCGCCGGTAAATAGTCCGATGCTTGACGTTCATAACAAACAACCCCGAATCATTGCTTATTTGTTCATCATCTTAGATAAACTTATTGCTTCCGCACAGATGTCTTCTTTTCTTTCTTTCTTAAAAAAAATAGCATCCAGCCCATTCATATCTTCTTTGTTCTCCTGTTCGGAAAAACTAACTTCTTCAAGATGGCTAAAGTGGATTGTGATCGCGCTGCTGCCCGTGATGATCCTGTTGAAACTTCCCGTGGAACGTTATGATTATGACGTTTGGTGGCAGATGGCACTGGGTAAATATTATTTAACGCATCATACTTTAACGGTTGATCATTCAATATTTTCATGGACACCGGCAGACTCAAACTGGATTTACAATACGTGTCTTGGAAGTATTATTGTATATTTATTCTATGAGTTAGCGGGTGGATTCGGTCTGTGGATATTTCAATGGCTCATATTTTTAGGAATTTTCCTGCTAATTTATTTTTTCTTCCGCGTTATCCATCAAAAACTGGATGTTACCAGCATTACACTTATTGCCGCACTCGGTATTGCTTGCGTATACTCTGTCAGTTATTACAAACCTGAGTTATTTTCCATTTTGCTCGGTTGCTTACTGGGGGTTATTTCTTTATACGTCAAGATAACCCGCAGGAAATATCTTTTTTATCTTTATCCGTTCATTTTTGCGGTATGGGTTAACCTGCACGGGGGTTTTCTCCTGGGTTTTTGTTTTCTTGCCTGTTTCTTCTTTGGCGAACTTTTAAATATTATTATTTTCCCTCAAGAATCATTCACCTTTACAAGGGAGGAATTTCTTCATTTGGGAATAGCATGCCTGCTTGCTTTGACAGCCACATGGTTTAACCCTTATGGCATGGATTACCTAATGAGCATTTATCATAGCGTTATTTCTGAGTCATTCGACTTAAACAGCAAATATATTCGAGCTTATATTCCTCTCTGGACATATTTCCTTTCGTACTTCAAAGATATCGGTAATATCGACACCTCCTTTTCCCGGATGGGAATAATATTTTGGATTATGGTCGTGATGTTGTTGTTTCAGTGTTGTCTTTTTTTCTATGAATTAATCAAAAACAGAACGTTGGATTTTACAGGATTAATCGTCAATATTGCAACCTTTTGGGGCAGCATGAGAGCAACCCGCGCAAATTTTATGTTTCCTCTCATGTTTTTTTTCACATTTTTCTACCAACTCTACCATTTAAATCTAAAAAGTATCACCAGGAAAACAACGGTTTTTGCTTTGCTTATTTTTATTTTATTCTTTTTTAACATTGCCTATGTTACGTTACGATATAGCGCTGATAATAAGTGGTTTGGATCGGGATTAGAAAACTTTGCGCCTGTAAAGGAAGTTGCTTTTCTGAAGAAATATCCTCTGGAAGGTCCTGTTTTCAATGACTATCTCATAGGCGGATATCTTTTATGGGCCCTTTACCCCGATTATAAAGTTTTCATTGATCCTCGTCATGTACCGTTTGCCGGGCAGGTTGCTCCTGATTATTGGGCATTCATCAGTAAGCCTGCAAGGCGTGAAGATATTATTGATTTTAATGAAAAATATCCTTTTAAGACGGCCATTATTCATTATAAGGAACTCCCTCTGATCTTTGATTTTTTGAACGCCGGTTGGCGTCTGGTATATTTTGAAAAAAACGCAGTGGTTTTGGTCCATCAATCGGTTCTTGCTAAGATTCCGCCGGAAGCTCAGTTGGTTGATCTTGGCCCGATGCGCTTCAAAGATATTAAGAATCCCGAGGTTCTCCTCAGCATCTTCAGTTTATATGTGAATTTAAATCCACCGGCGAGTCAGATTATTTATGACTTTTATAGAAAAAATGTCAGTGATTTTTATAAACACAAGAAAGAACATCTGAGAGTGATGGAAGATGACATGAGACAAAAACGGCTTCTTCAACTCAAGGCAGAAACAAATTATTGAACGTGTAAATTAACAACCCGACGCAAGCAGCGGGGTATCCAAATGAACTTGCGCCCCAAGGGGCGTTAGACCCACATTTATCCCGCTTGGCCTATAGTGACCCCATGGTGCCCTAGGGTATTTAGGTTATGCACTTCGTTTCTGAAATTTGGGTCTTATTTATTAATCACAATTTTCTATGAAATAATATTGATTTTCAAAACGCACATTGTCGATAAAATTCATGGATAAATCCACCGGCGTATTCAGATCCGAAACTTTTTTCACCTTGGCGCTGCCGAACTTGATGGGCAGTAAATCAAAGACCAGATCTGTAATCAGATGAAGAGGCATTGTGGCCTTAAGCGATGCCATATAAATGGATGTTTCCTCCTCATAATTCAACCCTCTGTAGGGGTTTTGAACACCCGCTCCCAGAACATACGAACTGAAGTTGGAACTGGAGCCGGCCTCCACCCGGTTCTTCTTGCTGGTCAAATAACCGAGAGCCAGATCAATATCAATATCCGACCATTTGATTCCCATTCCAGCGCCGTAGTAATGCATGGTCGGCAGAGCATACAATAGGTCGTAATAGCGATCCACGGTGGATGATTTTCTGTTTTCATAACCGGCACGCAGCTGCAGCCAATCCAGCAATTGGTATTCCACGCCGACTCCCCAGTTAAGCGTGTCTTTGAATTTCCTTTCCATTACCATATTATAGGGTCCATCAGTGTAGCCCATAAACTTTGCCAGTTGAAGAAGTTGAATTTTCTGATCAAACCTGATGTTATCTTCCTGGATGGAAGACCATTCCGCCCAGTGCAATTCTCCTAAAAGAGAAAGTCTTTTTATCGGAGTGAATTTAATGCCGAAATTAACGATTTGCGGAAATTCCACCGTCGCATTCACCGTCCCGGTTTGCTTCGCCTCCACATTATAAGGCAGATCAAAAATGATCGAGGCGATCTGCATGATGGCGGTACTACCGCTCCAAGCCACCATTCTTTGCCAATCCTCACTATACTCCCAGGCAAATCTTCCGGACATATTTGATTTAACAGCGCTCTGGTAACAAAGCCCGAATGTTATCCAGTCAAAAGGTTCCCACAACACGCCCAAATTATAACCAGGGGAAAAATCATCCCGAATATCAAAGGTCAGATTTCCTACATAATCGTACGGCCCGATTCCTCCGCCAAACAAAGGAAATGGAACGGTTAAATCGAAGATGGGATTGGACATATTTTGAGTCGCATCGCCCAGTACTTTGGTTATATTTACTATTTCGTTGGGGGCTCTGACATCCGTACTGATACCCATGACCGTCTGTCCCAGAGCGAAAGAGGCGCCAATAGACAAATTATTATTGATCCTGTAGCTTACCGCCGGAACGGCGTAATTCAGGTGTTGTATATAAACGGATTTTCCGCCATAGATGGACGGATCATTGGATTCGAATTTCCAACCGCCTGCATACTGGGCGTACGTGGCGTAGCCAAATGTCCACTTGGAACCGGGTTTTCTATAGGAGAGGCCGAATATCGGGCCCGCCAGAGCTTCCAGGGTGTCGTTGAGAACGGGAATATACATGATGCCTGTGCTGGTGTCTGTTTCCTTGCCGGCAAGCGGATCTTCCTCCACGTCTCCCCGGAAATCGTGAAAACCGATATGAGAGTTATCTTTTTCAAACTTTCCTTTTTTGTCTATCAGAACAGGAATCAATCCGAAGCTGATATATGCTCCGTCACCCATCAAAGAGAGTCCCGCGGGATTGTAATGAATTGAACCGGTGCCGGGTGGATCGGCGGTAACGTTATTGGCCAGTGAAATGGCTTTGGTATCGATGGCCATGGATTCATTGAAGGCGGCTTTTGCGTGGGGGAGATAAAAAAGTAAGGTGGCAGCGCATATTACGCCTGTTGCATAAAAAAGCACATGTAAACGCATTATCTTGATGAAACTTAATTTCCTTTTCTGAAAAAAGATAAATACTGATAATGGTAGATGTGCAATAAACATCATGCTTTTAAAAAATATTGTCATTATTACTGCTCTCCCATTCTTGTATTATAAATCTGTTTAAAAACTATTTTAGTTCACAACACATGAGAAAGAAAAATTATACGGACATCTTTGACCCCGCTTTTTGATAAACATTAAACATTTAATGCTTTTATAAAATCAATATATAACATCCACATTGAATATGCATTTTCATGCATATTATATATATTTCATCTATTTACATAAAATCTCTTTTAAAGCTCAAACTCAAACGGGAATTTTAAAGATATCGACACATCAGGATCATTATTGGTCAATCCAATTCCCATACTGGCATATATGGATCTTGCCGAAGTTATTCTCCATCCTGTTCCTATGTTCAGGGAACTGCTCAGGGAACTTCCCGTTGAACTTTCTGTTGAGGCGCTGCCACTACCGGCATTGGTGTACTTGCTGCCTAAAGAATAACCCAATTGACCGGATAAATTCATAGAAGCCTGGTAGGACAGGGCATAGCCGAATCCGAAAGCCAATCCAATGGAACTGCCGGGTTTGACTTTCGTCAGATATATTCTGTTGGAGGAATCGTTGGGATCCTCATAAATTATTTGAGACAGACCGCTCTCAGGAAAACCGTATGTGTAGTTCAGGGAACCGAAGGCAACCAAAGGATCTATGACTTTGCTTAAAGAAACACCGGCCTGAAGTGCATAATGACCTGCTCCGGTGGAAAGTTCGTCATTATAATTTATTTCGTACGGACTGCTGCCGGTGGGAAAATTTACACCGAGAGAGATTATGGTGGAAGGAATTCGTCCTCCAGCCTTAAATGGCTGCCAGGCCAATCCCAAACTTATGTCTCCCAAATCCGTTACATCCAGTGATTCATCCGTTCCCACCTTGTTGTATTTGTAGACAAAGGGGAAATTGGAACTCAGGGTAAGATTATTGAACAGCGCATATTCAGCTGAAATGGTATTGGTAAAGTTATGATTAACCCTGCGTAAAACTACGGTGGACTCATCAATGACATCTCCGGAATAATATGAGTAACCAAAAGTGTATGACAACCCGACAGTTCCTTTTCTCAAAAGAGAATATTGACGACCGGCAGCGGAAAGAATATCTTCCACGGATTGACTCTTTTCCTCTTCAGGAATCTCCAGTTTTTTTCTTGCCTCATTTTCTCCCCGTATTTTTTTTATTTCCTCCCGGAGCTCTTTCAATTCCTCTTCAATACTTTTAGAGGATTCATTGATTGTTGCTTCCTTTGCTTCCGACTGAATATTTTGCGGCGGTTCAACCGCTGTTGCGTCTTTTACGTCTGGTTGAGTATTTTGCGGTTGTTCATTGATGTTTGTTTCTTTTGCTTCCGGCTGAGAGTTTGGGGACGATTCGTTATCAATGGCCGATTCCGCATCACCGGCGCTTACGCCTTTCAAAGCCAGTTGTTTCCCTTTGAGAGAGTCATATGCCATCAGAGGAGAGGTCGCAATTAGCGCAAACATAAAAACAAAGGCGAACAACAAACCATTAATAAATTTTCTTTTCATCAATATCCTTTGAGCACATATATTTCTGTTTTCAAAACTAACGTAACTTAAATCTGACAAAATATTTACTGTATGTTTTAATTTGCTTAAAGACGCTAAAATATATTTAATATAAAAATTATTCGGAAATGTGTTGCATCATCACGTGGAATGATAATTCATTTAACTCTCATCAACCTAATTTCCAATCAAACAAACAACCACGAGCATAAAAACACAAGCGCTCTTAAATATTAAAACGTTTTATGCATAATCAATAAACATTCTGTGCAAAGTGTTGAAATCATATATAACCAGAGTCCCGTTGTCAAGGAGAAACATCATTTTATTTATGAAAATATAAATATTTTTTAGGCACTTATACGATATCTGGCGGTTTCTTTTATAAGGTGCATGTTTTTTGTAAATATAGAATTGTAAATTTCTCTTAAGAATACGCTGTTTGATTGCAAGTAATTAATATTTATAATGTTATTTATTTATTAAATCAATCACGGTTATTTCAGGAGGTGCCAGAAAGCGAACGGGCGGGCCCCATGTCCCTGCGCCACTGCTGATATAAAAGAATTTATTATTACTTAATTCATGATATCCGGACTTCATAGGGAAAAAGATTCGTACAAAAAAAATAAAGGGGAAAATCTGTCCTCCATGGGTATGACCGGAAAGCTGCAAGTCAAAATTTATATTTTCTTGTATGATGGGCTGGTGCTTTAGTAATAAAGTAAACTCATTAATCTGTTCTTTTGGAAAGAACTTAAAAGAACCGGGACTTTTTTCTGTAAGACCACGTTTTCTGCCCGTTAAATCTTCGATACCGATGATATTTATTCCAGCCACTTTTCTGCTTTCATCACGCAAAATTTCAAATCCGGCTTTTTTTGTAAAGGCCAGAGCTTTTTCTATACCCGCGTAATATTCATGATTGCCTGTTACGGCATATTTGCCGTATGTCGGTTTAATCTCATCAAGTTGCGCAGCTTCGATACTGACATTATCCAGTTCACCATCCAAAAGATCTCCCGTAGATACCAAAATGTCCGGCTTTAAGTTTTTCACGTTGTCCAAAATGGATTTCAACCGTTTGTCTCTGATGATTAACCCGATATGCACATCGGACAACTGGACGATTCGGATTTTTTCAACATCGGGTGATAATTTCGCGGAGTAAATTTCCAGCGTATTGATGCGAATTCTTTGAGCATCAAAATAACCATAGGAAACACAAGAAAGGGAAAGAAGAATAGCAAGGCCAAAAAAAATGCTTCTCATTGGAGTGTTTCCAAAACTTTTGAAAAAAAATTGCAGGGTATATCTGGTGAGGTCCATTGAAACATTGATAAAGAAAAATAAAAAAACAAAAGCCATCCAAAGATAACCACAATAGGCTATTGATCGTGCCATCGTTTCCAGATTAAATTTTTCCGCTAACCGGATGAGGATTGGCGCAAAAAACAGAAAGGTAATGATAATGATTACGATTATTTCCGTTTTGCCGGAGAAATAAAAAA
>CAYNWA010000008.1:61811-90675 GCA_964400795.1 uncultured Smithella sp.
GCAACTGATTCGTAATCAGTAGGTCACCAGTTCGATTCTGGTCATCGGCTCCAGTAAAATGAATGACAGACAGACGATCCTTTGTAAATTATCCATATTTTTACATGTATAAACAGCAAAAACTATCCTGAGCGCCTGTTATGAGTAGTATTTTATTTTTGTGGGGGGTTGGATAACATCACCCCAATGACGATTCCGGAATTCCCGGAATCGTCCCGTTAAAAAAAATATGCCTGCCAACGCATTTAAAAAAGGATTGGCTGCGCCAAAGGAACCCTCCACCTTCCGCCGGACATCTCTGACCAGTTCACGCATATGAGCGGTCGGCACAAGATGCTCCATGGCTACCAACATGACCTTATAAATTCTCATTTGTTGGGCGAAAAAGCGCGCTCTGGCTTTTAGATGAGGTTTGTCCGATTGGCTCAGATATTTCCAGCCCTCATAATCCACTTCGATAAAACGCAGGATCGAGGGACCCAATTCGTGAAAATCACGCTGATAAGCTTCTTCCTGTATGTCTCTTCCTTCCTGAACCGTGAAGTGAGGATGGTAGTACCATGGCTCATGAAAAGCGTGCATATCTTCCCATGGGATGCCGGGAATCAGCCGTCCTTCTTCGCGCATCCTGTCCCAGAGCGGAGTGCCGGGTACCGGGGCGTAATGTGAAAACTGACTGGTTGCCGGACGGCAGGCGAGATGTTCATCAATATCCTGGCGGATGTTTTCTTTGGTGTGATCGTCAAGGAGCAAAATGGAACTCAGGATCGTTTTTATGCCGTAACGCCTCATCTCGCCCACCAAAGCCTTCATGTCAATTCCGCGGTTTTTCGGATAATCTGCAACACTGCTTTCCCGTCCGATCCAGATTGTGCCCACTCCCATTTCGGCGAGTTTTTCGACTCCAAAATCCATGACCCTGTCCGCGGATCCGAATATCATCAAATTAAAAAACTGTCCGCTTTCTACAATGCATTGTCTCAATTCTTCCGCTCGCTTCAGATCAATAAGAAAATTATCGTCACCGAGCAGTGAAATAAAGTTCAGCCCAAATTTTTTCGATACGCGGCATATCTCATCAAACAGCGCCTTTCCGGTTTTGTAAAATCGGATGTGCTTACGCCCGAAAAAATGGCTTGGACTGCAAAAATCGCATCCATAGGAACATCCCAGACCGACGATGACCTGAGGAAATCTGGGAATCTCGAATAGCGGCATTCCCAATGATTCATAGAAAGTCGTGCCAACATCCGGATTTTTAAATTCATAATCCGGATTCATGCCCAGCAACTCGCGCATGAAACTGATACCGTCGCCGACACAGATATAATCCACATTGAGAATTTTCTGTAAATTGGGAAGCGTGGCACAAAAACCGCCCAGGACTATCCTGGTTCGGGGTGATATTTTTCTCGTCTGTTCCACCATCCACTTGACTTTTTGAAAATTGTGAATAATGGAGCTGATGCCGATATAATCGTATCCTTTTTTGATTTCCTGAATAAATCTTTTTTGGGTTGGAAAATCGAGTACCGTGCAGGGGACTCCCAGATTACTGGCAATGACATGAATGCCGTAGGAATCATAGCCATTGCGCAGCGAATAAATTCCCTGAACCTTGGTGAGTTGATTATGATAGAGTTCCATAATGGATTCTTTGCGGGAATACATATCATTGATTGCGAACGGTTTAAAAACAGATGAAAGCAGAACTCGTGGCGCCATCAGAAATCTCCTTGCATTCTCAACTTTCCCAAATTCCTTTAATAAAATACGAATTATTTTATCGTGCAGTTTTCAATCCATTTTTTAGGGAAGTACTTCATTTTCAACATCGTGAATGCGTATCTAGTAAAATATAATACAACAACCTTTATTCGGGGGCTTTTGTGCTTGTAACCCAGATAAAGGATGGAATAAATGTAAAAAAGGACTTTGATGAAATATGGTATTTTTTTAGAAACATTGTACGTTAATTTCTTTCTTAAAAAAACCGGCAGCGAAGGAAGGACTTTAAATATGAAATAGTATTCCTGATGGAAATCCTTGGATCCCAGGGCGCTTGCAAAATAACTGTTGGGATCCTGTCCCTGGTCAATCAACCGCATGGTTTCATCATTCAGAATATCAAGTTCATAACCCCTTTTGATGATGTCTGTTTTGGGATGATAAGACATCCAGTAAGGTTCAATAATATCAGGCATGTTTTCCAGAAAGAACAGCCTTGCCTCCTCGTTATGTTCGATCGTGTCTCCGGGCAGGGCGACGATATAATCAGCGAAAGAAACGATGCCATGTTTTTTCAGGATTTTAAGAGTGTTCGCTATATCTGCATTTGTTTCATAACGCTTTAAATGCGTCCTGCGGTATTCTTCATTGATGTGTTGAATTCCAAAATCCACCCATTTGCAACCGGCGTCTTTCAGCCATATGGCGACCTCTTCATCAAATAGTTTCACATGTATGTAGCATTTGAATGGCACGGCTATTGCTTTTTTGTAAGCCCCCAGAAAATCTTTCAGCCATTTTTTGTCCAGAATGAAAATGTCGTCCCAAAATTCGATTAATCTGATATCATATTTTTTTCTGGCAATCGTAAGCTCTTCGATAACGTGTTGAACGCTTCTGCGGCGTATATAGTTGGATGTCTCATCGGGAATGTTCCTGAAAAAATAATTAAAACAATATGAACAATTGTAGGGACAACCGCGGGAGGTTATCGTCATATAATAATGCTTAAATGCTGGTGTATCCGGCCAGATGTCCTTGTCATAATGAGGAAGAGAATCAAGCTCCTGGAGGAATCCTATCTGCTTCCCTTTAATAATGTTTCCTTCTTTTGATTGATACCACGTATTGACTATCGGCTCCAGGGGACAGCCTTTTTCAATGTGTTTGATGATTTCAGTAAAGGCCTTTTCTCCTTCTCCGATGACAACATAATCGATGAAGTCATTGGCGATGACCGCGTCCGGAGCGCAGGAAACGTGGATTCCGCCAAAAACAATTTTGGTATGAGGACAAATTTTTTTGCAGATTTCAGCATAATAAAGCGCTAATTGATAATGGTATGTTACCACGGAAAAAGCGATTAAATCAGGCTGATAAGCCTCGATCTGTTTAAATAATAATTGCTTGTCGTAATTAAAGAAATTTGCCAGCCGCTTAAACTCTCTGGTCAGACCTTCTCTGAAAAGGGTGTGCGTGTGTAATAATCTTACGGTATGTCCCTCTTTCTTGGCGATGGCTGACAGTATTTCTATGGCCACATGTTCATGAGCAACGTTGAAAAAAGCTATTTTCATGATAATTTATTGACGGATAACTTTAAAATATTTATTCCAGATTTGCGGAGTATAAGTAGTCTTATTTTGAGTGTCAAGAAGTATATGATTTCGATGACATAAATTATGTTTAAAAACCTTAAACCGTTTATATCATTGTTCTAAAGATTCTATAGAGAACATACTTTAATTTTGCCAGCGATTTTGTTGCCAGAAGAACATTAAGCATTGGCTTGGGTCTCAAATAGAAATTTACGAACGCCCAAAAAAATAACCATGTAAATTTTTTCCTGGAGATGCCTTGGGGTACGTAAGGTATTCGATCTTGTCCCATTGAGTTCCAGTTGATTTCATTTAATGCTTTGTTCGCCGTCAATGCGTCAAAGATTTCAGTGCCCGGCGTCGGGTGAAAGGGGAAAAAATTTGCGCCGTAAAGAGGCAGACTTTTAGCGAACCTTATGGTTTTACAAATGTCTTCTTCCTTTTCTGTCGGATAACCCATAATAAAATTACCGATCATTTTTATATTCGTTTCATGATGAACCAGGGCTGTTTTTTCCTTGATGACCTCCAGAGACAGATTTTTTTTCATGTGATCGAGAATTCTCTGGGATCCCGATTCTATTCCCACGGTCAGCAGATAACACCCCGCTTTTTCCATCAGCCTGACGCTTTCTTCATCCATTAAATCCAGGCGAATGCCGAAACATGACCAGTTCATATTAATCCGCTGTCTGATCATTTGTTCGCATAGTTCCATCATCAGAGATTTGAGGGCCAGAAAATTATCATCAACAAAACACACCTCTTGAATTCCGAAATGTGATTTCAGAAATTTTATTTCATCCATCATGTAAGAAACACTATGATGCCTGATTTTATGTCCCGTCACCGAGCGGCAGGAACAGAAGGTGCAGTGATAAGGACACCCGCGGGTCATAATCATGGGCGCAACAATTTTTGATTTTACGAAATACGATGTCTGATAAGGATAGCGGCGCGGATCAATTAAGGTCCAGTCTGGCCGGCTTAATGAGTCAAGGTTTTCGGGAAAGACCGGGGGATTTATTTCAACCCTTTCGTTGTTTCTCCATATTAATCCGGCGATATTTTTTTTCTCCAGTGCAGGATCGGGAAGGTTGCTTATCAGCTCTGTCAGTCCTTCTTCTGCCTCGCCCCTTATTGCAAAATCTGCTTCTCTGAAGTACTCGAGGGTCTGTTCGGGAAAAGCTGACGGATGAGCTCCGCCGAGAATAATTTTAACTTCAGGACGATTATCTTTTACTATTTGAAGAGACTTTTTGACTGAAAGTAAGTCCGTAGAAAATACCCTGAAGCCTATAACATCAAACCTGGAATCAGTAATGTATTTTTCGAATTTCTTAAATGTTAATTTGAGATTAACACAATCCAGTATTTCAACATGATGTTTTTCTTTTTTCAACGCGCCGGCCAGATAGCCCAATCCCAAATCCGGAGATGATAAAGACGTATTTTGAGAAATAGGATTGACGAGTAGCACTTTCATAAAATAATTACAGCCGTATGCTTTGTATGTACAAACTATTGACCATCAAAGAATTTGCTCACCTTGAAATCTGAAATGCTTTTTTTCAGCCGTTATAGTGCACCACGCGCGTTGATGGCTGCCGGACATCTCCCCAGCGGCGGTTCCGGAATTCTCTTAAACGACCGGTGACATAAAGTCCGCCTGCCGCTGTGATCTGAATGGGATTGACGCCTCCGAAGGACCTCTCAACCTCTCGCCTGACATTTTTGATCAGTTCACGCATATGCGCTGTCGGCACGAGATATTCCATCGCCGCGAGCAGGATCTTATGCGTTTTCATCTGGCGCGCGAAGAAATCAGCCCTTGCTCTCATGTGTGCGGTATTCGACCGGTGAAGGTATTTCCAGCATTCATATTCCGTTTCAATGAGACGAAACCATGATGGCCCCAATTCATGAAAATCACGTTGATACGCCTCTTCCTGTATATTCTTTCCTTCCCGGACAGTGAAATGGGGATGAGAGAACCATGGTTCATGAAAAGCATGCATATCTTCCCAGGGGATACCGGCAATCAGTCTGCCTTCCTTGGACATTCGGTCCCAAAGAGGCGTACAGGGGACCGGTGCGTAATGCGAGAACTGGCTGAAAGCGGGACGGCAGGCGATATGCTCGTCTATATCTTCTTGAATATTGTCTTTGGTATGCTGATCAAGAAGCAGGATGGAGCTGAGAATGGTATTGATGCCGTAACGTCTGAGTTCATCGACAAGTTCCTTCATATTGATATTTCTGTTTTTGGGATAATCAGCAACCCGGCTTTCTCTGCCGATCCAGATCATTCCCACCCCCATTTCGGCAAGTTTAGCCGGACCAAAATCAATCACCTTATCCGCCGAACCGAACAGGAGAAAGTTAAATATACGCCCGCTTTTCACCACACAGCGTCTCAGCTCTTCCGCCCGGTCAAGATCAATCAGAAAATTATCATCACCAATAAAAGAAATCATGTTTGATCCGAATCTCCGGGATGCACGCAAGACTTCTTCAAAAAGTTTTTTCCCGCTTGTATAGAATTTGATGTGTCTGCGTCCGAAGAAATGACTGGGGCTGCAAAAATCACAGCCGTAAGAGCAGCCCAGGCCAATAACAATCTGGGGGCTTTTAAAAATTCCAAACAGCGGCACACCGAGCAGTTCCATGAAATTGGTGCTGATGTCCGGGTTCTTGAAATCGAAATCACCCGGCAGTCCAAGTAAATCCCGCATAAAACTGATTCCTTCGCCTACGCACACATAATCAACGTCCAATATTTTTTGCAGGCCGGGAATAGCGGCGCAGAATCCGCCAAGGATGATTTTTGAATTGGGTGATCGTTTTCTGACCTGCTCGACCATCCATTTGACTTTTTGAAAATTCTGCACAATGGAACTGATACCGATATAATCATAGCCCTTTTCAATTTCCCGGATAAATCTTTTTTGCGTTGGAAAATCGAGCACCGTACAGGGGATGCCAAGATTGTTGCCGATGGCGTGAATACCGTAGGAATCATAGGAATGACGCAGCGAGTAAATGCCTTGAACCTTCGTCAGTTGATTGTGGAAAAGCTCAAGGATGGATTCCTTGCGCGAATACATATCGTTGACGGCGAATGGTTTGAAAACCGATGAAAGCAACACGCGCGGCGGCATAAAATCATTTCCTCAAATTTTTTATATTAAAAACCTCTGCTCAATCCGATCCGGTTCAATCATCATATATGATTAGAAGAAATTTTCTTAGGAAAAATTTTCGATTTCATGATCCAGATAATTTGCTTCAAGTAAAACGTTGTCAGGTACTTAAGTCGAGGACGTCTATGTTTCAAAGCCAGGTAAAAAATGGAATAGATAAAAGAAGGAAATTTTATAAAATATTGTAGTTGTTTAGAAACATTGTAGGTGAGTTTCTTTCTTAAAAAAACCGGGAGAGCCGGGAGAACCTTAAAGATAAAGTAATATTCGCTGTGAAAATCTCTGGAGTTCAGAGAGCTTTCGAAATAGCTATGGGGATTGCGTCCTTGATGAATTAAATCAACTGTTTCATTATTTAAAATATTGTGTTTGAAACCTTTTTCAATGATTTCAGTTTTCGGATGATACGACATCCAGTAAGGTTCGATAATGTCAGGCATATTTTCGATAAAAAATAATCTTGCTTCTTCGTTGTGTTCCATCGTGTCGCCGGGCAGTCCGACAATATAATCCACGAATGAAACAATATCGTATTTTTTCAAAAGGTTGAGAGCGTTCACGATATTAGCGTTTGTTTCATTACGTTTCAGATAGGTTTTGCGATATTCTTCATTAATGTGTTGAATTCCGAAATCCACCCATTTGCACCCGGCTTCTTTGAGCCCGATTGCAATTTCTTCATCGAATAAATTAACGTGAATATAGCACTTGAAGGGAAGTTTGACCTCTCGCTTGTATATTTCCAGAAATTCTTTGAGCCATTTTTTGTCAAAAATAAAAATATCATCCCAGAACTCAATAAGGGTGATTTTATATTTTTCTTTAGCCGCAACCAACTCCTCTATAACGTGCTTGACACTTCTTCGTCTGACATAATTTGATTTTTCATCCGGAATATTTCTAAAAAAATGATTAAAGCAATAGGAGCAATTATAAGGGCATCCACGGGAAGCCATAGTAAGATAATATGTTTTGAGGGGGAATATTTCTTTCCAGATTTCCTTGTCATAATGAGGCAGGGAGTCCAGATCCTGAATAAAACCAATCTGTTTTCCCTTGATGATATTGCCATCACTCGATTTGTACCAGGTGTTCACGATCGGTTCCTGGGGAGCTCCTTTTTCAATGTGTTTGATGATTTCAATAAAGGCATTTTCTCCTTCGCCGATAACAACATAATCGATGAAGTCGTTGGCAATGACGACTTCGGGGACACAAGAGACGTGTATCCCGCCGAAAACAATTTTTGCGTTGGGACAGCGATTCCTGCAGATTTCAGCGTAATAAAGAGCGGTTTGATAATGAAACGTTGCGACGGAGAATGCAATTAAATCCGGCTGATAAGCATCCAGCTGCGTTAATATTTCCCTATCGTTGCTGAATAATTTTGACAGACGCTTGAATTCCCTGGTCAGACCGTCTTTAAACAGCGTGGGGGTATGTAACAGTTGGACGCAATGTCCTTCTTTTTTGGCAATGGCTGATAGGATGGATATGGCCAGATTTTCATAAGCAATGTTGAAAAAAGCGATTTTCATGTCAATTATCTGCACATAACTCTAATCAATAGAGAAAATTCGTTTAGTAGTTTTAAAATTAAAAACAAGTCCGGATGTCAAATCCTTTTTGTTCGTCTGTACATGTATAATCATTATGCTTGCAGAGCGTTGAAGTATAAGTAATATGATTTGGAGAGTCAAGAAAATGTTGTCGGTCTTTGGATCAAGATATCATGAGCGCAGGCATTGTGGCGCTTTGCACAATACGATTGACGAAAATGAAATAATCCTATAGAAAAAACCACCTCTTGACGTCAGGAAAGTGTTTTAAGGATTTACGGTATTGATGGATAAACGTTTAGCTTATAGAATTTTATTTTTATTTCTGTTCATCGTCTTATCTGTCTTTATTTTCATGCATTATGATCTTCATCTTCTTTTTCATGACAGACACAAACTTCTGAATTTCATCAGATCCTATCCTTATGACCAGCTGATCTTTATCGTGACTCAGATCATTCAGGTTGTGGCCGCGCCTATTCCCGGGGAACTCACCGGCATCATCGGCGGCATTCTATACGGTCCGTTCTGGGGAACTGTTTATTCGACCATCGGCCTGACGCTTGGTTCCTGGGCGGCGTTTATGCTGGCAAGATTTTTTGGTGAGCCTCTTCTGGAATATGTGGTCAAGAAAGAAGTTTTCGAAAAATTCGATCACTTTATGGAACATAAAGGATTGCTGGTCTCGTTTCTTCTTTTTCTCATTCCGGGATTTCCCAAGGATTATTTATGCTACATTATGGGTGTCAGCCGCATTCCGACGGGTACGTTCATCTTAATTTCCACAGCCGGCCGAATCTTCGGCACGATGATGCTCTCCATTACCGGCTCTTTTGCCAGCAACGGGCAGTATACCTTTTTAACCGCTGTCGTAGTTCTGGGTGTGATTATATTTATTGCGGCCTATTATTTTCATGATCAATTACTTGCCATATTGAAAAAAATCAAAAAGTAAGCGTCTTTTATTGCAGACTCTCTAAATATCTCTTTTATCCAGCACCTTGGAAACCTTTCCATCCTGCCTGGAGATACTTTTTGATTCAACCAGCCGCACATCCACTTTAATGCCTGTTACTGATGCCACACGCTTTTTGATCGCTTCCAGAAAAGACCTCTGTTTTTGCAATTCCAAAGAAAATATTTTATCGGTAACTTCCACCACAATTTCCATGTTATCGATTGCGCCTTTTCTATCCACAATAATCTGATACGGCGTTTCACCATGCGCCAGGTTATAGAGCGCGTCTTCAATCTGTGAGGGATACACATTGACTCCTTTGACAATCAACATGTCATCGAAACGCCGGGTTATCTTTTTCATGCGCACCATCGTTCTACCGCAGGCACACGCATCATAGTCGAGACGGGTGATATCTCCCGTTCTGTAACGGATCAGGGGAAAGGCCTCTCTGGTCAGAGTCGTAAGCACCAGCTCGCCCTCGGAACCGGCAGGCAACACGGTTCCTGTTTGAGGATCGATGATTTCCGGAATGAAAGAATCTTCATAAATGTGCATGCCTTTTTTACACAAACATTCCCCGGCTACGCCGGGACCCATAACTTCGGAAATGACATAGTTGTCTGTTGCGTTTAAAGAAAGCCTGCTTTCAATATCGTCACGCATTTTTTCCGACCAGGGTTCTCCACCAAAGAGTCCGATTTTCAGAGAAAGTGATTTAGGATCTATTCCCAGCTGTTCCAGGTGCTCTGCTATAGCCAATGCATAACTGGAGGTACTGACCAATACGGTTGTTTTATAATCCTGCATAATCATAACCTGCTTGTCCGTGTTGCCTGTACCCATCGGGATGACGGATGCGCCAATCGCTTCCGCGCCATAATGCACGCCAAATGCTCCGGTAAAAAGACCGTAACGAAAAGTGATCTGCACAACATCATCATGCGTCACACCGGCGGCCGTCATAAAACGCGCCGCCAGATTGGACCAGATTTTTATGTCGTTTTTTGTGTATCCTATTACGATAGGCTTGCTGGTGGTGCCTGAGGAAGAATGAATGCGTACAACCTCTCTGAGCGGTACGGCAAACATTCCGTACGGATAATTTAAGCGCAGGTCGTCTTTCGTTGTCAACGGAAGTTTCGTCAAATCGGATAGAGAACGAACATCTTCGGCAATAATGTTTAAGTCATTAAACACTTTCCGGTAATGAGTAACATTTTTATAGACTCTGTTGACGACGGCTTGAAGCCTTTCCAATTGCAGTTGTTCCAGTTCATCCCGTGATATGCACTCATGGTCTTTATCCCAGATATTCATAAAAAAACACCTCCCGCAAATTTATCGTTCCCATATCTCTTTTTTATCCTTGCCGAGATATGCCCTTTGAACTTCTTTATTATCCAGCAATTCAGCAGCCGCCCCTTCCAAAATCAGGTGTCCTGTTTCCAGCACGTAGCCGCGGTCGGCCAGTTTCAGAGCCGCACGGGCGTTCTGTTCGACCAATAAAACCGTTGTTTTTTTCTCCTCGGACAAATTTTCAATAACCCGGAATATTTCCTGAGCCACCATCGGCGCAAGTCCCATGGATGGTTCATCCAAAAGCATCAGTTTCGGCCTGGCCATGAAAGCCCTGCCGATGGCCAGCATTTGCTGTTCTCCTCCCGACAATGTTCCGGCAAGTTGTCTTCTTCTTTCCTTGAGAATGGGAAATAAATCATAAACCATCTCTTTATTTTTTTTCACTTCACCCCTGCCGCCCAGCATTTTATGGTGCAGATAAGCTCCAAGCTCCAGATTATCTTCAACCGAAACGGGTTTAAAGACCTGCCGTCCTTCCGGAACCTGAGAAATTCCCCGGCGAACGATTTGATGCACTGAAAGATTAGTGATCGGAACATCATTAAAAATAATCTCACCTTCACGGGGAGGAACCAAGCCGGATAAAGAATTGAGCAGCGTCGTCTTGCCTGCTCCGTTGGCGCCCAGCAGAGTGACTATTTCTCCCTCGTTTAAATGAAGAGAAACATTTTTCAGCGCCTGCGCCTGACCGTAGAATGTATTTATATTCTTTATTTTCAGCATACTATCCGGATATCAGCCGTCCCCGAGATACGCGGCTATCACCTGCGGATCTTCCTGAATTTCCCGCGGCGTTCCTTTCGCCAACTTTTTCCCTAAATTTAAAACAACAATGGATTCGCATATATCCATCACCAGATCCATATCATGTTCCACCAGCACCACCGTCACGCCTGATTGTCTTATTTTGCGGATGAGTGATGCCAGTTTGGTGGTTTCCCTGCTGTTAAGGCCAGCCGCCGGCTCATCCATTAAAATAATTTTCGGTTGGGCAGCAAGCGCCCGGGAAATTTCCAGCAGCCGTCCCTTCCCGAATGGCAAATTACCCGCTGTTGTATCAGCCAAATCAGCCATACCAGTAAAATCAAGCCATTCCATGCTCTTTTCCCGAATATATTTATCTTCCTTCATCTGTCCGGGCAGTTTGAGAGCGCAGGAAAAAATACCGCTTCTGCTTTTGGTGTGCAAACCAATCATCACGTTTTCCAGAACCGTCATCTGACGAAAAAGTTCAACATTCTGAAATGTGCGAACCAGCCCTAACCCGGCAAGCGCCTCGGTTTTTAAGAAAGAAATATCATGCGAGCTCAGATATACTTCTCCGGCTGTTTGTGCGTAAAGACCCGTTACAATATTAAAAAGCGTGGTTTTACCCGCGCCGTTCGGACCGATAACGCCGGTGATCGATCCCTCATCAACGGAGAACGAAACATCTTCCAGAGCCGTCAAGCCGCCAAAAACTTTTGTTATGCCGTTAAGTCTGAGTATGGTCATTTTCTCTTTTTCTTAATTTTGCCGACAATAATTTTGCAACTGCCTCAATGCCGCTGATGAGCCCCCCCGGCATATACATGGTCATCAAAATCAGCATTAATCCATAAATAACGATATCAAAATCCTGGAAAACACGCAGAAACTCCGGCAGCATGGTCAGAATTGCCGCCCCCAGAAATGATCCGTAAATACTGCCCAAGCCTCCGATGACAATCATCGTGAGTAACTCCACGGAAAAATTAAAACCGAAGGAAGCCGGCGCGATAAACGTCATGATGTGGGCGTAGAGGCTTCCGGCCACAGCCGAAATAACGGCGGAAACCGTAAAAATCTGCACTTTCAGAATTCTGGCATTAACGCCCATCACGCGCGCGGCCACTTCCGAATCGTGAATAGCACGAAGCGCCCGGCCGATTCTTGACTGGGATAAATTGATCGAAAGCAACATCACGGACAGAGTAAACACCCAGACCAGATAATAATTATTCCAATCATTATCAAAAATCAACGAGCCGATACGTAAATTGGGAATGCCGGATAACCCCGAAGGACCTCCCGTCCAATCGACCGTTTCGTTAAAAATGATATACATGATAATGCCGAAACCCAGTGTGGCCATCGCCAGATAATGCCCCTTGAGTTTCAAAATGGGAAACCCGATGATAAAAGCAAGCACTCCCACACATAACGCAACCAGCACGATTATAAGAAACGGTTCAACCGGATACCGGGAGGTGATGATGCCTGAAATGTATGCGCCCATACCAAAAAAGGCGGCATGTCCCAGGGAAATCTGGCCTGCATATCCCAAAAGAAGATTCAGCCCAACAGCGAGCATGGTGTTGATGCCGACGAAAACAATCACGTTTAAAAAGTAGCTGTCCTTTAAAAAAAAAGGGGTCAACAGCACCGCTGCTGCAAAAACAAAAAATATTAATATCTGGCTTTTCTTTGTTATCATTTCGTTAATTTTTCGTAATCTTGAAACGTTTATTTAAAATCAAATCCCTGATGTATTAATATCTTTCAGTCTCTTTATGCTTAAAAAGTCCTTCGGGACGAATAAAAAGGATCAGGAGTAAAATGATAAAAGCGATGGCATCTTTATAGCTGGCGGAAATAAAACCGGCTCCCAGAGATTCCAGCAACCCAAGAAGGAATCCACCGAAAATAGTTCCCATGCCGCTGCTCATGCCGCCGATAATAACAGCGCAAAATCCCTTCAGGCCAAGCATGATGCCGACATCATAGGACGTCATCGTCAGCGGAGCGATGATGATTCCGGCCAGCGAGCCGATAGCCGAACTGAGCGCAAAGGAAAGCAAAACCATATTTTTCACATTGATGCCGACAAGCCCCGCCGCCCGCGGATTATAGGAACAGGCGCGCATGGCCTTGCCCACAATGCTGTGATGGAAGAAAATCCGGCTGGCGACGATGATCAGACAGGTAACGCCCAGAATCCAGAGATGCTGGGGAAGTATTGTGGCGCCGGCGATATAAAGAGGATTGTTGCTGGAAAAAGCGGGCAAGGCGTGCGTATCCTTACCCCAGATAAGCATGGACGCTCCGCGGATAAAAATGCTCGCGCCAATGGTAATAATAATAAGATGAAGCGGCTTTGCGTCTTTTAAAGGCCTGATAGCGAAACGTTCGAATAAAATCCCGACAACGGTTGAAACAACGACGGCCAGAAATATTGACGGCGCCAGAGGCAGTTGGAAAACCGTCAGAAAAAAAATCGTCAACATACCGCCAAGCATCACAAACTCACCCTGGGCAAAGTTGATAATGCCGGTGGAATTATAAATCACGGCAAATCCAAAACCAATCAGAGCATAAATGGCGCCATTGGAAAGTCCTGTAAAGATGAACTGAAGTAATTGACGGAAGTTTTCCATTTGCTTGATATAAACGCGATTAACCGATCAACGCGGCGCGGGCTCAAACCCGCGCCGCTCTTACAAAAATCTGCACTGAGTCAAACCGGATTTTTTATTTAATCAATTTCCAGTCACCCTTCTCCACCTGAACCAGGACGAAAGCCTCGCTGGTCAGACCCGCATGATCCTGAGGAGAATAACTGAACGTTCCGCCAATACCGGCAAATTTTTTTGTTTTTTCCAACTGGTCACGAATAGCCGCGGGCGTGAAACCGCCTTTTTCCATCGCATTTTTGATGAGCATCACTGCGTCATACGCGTGACCGCCGAAGTGATCGCCTTCCACCTTGTAGTGTTCCCTGTACTTTTTTACATAGTTTCCCAGAGATTTTTTCTGCGGATCGGACGCGGGCAACTGATCGGCCACGATAACTTTTCCGGAAGGAAGCATGATTCCCTCGGCGCCTTCACCGGCCAGTTCGATGAACTTTTTGGAAGAAACGCCGTGGCTCATGTATAGAGGAATCTTGATACCCAGTTGTTTGGCATTCCTGGCGACGATGGCCGGTCCCGGATTGGTCCCCCAGCAGATAATGGCCTGGGCATCGCTCTGGCGTATTTTAGTTAATTGAACGGTCATGTCCGTGTCTTTGGGGCCATAGGTTTCATCGGAAATGACATTGATATCAAATTCTTTGGCCTGCAGTTTAAGTTGCTCTCTTCCGGAGGAACCGAATCCGTCCGAAACGGTCAATATCGCCACTTTGGTGATTTTTTGTTTCTGAAGATGCTTGTATATTCTCATCACAGCCAATGCATCGTTTTGCGCCGTTTTAAAAACCCATTTCTTCACCGGATCGGTTATTTTAATGCCTGCCGCGCATGAAATCAGCGGTATTTCCGCTTTTTCGACAACGGGAATTATCGCCATGCTGTCACCTGTCGTGCTGGGACCGATGATGGCCACGACTTTATCGTTCTTAATCAGCTTATTAACAGCCTGCACCGCTTTGGTCGCGTCGCCCTGGGTATCATATACAATCAGTTCCAGCTTGTGGCCCTTTATTCCACCCGCCTTGTTGATTTCATCAACCATCATCACAGCCGTATTACGTTCCGGCTCGCCCAAAAAAGATGCGGGACCGGTCACGGAAAACAGCGCGCCGATTTTCACGGGAGGAGCGGCGAAAACTGCCCCGGCCATTACAAAACTGAAAAACAAAACAAAAACTGCTTTAAAAATATTTTTCGACATACTCACCTCCACTAAAATTTATTCAATTTATACAGCAAAAAATGCGAATCCTTAACTATCTTCCGCCTTCATCAAACTGTTTATTTTCATTTCCACAAAATGACCGGCTTTAATGATATCAAGCTAATGTTAAAAATCTAACGCCGTATCCGTTGTTCCGTTGATTGTTCCCTGTCAGATTTTTTAAGCCAACCTCATAATATATTTACCGATTCGTAAATCACAGATAAAACATCATGTCAAACTTAAAATAACCGTCAAACCCGCTCACATGAAAAATATTTTTTCTTTCACGGGAAAGCGCTTGTACTTTAGAAAACCGGAATTCTTATCGTAAATGTTGTTCCCTTGCCTATGTCACTTTTGACGGTGATATCTCCCTGGTGTCTCTGAACAATTTCATACGTAATGCTCAATCCCAAACCGGTTCCCTTGCCCGCTTCTTTTGTCGTGAAAAAAGGTTCGAATATTTTCACAAGATTTTCACGCGGTATGCCAACCCCCGTGTCGGAAACGTCAATCCAGACCGAATCATGTTCGTGCCATGTTTTAATGGAAATGATTCCTTTTTCATGAATGGCATTGACGGCGTTAATCAGAAGATTTACAAAAACCTGATTCATCTGGCGCGGATAACACATAACCGGAGGAAGACTGCCGTAATTTTTTTCGAGCGTTGATTTATATTTCAATTCGTTCCAGACAATGGTCAGGGCGCTTTCAATGCACTCATTCATATTCGTTTTTTTATATTCCTCTTCATCCATCCGGGAAAATGAATTGAGTTCATGGACGATTTTCTTTACCCTTTCCGCGCCATCAAGAGACTCTTTCAGTAAAACTTTCGCATCTTCGAGGATATGATCGAGTTTGACCTCTTCGCGTTTTTTATCCACGTTATATAAAGCAGATGCGTCCTGAACGGCAACGACGGCTTCGGATTGAACACGGATGAAATCAATTAAACGCGTGACATACTTATTCAGCGTGTTCAGATTGCTGGAAATGAACGACATGGGATTATTGAGTTCGTGAGCCACACCGGCGGCAAGCTGTCCGATGGACGCCATCTTCTCCTGTTGAAGAATTTTCAACTGAGACGCTTTCAATTCCTCGTGAGCTTTTTCGAGTTCGGTCAACGCCCGCTCGATATCTTTTCTGCTTTCGTCAAGCTCTTTATTTTTTTTAATCAGTTCGTCCTGGTTTTTTTTCAGTTCCGCCTCCATCTGTCTGCGTCGGGTCACATCCCGGCCAACCCCTCTGAATCCGACAACCACACCGTCCGTTTCCCTGATCACTGAAACCATCGCCTCATAAATTACTTTCGTCCCGTCTTTTTTAAACGCAATCATATCCAGAAGATTAATGGTTTGGTCATTTTTATGTAAATCCTCCACCGCCTGTTGAAGGACTTTGCCCACTTCCCTGTCCATGAGTTTCCAGTATTTTTCCCCGATGAGTTCCTCCGGCCCATATCCCAGCGCATTACACATCGCGCTATTGACAATGGTAAAATTACCCAGGACATCGACTTCAAAATAGGCGTCTTTGATATCCCTCAGCAAAACGCGGTATTTTTCCATCTGTTCGCGTATGGCCTCCTGATTTTTCTTGCGAATATCTTCGCGCCGCTCGTATTTTCTTCGTTCGCCATGACGGCGATCAATCTGTCGGCGATCGTCCCGCCGACGTTCAATGATAACCTCGTTCATCTTATTATTACCCCTCCCTCATGAATATCATAACATTTATGATGATTTAAATATTTTTTATGGGTTCCGTTGTTGCGTCATTCAGCGTGATCTCAGCGGATAACGATGCGTCCGGCGCCGCTTCCACCGCTTTTAATTTCCCCGAAAGTGTCCGCGTTTTTCTTTGCGCATCATCCACGGTACTGGCGGCCTGTTCCAGTTTTTTGCGCACATTATCCAAGGTCTCGCCAAATCGTCCAAAAGCCGTTTTGACCTCGCCGAGAATCTTCCAGACTTCGCCGGATCGTTTTTGTATGGCCAACGTGCGAAAACCCATTTGCAGGCTGTTTAATAATGCCGCAAAGGTCGTGGGCCCGGCGATGACAACATGATGTTCGCGCTGCAAAAAAGTGACCAGGGCCGTACGACGGATCACCTCGGCATAAAGTCCCTCCGAGGGTAAAAACATAATTCCAAAATCAGTGGTTTGTGGCGGCACAATATATTTTTGTGAAATGTCTCTGGCAGCTTTTTTGATGCTTGTTTCAAGTTGATGTACGGCTTCTTCCGAGGCTGCGGCATCGGCGCGTTCCTGAGCTTCCAGCAGACGCTGATAATCCTCGACCGGAAATTTCGCATCCACCGGAATCAGCACCGCATCTGCGGGCATATCGCCCGGGCCGGGAAGCTTGATGGCAAATTCGACAAAATCGCCGGTGTGTTCATTGATCCGGACATTTTTCAAATACTGTTCCGGTGAGAGGATTTCCTCCAAAAGCGCGCCCAATTGAACCTCTCCCCATGTCCCGCGCGCCTTGACATTCGTCAGTACCTTCTTCAGATCACCCACGCCGGCCGCCAGATTGCGCATATCACCCAACCCCTGATGCACCATTTCCAGCCGCTCCGAAACCTGTTTGAAAGATTCTCCCAAACGTTTTTCCAGGGTGCTTTGCAGTTTTTCATCAACCGTTTCGCGCATCCGGTCCAGCTGGCGGGTATTGTCTTCCTGAATATCCCTGAGCTTATGATCAACAATCGTCCTGACCGATTCTATTTTTTTTTCCGTGACCTCTGCAAGTTCAGAGAAACGATTCAGCATCGAATCCTCGAACAGCTTGAATGACTGATTGATTTCCGTCCTTTCCTGCTGCGCCTGCGTTTGCACTTCAGCCCTTAAACGGGCGATTTCATCGCGCACGGAACGATCAATTCTTTCCTGAAAATCGCGAAGATGATCCATCTTACCCATAAGCGAAGAGATATCGTCAGTGCTACGCCCTGTTTTGAAGAACAAAAGCGAGACGCCGGCAATAATCAGGATGATGATTACAATAATAAGAATTAATTCCATTTTTCTCCGTGAAAATCAGATATATACAAAGACATATATTATCGGAAACGATGGCAGACTATACCGACGAAAACACGGCTCTGTCAAGTAAAATGACTTATTGTAATAGATTGTTTTCACTTCGATTAATGTAATGTGTAAAAAGTTCGTTCTGATTTGAAATAAAACTCATTTGCCCGTTGCATAATTCAGCCCTTTTGGGTATAAGCCAAGCGTCTTGAAAAATTCGTCAATACCGACGCTTATCGTAGGATGAACATGGTCAGTAGAATTGAAGTGGGTTTCAGAAAAGGCATTCGCGACGCCCTGGGTGAAAAAATCAGGAAAAGAATTATTGATAATTTTTCCCTGCCTGTAAAAGAAATATCGACAATTGACGTTTATACCCTATCCGGAGAATTAACCGGGGAAGCATTAAAACAAGCCGCCGCCGGGCCGCTTTCCGACCCGATCATCCAGAAATTTTCCATTAACAAACCCCTGGCATCCGGATTTGATTGGTTGATCGAAGTCGGGTTCAGGCCAGGAGTCACCGACAACGTGGGTAAAACAGCCCGTGAAGCGATCACGCTCCTCCTCGAAAAGGATTCGGTCTGGCGCGATATCGCCGTCTATACATCCCGGCAATACCTGATTTGCGGGAACATTACCGCAACCGATGCGGAAAAAATAGCCTCCGGCCTTCTGGCTAACGATTTGATCGAACGCCATCAGATATTTTCCGCCAAAGACTTCAATTGGAAAAAGGGAGTACCAGCTTATATCCCACAGGTCACCGAACAGGCAAAACCGGTGGTGAAAGAAATCCATCTGGCCGAAGCCGGAGATGATGAACTTTTAAGAATCAGTCGCGAGAAAATCCTGGCCTTGAATCTTCAGGAAATGAAAGCCATTCGCGATTACTATTGCGATGAAAAAACGGTTGCTGCCAGAAAAAAGATGGGACTTGGCGATGGCGTAACGGATGTGGAGATGGAATGCCTGGCGCAGACCTGGTCGGAACACTGCAAACACAAAATATTCAACAGCTTCATACTTTATAATGATGGGAAAAAGAAACTGACGATTGATTCTCTGTTTAAGACCTATATCAAAGGGTCCACTGAAAAGATTCGTCAAACCAGGGGGAAGAGGGATTTCTGCCTTTCCGTTTTCGTGGACAACGCCGGAATCATCAGATTCAACGACAAATTCAATCTGGTGTTCAAGGTTGAAACACACAACTCGCCTTCCGCCCTTGATCCCTACGGTGGAGCGCTCACCGGCATTGTGGGCGTTAACCGCGACCCCTTCGGCACCGGTCTTGGAGCAAAACTGATTTTCAATACCGACGTGTTCTGCTTTGCCTCGCCGTTTCATAAAAAGAAACTGCCGCCGCGCATTCTTCATCCGCGACGCATTTACGAAGGCGTGCGCGAAGGCGTGGAACATGGCGGAAACAAAAGCGGCATCCCGACCGTCAACGGCAGCATTGTTTTTGACGAACGGTTTCTGGGCAAGCCCCTCGTGTATTGCGGAACCGCCGGCATCATGCCCGCGCGCATCCAGGGAAGAACCACGCATCAAAAGGAAATCAAGCCGGGCGATCTGATCGTCATGACCGGCGGACGCATCGGCAAGGATGGTATTCACGGCGCGACGTTTTCCTCCGAAGAACTGCATGAAGGCTCGCCGGTCACGGCGGTGCAGATCGGCGACCCGATCACCCAGAAAAAGATGACCGACTTTTTACTGGCGGCGCGCGACCGCGGTCTTTACCGCGCGCTCACCGACAACGGTGCGGGCGGACTTTCCTCTTCCGTAGGTGAAATGGCCACCTACTCGGGCGGCTGTGAACTGGATCTGACCAACGCCCCTCTGAAATACCAGGGGCTTCAGCCCTGGGAAATTCTGATTTCCGAGGCCCAGGAAAGAATGACGCTGGCGGTCGACCCGAAAAAAATCAAATCGTTTCTCCAACTGGCCCGAAAGATGGACGTGGAAGCGACTGTTCTGGGAAAATTCACCGCTTCCGGAATGTTTCACGTCCTGTACAGGGGAAAAACAGTCGCATATCTGGACATGAATTTTCTGCACGGAGGCGTTCCGCAAATGTGCCTCAGAGCCCGCTGGAAACAACCCAAAAACAAAGAGCCGCGGCTTGCGCCGCCTGCAAATTACGGCACTGAGCTGAAGAAAATGCTGGGTCGCCTGAACATTTGCTCGAAAGAGTCGGTCGTGCGCCAGTATGATCATGAAGTTCAGGGAGGTTCCGTCATCAAGCCCCTGGTGGGCGCACAAAACGACGGTCCCTCTGATGCAGCGATTGTCAGACCTTTACTCGATTCCATGGAAGGAGTCATTGTTGCGCATGGGATCTGCCCGCGCTATAGCGATATCGACACCTATCACATGACCGCCTGCGCGATTGACGAAGCCATACGCAACGCCGTGGCCGTCGGCGCGGATATCGATCATCTGGCCGGTCTGGATAACTTCTGCTGGTGTGATCCGGTCAAATCCGAAAAAACGCCTGACGGTGAATACAAGCTGGCGCAACTGGTCCGCGCCAACCTGGCCATTTACGACTACACCACGGCGTACGGCGTTCCCTGTATTTCCGGCAAAGACAGCATGAAAAACGATTATCAGATCGGTAAAACCAAAATATCCATTCCGCCGACGATTCTTTACTCCGTCATCGGCGCCATCAAAGACGTCCGCAAATCCGTGACGATGGATGCCAAAAAACAGGGAGACCTGGTGTATGCAATCGGTGAAACCCGGGAAGAACTTGGGGGTTCGGAATGGTTTGCGATGAAAAACTTCATCGGCAATCATGTGCCCCACGTGAATGCCGCCAAAGCCCTGAAAATTTACCGTGCCTTGTATAAGGCAATGCAGATGGGCGCGATTGCGTCATGCCACGACTGTTCCGATGGGGGACTGGCTGTCGCCCTGGCGGAAACCGCCATGGCCGGTATGCTGGGAATGAAGATTGATTTGAATCTTGTCCCCTACAGGGGCAGGAAAAGGAACGATTATATCCTCTTTTCAGAATCAGCCAGCCGTTTTATTGTGACGATAAGACCCGGGAACAAACAAAAGTTTGAAAAAATTATGGCTGGAAACATCATCGGGGAAATAGGCGTTGTGACTGAAGAAGCGGAGCTGAGAATCACCGGCATCCAAGGCGAAATGCTTATCAGCGAAAAGCTCGTCTCGCTCAAGGATGCGTGGCAAAAAACCCTTAATTTTTAAAAGCAGGATGCAGGCATGTCCCGTAAAGTGAAGGCAATCATCTTGACCGGAAACGGCACCAACTGTGAAATGGAAATGGCGCGCGCCTGCAAAATGGCCGGCGCCGACATGGCGGATATCGTTCATTTAAGCGAACTGCTTTACGGCGAGAAGCGTCTGGATGATTATACGTTCCTCAACCTGCCGGGCGGTTTTCTGGACGGAGACGACCTGGGTTCGGCCAAAGCAGGCGCCAACCGTTTTCTGCACGCCCGCATCAGAGAAACCGGGGAGTTTCTTTTTGATCAGTTGATTCAATTTATCCGCGCCGGGAAATTAATTCTGGGCGTCTGCAACGGGTTTCAACTGATGATCAAACTGGGACTTCTGCCGGCATTAAACGGCGATTACGCTACCCAAAGCGCCACGCTGACCTTTAATGATTCGGGACGTTTTGAAGACCGCTGGGTCTATCTGAAAACCGAGAAAGCAAGCCCCTGCGTTTATACGAGAGGCACGGACATGCTTTATCTGCCGGTGCGGCACGGCGAAGGAAAGTTTATTCCGCAGAACGCTTCCATCCTGACGCATATCGAGAAGAAACATCTCTGCGCCCTGCGATACAGCAGTCCGGACAGCCTGCCGTCCATGACCTATCCGGACAACCCCAACGGTTCGATCAATGCCGTCGCGGGAATCTGCAACGAATCGGGAAGGCTTTTCGGCCTGATGCCCCATCCCGAAGCCTATCTGAGAAACCTCAATCATCCCCGCTGGACAAGAGAAAAACTGCCCTCCCGGGGCCAGGGCCTTGTTCTTTTTCAAAATGCCGTCGCATTTATTCGGAGCAGGGAATTTTAAAATCAGGAATCCTGAAAAGGAAGGGATGTTTGATTGAACGTCTCAAAACGGCGCCCGCCATTTTTTACTTCTTTACCCTGTAGTACTGCTTAAGATTGGGATCGCTGGTGGGATTGACCATAAACTTGTATTCCTTTTCGGCAGCGGCAACCGCGGGGCTGATCTGATTGCCAAAAATAGCTTCCCGGGCCCTGTCTTCGTCCATGAAGACAAGGTCTTCCTCTCTTAATTTCAGGGCGGTGACGGTTTGTCCGCCTTCGGGAGGGGAAACCACAAAAATAACTTTATCGTACCAGGCATCGTAGAAATCGTCGAGCGTGAAACTGATATCTCCCCGCCAGGGATCCGCCAGAAAAATGTGTCCCTGATAGATGCCGCGAAACACAACAAAATGACGGTAATTCATGATAGATATGGGAACCAGACAGGGCACGTTAAGCGTTTTCAAATCATCCAGTTCGGCCCGATAGCCTTCCGCTTTGTAACCGAGCTGCGTGACGAATCGTTTCATATCCAGCAGGGAAAAAGCCTTGCGCTTTTCTATTTGATCGGCGTTGCCATAATGCATCAGTCCGGCAATCACCTGTCTTTCGGTAAAATCTTCTCCCAGATAATGATTCAGGAGAATGGCCAGCGAGGCGGACCCGCAGGAATAATCATATTTCTGTTTTATCAGATGTCCCTTGTCGATTTCGGAAGCAGGATTCACGTAGGCGCGCAGATGTCCCGTTCCCGGTCCGGGAATGGTCAGATTGATTTCCGATTTGGGCTGATCCTTCAAGGGATATACGCTGGAGGTAAAGGAAATCAACACCGCAAAAAAAGCCGCGACCACTAATGCTCCCACAGGAAAATTCACCCCCCCTATAATTTTATCCTGATGTTCCGGCAGACCCTGACACGAAAAGGATATGAAATATTTATAAATTACTTCCGGTCTCTAAAGCTTATTCAAGTCTCTGAATACAACCTCGCTTCGATAAAAAACAATGTCATCCAAAGCAAAGGGTCCGAAATCCTGGGTTCCCATATGGAAGTTTTTGAGTCTGATGGAACCGGCAAACGGCAGGTTCAAACGCACCCCGGATGATAACCCCACGGATGTCGTCCTCGTGCCAACATCAATGCTGCAATACATGAACACAGAGTTGGCCGAGCCCTGATCGGCGCCGGTTGTAACAGAATACGTCGGATATCGCCCCCCCAGTTTAAACGCCCCTGTCCTTGTGGTCCAGCCTGATGCCAATGCATTTGAAGCGCTACCACCCGTATCCGGCATATCATTCATCAATCCATAAATATATAAGCCGTTCGCTCTTAAAGAGGTTGCATCAACGGGAGCGGTCGTTCTCCAATCCAGTCTAATCTGCTCTATATATCCGGCGACTTCCCCGTAAAATTCAAGTCCCCTTCCCCCGACAGCACCTTCCGAAGAAATAATGATCCACGGAGCGCTTAACGGGCTTTGCCAATTGGGTGATAAAGCGGGGGTTAAAGAGGGCATTGCCTGCCCAACGGTGACATTGGCGATCATCAACCGGTTGGCAATAAACAACCGAGTGCCGTCGGTCGTGGCCGTGCCGTTAACCCCCAGATAGACATTACTGGCAACGGCGCTCATCCCCGTGCCCGGAGCCGGGAAAGTAATGTTGGTGCCCAGAAGCCACGTTTGGGTGGCTGTAGAGCCGATATCCCACGACATCGTTGTACTCATGTTCACGGGGCCCATGACTCCACTCGTATAAGTGGAATTGCCGATTTCCAGTTTATCGATATGGATAGAATCGTAGGAAGAATACCGGGAAACGCTGGCGTTGTACCCCTGTGAATCTTTTAAGCGGAAAAGATCGTTGACCACCGCCCTGACGGTAAAATTGGTAAAATCGATATCCAGCGCTTTCGCATTGATCTCGGAAAGGCCTTCGTCGTCTATGCTCTGCATTTTGGCGTGTACCGACGGATCATAGGCGGATTGGGCAAAGAAAAACGTCAAAATCGAGATTAAGGCTATGACTTTAATGAGATTGTATTTTCTCATATCCCTCACAAATCCATTTTGCCCGGTTAATCGTGGGCGTAAATCGCCAGCGTCCCGGTCACCTGGGTGGAAAAACCGTTCATCGTGATAATGCCGCCTTGTGAAAAGGCAGCACTGGAAAAATCGGCTGTCCGATCGGCCATCACCCAACCGGAAATATTAGCGGCACCCAGCGTTATCGTGGGCAGAACGATGATGATTTTGGTTTCGCCCGAACCGGCGCTTGTGCCGATATCTAGGGTCATCGTGTTGGAAAGGCCCGCAACTCCTGTTTGCCCGATTCTCATCAAATTACCGGTTATCGTAAGGTTTTTAAAGCCGAAATAGCCGGGCGTGGCATACCCTGTAAAACCGGTTGTATCGCCCCATGAGATTGAAGACATCGTGGTGACATTGCCGACGCTGACTTTGGAAAAATCAATACTCACCCCTTCCTGGGCTGTTATCGTGTCCAGTTCTTGATTGTCAATGACTGTTGTTCCGGCCAGGACCGGCAACGCGGACAGCATGATCCATGACATGATAAACGCTAAAGTTAAAAACCTTTTCATACGTTTCCCCCTTTATATAGCAACGGCTCCATTGTTTTACCAGGCGCTTCTGCTTCTGACTTCAGCGACCGCCTGTACTTTATTTGTCTCATTTCACCGGCGTGCCGGCGATACATCTTTTATTTTTAATTGCCCCATCCGGTTCCCGGATAACGCAATGTCTCATTCATTTTTATCAAATTCCGTCAATGAGCGAATACCTTTATATAATCGCTTTGTATCTGCGTGGAAAATCCATCCATTTTCAGATGTCCCAGCACATTCGCGCCGGTCAAAAGCGGACCGGTGCCCAGTTTCATGGTGGCGTCCATATTGCCGCCAACCGTGACTGTCGGCAACTGAACCGTTAACGCGGTCCGGGCGCCACTGGTGCCGACATCAAATTTCATGGAGCCGCCAAACAATACCACATTGCCGCCCGCGGCCGTGTTCGAGATATTCACGGAGGTGAGTCCCATAAAGCCGGTTGAACTGTACGAACCGTCGTCCCCGTTGGAATCCCCCCACGATATCGTGGCGGAGTCCAGTAATGTGGCAACGGTCACCCGGCTCAAGTCGATACTGACGCCCTGTTCCGCCGTCACGCCATCCAGCTCGCCGTCGGAAATAACTTCCCGGGCAAACGCTGCCGCCGTGATCATCCATAAAGCCGTCATGGCTAAAAATAAAAATTTCTTCATGTTGCTTTCGCCTGTTATGCCCGGCTCAATAATTTATAAAAAAACACAAACCATCAGGTTCTTTGATGAGAACGGTAACAGGGGGCGCGGGTTTTTCCCGCACGCCCTGATTACGCATTCATCGGCTCATACAAACGCCTTTAAAAAACTTCTTAACACATTCAGCAAGTGAAATCTTTTTTCCCATCACGGCCTTTGATGAACGGCCAGATTTTTTTATGAGTACGGTCACCGGGGTGCGCGGGATTGCGCCCGCGCCCCCCGGTTGCGATTCATCGGCTAATACAAACGCCTTCTCATCCCTCATTCATTAATGAGCATGAATGATCAACTGACCCGTTGGGCTCACAGACAGTCCTGACATGTAAGACGTGCCAAGAACCGAAGCACCGGACAGATCCGGAGAGGTCCCCAATTTGACAACCTGGGTCATGCTGCCAGTCAGATTCAGGGTGGGCAGACCGATAATCAAAGCGGTCTGTGTTCCCGACGTACCGACATCAATGGTCAAATCGCCGGAAATTCCGACAAAATCGGTCGACATGTTGACTGTTGCGCCAACCCAACCGGAGGCCGTGTAACCGCCGCAGGTTGTGCAACCGTCGGAGTCGCCCCAAGACTGTACGTCAATGGTAATCGCTCCCACGGTGAAACAATCGAAGTTAATGGTGACGCCTTCCTGTGCCGTTACATTGCCCAGATCCTGTTCCGAGATGGCGGTTTTGGCAAAGGACATGGGAACCATCAGGAACATTGCAATTACTGCGAATAACAAAACTTTCTTCATACTTTCTCCTCCAAAAATTTTTTGTTACGCCGTCGAAGTCACGCTTCGCGTTTACCATAAACGGGCTTTAAAGCTTACGTCCTCCGTTTATGGCTTTGCGCCGGTTGCTTCTCCGGCAGGGGTTAAGGTACTGCTACTTCTCCAACTCAACAACATTTCACTTGCTCCAAATCAACGGCCGGGTCTTGCCCGCGCCGTTTTATCACGCCTTATGGATGGGTCTCATCATTTGTATTATGATAAAAAGGCATCTTGATAAAGATCCCATTCAACTCATCGTGTTCGCTGCCACTGGGGCTGACATATCGGTACTTTGTCGCAAAAACAAAAGACAACAGCTCATTTTCATACGTAATGATTCTTTGACCCGCTGCCGTCTGTCTGAACATTACACCGCCATTCGTCCCCGTTCCTCCCTCGACCAGTGCCGTAACCGTGTTGATGGTTCCTGTAACCTTGCCGCTACAGCTCATCGTGCCGATTTCCACATAATTCAACACACGCGCGGAATTATCGCTATAATTATCGAATCCAAAATCTATAAAAACTCCCGTCCATTGCAGCGCCGTGGTTCTGTCCGTTGTTCCCCAGAAGTAATTCGTGGTATCGTGATCCCAACCGGTGTCATACGTACGAGCGCCCCAAGTATCATGACCGTTAGTCCCATAGTAATAACCGAGCTTAAAAGACTTCATGTGCGCTATCTGAAAAGCATCCAGCCCCAGCTCTAAACGAACGACATCCTGGCTGTCTGTGGAATAACTTCGGGATCCGAAGGGTATAGAGGGATTGTCACCATAATAACCACCGCCAGAGGCGGAGGAATCAGCAATCCATTCTCTCTGAAATTGTGTAACGTTGAAAAGCGCCTGTCCTTCGACATCAGAAAGCTCCGCATCGGAGAGTTTGGTGGGAGCAAAGCTCGTTGAAAAAGAGAAAAGGGTTATGACGCCCGCAAGCAAAAAGGCAAATGCGATAACAGGAGAAAAAAACTTCGCCATTGTCTGCTTGCAATTCATCTTCATCCCCGAAGCGGACTCCTCAACAATCAATGTTTATATATATTTTCGCTTAACTTTTTTACGATGCTTTCAACATATACAGGCTGAAAATATTTGTCAAGCTTTAATTTGTTTTTTATTATTTATTGATTAGTTAACCGGATTGGACAGCGCGGCAGGCATAAAATAAAAAATCTGCCCGGCGGTTCTGCCACCCTATCCCCAAAACAAGACTTAGGTCAGTAACTTTGCGTCCCGGCTTTTCAGCGCGGTTTGCCATGCTCAAGCCGTCTGTATTTTCATTGATTTCATATCAAAAGTCAACAAAAATATTATCGTTCCCCTGTGCTTCCCAGCCTGTCCCCGAGCCGGCGGTCAGCACAATTCGATCAAGTCAAATCGCATCCAGGCACTGCTTATGTTATTTCAAGGCGGGAAAAGCGGGTGCCAGCCTTTTATCCCCATTGGAATCACGGTGAAAAACGGCAAGAAGAACACCGCCAAATCCGATTGTAATGACGGCCGCCTTGATGATAACGCCGATATAAAAAGGAGCCCATCCGATCATCCACCATAAAATCAAGCCGAGCAGCGTTTCCCGGACCAGTGACGGTTGATGGTAACGAAAAACTTTTTTCAAAACAAATCTCCCCAGAAACGCGCTCGCGGCAATAAATCCGAACATAAAAATTAGCAGGATAATGGAAAAAGCCAACGGGATCAATGGAATCCCGATAAATGAAAGAACCAGGAGTGTAAAAAAAGGGGCTATCATCAGAGTGCCGAAAATTCCCCAAACAAATGATTTCACTTTATTTTTCTCCAGGGTAGAAATGATCGCCTTTAAGGGACGGGGAAACAGGAAAGCCGTCATCAGCGCCATCGTGAATAAAAATGCTAAAAAACAAATATAAATGATATCTGTTAGCCACGACCATGTTTCCGCATCATCATAAAATACCGGGGAAACAGCAGCGAAAAAGTTTGATGCGTTCACTTCGGTGATCTTGCCGTAAACCCGGGCTCCATTTCCCCGGACAACGATTCCGCCAATACAGATCACATGGCCTCTGATCACGGCATCACCGGTCAGCACAACCGAGCCACCAACGGCGATAACATGGTTTTCCACCAGGCCACTGACGGTTATCTGCCCCCCTAATGATATCGCCCTATCCACCCGCTGGTTTTTAGAAATATGGATGTCTCTGCCGATCCTGATGATATTGCTTGCATTGACGGTCAATACCGGAAAAATGAGCAGAAAGATGATTAAAACAAAAATTATTCTTCCCATGGAATTCCGTTTCATTTTTCACTGCGTGAAACAACGTATTTCTGCCGGCAGTATTCAAAGACGCCCGGCATGACTGAAATAATGATAATCGCCATGATGACAAGCGTAAAATTATTTTTCACAGCGGGAATACCGCCGAAGAAATAGCCGGCCAGAAGAAAAAGACAAACCCAGGAAATTCCGCCGACAACGTTATAGGTTATAAAGCGCAAGTATGTCATCGTGCCGATGCCGGCCACGAAAGGAGCGAATGTCCGGATAATGGGAACAAACCGGGCAATGATAATTGTTTTACCGCCGTGCTTTTCGTAAAACTGATGCGTTTTGACCAGATATTCTTTTTTG
>CAYNWA010000008.1:90685-92885 GCA_964400795.1 uncultured Smithella sp.
GAAAAAACGACTGTCGGGATAATGAAAAACCTTAGGACCGAGAAATTTCCCAATGGAGTAGTTGACGGTATCGCCCAAAACGGCGGCCACACACAGCGACACCAGCAGGATTTCAATATTCAAGGTCCCCTGGGAGGCCAAAGCGCCCAATGCAAACAAAAGAGAATCTCCGGGCAAAAGAGGGGTCACCACAAGACCGGTCTCGCAAAAGATAACCAGGAACATGATGACATAAGCCCAGACACCAAACATCTGAATAATCTGATCAAGATACTTGTCCAGATGAAGAAAAAAATCCACGAAATAAAGGATTAAATCCATGATGAATTTATGGTATTAGGAAAAACCCTTTCCAAAAAATTAAAAGATAGGTTTACCGTATAGAGAAGAACAAAGGGGATGTCAACTTATTTCCTCCGCTTGTTTAAACAACTAAGGTTATCGTATCTGTTCATTGAATAGCTGTGGCATGCAATTATTTTTTTACCAGTTTTGGATATCGTCGCAACCCTTCAAGAAATTCTTGACATCACATATTATTCATGCAGTAAATTATGAAGTCACTTAACAAGTATTTATAGAAAAAGTGAATCATTCTCTAATGGAAATTCAGAAACATCCATCATTATTGTTGATCACCTTGGCCGACGTGGGGGCCTATGGTATTCGTTGCCTCGCTTCGTATGTTAAGCAGGAAGGGTTTCAAGCCGATATTTTGTGCCTGCGTCTTTCTGAAGCGCGTAAAAGACGTCTTCTGCCGCAATCTGACGGAACAATATCCGACCGCTTGATGAATCGTGTTGTTTCCTTTATCGCGCCATATGATATTATAGGAATTTCTCTTTTTTCAGACGGGTTTACCCAGAGCATTGCGCTGACAAAAGCCATAAAAAAACATTATCCGGATAAAAAAATAATATGGGGAGGTATTCATCCCACCTTAAAACCGCACGATTGCCTCGCATACGCTGATTTTGTTTGTGTCGGCGAGGGCTATTATTCGTTGGTCGGTTTTTTGAAACAACTTTCCAGCAATCATTTTTTAGATCTTGCAAACTTGCCGTCAGGCATATGGGCCAAAGCACCCGAAGGTACGTTTGTTGAAAATGGATCGAGTGAGATGTGTATGGAGCTGGATACCCTTCCTTTTCCAGTCTACGATAAAAATGCCGTTTTCGTGCGCACATCAGATAATCATATCGTAAATCTTGACCGGAAGGCTTATCATAAATACTTAGGGTATACCTATGCAACCATGATATCACAGGGTTGTCCCAACAGTTGCTCCTACTGTTGCAATTATGCGCTAAAAAAAATCAATAAAGGATATAAAAGTATTCGCAAACATTCCTTTGATTATACCATGCAGGAAATAAAGGCGGCCGCAGAGCATTACACATTTTACAATATTCATTTTATGGATGATTCTTTCCTTTCCATAGGTGAAAATGCTTTTGAAGAATTTGTTGAGCGATATCCAAAAGAAATAGGATTACCTTTTAATGTCATCAGTTTTATACCTAGCCATACACAACAAAATCACATTGATAAATTAGTTGAAGCGGGCATGGTATGCGGAAAAATTGGTATACAAACAGGCAGTCCAAAGATGCTGGAGATTTATAATCGCAAACAAAACGATGAAGAAATCATACGGTTGTCGGAAGAGTTCGCCAAACACAGGGGACATATTGTGCCCATGGGAGTAGATATTATCCTCGATGGATACAGAGAAACTGTTGAAGACACTATAAAAACGGCTCGTTTGATTTCGCAAATAAAGCGCCCTTTTATATTGAATTTATTTTCTTTAAAATCATATCCGGGAACAAAAATAGCAGAATACATGAATAATTATTCCGCCGGGGATTCTTTCTTTATTTATAAACCTTCAGTTATCAACAACATCATTGCGCTGATGTATCTTGTCAAAATTCCGAAGGGAATTCTGGAATCTTTGTTAAAAAAGAAAGAGCTTATGAATCGAAAATTGCCGTCAATGATAACAAGGCCCATATATTATCTTTCATTATTAAAGAAAACCGTAAGCTATATACATCACCGTTCCTACATTAACATCCCCGCATGGATAATTGATTGCATAAGAACCTTGCACTGGGAAAGGAATAAGCGATGAATTTTAATTTTATTCTATAAATGACATGCGCAAATTTAATTTGGTTTTTAAAAAATTTTTCTA
>CAYNWA010000008.1:92895-107434 GCA_964400795.1 uncultured Smithella sp.
ATTTTCAATAATAAAATCTTGTCTGTCGGGTGTATTTTTCCCCATATAAAAATTAAGGACGTCTGAAATTGAATCATCTTTTTCTGCATAAGTTAAATTATAATGATGAATAAATTTTTTAATCTCTCAGACACATATGATTTTTTTTGCAACGTTTGGCCACGATTTCCTTATTATATATCGCCGACCCAAACACTGTTTAAACCCTTCCGCTATCTTTTCAATATTACCCATAAGTGCAACCTGTCATGTTATTATTGTTGTCAAAAAAAAAATGAATCGCAGGATCGCGCTGAATTATCCCTTGAAGAAATACTGGCCATCGTCGGAAAGTTGCCATGGTATGCGGTTATTGCGTTGAGTGGGGGAGAGCCCCTTTGCCGGGAGGATTTTCCGGACATTATAAAAGGCATCACGCGGCAAAAGAAAAAAATCGCGCTTTTGACCAACGGACTCCTTTTGAATGATGCCATGATTGATGAAATGATTCAGCACAAACTGCTGAATGTCGGCATTGCTATCGATGGCGACAAACAATATTATGAAAAAATAAAGGGCCGGGGCAATTATGCTGTTCTGATGGATAAATTAGACCACCTGCTTTACTCCAAAAAAAAAGCTGGCAGTCCATTTCCGGCATTTGACTGGAAGGTGACGGTTTTCCCCGAGAACATCAGCCAGCTTCCGTTTCTTTACCGGCAGGCCGTCGATTACGGCGCTGACACCTTCACAGTTTCATTGCCTAAAAAAAACGATTTTCAATTCAACGATTGTCTGCATGGGCTGGAGATACTTGATGCCATCCCTGACGCAAATGCCCCATCCTGTTTCCCTGATAATGCCCTTGAAATATATAAAGAGCTGTTTACGATGAGCAGACAAGTAAAAACAAAACTGAGGACCTATCCATACCTGAAACAGGCTGTCGATCTTCACAGTTATTTTGACACCTCTCCCATAGAAAAGAGATATTCTGTATGTCGCGAACCCTGGTCGGGAATGGTCATAAGCTCTACAGGTGAAGTTTATCCCTGTTTATCCGTCAGCATTGGTGATCTGAAAAAACAATCGCTGTCTCAGATTCTGACATCAGATGAAAATCGTCATTTCAGAAAACAGTTGACAAAGAAAGGCATTTTCGCCGTATGTGACGGTTGTTGTTATGCAAGATTAAAACCGGTTTCGGCAAAAGAGAAGGTTATACGTGCGTAAAATACTTTTTATCTATCCCCGACTAGGGTACATGGATGCCCAGCGCAATAAACCCGCGCCGCCATTGAGTATCCTTGCGGCCGTGTCTTTTCTGAAAGACACTTACGATATCACTATCCTTGACCAGCGCCTTTTTGCTTCTGATAAACTTTTTTACGAGCAGCTTCACAGCGCACTGCAGGAACGGCCGCTCTATGCCGGGTTATCCGTCTATAGCGGAGGGATGATTAAATTTGCTTTGGAAATCAGCCGATATATCAAAGAGACAACGTCTGTTCCCGTTGTCTGGGGAGGAATACATCCGACACTGCTGCCCGAACAGACGTTGGAAAACAAATATATAGATTATGTTATCCAGGGCGAGGGCGAACGAACGCTTCCGGAATTTTCGGATATGTTCGCTTTGCGTGGCCCGAATCTGCCGCCTGTCAAAGGCGTCTGGCAAAAAAAAGATGGAACGATTACTTATGGCGGAGACAGGGATCTCATAGACCTGCGAACCATACCGGCCATTCCATACGACCTAGTGGATTTTAATCAGTATATTCAATATTACCATGGTAAAAAATATGTGTACTATCAGGCATCGCGCGGTTGTCCACGGCATTGCAGGTATTGCTATAATTATGTCTGCAATAAAGGCAAGTTTCGCGCACAGCCGGTAGATAAAATCGTCTCAGAGATAAAAGCCTTGGTTGAAAAACATTCTTCTTTTAACGGAGTTTTTTTTGTTGATGACAATATATTCGCAATGGGCAAGGAATATGTTATCGCTCTTGGAAAAGGACTGAGTGAGCTGGGTTTGTCCTGGGCCGTGCAGGGGAGCGACATCATGGCGCTAAAAGAATATACCGGGAACGATTTTCAATTTCTTAAAACATGCGGTTTGACAAGATTAACCATCGGCGTCGAGTCGGCATCAAAAAAAATACGCGCATTGATCGGCAAACAGGGAAGCCCGGACGATATCGAACAGGTCATGGCCAGATTGAGCGGGACAAAAATTCTGATCTGGTGCAGCTATGTAATCAGTCTGCCGGGAGAAACCATCGATGATCTCCGCGAATCAATCAGACTGATTTTCCGGTTACAGCATATCAACAAAAATGTCCGCAACAGTCCTTTCTACATGTACATACCGTTTTCCGGAACGCCGCTGTATGAACAGTATAAAGATGTCTTTCCCGGTCCGCAGACCCTGGAGGAATGGGGAGAGGTGGGGTGGGAAAGAGAACACACGAACAGCTTTGCCGATTATCTGAAAGACACGCACTTTTTTCAGTCGCTGTTTTTAACCAGTCTGCTCGATGACAATAAGGTTTCGGATTTTTCCGAAAACAAACTTCTGGTTTTGCTTGCAAATTGCTATCGCCCCGTTGCCCGCTGGCGTTTGAAGAATTTATTCTTTAACTTTAATATAGAATTATTGATGTTTAAAAAGTTTTTTCCTGATATATTTTGACAGGCATATCCATTTCTTTTGAAAGTTACTGATCATACCCAAACAGGAATTCAATCAATGAAACGACCCAAAATACTTCTTTTGAAAAGCCGCAGCATGGTGTCCAAGGTAACCGGCTCCACACCGCCGCTCGGATTACTTTATATCGCCGCCGCCTTACGGGAACGGCTTGGGGCAGAGGTCCGTGTGCTTGACGCCATGCTGGAATCCGACCCGTTGAAGGCACTGGTATCACATTTAAAGGCCTTCGGCCCTGACATCGTCGGCATCAGCGCTTTGACCGCGGAAGCTTTCCTCGCCCACAAGGCCGCCGCCACGGTGAAGAAAGCAGCCCCTTCCCTTCCGGTTATTATGGGCGGCCCCCATCCATCCTCTGATCCGGAAATCGTTCTGTCCGACGTCAATGTTGATGCCGCAGTCATCGGCGAAGGCGAGGACACCATTACCGAACTTGCACGTCTTATCCTGTCTGAGGGTCACCATTGGAAAAAACCCGACCTGCTGATTTTGGTGGATGGTCTCGCTTTTTATGCCGAGGGCAGAACCGTTTTGTCAAAACCGCGTGCGCCAATACAGGATCTGGACTCCCTGCCTTTTCCCGCCTGGGATCTGATTGATTATAAGAAATTCTGGACTGGTGTCAGCATGGCAACACCGGGAATAAGGCCTTACCTGACCATGCTTACTTCGCGCGGCTGTCCTTATAAGTGTATTTATTGTCATCAATTGTTTGGCAAGTCTTTTCGCAGTCGCTCCCCCGAAAGCGTGGTTGAGGAAACAGTCAGGTTGATGAATATGGGAGCCCGCGATATAGAGATACTTGACGATATAGCCAACTTCAACCCGCGACGCTTCAACAGGATGCTGGAGTTGATGCTGGCGCAAAACCTGCATCCGGCATTAAGCTTTCCCAACGCGATACGCGCAGATATCATGAAGGAAGAATCTGTGGATCTTCTCAAACGCGTTGGCACCGGTGAAATTTCTGTCGCTATCGAAACAGCTTCCGCGAGGCTTCAGAAACTTTCACGGAAGAATCTCTCTCTGGAAAAGGCTGATCACACGATAAGCATGCTTGCTGATCGTCGCATTTTCACGCGTGGCTTTTTTATGCTGGGCTTCCCAACTGAAACAGAAGAAGAGATGACTTCCACCATTCGCTTTGCGCACGCATCCCGTCTGCATCTGGCGCTATTCTTCACGCCAAATCCTTTCCGGAACACGGGTCTTTATGATCTTTTCGTCAACGCGGGCAAGCTGCCTTCTTTATCGTCCACGATAGACTATGAGTATTACGGAGCTCCGTTCAACGGCAGTGAAGTATCCGATAAGCGTTACCGCATGCTTTACCGCTGGGCTTATTACGGCTTTTATTTCAATCCGATGCGTGTCTGGCGCATAGCTCACGACCGGCCCTCACTTGCCGACATTCCCGTGCGCGTCTGGAATCTTTTACACAATGTGGCTTCCTTCCGGCGATTGCGCGAAGAAAGCACCTAATGGGCCCGGGAAAATGATCATTTGCGGACATATTGAAAAATCTTTTCTAAAATCATTTTATCATTTAAATGCTTTACGAACCGATGCAGAATTTTCACCGGCACAATCGAGCGCATGGGTATGCTAAGATGAGTTAATAATTGACAGACAGGCATGTTTTTCTTATACATTCCTCAATGGCAAGAAAATTCATACCACAGCTCAAAAATTCGTTTGTCTTTCTAATGCAACTTGTTAGAACAAAAACGGATGTTATCGCTCTCATCCTGATTGCGGTTGCTATAACATTGCCATCGATCTCACCGCTTTCATCAGGGAGTAAAGTTAACCTTAAAGATGATTTTTTTTATTACGCCGGCATGCACGAAGCGGTCAGAAAGGCTGTTCTGGAATATCATACCTTTCCCACACGATCGTTCTGGATCAGCGGCGGCTTTCCGACCCTTGGCAATCCGGAGGATCCTTCATTAAATCCGCTGACAGTGATAACCATAATTTTCGGATCAATCATGGGATTAAAGATTATCACTTTTTTGACTTTGCTTATCGGGGGGCTGAGCAGTTATTTACTGGCAAGACATATTCTCGGTTATACCAGATGGGGATCGCTTTTCTGCGGATTGGTATTCGGACTAAGCCTGTTTTTACCCATCAGGATATATGACGGCAACCCTAACGAAATTTACGTCGCCTTTCTCCCTTTATGTATGCTGCTTATTGGCATGGCGTGTCGTGGCAGAAAGATTACGATTTTAATGCTGGTTCTTGTTTTCTATACAATGCTTTCGGACGGCAAACTCACTGCATTAATGGCTTTCCTCTATATTGGAATTTTATGTTTACTTGACGTCATTCCTGCATTGAACATCTTCGGAACAGAAAATTTAAAAAAAATTAATATCAAGCCCTTAAAAGTTTTTCTCGTTGCTCTGACGATAACTTTTTGTATCGGCATGCCGCGTATTCTTCCTCCACTGGAAATTATAGAAACATTGGGCGGATTCGGATCTCAATGGCTTTGGTACAAACCCCACTTCTACAATCCGAGCGGCGTTATTACGCTTCAGGAGTTATGGAAGAATCTGATCGGATATCAAGGCGTCCTTAACATTTTAACCATCGGGTTACTTCCGGTTCTTTTGGCGCTTGGCGCTTTTTTTATATTTCCCAGAAAGGCATTCCCCTGGATAGTCATAATTTTTTTATTTGCCTGGTTGACGTTGGCTTATAATGCGCCTGTGGATCTGCGAAAATTACTTTGGCACCTTCCTGTGCTTAAAGAAATGTCTAAACACAAGTATTACGTTTTTCCGATAGTTTTTTCTTTGATTATTGTTGCCGGCCAATTCTTCTGGTGGTTGGCGAAAATACGCCCAAAGTGGCTGGCACATGTGTTAGCCGCGGGCTTAATTTTCTTAAGTGTATGGTTCCTCTATCCACGGTTCGATGCCATGCAAAAAAAAACATATACTTATGACATCCCGCCTGAATTTCTCGTCAGTGAAAGTGAGTTTTATAATATACAGGGTAAAGATCTTTCACGCTTCAGGGTAGCGCCATTGAACTCCGTTTTATATACGAATATAGTTCGTAATGTCGGCACAATTGACACCGTGATGAATTTTGGCGAAAAAGCCATCCCAAAATACTTCGTGGATGCGAGCGGCACGCTTACCCCCAATCCCCAATATAGAGGGGAAGCCCACTTTTCTGATCCCGCAAACACGGTCAGCGCTGTATTTAGGCCAAATTCAATTGTTGCTCAGGTCAACCTGCAGAAACCGGACATGCTTATTATCAATCAAAACTACCATAAAGACTGGCATGCAGACCGAGGGACAATTTCTGAAAAGGACGGTTTGATCGCATTGCCTCTTAATGACACAGGCCGTTATCAAATCACGTTGCGTTACTTTCCCCGCAGTTTTTTTATCGGCATTTCAATAAGTATTCTAACCCTGATCACATTAATTTTTGTCTGTTGGAGTTACAAGACAGGACGGTTAACAAAATGGTCAATTCATTCTCCTGTTCATATTAGATGGATGCCTCGATTTATCTTGTGGGTTATGGGACAGAAGAATTCTGAATTAACGACCACCAAAAAAATGCCGTTCCAGTGTGTTAGTATGTTCCATAAAATTAGTATCCGTCCGCAAAAACAGAAGCTGATTCTTTATATCATATTAACCATTGTGACCCTGGCCGTTTTCTGGCAAGTGACTCAGTTTAATTTTATCAATTTCGATGATAGCTATTACACTACCGCAAACAAACATGTCCAGTCCGGGTTCACGCTGAAAAGCCTGCGGTGGGCATTCTCTACAACGCTCGGGGAGTTCTGGTTTCCGCTCACATGGCTCTCCCTGATGCTTGATCATCAGCTTTACGGTCTCAATGCCGGCGGTTATCACATCACCAACCTCCTTCTGCATATCCTGAGCACGCTAATGCTGTTCTGGCTCTTTCACCGAATGACGGGAGAAATCTGGAAAAGCGCTTTCGTTGCTTTTCTTTTCGCCGTTCACCCGCTGCATGTGGAAACCGTTGTCTGGATTGCAAAAAGGAAAGATGTCCTGAGCGCTTTTTTCTGGATGCTGACGCTTTGTTTCTATGTTTATTACACAGAAAAGCCCATGATCAAAAGATATCTGCTGGTTCTTTTTTCCTTTGTCTGCGCTCTAATGAGCAAACCGATGGCGGTCACCTTGCCGGTCATCATGATTCTTCTGGATTACTGGCCAATCAAACGGTTTGAGTCGAAACAAGAAAATATTGTTTTATGGCAGTTGAAAGAAAAATTTCCTTTTTTTGTCTTATCCGCCGTAATTTCCATCATCACGCTTTGCGCTAGACACAATCCAACGGCAAAAGCTATTCCATTCCCGCTGGGCGACCGACTCGCCAACGCTCCTGTTTCTTTTATGACTTATCTGGAAAAGATGTTCTGGCCTCACGATCTGGCTGTTTTCTATCCTTTTCCTGAGCACCTCCCCGTCTGGCAGGTATTGGGATCCTCCATTCTTGTTCTTCTAATCACAATTGCAGTGCTGATAGCGGCAAAAAGGTTGCCGTATCTATTCATTGGATGGATGTGGTATGCAGTCACCCTCTTGCCGGTTTTGGGTATCGTCGAGGCCAGTAAGCGAGCCATGTCCGATAATTATACTTATCTGCCTCTCATCGGTATTTCCATCATGTCGGCGTGGGGCATTTCGTTTTTGTTTCCCAATAAGAAGATGCGTAAAAAGATTTTATGGCCGGCCGGCATGGCCATTATCGTCATTCTGTCTGTTTTAAGCCGGCAGCAATGCAGTCTCTGGAGAAACAATATGGCGCTTTGGAATCATACCTTACAGGTCACAGAAAATAATTATCTGGCTCATAACAACAGGGGATTTACTTACGCAATGCTGGGCCAGTATAAGCGGGCATTGGAAGACTTCAACAAAGCCGTCCGGCTGAAACCTGATTATCCCGAAGCCCTTGTAAATAGAGCACAGGCCTACCTTGAACTGGGCCAGTATGCGCAGGCTCTAAAGGATTGCAATAAAGTCATCCGGCTTATGCCCCATAATGAAAATGCTTTCAATATCCGCGGAAATATTTACGCTACGCTGGGCCAGTATCAGTTGGCCATAAAAGATTATAACAGAGCCATCAGCCTGAATCCGGACTATGCAAATGCCTATTATAACAGAGGCCTTTTATATGCCCATAAATTGGGGAATAATAAATTGGCGCTTAAGGATTTCAACGAGGCCGCTCGCCTGGAACCTGATATAGTCGAAGCCAACGTCGTAAAAGAAAAAGCGTTTGCTAAACCGAGTCAACAAAAAAATGCTATAAAGGACTTCAATAAAGGCATCCATCTAAAGCCTGATGATGCCAAAGCCTTTTACAATAGAGGCAATGCATACCATAATGCAAAACAGTATCAGATGGCCATAAATGCTTACAGTAAAGGCATCCATCTGAAACCTGATGATGCCAAAGCCTACTACAATCGGGGAAATTCTTATTATAAGATGGGACAATACCAGCGCGCTATCGATGATTATTATGAAAGTATTCGCTTAAAAAAGGACAACGCTGAAGCCTATTACAATCTGGGAAATGCTTATGTAAAGCTTAATCAGTATCAATACGCCATTGAACATTACAACAAAGCGATCAATCTGGATCCTGATTATGTGAAAGCGTATCACAACCGGGGAGTTGTTTATAATAAGATCGACCGGCATCGACCGGCAATCCAGGATTATAACGAAGCCATACGACGGAATCCAAATTATACCCAGGCATATACAAACAGAGCCTTGTTATTTTTTAAAACAGGAGACAAAACGTCCGGTTGCCGGGATGCCAAAAAAGCATGTGATCTGGGAAACTGTGCGACATTGGAAAAAGCAATGAAAGAACGATTATGCCGCTAAATCAAAACGTGCCGGCACGGAACACAGAAATTTCACGTCAGGAGTTCAGAACGACAAGATCACGGAATACATATGAATGAACACAGAAAAAAGCTGATCATTTACATCGTCCTGGCTGTGACTGTTCTTGCCGTCTACTGGCAGGTGCATCAATTTGATTTTGTCAATTTCGATGATCACATGTATGTCACCGAAAACAACAATATCAAGTCCGGCATCACACCGGAGAGCATCCGCTGGGCTTTCAGCACAAAATACTATCACCTGTGGCATCCGCTCGTCTGGCTGTCTTTTATGCTCGATTATGAACTTTACGGTCTCAATGCCGGAGGATACCATGTCAACAACCTCATCTTCCATATCCTCAGCACCTTGTTATTGTTCGGGCTCTTCTCCAGAATGACCGGAGAAATCTGGAAAAGCGCCTTTGTCGCCGCTTTCTTCGCCCTGCACCCCCTGCATGTGGAATCGGTGGCCTGGATATCGGAACGGAAGGATGTCCTCAGCGCTTTCTTCTGGATGTTGACCTTATGTCTGTATGTTTTCTATACGGAAAAACAATCCGCAAAGAGATACCTTCTTGTACTCTTCTCATTTGTGCTGGCTTTGCTGAGCAAGCCCATGGTGGTTACCCTGCCGGTGATTATGATGTTGCTGGATTACTGGCCGCTGAAACGCTTTGCAAATCAAAAAGGGCTGTCCCATCTGATTCTATGGCAGATCAAGGAAAAGCTGCCGTTTTTGATTTTATCATTGTCTCTTATTTTCATAACTTTTTATGCCCCTGATAGAACAGAAATAAAATATCTACCTTTGAGCTTCCGGCTGGCCAGCGCTCCCGTTGCTTTTGTGACTTATCTGACAAAAACTTTCTGGCCTTATAACATGGCTTTTTTCTATCCGTTCCCAAAACAAATTCCAGTCTGGCAATTTGCAGTAACTCTCCTTTTTATTATTTTTATCAGCACGACTGTAATTGCACTGGCAAAAAAGAGGCCTCATCTTTTTGTGGGTTGGTTGTGGTACGTAATAATGATTCTACCTGTTATCAAAATCGTCCCACTGGGAACCGACGCTATGGCCGATCGTTATCATTATTTGCCTTCCATCGGGATTACTGTAATGTTAGCATGGGGAATCTCTTCTCTGATGAAAAATCAAGATATACGCAGAAAGATTTTGTTTCCAGCAACTGCCGTCCTCCTTATATTCCTTACAGTTTTGACCTGGAAGCAATGTGGCTACTGGGCAAATAGTTTTGATCTTTCAACTCATACTTTGCAGGTTACAAAAAACAATTTCATGGCACACAGCAATCTTGCTTCGGCCCTGATGGATAAAGGCCAATTTAAAGAAGCGATCAATCATTACAACGAAGCCATCCATCTGGAAATCGGTTATGCTGATGCTTACTGCAACAGAGGGATTGCTTATCATAAACTCGGCGACTACTGGCGGGCAATTGGGAATTACGATAAGGCCATTCAAATCGTTTCCCAGAACAGCAGTTATTATAAAAACAGGGGGGCTGCCTATATCATGCTTGGCCAGTATGGAAAGGCTCTTGATGATTGTAACAAATCCATCCTTCTGAATTGTAACGATGGTGATACGTACAATAACAGGGCGTTTGTTTATCTGACGACGGGAAATATAAACGCCGGCTGCCTTGATGCCCGAAAAGCCTGCAATCTGGGAACCTGTTCGACGCTGCAATTAGCCTCGGGCAAAGGATTGTGCCGCTGATTTTTCCCTTTGCTTTTAGATAGTCTTGACTTTATTTTTAAAATGTATGATTTTGCAGCCAAACAGATTATTGCCGACATGACGATCGGCAATACAAAAAGATTATGCCAAACAAATCAAACATTCATGATGGCAAAAAGAAGCTTTTCATTTACATCGCGCTTGCAGTGGTTATGTTTGCCGTTTACTGGCAGGTGCATCAATTTGATTTTGTGAATATTGATGATAACGTTTATGTTACAGAAAATATTCATATCAAATCGGGAATTTCTCTCGACGGCCTCCGTTGGGCTTTCAGCACAACTTATGCGGATTTCTGGCATCCCCTGACCTGGATCTCCCTGATGTTCGACTACCAACTCTACGACCTCAACGCCGGTGGTTATCATGTCACCAACCTCATCTTTCATATCCTCAGCACCTTGTTATTGTTCTGGCTCTTTTCTAGAATGACCGGAGAAATCTGGAAAAGCGCCTTTGTCGCCGCTTTCTTCGCCCTGCATCCCCTGCATGTGGAATCGGTGGCCTGGGTATCGGAAAGAAAGGATGTTCTGAGTGCTTTCTTCTGGATGCTGACGTTATGTCTGTATGTTTTCTATACGGAAAAACAATCCGCAAAGAGATATCTTCTTGTACTCTTCTCATTTGTTCTGGCATTGCTGAGCAAGCCCATGGTGATTACCCTGCCGCTGATTATGATGTTACTGGATTACTGGCCGCTGAAACGTTTTGAATCGCAAAAGGGCAATGGGTTGTTGTGGCAAATCAAGGAAAAATGGCCTTTGTTTGTTTTGTCAGCGGTTTTTACAGCAATCACTTTTGTTGCCCAACAAAAAACTTATGAAGCGGATGCTTCCTTCCCTCTTGTTTCACGGTTGGTCAGCGCTCCCGTTACCTTTGTGACGTATCTCTTCAACACATTCTGGCCTCACGATCTGGCCGCCATATATCCCTTCTGCTATAAAATGCCGGCCGGACCGTTCACAGGAGCTTTCGTGTTCATCCTTATCGTCACCGCCATCGTTATCACAACAATGAAACGCAGCCCTTATTTTTTTGTCGGCTGGTTCTGGTACGCGATAACCATTGCCCCCGTTCTTGGAATCATTCAGGTGGGCAATCAGGCCATGGCCGACCGCTATACGTATCTATCGCTCATCGGTATCTCCGTTGGGCTGGCCTGGGGCGCGCCTCTTTTATTTCCAAATGAAAAAATGCGTAAAAACATTTTATTCCCGGCTGCCATGATCTTTCTTGCGTTTCTCACTTTTTTAACCTGGAAACAATCCGGCTACTGGAAGAATAGCAAAGAAATATGCCGTCACATGTTGAAGGTAACCGACAATAATTACGTGGCCCATATCAATTTGGGATCCGTTCTGTTTGACGAGAGGAGATATCAAGAAGCGATTGCACATTACAACGAAGTCATTCGTATCAGGCCGAACCTGATTCTCAGTTATAATAAAAGAGGACTGGCTTACGCTAGGCTGGGCCGGTATCAACAAGCCTTTGCAGATCTAAACAAAGTCATTCTTCAGAAACCCGATTACGCCGATGCCTATCACAGCAGAGCGACTATCCGCCATGAACTCGGACAATACCAAAGCGCCCTTGAAGACTTCAATAAAGCTATTGGTCTGAAGCCGGATTATGCGGAAGCCTATAACAACAGGGCAAATGTCTATCTCCAGCTCGGGCAGCGCCAAAATGCCCTTGAAGATATTAACAAGGCCATCTCTCTCAAACCCGATAATGCTTCCATTTACTTCAACAGAGGGAACTTCCATATCAACCTCGCCCGCTATCAGGAGGCTATTGAAGATTTCACAAAAGCCATCTCTCTCAATCCCGCTTATGCTGAAGCGCACAATAACCGGGCGTTTGTATATCTTAATCTTGGTCAATATCAACAAGCCCTTCAAGATTATAACAAAGCGATTGTTCTTAAACCAAACTACGCCGATGCTTACAATAACAGGGCGTTTGTTTATCTGACGACGGGAAATATAAACGCCGGCTGCCTTGATGCCCGAAAAGCCTGCAATCTGGGAACCTGTTCGACGCTGCAATTAGCCTCGGGCAAAGGATTGTGCCGCTGATTTTTCCCTTTGCTTTTAGATAGTCTTGACTTTATTTTTAAAATGTATGATTTTGCAGCCAAACAGATTATTGCCGACATGACGATCGGCAATACAAAAAGATTATGCCAAACAAATCAAACATTCATGATGGCAAAAAGAAGCTTTTCATTTACATCGCGCTTGCAGTGGTTATGTTTGCCGTTTACTGGCAGGTGCATGGATATGACTTTATTAATTATGACGATCCTGCTTATATTACCGAGAACAATCAAGTCCAATCCGGAATGACCTCAAACGGATTTTGTTGGGCTTTTTCCACAAAATATTTCGGTTTATGGAATCCCCTGGTCTGGATTTCATTCATGCTCGATTATGAGCTTTATGGTCTTCACGCCGGGGGCTACCATGTCACGAATCTGATTTTACACATCCTGAGTGCGCTTCTTTTGTTCGGGCTTGTTCACCGCATGACGGGAGCCCTCTGGAAAAGCGCCTTTGTCGCCGCGTTCTTCGCCCTGCACCCCCTGCATGTGGAATCGGTGGCCTGGATATCGGAACGAAAAGATGTCTTAAGCGCTTTCTTCTGGATGCTGACATTATGTCTGTATGTTTTCTATACGGAAAAACCGGTAGTCCAACGATATGGACTGGTTCTTGTTTCTTTTGTGCTGGCATTGCTGAGCAAGCCCATGGTGATTACCCTGCCGGTGATTATGATGTTACTGGATTACTGGCCGCTGAAACGCTTTGAATCGCAACAGGGCAATGGGTTGTGGTGGCAGATCAAGGAAAAATGGCCTTTGTTTGGTTTGTCATTCCTGCTTGTTTTGATAACTTTGTATACCCCCGGCACCAATGTTTCTTATCAGTTCTTACCGCTGGAAGTCCGTCTGGCCAACGCTCCGGTTGCCTTGGTGACTTATCTGATAAAAACGTTCTGGCCTTTTAATCTGGCTGTTTTTTACCCGTTTCCGGCTCATATTCCGATAGGGCAGACTTGGGGAACCTTGCTACTGATGATTGTCATCAGCATCGGTGTCATGATATTTGCCAAACGTCAGCCTTATCTTTTTGTCGGCTGGTTCTGGTTCGTGATCACGATCGCATTGGTGATCGGAATCCTTCAAATCGGAGAGTTCTCGATGGCGGATCGCTATCATTATCTGCCGTCCATCGGCATTGCCATCATGCTGGCCTGGGGCATGCCCTTGTTATTCACGCTGAAAACATTGCATAAAAAAATCTTATTCCCGGCGGCAATCACCCTGCTGATCATGATGTCCGTTATAACCTGGAAGCAATGTGGTTACTGGAAGAACAGCATCACCGTTTTCAGTCATGCGTTGAATGCAACAAAGAACAATTATTTGGCGCATAACAACCTTGGCCTGGCTCTTTTTACAGAAGGGATAATCGATGAAGCCATTAGACATTATAACGAGGTCATCCGCCTCAGGCCGCATGATGTCGTACCCCTTCAAAATAAGGCCATTGTTTACACCAGAATCGGCCAATATCAGATGGCCATTGAAAATTACAATCAATCCATCAGGATGAATCCTGATGATGCAGAAGCATATTATGCGAAAGGCAACATTTATCTTGGCCTCGGCCAGTATCAGAAAGCCGCGGACGATCTGTCCAGGGCCATTGCACTGAGACCGGACAATCCCGCCATTTACTACCATCGCGGAACAGCCTATATTCATCTTGCGCAATATCAGCAGGCTATTGCCGACTATAGCCAGGCGGTTGCTTTAAATCCCGCTTACTTTGATGCCTACAACAACCGGGCTTTTATTTATCTGAAATTGGGCTGGTATCAGCAGGCCGTCGGGGATTACAGCCAGGCAATCCGTTTGAAACCCGATTACGCCGATGCGTACAACAACCGGGGTTTTGTTCATTTACTGACCGGGAACATGGAATCAGGCTGTCAGGATGCGAGAAAAGCCTGCAATCTGGGAACCTGTTCGACGCTGCAACTGGCTAATGGCAAAGGATTGTGCCGATAATGCTTGATTATCAATCACAAGAGTCGCTTAATTTTTATTAGAGAGGCAATGGCTGAAAAAAATATATGAGGAAAGGAAACGTTT
>CAYNWA010000008.1:107444-115408 GCA_964400795.1 uncultured Smithella sp.
TTACATCATCATTGTTTTTTTAATGATTGTCTCACTTGCCGCCTTCGGCCGGATCGCGGGTAACCACTTCATCAACTTGGACGATCCGGGATACATTACCAAAAATTATATCATTCAGAACGGAATTACCCTTCAAAATATAAAATGGGCATTCACCACCACATATCTTGCTTTTTGGCATCCGTTGACATGGCTTTCGCATATGCTGGATTGGAGTATCTTCGGAGAAAACGCCGGCGGCCATCATTTGATGAGCTTGCTTTTCCATATCGGCACGATTATTTTTTTGTTTCTGTTCCTCTTAAAGACAACGAACAGTCTCTGGCCTGCCGCCTTCGCCGCCGCCTTTTTTGCCCTCCATCCCCTCAGAGTCGAATCGGTGGCCTGGGCTTCGGAGCGAAAAGATGTCCTGAGCATGTTTTTCGGCATGGCAAGCATCTATGTTTATTCTTTCTACGCCGAGGAGCAAAAACTATCCAAATATTTCGTCTGTTTAATATTGTTCGCCTTGAGTCTGATGTCCAAACCGATGATGGTTACCTTGCCTTTTATCCTTCTTCTTCTTGACTACTGGCCACTAAAACGCTGGCAGGCGGCACTTTCAACGCCTGCTAAGCGCAGATTTAAACCGGTGAGCCGGCTTTTGAGCGAAAAGATTCCTTTTATTCTTCTTGCCATCGCCTCGAGCATGATTGTTTTCTGGGCGGAAAACAAAGCAGGTGCTCTTTCATCCGTGGAGACGCTGCCTCTATTAACACGGCTGGCAAACGCTGTCGTTTCCTATGTAACCTATCTGGGAAAAACCTTTTGGCCGGTTAACCTGGTCGTATTTTATCCATATGATTTCTTCCTCCCTGTGTGGAAGATTATATTTTCCGGTATCATTCTTATATCAATTACTATTGCCGTTACGTATTACATTAAACAACTTCCCTTCTTGTTTTCAGGTTGGTTCTGGTATCTGGGAACGCTAATACCCATGATTGGACTGGTTCAGGTGGGCAAACACGCCATGGCGGATCGATACACCTATCTGCCCTCCGTCGGCATTGCCGTCATACTTGCATGGGGCATTCCCATTTTATTTAAAAATAGCAAGGTTCGGAAAAGAATTTTACTTCCGGCGGCCATCACCCTGCTCGTCCTCTTGTCACTGCTGACCTGGAAACAATGCGGATACTGGAAAAGCATCTTCACGCTCTTTAACCATACCTCTCGGACCATGAAGAACGATGATATAGCGCGGCTTAACAGGGGGACCGATTTTACCGAATTGGGTCAATATCAACAACAACAGGAGATCCAGGAGTACAACAAGGCTATCCGACTAAAACCGGATCATGCGGAAGCTTATTACAACAGGGGAATCGCTTATTCTAAAATCGGGCAGTATCAAAATGCCATCCGGGACTACAACGAGGCCCTCCGATTGAAACCGGATTACGCCGAGGCCTATAACAATCGGGGAAACATTTACGGCCAGCACGGCCAGTATCAACTGGCTATCGAGGATTTCGGGAAGGCAATCGAGATCAACCCGAATCATGCCAGAGCGTACAACAACAGGGGGCTGGCTTACAGCGAACTGGGGCAGCAGCAAGCAGCCATCAAAGACTTCAACAAAGCCATTCATCTAAACCCGGATTATACCGCTGCTTACGGTAACAGAGCGAATGCTTATCTAAAATCAGGCAATAAATCAGAGACATGTAAAGATGCAAAAAAAGCGTGTGAACGGGGAAACTGCATCATCATCAAAGCCCTAGAAGCAAAAAAAATATGCCACTGATAATATTTTTGTTTTTGAAATATGATATATGTTAAAAATCTGTTTTAAAAAAAAAGATGCCTCGGCTTATTCTGAAAAAAAACGTCAACCACATTGAAAAATGTTCATGTCAATTAGAAAAATTGACATAATACTTATTAGATAAAGATCTCTTTATGATTCAAGATTTAGTTGACACCAAACATCGACCATTTTATATTTCATCATAATGAAACCAAGTCATTATTCCACGCACATTTTCATGCTGGCATTTTTGGCGGCGAATCTTTTTTTGTCATCGTTTTACGTTGATATCTGGTGCACACCGAACGCTGTATCCAGAGCGCTTCCAGTCCTGACCCTCCTGGAAAACGGTTCTCTGGCAATTGACAAATACGTCAGACGTACCGGCGACAAAAGCAGGGTGGGCGATCATTATTTCTCGGACAAGGCGCCACTGCCGACTTTACTTGCCGTGCCTTTTTACCGGCTTGTTCAAGCCGTCGGACTGGACGAAACAAACATCAGAACCGGCAAAAAATTCCCGATCCATATATGGAAACCTTTAGGCATAAGAGACGGACGGCTTTCGGTATATCCGGATATGATTCCGCTGCTATTCATGTGCAGTCTCTTGTTTGGAAGTCTTCCCTTCACCGCCATGATTTTTATTACCTTGAAGAAGGCTCTGGCTGTATCGTGCAAACCTTTCACAATTGCGCTGGTTATGGTTTCGTTTTACGGATCTTTTCTCTTCGTCTTTGCCGGAACTTTTTTCAATCATATCTTTGCGGCTTTTTTGTTGTTGCTCGGATATATCCACGTTAAAGACCGCGCATATTTTCGTTCCGGTTTTTGCGTCGGGTTGAGTTTTCTCACCGAATATACAGTTGGCGTCGCAATCCCTTTGTGGCTGTTGATCATCGCTATTCGGGAAAAAAGCCTTAAACAAAGCGTTTTATACGGACTGGGAGTCTTACCGAGCATTATCTTCTTCATAACTTATAACTGGTTTACCACGGGTAATATCCTGACCACGCTAAATGCTTATCATGTCGCTAAGGCTTTTACGGATTTGTCAAACCATTACGGGTTTGCACTACCCTCCTTACAAGCGATATGGGGACTTTCTTTCGGCCTTTATGCCGGTTTAATACCGCACGCGCTGATGCTGGTTGGGGGAGGCTATTTCCTGCTCAGGAAACTCATCACCGGCAACGCGTATAGAAAACTTTTGACCAGTTATCTGGCAACATTTTCCATGATGTTCTTTCTCGTAATTTCATCTTTTTTTACTTGGTGGGGCGGATGGACTTACGGTCCGCGTTATCTTATCGTTTTGGCGGCATTATTGCTCTATGAAAATACGATCTTCTTGACGAGCAAGAAGATAAACTTATGCATCTTCTGGACCATTGGATTATTCGGTATAATCAGCACATGGTTGGCAAAGATAACTGTAATGTATATGGTCCCCGACCAAAGCACCCGAATGAATGCGGCGCCGGGAACGAGTTTTAGCAAGTTATACATTCTGCGTGAATTCCTTAATAATCATTTCAACAGCAACAATATATTGAGTCTTGGATTCAATGTTGAACCGGTATATGCCGCTTACCTCTGGTTAATCGCTTTTATTTTGATCACTTTTTTCTTTACTTTTTGGTGCGGCAAAATAAGCCTAGATCACAGTTCATCTAATTTCCCCGATTAATTATTCAAGCAATAATCAGAAATATTTGATAATTTTATCATAATAGCTTAATGATTACTGTCCTTTCACAATTTTAAATTGGAACGAATTTGAACTTAATAATTTTGGAGAATGGCCCCAGATTCCCGGAGAAACGATAGGAACAGCCTATGATCAACCTGAATCAAAAGAAAACTTTAATTTATATTATTTTACTTTTAGTCACTCTCGCTGTTTACTGGCAGGTAAATCAGTTTAAATTTGTTGATCTCGATGATTTTGTCTACGTTTCGGAAAATCTCAACATCCAATCAGGAATTTCTCTCGACGGCATCCGCTGGGCTTTCAGCACCACTTATGCCGATTTCTGGCATCCCCTGACCTGGCTCTCCCTGATGTTCGACTACCAACTCTACGGCCTCAACGCCGGGGGCTATCATGTCACCAACCTCATCTTTCATATCCTCAGCACCTTGTTATTGTTCTGGCTCTTTCACCGTATGACGGGAGCCCTCTGGAAAAGCGCCTTTGTTGCCGCTTTCTTCGCCCTGCATCCCCTCCATGTGGAATCCGTCGCCTGGATATCCGAACGAAAAGACGTCCTCAGCGCTTTCTTCTGGATGCTGACCTTATGTCTGTATGTCTATTATGCGGAAAAACCTGTTATCAAAAGATATGTCCTGGTTGCATTGGCTTTTATCTGCGCCCTGATGAGCAAGCCGATGGTGGTGACGTTGCCTCTTGTCATGATTTTACTGGATTACTGGCCGCTGAAACGGTTTGAGAATCAAAAAGGGTTGTCCCATCTAATGCTATGGCAGATCAAGGAAAAATGGCCGTTTTTTATTTTATCCGCTGTCTTCTCGGTGATTACAATGCTTGCGCAACATGACTCATCCGGAGTTTATTTCCCTGTGGTTGCCCGTCTGGCCAACGCTCCGGTTGCTTTTGTCACCTACCTTGTAAAAACTTTCTGGCCTTACGACCTGGCTGTTTTTTATCCTTTTCCAGCTCAAATTCCGATGTGGCTGGTTGCAGGGGCAATGATGCTGATTGTCACCATCACCACTTTCGTTATTCTAAAGGTAAAGCGCCTCCCGTATCTTTTTGTCGGCTGGATGTGGTATTTAATCATCGTTTTGCCGGTTATCGGTATTGTACAGGTCGGCAATCATTCTATGGCGGATCGTTACACCTATCTGCCGTTGATCGGGGTCAGTTTGATGTTGGCCTGGGGTGCGCCGCTTTTATTTCGGAGCAAAAAGATTTTATTCCCGGCAGCAATCGCCTTTCTTGCGTTTCTAACTTTTTTAACATGGAAACAATGCGGCTACTGGAGAAACAGCCTTACTCTCTTTGACCGCGCCCTGCAAATAACAAAGGATAACTATATCGCACATGGCACTTTAGGCATTGCTCTGTTTAAAGAAAAGAACATTGACGAAGCTATTGAACATTATAATCAGGCTATCCTTATCAGACCTGATTATTACAAACCTTATGATAGCAGAGGTATTGCTTATGATAAACTGGGTCAATATCAACAAGCCATTGAAGATTTTAGCGCAGCCATCCATCTCAATCCGGAATATTTCTCTTGCTACAACAACAGAGGAGCTTCCTACGACAAATCAGGTCAGCATCAAAAAGCTCTTGAAGATTACAATACGGCCATCAACCTCAAACCGGATTATGCCGACGCTTACAACAACAGAGGGATTGTTTTGTTCAAGCTCGGCAAGCGTCAAAAAGCACTGGAAGATTTCAGCAAAGCCATTCATTTCAATCCCCGCTTCGCTGATGCTTACAATAACAGAGCCGTCGTTTATCTCAATCAGAATAATATTGTTTCCGGATGCCTTGACGCACGCAAAGCCTGTGAATTGGGCATTTGCACAACACAGCAGGCAGCCGCAACCAGAGGATTGTGCCGCTGAAATGTATTTCCCCAATCAGAGGATTTGCGCGTTGTTTAAAAATATTATAATGAAGAATCATGCATAATAAATATGTTGGTCTTGTAATTGTTTTTCTCATGATAACCTGCCTGGCGGCTTTTGGCCGGATAGCAGAAAATGACTTCATCAGTTATGATGATGATTTATATATAACGGATAACAGCAACGTGCAATCGGGCATCACTCTGGAAAGCATGAGATGGGCTTTCACTTCTTTTCACAGCAGCAACTGGCATTCCTTCACTTGGCTCTCACATATGCTGGACTGGAAACTCTTCGGCGCCGATGCATCCGGCCATCATCTCATCAGCCTGTTTTTTCATATCATCACCGTCATATTATTGTTCCTCTTTTTAAACAAAACAACGCATACCATCTGGCCTTCGGCTTTTGTTGCGGCTTGCTTCGCCTTGCACCCTTTAAGGGTTGAATCCGTGGCGTGGGCGGCAGAACGGAAAGATGTTTTAAGCATGCTCTTCGCCATGGCTACGCTTTACACGTATGCTTTCTATGCTGAAAATCGCAAAATATCGAAATATCTTCTGTGTCTGTTCTGGTTTGTTATGGCGCTTATGTCCAAACCGATGATGGTTACACTGCCTTGTGTCCTTCTTCTTCTTGACTACTGGCCCCTGCAAAGATGGCAATCAGCGTCATCTGATTCTACTGACATCAGGAGGACATTCACCGGCAGGATACTGCGGGAAAAGATTCCGTTTTTAATTATGGTTATCGCTGTAAGTATTCTTGCCTTCTGGGCACAGCATAAAGGTGGCGCCGTGGTCAATACAAGCGATATCGCTTTTGTGGAAAGGTGCTACAACGCCATCGTTTCTTACGCCATGTATCTGACGAAAATTCTATGGCCTGCCAAGCTTGCCATATTTTACCCCCTCACGTTACCGCTGCCTTTATGGAAAGTTTTTATCTCGGCTGTCATCCTTTTATTCATTACCGCTGTCGTCTTATATTTCAGCAGAAAACTTCCTTTCATGTTTACCGGCTGGTTTTTGTATTTGGGAACTTTGGTGCCTGTCATTGGGCTGGTGCAGGTTGGCGACCAGGCAATGGCCGACCGTTATACCTATCTCCCTTCCATAGGAATTTTCATCATACTGGTCTGGGGAATTTACACTCTTTTCAATAAGGAATTCTTCAGAAAATTTTTCTTGTTTCCTGTGGCCATGGTGATTCTTATCGTACTAGCCATTTTAACCTACCGGCAATGCGGCTACTGGAAAAACAGTATCGTTTTATATCATTATGCCTTAAGTGTTACTGAAAAAAATTATAAAATACATCACAATATGGGCGCTGTTCTTTTTAAAAAAGGGAAAATCGGGGAAGCTGAATATCATTTCGATAGAGCTGTCAACATTAATCCTAATTATCTTTCTTTCAATAGCAGAGGAGAAATCCACGCTAGAGCGGGAAAATATCAACAGGCTTTTGACGATTTTAATCAGGCGATTTCTCTGAATCCGCGGCACCCTGACGGGTATTACAACAGGGGACTGACGTATGAGGTCACGGGACAATTCCTGCCGGCCTTAGCCGATTTTAACAAAGCGATTTCACTGGATAGTAATCATGTCAATTCCTACAACAACAGAGGAATTGTTTATGCCCGGTTGAATCGGACTCAGGAAGCTATAGAGGATTTTACAAAAATCATATCGATCAAGCCTGATGATGGACGAGCTTATGCTAACCGGGCCATCGCCTATTTTTCACAGGGCAAAAACGAACGGGGATGCCGTGACGCTAAAAAAGCGCGCGATCTCGGTTCGCGTGGAGCCGCAGACTACGCTGAGAAAAAAGCACTGTGTCATTGAGCGAAATATTATGGAAATGAGGATGCTTTATACATCCATATTCTAAACTTCTCTGTCATTAAAATTTCAGAGGTAATCATCCAAATACTTGCCTGCGCAGAATTGTTTTTGTCTTTTTCACAATCATCAAAAATTTTACCGGACAACCCTTTAAAAAAGGGCTGACCTCCGACTTAACTTATGATAAAAATATTCTATGACAAATAAAATACATCTCGATCGCACAACAAAAATTTTTGTTGTGTATTGCTTTTTAGCGACTGCCGCAATCGCTGTTTTTGGGCAGGTCAATCATTTTGATTTTATCAATCTCGACGATCCAAGGTACATCATCAATAATCCTCATATCCAGTCCGGCATATCGTGGGAAGGTATTCGATGGGCATTCAGCACAACCTATGCTGAATTTTGGCATCCCCTGACCTGGCTGTCCCTGATGACCGATTACGAGCTTTACGGACTGCATGCCGGAGGATATCATGTCACCAATCTGATTCTGCACATCCTGAGCACGTTCCTGCTCTTTTGGCTTTTTCACCGCATGACCGGAGCTGTATGGAAAAGTGCCTTTATCGCGGTTCTTTTCGCCATGCATCCGCTGCATGTGGAATCGGTAGCCCGAATATCTCAGCGAAAAGACGTCTTAAGTGCTTTCTTCTGGATGCTGACGCTTTGTCTGTATGTCTATTATACGGAAAAACCTGCCATAA
>CAYNWA010000009.1:0-24914 GCA_964400795.1 uncultured Smithella sp.
TAATTCGACCATCAAATTTCAGTGCACTTCGTTTCTGAAATTTGGGTCTCATTAATTTCTTTTGACCAGCAACAATCCTTTAAGATAACGGCCTTCCGGGTGACCAAACAACGTGGGGTGATCCGGCCCGGCTTCCAGCCTCGACAATAACTGCAGATCAGATCCGGCATCCCGCGCCGCCCCCAGAACAATCTTGTAAAAAAGATCTTCTTCAATAAAATTGGAACAGGAAAAAGTGGCCAGAAATCCACCTTTCGCAAGATGTTTAATCGCCTGTAAATTGATTTCCTTATAGCCCCGCGATGCCTTAGCCACATCTTTTTTTGTTTTCGCAAAAGCCGGCGGATCCAGAATAATAATACTGAAATTTTCCGACGTATTTCTGAGATAATCGAAAACGTCGGTTTCGATGACCGGATAATTTTCGACGGTAAACCAGTTGAGATGCAAATTCTTCCTGGCAGAGGCGCAGGCCGAATGAGATATGTCTAGAGATACCACTCTTTTAGCACCGCCTTCAGCGCAATAAACGGAAAAAGCGCCCGTATAACAAAAACAATTCAAAACCTGGGCATCGCAGCTCAAAGCTCCCAGTTTCTCCCTATTCAGACGCTGATCGAGAAAAAATCCTGTCTTCTGTCCCGAAACGATATCCACTTCAAACCTCAAACCGTTTTCCATAATATCCATCTTATTGCCCGAATCTTCTCCGAACACAATCCCACAGCTCGAATCCAATCCTTCAAGCTTGCGGGAACGGCTGTTACTCAGTTCATGAATTTTTGTCGGTTTTAACTGGGAAATCAAAGCGTTTATAATATGACTCTTCTGTTGTTCCATACCCGCGGTGGCAATCGAAATAACCAGTGTTGTATTATAAACATCAACAATCAGTCCGGGAAAACCATCGCCTTCCGCGTTGATTAAGCGATAGGCGTTTGTTTCTTCGCCGATGATTTTTTGCCTTAATTTGTATGCTTCGTGCAAGCGGGACTGCCAGAAATACTGGGAAATATTTTCCGCGCATTTTCTGGTCAGGACACGGAAGGCAATATCCGTCGAAGGATTATAAAACCCCAAAGCCAGATTATTCCCTGCCGAATCTTTAGCAAGAACAATATCTCCGGCACCCGGATTTCCTTTGACGTTGGTTATTGCTCCGGAAAATATCCAGGGATGACCACGCAGGATGGCTTCTTCCCGCCCCTTTTTCAGAGTTATTTCCGGATAGGATATTTTGGACATTGTGCCATCACGGGTATGAACCCCAAAGCAAGCTCTGGAAACAATTCCGCAGCAAGCTGCGGAATATCATACCCTCCGCTTTGCGGGATTGTTCCACTTATAAATTTCAATTCACTTTGTTCTTGAAATTTAAGTCTCACAATAAATTATCTTTTCCAGCTTGAAATTGCAAGAGACATTATATTATAACCATTTGCCACCGATATGCTAATATCAGGGCATAAGGGAGAAGAAACAATGTACGCAGTAATAATGGCTGGCGGAAAGGGGGCAAGGTTCTGGCCCCGTAGCAGAGAGAAACAACCAAAGCATTTGTTGGACATTATCAGTGACAAAACGATTATTCAAGAAACAGTTGATCGAATCAAGCCCCTCATTTCTCCTGAAAATATTTTGGTGGTTACGGGAAGAAAGCATGCCGGCACATTAATCAAACAACTTCCGGAAATCCCCCCCCGAAACATTATTATCGAACCCCAAGGGAAAAACACCGCAGCCTGCATCGGGCTGGCGGCATTGCACATCCGAAAAATCGTTTCCGATGATGTCATGATTGTCCTGCCTTCCGATCATGTTATAGCCGATTCAGAAAAGTATCTCCAGGCAATCAGAACGGCGGCAGAAACAGCAACGAAAGAAAACGGGCTGGTAACGATAGGCATCAAACCATCCAGTATTCAAACGGGTTTTGGTTATATCGAACGGGCTGAGTTATTTAAAACCATAAATGACGAAGACGTTTTTCGCGTAAAATCCATTCGTGAAAAACCGGACTTTCAGCAGGCAAAAATATTTATCGAAAGCGGTAATTTTTACTGGAACAGCGGCATGTTTATATGGAAAAATTCCGTCATCCTGAAAGAAATCGGCCACTGGCTCCCGGAATTACACGCCGGGTTGATGAAAATTGACCAGGCATTGGGTACCCCGGATGAAGCGGTAACGATATCACGCGTCTATAAAAAACTGGTTTCCATCTCCATTGACTATGGCGTTATGGAAAAAGCGGACAATGTGTTTATCATTCCGGGAGATTTTGGCTGGAGTGATGTCGGCAGTTGGGACACTCTAGCGGACATATCTCCCAAGGACACAAAAAATAACTCCTCGCTGAGTGGCAGCAGAATATTGATGGAGGATTCGGATAACTCGCTGGTTTACAATCCGCATAAACTGACGGCATTGGTGGGCGTCAAAGATTTAATCATTGTCGAAACAAAAGATGCCTTGCTCATCTGTAAGAAAGGACGCTCCCAGGATGTCAAAAAGATTGTCGAAAAACTGGAAGCGGCTAAAATGAAAAAATATCTTTAAGGTTATTTTAGGTAAACCGGTTTACCTTTAACTTTATTTCCTTTTTTACCGAGTTCATTGATGATGATATCGAGAGTGGTCATTTCGTCATCGAAAGTCACCACAACAAAATCCTTTTTCTCGAAGTCAAATTTTTTAACGCCTTTAATCTCTTTCAGGATAGACCCTATCCTGGATTTAGAACCTCAAGCGGCACATCCCGGTATGTTCAGCTGAACAATCCTTTCAACGGCCAGAGCCACATTAAAAAATACCGCTAAAAAAATCAGACTCCAGAATAAAATAGATATCTTTTTCATGATTCGCCTCTTTATTTTTTATATGATAACGCCAGTCTATATGGAAATGCAACCGCAATTTACAATTGACAGGCATATTTAAATCTGTGATAGAAATGAAAGATCAGCCATAGGACAATATAAAGAATATGACCATTACTCTCAATGCCCCATTGATTTTAGCCTCCGTTTCTCCGCGGCGGCAGGAAATGCTTCAATCCGTCGGGCTCACGTTTAAAATCATTCCTGCCCACGTCAATGAGGACTATCTCAAAGGAGAAAGTCCGGCGCAACACGTGAAGAGACTTTCCCGTGACAAAGCCATGGCTATCGCCCGGAGGCATCCGGATTCCTGGGTATTGGGCGCGGATACTATTGTTGTTATTGACGGGATCATTCTGGGCAAACCTCACAACCCGGCACAGGCAAAAAAAATGCTAAATAAGTTAAGCGGAAGAGAGCATAAAGTATTTACCGGCTTTACCATTGCCCACATGGCATCGGAAATTTATGCAACGAAAGTTGTGCAATCCGCTGTACGGTTCAAAACCATAAGCGCGGAAGAAATGAACTGGTATATAAATTGTGACGAACCATACGATAAAGCCGGCGGGTACGCCGTGCAGGGCAAAGGTGCCTTTTTCATCAAATCCATCCGTGGTTCCTACACCAACGTCATCGGACTGCCGCTTTGCGAAGTTCTGGAAGAGTTTTCCAGACTGCAGGCAATCACTTTAGGTTGAAATTCATGGAAACCGTTATTGCCGCCAATATCAACTCCATCAGACAGCGTATATCCGCGGCCGCGGTTCGATGTCAACGACAACCAGATTCCATCAAGCTTCTCGCCGTAACGAAAACCGTTTCTGCAGAACGTGTCGAAGAAGCCATTGCCGCAGGCATCACATCATTCGGAGAAAATTATGTTCAGGAAGCCAAAGAAAAAATCGCGTTATTAGATAAGCGCGTTGAGTGGCACATGATCGGATATCTCCAGACCAACAAAGCAAAGTACGTTGTCAATCTCTTCGACTACATCCATTCTGTCGACCGTATGGAACTGGCCGGAGAACTCAATAAAAGAGCTGGTCTGATCAATAAAAAAATCAACGTTTTAATCGAAATAAACATCAGCGGAGAAAAAACAAAGAGCGGTATATCGGCCGTTCAGGCTATAGAACTGATTAAAGATATTTCGTTTTTAGAAAATGTTTCGGTAAAAGGTCTGATGACCATGGCACCTTATTCCGATAATCCCGAAAATTCCCGTCCCTATTTTTCCGCGTTGAGAAATTTACAGGACAAAATCATTCGTGAAGGAATTGAAGGCATTCAGATGAACGAACTGTCCATGGGTATGACGGATGATTTTGAAATAGCCATCGAAGAAGGCGCAACAATCGTACGCATCGGCAGGGCTATTTTCGGAGAAAGAACATAACAGAAGGTTGAGCTAAAAACCGTTAATTGATGGATAAGGGGTTACCGTCTGTCAGATTGGCTGAAGTTTTCTTATAAACCTTCAGACAGGCATCAACGACCACCGGGTCGTATGTTATACCCTTGAATTTGACTATTTCCTGAATGGCGGCATCCACTCCCAACGCCGGCCGGTAAGGTCTGTAGGAAGCCATCGCGTCGATAACATCCGCAACCCCTATAATACGCGCCTCCAGTGCGATCTCATCACCCTTCAGGCCTCTCGGGTAACCCGAACCGTCCATCCTTTCATGGTGCTGATAAATAATTTCCGCCACAGGATAAGGGAATTCGATACTTTTCAGAACATCGTTGGCGACCTTGCAATGTGTTTTGATAATTTCCATCTCGAGTTTACTCAAAGCACTGGGTTTGGTCAAAATCTCGGAAGGAACGGATATCTTACCGATATCATGAAGAGTCGCTGCGATATGAATAAAAGAAATCTGATCTTCAGACAATTTCATTTCTTGGGCAATTTTGCAGGCAATCTTCGCCACCTGATCTTCATGTCCCGACGTATAAGGATCCCTCGTTTCTATAATTTTGGATAATGTCCGGACAATACCGTCCAAAATGATTTGTGATTTTTTATAACTCTCCTTGAGTTTTTCCGTCTGAATCAGAAGATCGTTTGTCTTTTCCAACGCTTTTTTCTCAAGCGCTTTGTTTAAAGTCATTAATTCCTTGTTTTTCTCTTTTATCAGTTCCAGCAGGCGCTTGTTTTCAGCCAAAACTTCAACTTTGGAAAGAGACTGCTTGATATGAAGCAGTATTTCCTCTTCATGCCATGGTTTTGTGAAATAAAGATGAACTCCGCCCTTGTTGATAGCTTCAATAATGGAGTCGGAATCGGAATAGCCTGTGAGAAGAATGCGTACGGCGTCCGGGAAAATCTCCTTGGCTTGGGCAAAAAATTGAACACCGTTCATCTCAGGCATTCGTTGATCGGAAATAATGAGAGAAAAAGGGTTCTTGGCCAAGCGCAGAATATTCAGCCCGTCCAAACCATTATTCGCGACACGAACATCATAATCCTCATCAGCTAAAATTCGCTTAAAAGCATTAAGGATGGAATCTTCATCATCGACAATTAAAATAGAATGTTGACAACTTAAACGTTGAGACAGCTTAAAATCCTTTCTGTTACCTATAACCACAATAATTTTTTAATAGGACGAATTAAAAACTATTTTGACAATTATGTCAAGGTTTCGTTTCTCAATTTCATTTCTCAATGAATTCATCGTCTAACAATTTTAGTGGAGTCTCCTCCGGCAGAAGCCGGAGGGTTGCAAGTCGCGGGCTTCAAAAAGCTCATTATATAATCTGAACTTTTTTTATGTCTGATCAGACAGGTTTGACGAAAACTTCAGTTATGAATAACTTCTCTTAAGAATTGACCGGTTATGGAATGATCATCATGCGCCACCTTCTCGACCGTTCCAGAAGATATAATGCTACCGCCGCCCGAGCCTCCTTCCGGTCCCAGATCAATCACATAATCGGCGCATTTGATGACATCCAGGTTATGTTCTATGACAACCATTGTATTTCCCATATCCACAAGACGCATCAAAACATCCAGCAGTTTCTGAATATCGGCAAAATGCAGTCCAATGGTCGGTTCATCCAGAATATAAAGGGTGTTACTGTTTATTTTTTTTCCCAATTCCCGCGCCAGTTTTATTCTCTGGGCTTCACCGCCGGATAGTGTCGTAGCCGACTGCCCCAGATGAATGTATCCCAGGCCAACATCGTTTAGTAACTGCAGATGCGATTTAATTGAAGGAATGTTGGAAAAAAAGACCAGCGCCTCGTTGACGGTCATATCCAGAACATCGGCAATATTCTTATCTTTATATTTGATATCGAGCGTGTCCTGATTGAATCTTTTTCCATGACAAACATCGCAGGTCACATAAATATCGGGCAAAAAGTGCATTTCGATCTTAATCAAGCCGTTCCCTTCGCAGGCTTCACAACGTCCGCCCTTCACGTTGAAACTGAAACGCCCCGGTTTATACCCCCTTATCCTTGATTCAGGAAGATTGGTAAATAAATCACGGATAAAAGAAAATACGCCGGTGTAGGTTGCCGGATTAGATCTCGGTGTCCGGCCAATGGGATGCTGATTGATCATGATGACGCGTTCAATGTCTCCCAGATCAACAACTTTTTTAATTTTTCCCATTGATCCGTTATACTGATTCAAACGCCGCGCCATCACCTTATAAAGCGTTTCAATCACCATCGTGCTTTTACCGGAACCGGATACCCCGGTCACCGCTGTAAAAACACCGACCGGTATCTTAATATCAATATTTTTCAGATTATTTTCGTTTGCTCCTTCCAGGATTATATGCCTGCCCTTGACGGGCCTTTTCTGAGAAGGCATTGCTATTGATTCTTTGCCTGACAGATAACGACCGGTAAGCGAATCTTCACTTTGCAGAATGTCGGACGGTGTTCCCTGAAAAACAATTTCTCCACCGTCTGTTCCCGCGCCCGGTCCGATATCCACGATATGATCACACGCCATGATCATATCGGCGTCGTGTTCCACCACCAGCACCGTATTGCCCATGTCACGAAGTCTTTTTAACGTATCAATCAAACGCAAATTATCTTTCTGATGAAGTCCGATCGTCGGTTCGTCCAAAACATACAACACGCCCATCAATCCGGATCCTATCTGCGTGGCGAGTCTAATCCGCTGGCTTTCCCCTCCCGACAGAGAAGACGTAGGTCTTTCCAGACTTAAATAATCCATGCCGACATTCAGCATAAATTGCAGGCGGCTTTTGATTTCACGAATAATTCTTTCTGTAATACTGATTTCCTGCGGCGTAAGGTTCATCTGCTCGAAGAAATCAAAGCAGTCGCGAATGGATAACTTGCAAAGTTCATAAATAGTCTTATCCATCACGGTAACGGCAAGCACTTCTTCTTTTAAACGAGCGCCATGACAATGGTCACAGGCGCTCAAATCAATGTAGCGCATCAAATCATTGCGCACCGCCGTGGAAGTGGTTTCTTTCCAGCGACGTTCCAGTTGTTTAATGGCTCCTTCAAACGGCCGGTGCGTGAAGTACCGTTTATTACCGCGGTCATGATAAAACTTGATGTTCTCATTGCCGGACCCGTAAAGCAGAACTTTTTGAATCCTGTCCGGAAGTTTATTAAAGGGCGTATTAAGATCAAAACGATAATGCGTGCTGAGGGCATCCAGGATGCTGTAATAGTACAGCGAACTGCGTCCCGCCCAAGGAGCAATCGCTCCATCCCGCAGGGACATGCCGGTATCAGGCACAACCAGATATTCCGTGAAACGCATCGAAGAGCCGAGACCATTGCAGTCGGGACAGGCACCATAGGGACTGTTAAAAGAAAACATGCGGGGAGTCAGTGCGGGAATACTTATCCCGCAATCGGGACAGGCATATTTTTCGCTGAAAAGCATGTCCTCACCGCCGGCAATGACAATGCGCACAAGCCCTTCCGCACGACCGGTCGCAATCTCCAGAGAATCCCGCAATCTTTTTCTGATGCCTTCTTTTAAAACCAGACGATCCACAACCAGATCAATATCATGACGTTTGTTTTTCTCCAGCTCCACATCTTCGGCCAGATCACGAATGTCTCCGTCGATCCGAACACGCGCGAAGCCGTCTTTTTGAAGTTTTTTCAACTCTTTTTGAAATTCACCTTTTTTGCCTCGCACCAGCGGCGCCAGAACACTGAACGCTGTATTCTCCGGAAGAGAAAGAACACTTTCCAGAATACCGTCAATGGTTTGTGATTTGATTTCCCGTCCACACCTGTAACAATGACAGATGCCGATCGCAGCGTAAAGCAAACGAAAATAATCGTAAATTTCAGTCACTGTGCCGACCGTGGAGCGGGGATTATGGCTTGACGCGCGCTGTTCAATGGCGATGGCCGGCGATAAACCTTCGATGGATTCCACAATTGGTTTATCCATCTGACCGATAAACTGACGGGCGTAGGTGGAAAGCGACTCCACATACCGTCTTTGGCCTTCAGCATAAATAGTATCAAACGCCAGCGACGACTTGCCGGAACCGCTTACGCCGGTAATGATAACAAATTTATCCCGGGGAATATCCAAACTTATATTTTTTAAGTTATGTTGAGCGGCGCCTCTTATTTTTATCGCGTTCATTTCTAATTTTCATTCACATTTTATAATTTTATTTCAACGTGCGATCTGGCTCGGACGGAAGCAATCCATTCTCCGAATTTCTTGTCCAATTTTTCCTCTTCAAGTTTTGCTTTGATTTCCTCTCTCACCACAGCAATCGGCTTCAATCCGGCGCCTTTTTTGTCCACGACCTTAATAATATGAAATCCGACACTGGACTCGATGACCTCACTCACCTGGCCCACGGGAAGGCCGAATGCCACCGCTTCAACCTCCGGAATAATGGTTCCTTTCTCGATAAAACCGACGTCACCGCCATGTGACGCCGCCGGTCCCTTCGAATATTGAGCAACCAACAAATCAAAAGATTCTCCTTTTATGATTCGATCCCGCAGACGAAGGGCCTCATTTTTTAACTTCTTTTCCACATTTTTATCCGCCCCGGAAGGACGGGGCAATAAAATCTGCTTCATTCTCACACTTTCTTTACCTTCGTATTCCTGGCGGTGTTCGTTATAATAAGCTCCGATTTCACTATCGCTGACAATTATTTTATCTTTTACTTCCCGGCGCAACAATCGCGTACGGACTATTTGCGATCTGATATCCTTTTTTACAGCCTCAATGGTGCTGCCTTCCGCGGCAAGATTTTTAAGAAAATCCTGCATACTTAAATTTTGTCGATTCAGCGTTTCCTGAATAACACCCATCACATCTTCTTCCTTGACAATAACGCCTGTTCTTTTTGCTTCCTGTTCAATCAGCAAATTGTCAACAAGTCTTTGCAGGAAAGTTTCTCTACTCTGTATGATCAAGTCATCCTTGTCTTGACCTTTATAAGTATTTTCAATGTTTTTCAGGTAAGGTTCGAACGCCGAATTCAGTTCGTAAAGGGTTATGATCTCATCATTAACTACGGCGACAATCTTATCGACAATCCTGGCGTAAACCGGCAGAGTGAAAAGCATGATACTCAGGAATATTATTAATCCAATCTTTCTGTAAAAATCCACAACCCTTTCCCCCTTGTTTAAATTTACTGATGATATTTTTTCAATTTAATATTTGTTTCTTTTTTTATAACAGCTTTTTTCTTTAGTTTTTCCAACCAGATGACATAAGCCGATTCTTCTTTTTGAAAACGTACGTCGGCAATAACATCTTCCCTGACGTCGGCCAATGCTCTTTCTTTTGCAGGTTGATTCTCCGTAACCTTGAATATATGAAACCCATAAGAACTCTGTACGATCGGACTGATTGTATTAACGGGTATTCTAAAAATGGTTTCATCCAAGGGTTCCGGCATGACGAATCGGTTAATAAATCCCAGATCACCGCCCCGGGAGGCCTCCGGACTGATCGAAAGGTCTGAGGCCACTTTGGCAAATTCTTCTCCCGATTTTAATCTTTCCATCGCTTTTTCAGCGGTGGGCATATCTCGTACGACAATCTGCAATACCTTAACCCTTGCTTCACTTTTGTAATGGCTGTGGTGTTGTTCAAAATATTTTTCTATCTCATCTTCGGTTATTTTAATGCTGGCATTTACATCCTTTTCGATAAGTTTCTGCAGAAGGAGTTCATTTTTAAATTCCTCTTTCCATTTTCCATAATCTATATTTCCCTTGGCAAACAAGCTTGTGAAATCTTCGCCGTAATCTTTTTTAATGTCTTTGATTTTATCCTCCAACTCACTATCGCTCACAGATAGGTTCAGCTCCTGGGCGCGAAGGTACAATATTTTTTCCATAATCATACTGTTAAGAATTTCTTCTTCAAATTTTTTCATGTAATCAGGCTGATTCAGAAAATTTTCTGGCACCAAACGTTTTTTTTTATCAATGCGGGCTTGATATTCATCAAGATAAATTTTGGAATCATTAACCGAGGCAACGTGCGGACGGAAAAATGTATTAATTTTGTCGCAGGCTACAATGAAGAAAGACAAAAGCAAATAAAAAAAACAGAAACGCGCCAATAATATGACCCCAGATTTTCCGGCAAAAGAAAAAATGTTGAACGGCTGATTTGCTTTTCTCATAATATTTCCTTATATCCTGCTTACGACTATTGGGCAAGCATCTTTAACAACAAATCGGCTTGATGTAATATTTCTTTTTCGGAAAGCGACGGAGCGGGGAAAAACAACTTATAATCCGGAGTAAAACGTAAATCTTTAATTTTCTTACGATATAGAGAAATAATCCTTTCAGGATCAACCGGGGAATTATCCCTGAAAAAAATATAAAAATTTTTACTATCATAGCCCATCTTCTTACCTTTCAACGGCTTCAGAGAATTTCTGATGCGAATTACCCGTAACAAATTATCCGCTGATGATGGCATTTCCCCATAACAATCCCGCATCTCGCTTTCGATAAGGTTAATTTCTTCGTCATTTACCGCCATAGATATTCTTTTGTATAATGTCAGCCGCTGATGAACATCCTGCACATAATTCTCAGGAATAAAAGCCGAAATGCCCATCTGAATTTCAGGCAATAATTCTTCTTCATCAGTTTTTTCGCCCTTGATGTCCCGAATCGTCTTCTCCATCAATTCCGTATAAAGCTCGTAACCGACCGCTGAAATATGCCCGGACTGGGACATCCCCAAAAGATTGCCTCCGCCGCGAATCTCCAGATCATTATAGGCTATCCGGAATCCCGACCCCGGTTCGGATAATTCCCTGATCACCTGAAGTCTTTTCATGGCTTCGCGTGAAAGCATAGCTCCTTTGGGCAACAGCAAATAAGCAAACGCCTCGCGACTGGACCGTCCCACCCTTCCCCTGATTTGATATAGCTGCGCCAGTCCGAATTTTTCAGCACGATTAATGATGATGGTATTGGCGGTGGGAATATCGAGACCCGAACCGATAATGGTTGTACAAACAAGAACGTCGCATTCCTGCCGGACAAATTTAGTCATCGTTTTTTCAATGTCCGCCGGTTTCATCTGTCCGTGAACCACACCCACGACAGCCTGAGGCACAAGACGCTGAACCAAGCGTGCGATGGAATAAATTGAACGGACACGGTCATGAACAAAAAACACCTGCCCCTGTCTCAGCAGTTCCTTCTCTATCGCGACTTTAATGGCATCCTCATCAAACTCCAGAACATACGTTTTAATGGAAACCCTATCCTCGGGCGGCGTATTGATGATGGACAAATCCCTGATGCCGACCAGCGATAAATGAAGCGTGCGTGGAATCGGCGTTGCTGAAAGCGTCAACACATCGACCAGTGTTCGCATTTTTTTTAACTTTTCCTTATGCGACACGCCGAAACGCTGTTCCTCATCGATGATGACCAATCCTAAATCCTTAAATTCAACATCCTTTTGTAATAAGCGATGCGTTCCCACAACCATATCGATTTTCTGATTTTTTGTCTCTTCCACTATTTTCTTTTGTTCGGCAATGCTTTTGAAACGGTTTAAGACTTCCACGCGAACCGGAAAATCTCTGAAACGCCGGGAAAAAGTCTGATAATGTTGTTCCGCCAGAATGGTCGTCGGCACCAAAACAGCCACCTGTTTGCCGTCCATGACTGCCCGGAAAGCCGAGCGCACAGCGACTTCGGTTTTGCCGAAGCCCGCGTCGCCGCAAATTAATCTATCCATCGGTTTATCATCATCCATATCCATGTTGATATCTTCAATCGCCTTGACCTGATCAGGTGTTTCTTCGAATTCAAACGTCGAACAGAATTCCTCATAAATACGGTCGGGCGGTGAAAATGACTTTCTCTCCAGCGCCTCGCGCGCGGCATAGATGGACACCAGTTCCTCGGCACATTCCCGCACCGATTTTCTCACCTTTTCTTTAACGGCTTCCCAGGACGTACCGCCCATCTTATCAATCTTTGGAATATAGCCATCGGAACCAAGATAGCGTTGTATTCTTTCCAGAGCATTAACGGGAATATAGAGTTTATCGCCGTCCAGATACTCAATAACTAAAAAATCATTTTCGATTTTTCTCACGGTAATTTTTTTTAAACCGCGATAAACACCAATGCCAAAATCCTTATGGACGACAAAATCATCTTCCTTTAAATCGCCGAAGGATTTAATGAAATAACCTTCCCGAACAGGCCGTACACGACGGTGGGAAGTTTTTTTAACAAATATTTCTTCTCCGGTTAGAACGGCCAATTTCATTGCGGGCATGATAAAACTGGCGGATATTTCCCCTGCCCGTAACATAAGTTGAGGATTCCCCTGCCACAGATTGATCACTTCGAGCACAGAACCGGACGTAGCTGAAATTTGCACCGGCAATTCATAAGACAAGAGAAGTTGTTTCATCCGCTGAACATCTTCCGGTGCCGGACAAAAGAAAATTATCAACATTGATTCAGCCAGCCACGATTTGATTTTATCCGCTGCCAGTCGCAGAGAGCTATCTTCCTTAATTTCCCCGGAAACCGATTCTCCGACATAAACCAACGGGTACGTTTCAAACGTAATCGTGGATTCCGCATTATCATTTCCATTATCCAGATGGAGGCCTTCCAGATGAATCTGCCTGAATGAATCCAAAATTAATGTGATTGAACCAGGATCTAAATATGAATTTTCTTTTTCCAGATAAAATTTACCGCTGTTCCTGGTTTTGAATAACGACTTGTCAATGATCATATCCGTGTTCTGAACGGATTGATTTATGGCTAACCGGTCATCGAAAATCACCAACGTATTTTTTGACAGATAATCGAATATATTCGACAATGTGTTGCCGGAAAGTCCTGTTTCATGATCGTAAGATTCATAAAACAACGGTAAAAATATCGGGTTGATAGAACTGGTCAAACCGTCTTTCAATGTGTTCACCAAACGGTTACGGATATCGCGGGAAAACGAAAGATCATCAGCACGCCTTTTAATATTCCGAATGGCAAGTTCCAAAGTCGAACTATTCATGACCACCTCGCCGGCCGGGGTCATCATGAAAGCGGAGACCTCTCCCAGGGAACGCTGGGAAGACGTATTGAAAATACGGATGGATTCGATTTCATCACCCAACATTTCCAAACGCAATGGATTTTTTTCAGCCGGAGGGAAAATATCAATAATATTTCCCCTGATACTGAATTCTCCTTTCTCCTCCACAAGACTTTCCCTTTTGTAGCCCAGAGAAATAAGCCGATCGCACAATTCATCTCTGTGAACAGTGTCATTTAACGAAATGATTTGTAGATAGTGATCGAATTCCCGAACAGGCATTATTTTCTGCATTAAAGCGTTCACAGAAGCGACAACGATAATTCTGCTATTGATCCGTATATTGGCCAGCGCATTCAGGCGAAGCAACTCCTCCTCCCGCTGGAGAGCAAACATATCAATGGTCAGAAAATCAAGCGACGGGTAATGAAAAACGTATTCTTCTCCCAGAAAAACAGATACATGGCGCGCGAAGGCAGCCGCTTCTTTTTCTTCCGGGCACACGACAAGCAAAGGTCCGTTCAATCGCTCAAAAAGAAGAGACGTCAAAAAAGAACGAGCCGCTCCGACAAGACCGCTGACATGAAGCTTTACAAAACCCTGATTAATTTTACGTAGAAGATCACGAAAAGGTTCGGTATCTTCCTTGTTTTTTTCTATGATAATTTTTCGCACTGATAAAAATCCACATTAAACTTGAACAAACCAACACCAAAACCCATTCTGGATCGAAAATAGCACGTCAAATCCAGAATGGGTATCTTCTGTCATTACTAATCTTCTTTCGTCGATAATTCAATGGAAAAGTTCATCATAAAAAATAGATTGAATAACAAATATTTACCCAATACATATTGACAACCGTCCCGACTTTGATAAACTGCCGCGTATCAGTTCAAGGGAGAATTGACATGATTTCTGTGGAAAAGGCGCTGGAGACAATTCTTGCCAGTTTCCGGTCATTGGGTCTGGAAAAAATCAATATCATTGAATCACGGGGACGAGTCATAGGCGAAGACATTGTCGCCCCGCGCAATATCCCTTCTGCCAATAATTCGGCTATGGACGGTTATGCCATTCGCTACGCCGACACCAAAGGCGCATCCAAAAACAACCCCCTGAAACTAAAAATTATCGAAAATATACCGGCAGGTAAAATCGCCTTTAAAAAAATAAAAAAGGGCGAAGCCTCCCGCATCATGACCGGCGCAGTCATTCCTGAAGGCGCGGATGCAGTTGTCCGCCAGGAGGACACGCAAAAAGACGGCAGGACTGTTATCATCTATTCGTCCGCAAAAAAAACCGACAATATACGTTTTGCGGGCGAGGATGTACACAAGGGAGACCTCGTTGTCAAAAAGGGATCCTTATTGCGTCCCGCTGATATCGGAATGCTCGCCGTTTTGGGCAAGGCTTTTGTCAGCGTTTATCAACAGCCGCGTGTGGCCATTATGTCCACCGGCGATGAACTGGTGGACATCGAAATCGATCCGCCGCCGGGGAAAATTGTGAACAGCAATAGCTATTCTTTGGCGGCACAGGTTCTGGAATGCGGCGCCATACCGATCATGCTGGGAATTTCCAAAGATAAAAAAATTGATTTACAGGAAACCTTTAAAACGGCGCTGCATGCCGATTTGATTATTTCCTCAGGCGGCGTCTCCGTCGGCGATTTCGATTTTGTTAAAAACGTCATGGGGGAAATCGGCAACGCCATGCATTTCTGGCAGGTCGCCATGCGCCCAGGTAAACCACTCGCTTTCGGCTCTATCGAGGGCGTTCCGCTTTTCGGTCTGCCGGGCAATCCAGTATCCGCGATGGTTTCTTTTGAACAGTTCGTGCGACCTTCCCTTTTAAAAATGCAGGGACATACAAAAATTTTCCGTCAGACGATAAAAGCAATTTGTGCTGAAGAATTTCAAAAACAGGCGGGCTTCAAACATTTTATCCGTGCCATCATAAAAAAAGAAAAAGGGAAATACATTGCCACCACAACGGGCAATCAGGGCTCCGGCATTCTCAAATCAATGGTCGCCGCCAATGGCCTGATTGTCATGGGGGAAAGCGAAACCAAAATCAAAAAAGGTGCAGAGGTAACCATTCAGTTGCTGGATGATTCTTTATATCAGTCTGATTCCCTTCAATTATAAAGAGACATTGATATTCTTTTGCATGTTGACACTTTGCCATTTTGCAGATAAATTCTCCATTGGAAGTGCCAAGGTCACTGGTGGGCCTCCCGGACTTCAAATTCGGTGTGGGGCGCTAAAACCGTCCCAGGTGGGTTCGATTCCCATGCACTTCCGCCAAGAAAATTTTTAACCTCCATTGATTATTATTATTTAAAGGTTATCTTGTGGTGATTTTTTGCGCTGCTGGATTTTTCAGCGCTCCAAAAGCCACGACATTTTCTAACATGCTACTGTCTAACAGTTTTTCTGAACTCCCTGTGGTTGAAAGCCTCTTTCAGTTCTGAATCAGTCATCTCATTATACCCTTTCCAACCGTTCAGAAGAATGCGTTGAAGGAATTTAATACTCTGTTCTAATGATATGTTGTTTAAGTCAGAATCAACAAGCTTTTTAATCATTTCTTCCCTACTCATTTCTTTCTTCTCCATTGCTCCGATTCCTCCTATAAACACAAAAATAAATTATGCCCTTGGCAATGCAGTTACGATCATCAATCCCTAAAGTGCTCATGCAGGATTGAACAGACAAAATATCCTATGTTGTCGTGTTATTTTAGATTACATTCTCACTGATAATACAATTCGGATTGTTCAGGACTGTTGGACGGCGAACGGTCTATCACTCCATCATGGAGAATCCCACTTTGGTAATCTTGTCCTCCAGTTGTTTGATCCAGGCTACTTTGGCTTTTGTCTTGGGAAGCACACCGATTTCGCAAAGGACTTCCTGCCCCACCTTGAAATTTAATTCACCTACAAAAACAACACAGCAACCCTTAAAACTTTCATTCTGACCGAGACCCACTCGTTGTCCCGTTTTTTTCGTATTGTCGTCCAGATAATAAATCGTGACAAGTTCATTCGTATCGGCTGGATACCTGATGTATTTTCGTTTATCGAATTCACTCATTGAAAACCACCTCTAGTCTATGTGTGATCAAAAAGAATTCTAAATTAAATTTATCTTCAATGGAAGAATTGATAATGACTTATCTTCGTTGCTGATGAGTTTAAGGTAGCCCCGCTTGTATGTCAAGAAAATCTTGACTATAATATATCCAGGTGCCACGCACATCTTTTTTAAATAATGATTTTTTATGTGATATAGTAAGACAAAGAATAAATTTCTTAGCACGGAGGAGAAGGCAAGATGGATTTAATAGAAGCTATACAACAACGTAAAAGTATTCGAGCTTTTATGGACAAACCTGTGCCGAAGGAAGTAATCGGAAAAATTCTGGAAATCGCCTGTCGGGCTCCATCAGCTATGAATATTCAACCCTGGGAATTCATCATAATCACCGGCGAGAAACTCAACCGTCTTCGCACTGCTATTGTAGAAAAACTAAAAAGCGGAGCGCCCATCGTTCCGGATCATCTGGTCGTAAGCTGGCCCGACAAGGGTGTTTACAAAGATCGTCAGATAACTCTCGCCAAGCAGCTTTTCAAAGCCATGGATATTCCGCGTGAAGACAGGGGAAAACGCGCCTGGTGGATGGAGCGTGGATTTCGCTTTTTCGACGCACCGGTTGCTATAATCATCGCCTGTGACAAAGCGTTAGGTGAAGCAGGCCCTCTTTTGGATTTAGGCGCGGTCATGCAGAGCATCTGTCTTGCGGCACTCCATTTCGACTTGGGAACATGCATTGAAGATCAGGGAGTGTTGTTTCCTGATGTAATTCGCGAACAGACAGGCATTTCTCCGGCCAAACGTCTTGTGATTGCAATCGCTCTTGGTTATCCGGATCCTACGTTCCCTGCCAATCAAGTCATCTCGCAACGGGAACCGGCGGAGAACCTGACCACCTGGGTGGGATGATAAGATGCTTGATTGATACATATTTCCTCTGTCATTCAGGTACTTGAATTTGTATTCAACAAAACTGTGGACATGGCTGTTGATAACTCTGTTGATAATATTCATAAGTACGTAATTATTACGACTTTACACCAAACTGCACAAGATTCATGCAACTTAAATATTCAATAAAATCATAAGTTTAAAATTATGTCTTTTCTGATAATACGTCACGCGCCTGATATTTTAAGATATATTTGAAATGAACAAAAATGGGTTTAATTTATGGTTTATTAAGGGGATTTTTTTTATTTGAAATTATGGAATGACGAATCAGAAACTCTTCCAGAATATCAACACATTCCTGAATGGATAACGTCCGGGTATCGATGGTTAATTCCGGTTTATCCGGCACCTCATAGGGTGAAGACAATCCCGTGAACTCTTTTATCAATCCGGACTGAGCTTTTTCGTATAATCCGTTCGGATCGCGCCTGCGACATTCTTCAATGTCACATTGAACATGAATCTCGACAAATCTCCCATCCGGGAAAAGACTTCTTACAAACTCCCTGTCCTGTCTGAATGGAGAAATGAATGTACTAAGGACGATATTGCCGTTATCGAAGAACAACCTGGCGACTTCCCCCGCCCGGCGAATATTTTCCTTTCTGTCCACAGCGGAAAAACCCAGATCGGAACAAAGACCGTGTCTGACATTATCGCCGTCGAGAAGCATCGTCCTGCAGTTGCGCTGGAACAACCTTTTTTCCAAGGTGGCGGCAATGGTTGATTTACCCGAACCGGACAATCCCGTAAACCACAGAACGACCGCCTGATGAGTATTTTGTTTTTCTCTTTCGGCACGTCCTATATTCAACCCGCGCCATATCGTGTGAGGCGATTTTTTAGTTTTATCAGCATCATTTTCTTCGGTTTCGGCGTAATCCTCAATATTTCTAACAACCCCCCTGATCATACCGGCGGCAACCGTATTGTTTGTCAGAGGGTCAATCAGGATAAAGCTGCCGGTGGCATGATTTAACTTGTAAGGATCGAAGAAAATCGGCGTCAAGGTGTTCAGCTCAACTCTGCCGATGTCATTGAGAATAAAAGTTTCCGTAGGCTGGCGATGCAGCGTGTCAACATCTGTCTTATAAATTATTTTGGTTACATGAGCCTTAACTGATCTGGTTGTATGTTTTAAAATATACTGTCCGGTCATGTTCATGGGTTTTTCATCCATCCAGCAAATCATTGCTTCCAAACGATTTTCAATCTGAGGCAGATTTTTTCTCCGGACAATCATGTCTCCCCGGCTGACATCAACCTCATCATTCAGCGACAAAACAACCGACTGTGGACAAAACGCTTCCCGCAGATCACCATCATACGCACTTATGGATTTAACGGAACTTGATTTGCCGGAAGGGAGGACAACAACTTCTTCTCCCGGCGTTATTGTGCCGGAAACGATTTTCCCCGTAAAGCCCCGGAAATCAAGGTGCGGTCTGATGACATACTGAACGGGAAAACGAAAATCCACAAGATTCCTATCCGCCGTCACATGAATATTCTCCAGATAATGCAGCAATGTCGTGCCGTCATACCAGGACATCTTTTTGCTCTTGACAACAACATTATCTCCCTTGAGGGCAGATACGGGAATATAAACAATGTCGTGAATATCCAGCTTTTGAGAAAAATTCTCATACTCTTCGACAATGCGGTTAAAGACATCCTCCGCGTAATCAACCAGATCCATTTTATTCACCGCGACTATCAGGTGAGGGATCTGCAAAAGAGAAATAATGAACCCGTGACGTTTGGACTGAGTCAAAACGCCGTTGCGGGCATCAATCAGAATTACAGCGCAATCGGCCTTGGAAGCACCCGTCACCATGTTTCGGGTGTATTGGACATGTCCCGGAGAATCCGTAATGACAAATTTTCTTTTCGGCGTTTCAAAGTAGCGGTAAGCCACGTCAATCGTAATGCCTTGTTCACGCTCCGCGGCCAGGCCATCCAGAAGATAAGCCAGTTCCACTTCTTTTAACCCCCTCTTTTTGGAAGTTTTTTCAATCGCCGCGAACTGGTCATCATAAATGGATTTCGTTTCATATAACAAACGACCGATCAGGGTTGATTTACCGTCATCCACACTGCCGGTGGTTGCAAAACGCAGCAAAGATTTTTCGCCCGAATACACTAGAAATAACCTTCCTTCTTTTTTTGCTCCATCGAGCTGTCAGACGTCAAATCAATCACGCGGTTTTCTCTTTCTGATTTTTTCGCCGCTCTTACCTCGCCGATGATCTCGTCAATCGTTGTCGCCGATGAAGCGATCGCCCCCGTACAGGGGATACAACCCAGAGAGCGGAAACGGCACAGGACTTTTTTAACTTTTTTTCTGTCGCCGGCAAAATCTTCAGCCACGGGAATAAGAATGCCTTTTTGAGAAATTACTTCCCGCTCCAGCGCGAAATAGATCGGCACAACGGGAATCTGTTCCAGTCTGATGTATTCCCAGATATCGCGCTCTGTCCAGTTGCTCAAGGGAAAAACCCGCATCGTCTCGCCCTCATTAATTCTGGTGTTATAGATATCCCAGAGCTCGGGACGCTGATTCTTTGGATCCCACTGGCCGAAGGCATCCCGCAGGGAAAATACTCTTTCCTTGGCGCGGGATTTTTCTTCCTCTCTTCTGGCGCCGCCAAAAGCGGCGTCAAAACCGTGTTTACGCAGAGCATCCAACAGGGCGCCAGTCTTCAAATGGCTGCAACACTTATCCACGCCGATTCTTTGCGGATGACATCCCCGGGCAATCCATTCTTCGTTTCTTTCCACAATCAGGCGGGCACCGATTTTTTGACAAAATTCTTCACGGAATTTGTACATTTCCGGGAATTTGTAGCCGGTATCGATATGCATTAACGGGAAAGGAAATGTGCCCGGATAAAAAGCCTTCTGCGCCACCCTAACCATCACGCTGGAATCTTTGCCCACGGAGTAAAGCATCACCGGATTTTTAAATTCGGCAACAACTTCACGCATAATGTGAATGGATTCCGATTCGAGCTGTTTTAAATACGACAAGGAAAATGAATTCATTGTTTCATATCTTTATTTAGAATCTTATTTTTCCCCATCTAGCGAAGCCACACTTTATATATGATCCACAAGCCTTGTATCAAAACCAGAACGCCGAGACCTTTTTTCAGAACGTCTTTAGAACCTATTTTACTCAAAGCCATCGGACCGAAAAATCCTCCGATCATTGAACCCAAACATACTGGAATCATTAAACTCAGAGGAGGCATTCCGTTGATCAGAAGCCACAAACAAAAACTCAAAAGACAAATGGGAGCTTCAGCAAAATCCGTTGAGCCTATCGCGCCTCTCTCCGATCTGTCTTTGAAGACAAGCTGACCTCCGGCAACCAGCGGCCCAAAACCGCCACCGGATAAAGCTTTATTAAAAGCGCTTATAAAACCGAGAATATATATTTTTTTTGCTGTCATAATTAATGTTTTACCCGTTAAAATCATCAAGGCAATAACAATAACCAACACGGCAATATACGTATTCAAAATTTTAGGGGAAATATTTGCGGAAATAACAACACCGATAACACAGGCAAACACACCAAACCAAATAATGGTTGTAGCAATATGATAATCCGTCGTGCCGTATTGAAAATCGGCATTTTTAAGCTGGTGATGCCTGTATGAAGCGATAAAGCCTCCGAGAGATTGAGAAATTAATATACAAGGAACAACACTTTTTACATCATATCCGATAAGAATCAAAAGGGGCGAAAGAACTGTTCCATACATCATCCCCAGAGCGCTGTCTATAAACTCCATAACCATCGCAACAACAATCAACAAAAACGTTTCAAGCAATATAAAACCTCCATTTCAATATAATTCCCCTGCGTTATGAAATCCTTGCCCCATCAAAATAATTTATCCGCACATGGTCGCCGCGGTTATTTTTCCCGATATAGATAAAATCAGTATAGGGCCACACCGCTTGGTTCCAGTAATTTTTTAACATCTCGTTTTCCACTTCCAACAACATACCGATACAACGCGTGTTGACACCTTGAACAAACGCCTCATTCAGATTGTTACGGGTAAAATTCAGTAAACTTGTAGCAAGTTGATTCGAACGATGATCCGGCGCCACGAAACTTCGATAGTAATAAAACGAATTTTCCAGTTGTTGGTTAAATTGCGGATAGACGGTTCCCACGCCGACTATTTTCCCGGTTTTGTCCCGACCGACACAAAAAACCTGCATGACCCGCTCTGTGGCCTGCTCCGGCTGAAGGGCGCCGTGATCCACCCAGAAATTGATAATCTCCTTTTGCAGATCTTCAGTCTTTTCTTCCCAAACTTTGTTGATTACATATTCACTGCTTCTATCCATATTTCCCCCTACAATCTTTTTTCCGCCGGGAATTTTTTCTCTATCTTCCTGCGGCAAACCCGGAACAACGGTCATTGATCCATGATTATCTTCGCCCGAAAATATCCCTCTGCACGTTCATTCTGCTGGGTAATATCCGCGCAGGACAAATCAGAACGCCGTTATACCTCCCGGTATTTCCCGCAAAAGTTTAAACCGCTTAAACCCCAGCGCTGAAAGTTTTTCCAAGTCGAAATCAATCATCCCCAGTTCCTTGCGCGGCCTCGTGGTTTTAGAACACCTGAATATACTATTTTCAATGACTCTGTCGGCTGTACCGTCCAATTTGTTCATTAAAGAAATGGTTCGATAACATATTCTGGCCGGACAGTTATAGGCGCACCCCGCATTGGCAAAAAGCATGACACGATCTTTCTGAACAATCTTGTCGAGAAAATCATAGCGCGTGTTTAAGTGCATGGGCAGGACAACCGTATCGTACAGATCAAGCGCCGCTGTTATTTTCTCATAGCTGTTAATTTCCTTGATCATACTTGCTTCGAGCTTGTAATATGGATAATCCCGTTTTATCCAGCGGGCCAACATATCTTCTTTGACAATCATGGAATTGCCGACGCGATGATACTTTTCAAACAGCCAGCCATGCTCTTTATATTCATCTTCATTGATAAACAAGTTGGTCATGGGAATGCGCACGCCTATGGAATGCTTATACAGGGCTTGAACATCCGCGTCACTTAATTGCCGCCCCCTGAAAGGTCTTCCTCCGTATAAAGTGCAACGCTCCACAAATCCAAAAAGGCTGTCGATCTGATTTAGAGGGATTGTACTGAAATTTTCGGCAAGAAAATCCATGACCGGTTTTTCACCGTGCTTACCCCTTGCGGAAATGGTGTATATTATATCCTTCCGAACAGTGCGGTTGTTCATCTTTTAAAACCTTCGAATCTCCCTGTCTGATTTCTGGTCATCTTTAAATAAAATGGATTTTAATTCAATAGCATATATTGTCTTGCCGTTTTCATTATATCGCATGTTCGAGGGTCGTCAAGCCCGGAGCCGCCTCTTCCACGAGATCATCGCAAAAATTACAATCCCAGCATTCAAATTTACAATTTTTGATCATTTTTCTCCACTGCTTGATTTTGTCCTCTCCGATATTCAGGTTCGTAATGACCCTTTTCAAATTATCCTGATCGCCGTAAAGAACTTCCTCTTTACCCTGAGCATAGTTATCGACGAAGCTCATACTTTCATTAATCAGATTGGGATCATTTCTGCCATGCATTTTTATCACATCAACAAATCCAAGCAATTCCTCAATATCTTTTCTAAAATAGGGAATGTTGCACATCTTAAAGATAAAATTCGGATCGGGCGCCTTCGGATTCCCTCTCGGACAGCCCTTTCCTACCTTCTGTTTAAAATACGGCACATTCGTGCCTGCCCCTCCCGAACCGAGGCAGTTGTTGAAAAAATGATGCTCATCCATCACCGGACATCTGCCCAGACAATGCTCATTAGCCAAAATGGCGGTATAAACATACCGGCCGTGCTGCCCGGCAAACTTCTCCTGCGCCCTTTTGACTTCTTCCAGCGATTTTCTATCCCTCATAAGAATTCTATCGATATTAATCAAATGAAATCCGGCTTCAGCCGCGTACCAGAATTCCTGCGCGGTTCTGACTCTCCTCAAAACGGTGTTCTTGATGAACATGTCCGGAAATGTCTCCTGAATCAACCCTCTTTTCAACCAGAGCGTGTGCGGAATGGTCATGCTGCGCAGCCCGGCCCGGTAAAGGGGTTTCAGGTTCCCGATGAATATATCCAGATGGGCATCCGTCGGAGCGACACCGACATTATTGAAGGTGGCGCTCACCGGAATGCCCGTCATTTGCTGAATAATCATCGCATCCGAAAAAATGGTATCCCGTCTGTTAACCTGCTTGAAAACAACTCCCATCGCATCTTGCATAAACGGAGGTATTTTGCAGGTAAAATAGATATCAAACATCATTTCCTTATTCCGTTGCAGGAAAGGAACAATCACTTTTTTCAGTTCATTCGCCGTCAGAAAAGGATTAAGAGGGAAAGAGAAAATTTTCTTTTTTTCTGTGTGCAATCAACACCTCTTTTTTACGAGAATTTATCGTTTTGTAAAGAATAGCATAGAAAAATTATCATCGACTGTCAATTTCTTAAAAAGCAATAATCACCGCAAAAAAACACAAACAGCCGGCAGGGCAGGCATGGATAATGAATTTATTCTCCATCCTGAAGGGACGCCCCTTGTTCGAAGTAGAAATCCAGATCAAGTTCGAGGACTGTCCATTCGTTAATTCCGGCAATACTAAAGTCGTGTTTTTTGGGATTCCTGCCCGTTTCACGATACCCGAATTTTCTCTTATACCAGGCTATCGTCTCCGGTCTGTCCGTCTCTGTGCGGACCGTCCTGATGCCCCGCCGATGCATTTCCTCAAGTCGCGCTTTTTGAAGTTTGTAACCGACGCTCTTACCGCGGCAAGCGGGATCGACAGCCAGGCTTGCCGTTTCCGCGACAGCGTCGGAAAGAATTATATAACCGGCAACGCCGATGATCTTTCCTTCGCAGACGGCCACGAACGCATTGTCAATATCAATAGACGTGCGTTCCGGATCGGGATTTTCAGGCGAAGGAGGAACAGGCGCCATATTCCATCGGGACAGTATCATCATGGCCGACTCCATATCGCCGGCAAGCATCTTCCTGATGACAATGTCGCTGCCTTGCTGTTCCATGCTCCTGGTGATTGCTACCATTAAAATTTTAGTCCATTAACCATTCACATGAATGGATATCATCCGCTTGTTATGTTCATGAACCACCGGTTCCTTTTTCTTTGAACATCATAAAACGTATCCTAATCCCCGATTAAAAATTTATAATACTTCCTGTATGAAAATCAATAAATAACTTCCCCAGGCAATCGGTATTCTTGAAAAGAATAATTGACATAAAATATCGTTTTTTCTATACTTTGCACAAACAAGCTCTTTTCAAAGACACGGCAAAATGTTTTT
>CAYNWA010000009.1:24924-74894 GCA_964400795.1 uncultured Smithella sp.
TAACATCTCTTGATTTAAAAAACATTCAATCACATGTAGCACAATAACTTACACCTTTTCAAAAATATTTTATTTCTCATTTTAAGTTAAAATAACAATTTATCATAGCAGGAAGGTAGGGAATACTGGTAAACAAAGTTTTAAAAACACGTTTTTTCATTTCACCTCAATCGGGACAATCTTACAAGGAATACTCATGGAAAAACTCACCACCGAAACCGACCTTACCGGAGACAGCGGCTCAATCTCTTCGAAGCCTGCGGAAATCGGCTCATGCATCTATCGCCAACCGATGAGGATGATGACTCTTCGGCTGGCGTGTCCTGCCGATGTTAATCTACAAAGGATTGATGACTGGTTACAGTCGGTATTGAAAGTCGAATGCTCGCCCATTGGATTTCCCGTGCCCAATCAGGCGCATGAGGCAGCCGTGGCTGGCATGGCATGGCGTTGCCTGTTGCTGACAAGAACCTTTCTGCAGGCGGGAAATGTTCCCGCATTCGACGCGGGCAGCGTGCGGAGAATCCATTCCTATAAAGAAGACCGTTCCCGCTGGAACGTTGTGGTCACCGTAGCCTCCATTGAACATATTCCGACAGCGTGTTATGCCCTCACCATCGATGCAGCGGTCAAAATAGTCCATTGGGTTCTGGAACGACCCATAACGTCACAGCATATCGCGGAGCTATACAACCTTCTGGAAAATCAGGTTTTGGACCCTCTGAAAAAAATGGAGATTCCCGGCAAATCGAGGATTCCCTTATTGCGTGTAGCGCATCAGATGAATATCCCCTTCAGTCATCTGGGAGCGGGTATATACCAACTGGGATGGGGCAGTAAGGCACGGTTGATGGATCGTAGCACCACGCAGATGGATTCGGCCATAGGTTCGAAACTCGCACAGAATAAGTTCTGGTCGGCAAATCTGCTGCGGACGGCAGGATTACCCGCGCCTGTTCAGGGAGCGGCAACAACACAGAAAGAAGCGTTGCAAGTGGCCCGGCAAATGGGCTGGCCTGTGGTAGTTAAACCGGCCGACCTTGACCGGGGGGAAGGTGTCACCATCGGAATTAAAAACGACGAATCCCTGACGGCGGCATTCAGGAAGGCCATCGCGTTGTCAAAAGATAAACTGGCCGTCATTGAACGTGAAGTGCCGGGCATCTGTCACCGGATTTTTATTGTCGCCGGACAATTGCTTTACGCGGTCAAAAGAATTCCTAAATCCGTTATGGGAAACGGAAAACAAACAGTGGCGGAGCTGATACAGCAAGCGAATGCCTCCGAACAAAAGCTTCCACCCTGGCTGCGATCGAAGCTATTTCCCAATGATACCGAGGCTGTCGCAGCACTGAGCGCCGCCGGGTTTAATCTTGATTCTATTCCTGCCGAAGGCGAGCTGGCGCCGCTGAGACATATTGAATCCACACAATGGGGAGGAATCGGCGACAGATATCCGGTCAATGAGGTCACTCAAAACCTGCACCCGGCCAATCTGGACATCGCCTTGCGGGTAGCGGATCTTTTTAGTCTGGATGTCGCCGGTATTGACATCATCAGCCCTGACATTTCCAAACCCTGGCATGAGAATGGCGCTATTATCAATGAAGTCAATTTTTCCCCCCTGCTGGGGGGCAGCATTATCTCCAGAAAATATATTCCTGATTTTCTTAAAAGATATATTCAGGGAGACGGCCGCATTTCCATTGATGTGTTTGTCGGGGGAATAGCTGCGATGGACAAAGCCCGGGAACGGCAGCAAGAACTTGTCAGCAGCGGAATAAAATGTTTCCTGACCAGTCACGATCTGACCCTGGCGTCATCTTTAGACAAAATGCCGTTTCCATTCATCAGCCTGTACCGGCGGTGCAGGGCCCTGTTGATGAACCGTCAGGTTGAAGCGGCTGTTCTGGTTGTTCAGAATGATGAATGGCTGCATACGGGACCGCCGGTGGATAAAATTGAACGGATGATGATCATCGATAAAGAGTTGACCGACTGGAAAGAGAAAAATAAAAAACTGCCCGGAAACAGGATTGATCATTTGATGGTTGCACTGCCCGGGATACACGCACGCAACATGCCTTAGTTTAAACGCTAAAATTACCCTCGGATTAAATCTCTGCGTGAACAGTTTCAGAGGATATAGCGCTTTCTATTTTCCCTGCGTTAAAAACATTTCTCTTTTCACAGCGTGGGAAAGCTCATCGGAAGTTCGGATAGTACAGATCATAATACCAGCCGCAGGCTTTTCTGATCTGGCCCTGGATACGCGGCGGAATTTCATGATACCTGGGAGGCGTAATACTGACCCGCTGCTTGTGCAGATACTTAAAACGGTAATGGCTGTCGCTTTCATGGGGACGCACCTTCAAATGAGCAGGGTCAATCTCGTGAGGCGGCACCCCCAGCCAGGCGAAAATTTGTGACAGGGTCTGTCTGGTCGCGGTGATCAAATCCTCAAATTTGACAAAATAAATATGATCCTTGACTGCCTGCGGCAAATCCTGCACCGCCATGATGGAAGACAGCGGAGCGCCAATTGATTTTTCTTTGGCAAAGAGCTGATCGGCACGCCCGAAACGGTCAAAATCTGCAAGATGGTCGATAAAATCAACCAGAATGGTTTTCTGATGCTGCGATTCGATGGAACCATATATCTGACCGAGTTCCCGGATCGTAATCAACAAACGGGCCTCCGGTTCCATGTGCAGCAGCATCTCAACGCAGTGCAGCCAGGCGCGGTTTTTATCCACCACTACCGGTTTGTCGCAGTTGCCGTACCAGCCATGCAGAAAACTGCGCATGGCCGAATACAAGTGCTGATAGGTGGCGTCAAACTGGACATCCAGTTGCGAGAGAAAGAACTGATCGTCACTGATAAAGCGGCGTGTCGCTAAAAGCGCATTACAAAGCGGAGAGCTGTGCCCTTCGCAATAGATCTCCGGATGTTCGCCGAGCAACTGGCAAAGCAAAGTCGATCCCGAGCGCGGCAGACCGGCAACACCAACAAAACGTTTGAGCATAATTTTCTCCTGGCATCTCATGACAAGGGCGACCAGATGGTCGCCCTTGTCATCATGTTTCATAATATTAATTTAGTGAATAATTACTCCTGCTGTTTGAGCTCTATCTTCCAGGTCTGTCCGCCGAAATCCAGCACGATGGTCACCGGCAGATAACCTTCCGGAACATTGACGGCTGTAAATGTCTTGGAATCATTATCGTAATGCAACCAAGCCGGCAAAGGACTGCCATCGGCAAGCGTCAGCTTCACCTTGTAATCGTAGTCTTCAATCTGATCGGCGATGCTCGCGGGCAACGTAAAGGTGAAAAACGAACCCGGCTGGGCCAGACTCTCGGAAATTCCGACAACGATCAACCCTTCACCACCCTTTGTCTTGTCGTCAGGTGATTGCCAGCTTCGGACAATTTCCACAATGACGCCTTCAACCACAGGAGCCGGTGGCAAATACGACGCAAGGTGGAAGGAGGGAGGCAGCATCCCTTCCTGCAACGGACCATCAAGAATCGGAAGGGGCGCTTCCGGCAGAAGCCCCGCAAGATAAATCCCTCCAACCGTGCTGGTTCCAACAATTGCTCCCGTCTCAACAAGCAATGTCAGCCAATCGGGAGTAATGGTACCGGTTTGCACTCCACCCACAAATGTGTAATTGCCGGCAAGTCCGATCCCGTCAGTAATGAACAGGGTTGAACCTCCTCCCATTAGTGGCTGTGAACCGGCAAAGCCACTCGGGCTGGCCACCGTGCCGTAACCCGTCAACACAATGGTTTCCGTACCCACACCAGTCGCAATGGTGCCGCTAGTGCCAAAAAGTGATGCATCAAATACTACTGTTCCATCTTCCATGCGTGTGCCGTTGAAACTGATTGGCGCGGGAGTAATGACAGCCGTCTGTGTTCCGCCAACAAACGTATAGTTGCTGGCCAGGCCTGTGCTATTATTAAGGGTAAGCGCACCCATATTTAAATCCTGCACTCCGGCAGAAACATTCGGGCTTGCTACTGAACCTGTTCCTGTAAGCACAAGGGTTTCCGTACCAATACCGGTTGAAATCGTGCCGCCATCGCCGAACAATGCCGCATCGAAAACCGTGGTGCCGTCATAGACCCGTGTACCGGTAAAACTCAGCGGCGCCGGATCAATGGTCAGTGTCCCGCTACCGAAGTCAATATCATAACCCATCTGGTTGGAAAACAAACCGCCAAGAGCCAAATCATATGTCCCTGCATTGACGGCGCCATCGCTTCCGCCGTAGGTCAGGACACAAAAGATATTGGGATCTGTCTCCGCAGCGGCGGGATCGTAAACGGCATCAATCAGATAATACGGCGTGCCATCGTAGGTTTTGCTGTCACTACCGCCATCAACAGTTGTGACACTCAGCGGCGTCAGGAAATGGCGCAACAGCGGATACGTCCAGGCATCATAGATACGCCAGATTTTTCCTGTACTACCGGCATCGTCAATGTCCCAACCCGCATCGGTAAACGTCGACAATGTCATCATCTCCGCGGTGGTCAGACCCGTTGCGCCGGAATCAGTGCCGCCACCGATACCCGTAAGCGTTCCGGACGTTTCCGTATCCCAGAAACTGTTCAAAACCGTGTTGTCGTTGTAGCCGATCAGGCCGCCAACATAGGCGCTACCATTGTAACTACTGCCACCATACGTCCAGGCATAACCTCCGTAACCGTACACTGCTCCTGCAGCGTAAGTTCTTTCAATGTTGCCATAGTTGTTATAGCCAACCAGGCCACCCACCGTGGCGTCTCCTCCATAACCGCTCATCCACCTGCTTCTGCCATAACCACCTATGCCTGTTACATCACCGGTCGCATAGGCGTCGGCGATGCCGCCGAATTCATTGAATCCAACCAATCCGCCAGCGTAAACATCTCCTGCATGAGCGTTACCATAACCATAAGAACCATTTCCCCAACCGTAACTGTAACCACCTTCACCATAGACGTCGCCTGTGGCAAAAGATTCTGTGATATTGGATCCGGTTCCGGTCGGGTTCACACTGTTGTACCCGACCAGACCGCCTGCATAGGCATCTCCGCCATAACTATCACCATACCGGCCGTACCCGTTTCCCCGACCAGCCGTGCCGTTTACCGCACCAGTGGCGAAGGATTGATGGATATTGCCGCCTGTACCATCAGAGTCTACTGTATTGGAACCCACCAGACCTCCGGCATAAACATCTCCGCCGGTACCGCCACACCACCAGTTCCAACCTTCACCGGCCACGCCAGTCACTGCACCGGTGGCATAGGATTCGGTGATATTTGCGCCAGTACCGTATCCGTACAAATAATTATGTCCAACGAGCCCCCCGACATAGGCATCTCCGCCATACCCATATCCATAACCGCCGGAACCCCAGATCATTCCGGTGGCGGATGAACCGTAAATATTGGCACCCGTGGAGAATGAACCAACCGTATTCAACCCGACCAGACCGCCGACATAGGCATCTCCTCCACTACTGAGATTGCCATTATTGCCATTGCTCTCTCCACCCATACCAAAAGTCGAACTGGTTGCTGAAGAGTCGGTGATATTCCCGCCCGCACCGTCCTGGCCGATGTCGTTGAATCCAACGAGGCCGCCGACATAGGCATTGCCTCCATATGCACCATGAACACTACTCCACCAATAAAAGATGTTGTTTCCAGCAATGCCCAGCACATCTCCGGCAGCGGATGAACCATAGATATTGCCACCCGTACCATATGAGGAGATCCTATTGGCGCCAACCAAGCCGCCGATGTACACGTCACCGCTCTCACCATATTCATGACCATTTCCGGCTAAACCGGCTACCTGTCCGGTGGCATATGAGTCATTAACATTACCACCGGAAGCAAAAGATTCCACGACATTGTGCCCGACCAGACCGCCCGCATACACGTCTCCCCCATCAATGCCATAACCCGGTGAACCCCACCAAGGGTAATATGATTGAGCACTTATGCCGGTCACCGCGCCGGTGGCGTAAGAACCGGTAATGTCTGCATTCGTATTTTGTCCAACCAGACCGCCGGCGTAAACATTACCATTATAACCGTACCCCCTGCTCGAATCAATATTGCCGGTACCGCTGAGACCCGTTACGGAACCGGTGGCGTAGGAACCGCTAATAACTCCATCCCTGTTTTGTCCAACCAGACCGCCGGCATAAACATTGCCGCCTGTACCATAAGCGCCATACCAGCCATAGCCATAGCCGTAACCTTCACCTCCCGTACCTGTAACATTACCGGTAGCATGAGAATCGGTAATTCCAACACCATAGTTCTGTCCGACCAGACCACCGGCATAAACATTGCCGCCTGTACCATAAGCGCCACTCCACCAGCCATAGCCATCGGTGGAGCCATTGCCGCCTTTACCTGTCACTGCGCCGGTGGCATAGGAACCGGTGATAACCCCGCCTAAGTTTTCGTTTTGTCCAACCAGACCACCGACATAGACATTGCCGCCTGTACCATAAGCGCCATAAGCAGCGCCATGGCCCTTCCAGCCATAGCTATAGCCGAAACCATTGCCGCCCGTGCCTGTCACCGCGCCGGTGGCATGAGAGTCGCTAATATTTCCACCTGAGTCTTCTCCGACCAAACCGCCGGCATAAACATTGCCTCCTTTGCCCCGACCGCCATACCAGCCATAGCCGTAACCTTCACCTCCCGTACCTGTTACATTACCGGTAGCATGAGAATCGGTAATGTCAGCCCCCCTGTTTTGTCCAACCAGACCGCCGGCATAAACACTGCCACCTCTGCCATAACTACCAGACTTGTCATTGACAAAGGCAGAACCATTACCTCCAATACCGGTCACCGCACCGCTGGCCCAGGAGCCGCTAATGTTACCGTATTTATTGGATCCGACCAGACCACCAACGTAGGCACTACCTCCATTAGCAGTACCGTCGTATCCGTAACCATCACCACCCGTACCTGTTACCGTGCCACTGGCCCAGGAGCCGGTAATACTGCCGTACTTATTCGATCCCACGAGGCCGCCGACCACAACATCACCTCCGGACCCGTTGCTATCAAAGCCCATTCCCGTCACATTACCGCTCACCCAGGAATTGGTAATACTGCCATACTTGTTAAGGCCGACCAGACCGCCAATGCCAGTCATGCCAAATGTCACGCCGGCAGCATGGGAGTTTTCAATGCTACCATACTTGTTTATCCCTACAAGACCGCCCGCACCAATGATGCCAAATGTCGCGCCGGTAGCATGGGAGTTTTCAATGCTACCATACTTGTTTATCCCTACAAGACCGCCCGCACCAATGATGCCAAATGTCGTGGCCTTCGCACGGGAGTTGGAAATAACGCCACCATAATTGTATCCCACCAGGCCGCCAACTCCATATTTGCCGCTCACAGCACCGGTTGACCAGGTATTATCAAGACTGCCGCCGTAGTTGTATCCGACAAGACCACCGACATTTTCCTCGCCTATAATATTGGCACTAAGAACACCGATATTGCTGATGGTCGCGCCATCTACTACTCCAAATAAGCCCTGATTGTCCGCATCACGATTGATAGGAAGATTGTTGACCGAATGGCCCAAGCCATCCATAACACCCGTAAACGGTCCGATGGGCATGAATCCATTTCCACCATTCCATGATGCGGCCGAACTGGCGTCGATATCCAGACCCAGCACATAATTGCCGCCCAAACCTCCGTTGATGCCCTGCAAGTCGGTGCCGGTGGTGCTGCCTTCCGCACCCAGACGCTGGATGACGGTATAATTGGGGCTGCCGTTGACGGACAGGTACAGGGGATCGCTGCCGGTTCCGTGACCGGTCAGGTTGATCTTGCCGCTGGTACCGTAGTCAACGTTGAAATCACCTGCCCCCGTGCCCAGAACCACTGTTCCGTTCTGCCCGATGGCCAGAGAGCTGACTGTATCTCCGGTGAAGGCAAGCGTGGCGCCGTTCGTCGTCACACTCTTCGCCATGACAATTTCGGGAACATCAATGCTGTAGGCGCCGATGTCGGCCGCTTCAAAGATTGTCGGGATATGGCCGAGACTCCAGTTGCCGTCCGTTGTCCACAGGCCGTCACCCGCAGTGCCTTCCCAGACATTGACTGCCGGAGAGAAAACCTGTAGTGTAGGATAACTGCCGTCGGCGATGTTCCAAATTGTTACATTGTCCCAGCCGGCGCTTGTATAGGTTGTAGCTGTTTGCATCTGTGCCGTGATTAAACCGGTACCGAGTGCGCTGCTTGCCTGTCCGGTCGTAACCGTATCCCAGAAGGATGCAGTAGCGCTGCCACCGTAGTTGGTCCCGACCAGGCCGCCCACGTTTCCGGCGGCAATGCCGTTATTTACCAAACCAGTAGCAAAAGAATTGGTAATGCTACCGGAATTTAACCCAATCAGACCGCCCAAGTAGGCTATATTGATACCATATCCGTATCCGTAACCACCGCTGCCAGTGACGGCACCTGTAGAAAAGGAATTGGTAATGGTGCCATGGACAGTGCCATAGGCATCGGTATAGCCATAGTTGTCACCAACCAAACCGCCGACAAAGGCTCGGCCTCCCCAACCATTCGATCCGTATGAACGACCACCTATGCCATTTACCGTGCCCGTGGCGTAGGCGTTAGAAATGCTGCCGTATACATTCCACCCGACCAGACCGCCGGCATTCGCATAACCACCAAAACCCCACCCGTTACCGTAGGCACCACCAGCCTCTGTATGCACATTACCTGTGGCATAGGAATTAGAAATGCCGCCGCCATAGTTGGCGCCGATCAAGCCGCCGACAAATGTATCTCCACCCCAGGCATCATCCCTTCCTTCGTTAAAACCACCATAACCCGTCACCGCACCGTTAGCATATGTGTTGCTGATAGTACCGTAATCGTTCTTCCCGACCAGGCCGCCAACAAAAGCATCGCCACCCATTCCATCGTCCCAACCATGGGAATTACCGCCAACACCATTTACACTGCCGATGGCGTATGAGTTGTCTATGCTGCCGTTTAAGTTGTAGCCGACCAGACCGCCAACGTATGCATTACCACCATAACCATCATTCCCTCCGGCATCGCCATCGCCACCATGACCGTTTACCGCACCGGTGGCAAAGGTATTGCTGATAGTACCGTTTGAGTTGTAACCCACCAAGCCGCCGACATATGCATTACCACCATGAACATCACCATATTTCCCATAACCGGCACCGCCATAACCGGTCACATCGCCTGTGGCGTAGGAGTTGCTTATAGTGGAGTTTATGTTATATCCGACGAGACCACCAACATAGACATTTCCACCATCGCCGTAGCCATAATGACCCGTACTCGTTACCGAGCCCGTGGCATAAGAGTTGTCTATACTGCCATTTTCATTGTAGCCAACCAACCCGCCGATATAAACATTACCATAACCACCTGTTCCCGTCACTGTACCAGTGGCATAGGAATTGGTGATACTGCCTCCGTAATTTTCACCGACCAAACCGCCGATATAAACATTACCATAACCACCTGTTCTCGTCACTGTACCGGTGGCAAAGGAATTGGCAATGCTACCGGAGTTTGACCCAACCAAGCCGCCGACACTACCATATTTGCCGCTGACTGAAACAGTGGCATAGGAGTTGTTAATACTGCCGTCGTCGTTAACACCCACCAGGCCGCCCACATAATTATCACCGCTGACATCCGTGCCAACATGGGGAAGCAAGGTGCCTCCTGTCGTCACGTAGGAATTCGTGATACTGCCGGAGTTGAATCCAACAAGACCGCCGACATAATTTGTTCCTGTTACACCGATGCCGTATTTACCACCGCTTAAGCCCACATTACTGATACTGCCACCGGAGTTATACCCGACCAGGCCGCCGACATAATTGCCGCCTGTTACACTAGTGCCACCATATTTACCGCTGCTTAAGCTCACGTTACTTACGGAACTGCCTGCGCCCATGTAGCCGACCAAGCCGACATAGTCCTGATCGGAATGGTCAATGAAGAAATTCGTGATGGCGTGATTCTGACCGTCAAACGTGCCGGTGAAGGGCGTTGCACTATCGCCCACCGGATTGAATCCCGTCGTGCCCCACATGTCCGAAGGATTGGACAAGGCGTCGGTCAGATCCAGATCCGCGGCGAGCGTGTAATCCGCCGTGGGATCCAGCGCCATCAACTGCAACTGATGGGCGTTGGAAATTTCAGTGCTGTATTCCAGACGCAAAAACGGTCTGGTGTAGCCTTCCTCCATCCACCAGATATTGTTAAAGTCCCATCCGGCGTAGGTCGCCTGCTGCATCAATTCACCGGTAGTTTTACCGGCCACGCCAGCATGAGAACCACTTCCGACACCATCATTGTTTGGATCAGTAAATCCCGACGTCTCCGTATCCCAGAAACCGTTGGTGATCGTGCCGCCATTGTTGTCTCCGATAAAGCCGCCAACACTACTGGAGCCGGAGACCGTGCCGCTGGAGGCCGAATTGACAATGGTGCCGTAATCATTGTATCCGGCAAAACCACCGACGTTTCTATCGCCATAGACTGCGCCGACAGCGTGAGAGGAAGAAATACTGCCGGAATTCCTGCCGACAAAACCGCCGACACTGTCCTCTCCATTCACCGCACCGCCGGCAAAAGCATTGGTGATGCTGCCAATGCTGTAATCTTCACCGTTATATCCGACCAGGCCGCCCACATTGTTTTCACCGCTGACCGCGCCGGTGGCGTAGGCATTGTCAATACTGCCGCCACGGTTGTACCCGGCCAGGCCGCCGACATTATAACCGCCCTGTACGTCGCCGGTGGCGTAGGAATCCGTAATACTGCCGCCATAATTATTCCTTCCCACCAGGCCGCCGATATCTTCGCCGCTGCCATAGCCATAGCCACTTGATATTTTCCCGACCACCGCGCCGGTGGCATGGGAACCATCAATACCGCCCCAGTTGTACCCCACCAGGCCGCCCACGGCTTCATTGCCGATGACTGCGCCGGTGGCGTAGGAATCGATGATGCTGCTGTCTTCGCCGCTGGAACCGACGAGGCCGCCGACATACCTGCGGCCGATAACCATGCCTGTGGCATAAGAGTCTTCAATGGCACCTTCCCACCGGTTGTCGCCGACCAACCCTCCTATATCCCCGCTGTAATTACTGCTGCCGACCACTGTGCCGGTGGCGTAGGAACCATAAATGCTTCCGCCGTAGTTGCTGCCGATCAGTCCGCCGACATTGCCACTGCCTGTTACGGTTCCGGTGGCATGGGAATTTGTGATGCTGCCAGCGTTTCGTCCGACCAGGCCGCCGACACTATAATTGCCGCTGACGATGCCGGTGGCATAGGAATTGTCAATGGTGCCTCCGTTGCCGTACCAACTTGTCGCGTTACGTCCCACCAGACCGCCGATATCTTCGCCGCTGCCATAGCCATAGCCACTTGATATTTGCCCGACCACCGCACCGGTGGCATGTGACCCATAAATACTGCCACCGTAATTGCTGCCGACCAGGCCGCCAACATAGCGATAACCTGACACAGCGCCGGTGGCATAGGAATCGGTAATGCTGCCGCCATCCTCGCCCCCTCTGTTTTGACCAATCAGGCCGCCGACACGATAATCGCCCTGGACATCGCCGGTGGCGTAGGAATCGGTAATGCTCCCGCCATAGTTGCTGCCGACCAGGCCGCCAATATTATTACCATAACCATACCCATAACCGTAGCCAGTTGTTCCCCTGCCGATCACCGCGCCGGTCGCGTGGGAACTGGTAATACTGCCGTTGGAGATCCTTCCGGCCAGGCCACCTACAGAATCTTCGCCGCTGACCACACCGGTCGCGTAAGAGTTGGTCACGGTGATGCCATAACCCGAACCAATCAACCCTCCGACACCGTAACTCCCTTTGACAGCGCCGATAGCCGAGGAGTTGTCGATGATACCGTCATCATTTTCTCCAATCAGACCGCCGACACTGCTATCTCCTTGCACCAGGCCGGAAGTCCGGGAATTTAAAATGCTGCCGCCATAGCTATCTCCGACCAGACCGCCGACATCATCATCACCGCTGACCTTGACGCTGGAAAAGACATTGTCTATGGCACTGTAATCGCTGAAACCGGCCAGACCGCCGACATTATCCTCCCCTATCACACTGCCGCCGCTTAACCGGACGTTCCTGATCGTGCTGCCGCTGGCATAGCCGATAAAACCGATGTCATCTTCCGTCGGACGGTTGATGACGATGTTACCGATGGTATTGCCCAGACCTTCAAGCGTGCCAGTGAAGGGTGCGGCATAACTGCCCACGGGCACAAAGCCCGCGCCCGCATTCCAGTTTTTGGTTTTCGATGCGTTGATATTGGTGCCCAAGGCGTAATAGCCACTCAAATTCGTATTCATATTCTGCAAAGCGGTGATGCCGCCGTTCGCCTCGTTGATGACGGTGTAGGCATTGCCCGCAATGGTCAGGCTGGGGGTCAGGCCGCTCAGGGTCACAACCGCGCCGTTGTTGAAATAGTAGTCTCCGCCCTCTCCGCCCGTATCAGGCGTGATGACCAATCCCGCCGTACTGCCTTTGGCCGTGATGTCGGCGTTAAAATTAATATTGCGATAGGCTTCAAGGGTCAACGTGTTGTTCGCGGACCAGGAAACATCTTCGTTGACAAAGATATCGCCATTGCCGGCTCCCGCCGCAGCGGTCTGGATAAGAATATTCCCGTTATTGAGATTGGAAGAAAGCGTAGCGCCGGTGATGTCCGTCCCAATAATGTAGTCTGTCGGGTCAATGAGCCAGGTGCCGCTTTCGCCCCGACGCGCTTTGGTGGTAATATCCGCGCCTTTTTCTACTTTGACATTTTTAGCCGACGTTTCAATAAAGCCGCCATCGCCGCCCTTGGGGGCCGAGGCATCCAGCTTCCCATCCACGATCGTTGTGCCGCTTTCCATGTCGGAGAGCAGCATGATGCGACCGCCTTTGTTCTCCAGTGTCCGCGCTCGAATAACTCCGGTATTATTGACAACTGCTTGGGTCAGGCTGTCCGCCGCTTCGGCAGTCATGACAACCACACCGCCATCGGCCTTGATGAGTCCCTTGTTCTCGGCCAGGGCGTCCACTGCGCCTTGATCAACGGTATAGCTGATGAGACCGTCGCCGTTGAAATCGAGGGATACCTTGTCTCCTGCGGCCATTAAAACATTGCCGCTGGTCGCGGTGATGGTTCCTTCATTGGTGACTTTCGGCGCAATCAAAGCGACAATGCCGCCGGGAAGGGCGTTGATGTCGCCCTGGTTAATGATGCTGCCGGCGTTGCCGTCACTGGTGAAGGTGTATTTGCCCGCCAGAAAGTCGCTGTCGAGCATGTCCAGGGAGGAGGCTACCAGACCGCCTACGTTGATCTGCGCACTTTTCCCAAATACGATGCCGGAAGGATTAATCAGAAATATGTTGCCGTTCGCAGAAAGTGATCCCAGTATCTGGCTGGGGTTTTGGTCGTAAATACGGTTTAGAGCTACTGCATCCGAGTCGGGTTGCCGGAAGGTAACGCCAGCTCTTTTGCCGATATTGAAGGTATCCCAGTTGGCAATCATCTTCTGTGTGTCCTGCTTTACAGTCATCTGTCTGCCTTTTGTGGAGATGCTGCCGCTGCCAGCCACTATTTTACCGCCTGTGGGTAAAGTGCTGGACGTGATTGGACCGCTGGTGACTTTACCAACAACGGATGTTACGCTGACCGATGCTGAAGTAACCGCCCCGGTAGCGTAGGAATTGGTAACGATGCCAGAATTGGTGCCGACCAGACCGTTAACGGTGTGTCCCATCGAACCTCCATATGAACCGCTTATCGTCGTGCCACTGGCGACGGACCCGACCGGAGCACCGACTAGACCGCCAGTCCATGTGCCGCTGCCTGTGCCGGTCACCGAGCCAGTGGCGTAGGAGTTACTGATAGTACCACCTGAGTTTACTCCTACCAGATTACCCTGCAAAATGGCGGCGCTAACTGTACCTTCGGCCGATACCGTTCCCGACATCGACAGAAACGCCGCCAGGGTAACCGCGCCGAATATGGCTGCCGGACCGCTCCCGTGGGACGTCTTCTCGTCAACGAGAATCCACCTTTCCTTGACTTTCGACCAGATGCGCTGATAAACCTTGTTCATACTGTGACTCCCTTATGCTTGCCGGGTTTTCTAAATCACCCTTTTTGAATTTACGGCCTTCTTCTATTGTATAATGTTTTTTGTTTCTTCGTTTTCCAAACCTTCGGACTTTTCCTTGAGCGCCGCCTTGCGATCGATTAAAACACCGAAATTACGCAACGACATCAGATGCGCCTGAATCATTGCCAGCTGGCCGCTGCGATACAGTTTGACGATTTCATCGTCCGGCAGTTGGGATATTTTCTGCTCGTCCACCACCAGCATGCCTTTGAGCGGATAACTGCGTCCGTCCTTCATCGTGGCCTGCGCGTCAATCTGCCTGAGCATCTTCGATTCCAGAAGCCGGGCGCAAAGCAATCCCGTCTTTTTCATCTGGACATAATAATCCTGCAGAAAGGACTGGATTTCCTGCATTTTGGCGGTCGGTTCGCCCCCTTCAAAAAGCGGAACGCCGCCTTTTAAATTAAATCCGTCAAAGGCCTCGTCGTAACAGATGATCATCTTGCCGTCAGCCGCGTCGGTGGTGATAAAAGGATAACGCCTGATGTACGCCGGAATGTAATGACCGGTCCAGACGCCTTCCTCATTGACAAAAAGGTTTTCTTCCTTCTCCAGTCCTAAAAGAGCCACCGGAAGAATTCTTTTATCCACGGTGGCGGTGAAGATAATCGGAAATTGACGGCCGGCATCAAAAAATTCCACGCCGGCCAAAAGGACAAATTGAGTGGAGGCGGCAAATTTAAAGCCGCTGGGGCTTGGGCTGATGGTCATCCCGGCCTGCGTCTCCTTGTTGAGAGGAACAGGGTTTTTATAAAACATCGGCAAATTCTGTGATTCCATTCTCCACCTTGCTGTTATATCAAAAAAACGTTGTCTGAATCAGATCACTAAAAATACAGCGCCGCCTGCACCCAGAAGCGATATTTGTCGTCCCTGCCGTCGGCATTGTCGTCGTCCGTGTCTCTGCCGGCATTGTGATCTATAACGTGCGCCCAACACCCCTTGATGCTGAGCAATTGTTTGTAAGCATAGAAAATACCCGCTCCGTAACCCTGCAGCCAGTACCGGTTTTTTTCGGTGGCGGTATTGATGGAATTCGTCCACGGATCGTGATGCAGCCGAATATGACCGGCATCATAAAAACCATTGAACTGAAGCATTCCCCAATGGGTGGGAATGGGCAATTCGTATCGCAGGTCAACATTAAAGAGATGCCCTTCATCGCCGGGAGCTTCGCCCACCGGATAGGCACGAACGCCGTTGGGACCGCCCAGAATAAATTTCTCGCTGGAGTCCAGGTTGTCCAAAGACAACTGACCGGCGTAGGAAAGATTAACGGCGGCCCGATTGAACAAACGCTGTAAACGCGCCATGCCGAAATTAAAATGGGTATAGGTGCCTTCAACATCGGTAATGTCGATGTCGGCGGTTTGTTCATCCATGTCACCAAAGGTGACGCCGGCGTTGAATGTGGTGTAACCGCCGCCCAGAAGGGTATCGTATTCGTCACCCTGGAAATTCAAGATGCCGCTGTTGAGCACACGATCACGGATTTCCACATCCAGGGCTTCGTCAATCAGTTTTTTGTATTCATAAAAGAGGCTGGCCGATACATTCAATTTTCGGCTGCGCAGGATGGGATAGCTCAAGCCCGCATTTAACACAGTGCTCCAACCATCCATATCCAGTTCAGACAAATTTTCTTTTAATTCATAGGCCATACCGGTGTAGGACATGTGCCCTTTGATGCCGCCGGGAATAAGCGGGAAATCATAGGCAACTCTTCCCTGGATAATTCCCTCTGCCCCGGTCGCCATTGCGGTGAGCTGGTCACCGTAGCTTAAGGGGTCATTAACGCTCAACATGGCACTGCCGCGCCAGTTGCCGGTATAATGGTTGCCGTAATTGTCCCCCCAGATGGCGCCGGAAAAAAGCGGCCCCTCATTGACATTAATCTGAACGGCCGTGCTTCCGGTGGCCGCTCCGGGTGCCAGCGAAGCATGAGCGTTAATGCCGGGAAGATCATTCATCAGGAGGACGGCTCGCTCCAATTTCTTCTCACTTAGCGGCTGTCCGGAGCTGGCGGCCTTCTCGCCGATATAACGAAGGAATCCTTCATTGATTCTGGCGCCGGAGGATCGCTTAATCAACACGCTGCCGTCACTGGTTCCCTGAATGATGGCAATCTCGATGATGCCGGAGGTCACATCCTGCTTGGGAAGATAAGCACGGGCGAGAAACCAACCTTTGTCCTTCAGGTAAAGGGTAACTTTGGTTGCTTGTTCCTGCAATTCGTTAAAACTAAGATTTTTGCCGACGGCGCCGGATACCAAGGCCTGGAGATCACTTTCCCGCACCAGTCCTTCATAACCGGTGAATTTGAAACCCTTCACATTGACGCTGACGCCGGTATCAGCCATCGGGGCTCGTTGTTTTTCAGCTTCCGGCTGGGGAATTTGGGAAGGCAGCTGTCGCTGAGGCTGCTGTTCACGCATCAGTTGTCCGGCATCGGGCGGCGCGGCCCACACGACTGAAATGGTCAACAGCGTCATTATTGCGGTTAGAAAAAATACCTTCTGAACAATCTTTCTCATCGTGCTGCACCCCCTCATTATGCTGATGTATCTGGACCTTGTTGCTTCAGTTGCACTGATCAATTTATCTTCACCGAAACCAAATTTTCTTCTATGCCCCGCTATATTAAAGAGCGCTCCCGGATAAAGACCGACATCGGAATTTGACACTCTTATTGAAATCCGAAAAATCGTCTTTTGAGCTGTGAAAATATATTGATGAATCCTTGTAAAAGAACCCGTATAATTTTTATTGTATTTTACTAAAACATCAAACCTGATTTTGCAAGAAAATTTTAGAAAATTTTACATAAAAAACAGGCCGGAAATTTTATCGGAATTCAGTATTAGATTATGATGTCCAAGCCCTGATCTGTCGGTTGAATTCTTTGATTGATGCATCATTTAAAATACCGGAACAAGCAATAATTGCTTGCCCATTTTATTTTTTATTGATTATAATAAGTTATACTAATGTGAAGAGGACTTCATGCGTAAAATTACCATTGTTCTTTTAATGATTTTTGCCCTTCTTGCCTCCAGGGCGATGAGTGAAACAGCGGATGATTGGTTGATGAAGGCCAAGGATTTATCGGACGGACAAAAATATACCGATCCGCTAAAGGCTGTCGAATATCTGAACAACGCCCTCAAGCTTCGACCCCGTGATGCCGAAGCCTATTACAACAGAGGCGTTGCTTACGACAACCTGGGTCAGTACAAGCAGGCCATGAAAGATTATAGTCAGGCCATCGCACTAAAACCCGATTATGCCGATGCTTTTTATAACAGGGGAACCATTCACAACGCAATTGGTCAGTATCAGCGGGCGATTAAAGATTTTAGCGAAGCCATTCGCGTGAATCCTGACGATGCGGGAGCTTTTTTAGGTCGTGGTTTCGCCTACGATAAACTCGGTCATTACCCCCGGGCCATCGTGAATTACAGCCAGGCGATTAAACTGAAACCGGATTATGCCAAAGCTTTCCACAATAGAGGAATTGTCTTTTTTTCCCAGAATAATAATAAATATGGATGTTATGACGCGCAAAAGGCCTGCCTGCTGGGAAACTGTAAATTATTAAAAACGGCTAAAGAGAAGGGAATTTGCCGTTGAATGACTGGTTAACCGCTTACTTCGCTTTTTTAAATTTTCATATGAAAAGTAATTACCTGTTTTGCTTATTTTTCATAACACATGAATAATGACTGATGTCTTAAAAATTAACAAATATTAATTAATATTAAACCATATTAATGTAGATTAAAAAATATTTCTTGACATTTATTTAAAATTAGTGCCTTATAACAACCAAGTGAGGTGTCGCTTTATCTATGACAGGTAATATAAAGAAAAATCAGGTAAAAAAATTTCGCGAGACAATCCCTTTGAGCATATCCGAATTGGCCAGAAAAGCGGGGCTGACGCCCCAAACAATCTCCAAGATGGAAAAAGGATTATCTACGAGAAAAAATTCAGAGCGAAAAGTAGCTAAAGCGTTACAAAAATCATATGAAGAAGTATTCCCGTGATTAAGGCGGATTAAGTTTTTAGCTCACTTGTTCTAAAAAAGAAAGATTGAGTTTCAATGAAGATTGTAGGCAGATTGTTAATTTTGTTCTTGTTATTCATGTCTCTTTTGATAACGTTTGGTAACCGGGGGGTTGTTGACAATTATTTAATGGCTAAAAAACTTGAAAAGTTAAAAGAGCAGAATAGAGGAATAACAACGGAAAATAACGAATTAAAAAATAAAATTATTTTGTTGCGAAACAACATCAATTATATAGAGATGATAGCCCGGAATGAATTGGGAATGGTTCAAAAAGGAGATATTGTTTACCGCTGGGCTAAATAACAACATCAAATTTATGGTGCTTTCATGCTGGATTTAAAAGAAATGTTTTCGGGGAAAAAGAAGCTTGTCGGCTTGGATATCGGCTCAAGTTCCATAAAATTAGCCGAGGTCATAAGCAACCCCAAAGGACATTATCTTAATCGCTTCTGTGAAGTTCCTCTTCCCAAAGGTGTCATTATTGACGGCATTTTAGCTGATGCCGGCGGCTTGGCTTCAAAAATCAAGGAAATATTCAAAATGGCCAAATGCGGCAACAAAGGAATTGTAACATCTCTGGCGGGAAATTCCGTTATTATCAAAAAAGTTACACTGGAACAAATGAATGAAGCCGAATTGCGCGATTTGATCCGTGATGAAGCGGGCAAATACCTGCCTTTTGATAATATGGATGATGTGAATTATGATTTTCAAATCCTGGGTGAAAATAATTACAATCCCAATCAGATGGATATTATCATTGTCGCCGCTAAAAAAGAAATCGTCAACAGCTTCCTGGAGGCGGCAACCGCCGCCGGTCAAAATGTCGAAATTATAGATGTCGCTCCATTTGTGCTGGAAACATTGTATGGAATAAACTATGAATTTGATAACGAGGAAACGGTTGTATTGATTAACATCGGAGCCAGTACGACAGGCATTAATGTCGTAAAAGGCGGGATGTCTGTCTTTACCAGAGATTTTGCGTTGGCCGGCAATTCCATCACGGAAGCCATTCAGGAAAAATATAAAGTAACCTTTGAAGAGGCGGAAAAATTAAAGGTGGAAGGAATGCCCAACGGCGCGGAAGGAGAAAACACGGATTTAAAAAACACCATCCTTGAATTTGCCCAGCCGATTTGCATGGAAATTGAAAGATCGATCGATTATTTCCGTTCAACCTTTGGCGGAGAAGATATCAAGCAAATATTACTTGCCGGAGGATCGGCCAGAATTTACAATTTGACAAAACATTTATCGGAAATGCTCAATGTCAAAACTGAATTGATAGATCCTTTTTTAAAAATTAATTACAACAAAAGACACATTGACGTAAAAAATCTGGAAAACATTAAACCAGTGGCCGCAACGGCAATAGGTCTGGGCTTGAGGAAAATAGGCGACAAATGATTAAAATTAATCTTTTACCCTATCGTGAAAAGGCAAAAAAAGACACTTTCTATAGGCAGGTCTTTATTGTTGCCGGTTTATTTATTTTTTTCATTCTTGCGCTTGTTTGGGTCACGATAATGTTACAATCTTCAATCAGCGATCTGGAAACTAAAATTAATCAAGCGGAAGCTACAAAAGTCGAACTGGATAAAAAAATAGGCGATGTGGAAAAATTCAAGAAACTCAAAAGAGATCTGGAGCAAAAATTGGGAGTCATTGCCACGCTGGAAGAAAATCGGCTGGCGCCCTTAAAAACACTTGATAACCTGGCCCTGCTTGTTCCTGGCAAAGATATCTGGCTTGTTAAAATAAATCAGAAGGGCAGCAATATCACAATTGAAGGAATCGGCAGGGATAATATTGTTGTCGCCAACTTTATGAAGAGCATTGAACAATTTGACCCCATAAAATCGGTAGAACTGAAATCTTCACAAAAGACCGTGATTTCCGGAATCACTTTGCAACAGTTTACTTTTTCCTGTCTTTTAAAAAAGGGATTTTGATATATGGCCATAGATATTGATATTAACACTATTAAAAAAATGCCGCTTAAAATGAAAGCCGTGGTTGTATTGGTGGCATTTCTATTAATCGGTTACCTTTACTGGTATCTCTTTATGTCTTCAGCCCTGGAAAAAAAGAGCTCGCTGAATGTAAAACTTTCGGAAATACAAACAAAAATTAAAGAACAAGAAAAGCTTGCCAGTCAGCTCGACAAATATATGGCTGATGTGAAAGCTTTGCAAGAAAACTATAAAATGGCTTTACAAAAGCTTCCCGACCAGCGGGAAATACCCAATCTTTTCCATTCTGTAGCTTCAGTGGGCAAGGAAGCCGGCATAGAATTTTTATTATTTCAGCCCAAGGCGCCAGTGCCCAAAGGAATGAACGCTTCAGCATCTGCTAAACCAAAGGTCGATGCTAAAGGCAAAAAAGGCGCCGCAGCTCCGGCGCCAGAACCTTTCTATGAGGAAATACCCGTAGCGGTATCCATGGTTGGCAGTTTTCAGAATATCTTGTATTTCTTCGACAAGGTAGCTAAATTGCCTAGAATTATTAATATTTCTGATGTCACCATAAGTAAAGACTCAAGATCGGCAACACAATTGGTTTCGTCAACTTTTACAATTAAGACTTACATGTTCATTGAGAAAAAAGAAAAAATGACTGAAACAGCCCCTGCAACAAAAAGTGAAAAGACAAAATGAAAAAAATAAAATTTATTTATTTTAATACATTGATTATTATTTTTGTCTCGGCATTTTTTTCCTTCGCCGCCGAAACAAAAAATATTTCGAAAACCGTGTCCCCGGAGAAAGCGGTTTCCGACGCGGCAACCGCACCGGCTCAAAGTCAGGCAAAACCAGTTTCCGCTGACATTTCAACATCTCTCAAGCCATCGCCTGCCTCTGCCGCTACAAATGTCACACCGGAATCAAAAGCAAGTCCGGTGGTGACACCGGCGGCCGTCCCGGCGCCGCCACCACCGAGTCAGGCGATCTCTTATAGCTATAACCCTGTGGGAAAACCGGATCCATTCAAGTCTTTCATCGCTATTGTCGATAAGAAAACACCAAAAGCAACAGCGGCTGCAGGAAAAAAAGAGAAGCCTCTTTCCATCTTCCCATTACAAAGAGCTGAAACAAATAAGTATAAAGTGGTTGGAATCGTCGGCAATGAGAATAAAAGAATGGCCATTGTAGAAGATGCCTCAAAAAAACACTATCCTTTGTTAATCGGAACACGCATCGGATTGCATAATGGCAAGGTCGCAGAAATACTGGCTGACCGTGTCATTGTGGAAGAATATGATGAAGATAATAATAAGGAAAAAAGAGTAATTCTAAAACTGCGTAAAAATTAAATGAGGTAAAATCATGAAAAAATATTTTTCAAAAATATTTATTGCACTAATAATCATTGCATGGATTTTTACATATATCATGGGAAATTCCTTTGCCGCATTGGACGAAGATAATCCAACGCCCCCGAATAAATCCGTAAGCACAGGCATGCTGAAAAATATTATGATGGCAAAGCTGGCCGGCAAAGAAAGAATTCATCTGGTTATCTCCAAACAGCCGGAACAGCCTATTGACGTTAAAAGCAAAGACAATGGAAGTTATCTCATCAAACTGGAAGATTTTGAGGTTGCCGAAAGTCTCTGCCGTCCGCTGGGAGAGGGAGAACTGAACAACATTATCAGCGTTGTTCCGTCGCAACAATTCATTGACGGGAAAAAATGGGTTTATTTAACCATCTATCCTCACGAGATTGTTCCTTATTCGATAAGACAGGAAGGAGAAAATGTTTTAATTGATTTCAATGTTGCCAGCATTGAAGCAAGAAACGCCAATGTTTCTTCATCGTCGAGAAAACCGGTTGCAAAAGTAAGCGCCGGACAGGAAGAAGATGACGTTTCGGATCAAGCCGTCAAAAAAGCTCCAGCTAAAAAACAAACAGAAAGAATCGTGTCTCTGGATTTCCAGGACGCGGATATTAAGAGCGTTTTTCGTATCATGGCTGAATACGGTAATGTCAGTATCATCACCACGGATGAGGTAAAAGGCAACATAACGCTATCCATGAAAAATGTCCCCTGGACAAAAGCCCTGGAAACGATATTGGACATTAATGGCCTGACCAAAAAAGAAGATGATAATATCATCATCATTTCAAGCCTGGCCAGAAGTCAAAAAGACGAAGCGGCAAGGGAAGCACAGCAAGAGCGCGAAAAGAAAAGAAGAGCGGACAAGGGCTTATTAAAACAGGTATTAATCGAAGCAAAGATTGTTGAGGCTTCTGACGAATTTGTCAGGAATCTGGGCATTAAATGGGGTTTCGGCAGTCAGCAGAGAGTATCAGGCAGCAGCCAATACGGCTTGGGCGTGGCAGGCGGCAGTCATGCAACGGGAAGCTTGTATTCACAAACGTATCCCCCTCAAATCGGTGTCACAACTTCCGGCGGAGATGCTTTAACGATGGCCGCGGTAAATCTACCGACGGCTGTGTCATCTCCGGCTATCGGTCTGGTTTTTGGTGGTGCGACAGGATTTCTTGAAACCCAACTGGCTGCGTTGGAGACCAATTCCACCGGTAAAATAATTTCTGCACCAAAGGTTGTTACCATGGAAGGCATGAAAGCTCTTATTAAACAGGGAGACGAGGTCCCGTACATCACTCCGGCTTCCGGCACATCGCCGGCAACGGTTTCTTTTAAGGAAGCCTTATTAAAACTGGAAGTTACACCGAAATTAACAGAAGACGGGAAAATTTCCATGGATATCAAGGCCAGTAATGATACACCGGATTGGTCCAAAGCCGCCTTGAATCCGCAGGGCAATCCTCCGATCGTGAAGAGTGAAGTTGAATCCAAAGTCGTCATTAATGACGGCGATACAGTCGTGATCGGCGGAATTTTAAGATCGCAGGACAGTAAGGCGGTCAGTGGATGGCCCTGGCTGCAAAAAATACCTGTTCTTGGCTGGTTATTTAAAACCGATGATGTAACGAAAACAAAAAGACAGCTATTGATTTTTGTTACACCCAGAGTATTAAATAGTTACGACACCGGTGAGAGTCAGGAATATATGACCAATAAATAATCAAGCCATCAGTCGGCGCTATATTTTTTATCGACAATTGATTCCCCGATTTCATCACGGTTTTTTTATGAAGCGAACTGCAAACAGAGCTCTTTTCATATCTATCCTGCTCATCATGTTTTTTTTATTATCCTGCACCTTCACGCCCTGGCATAGAGAGCAATCGGAAATTTTCTTGAATAAAGGTATTTCTTTTTTAAGCGCGGGACAATATACCAGCGCCTTAAAAGAACTTTTAGAAGCCGAAAAATATCATTCCGGCAATCCCAAAGTTCATTATTATTTAGGCATAGCCTATCATGGCAAAGGAATGATCAAAGAGGCCGTTGAAGAATTTGAAGAGGCCATATCGCTGGATGACAATTATTCCGAAGCCCATAATTATCTGGGCACTCTTTATTCGGAAAGAAAGCTCTGGGATAAAGCGATTCAAGAATTTGAAAAGGCGCTCCGCAACCATTTATATGACACGCCGGCCATGGCCTTTTATAACATGGCATGGGCTTATTACTCCAAGAAAAACTATCAAATGGCTCTGGTAAAATATCATGAAGCGCTTAAAGTCGAACCCGTTACCGTCTTGCGTCCGCTCATAGAAAAAAATATCGGTCTGATTTATTATGATCAGAGTTATTTCTCCGAAGCCATAAAACACTTTAAAAAATCAGTCGAGTTGGATTCTTCGCTCGTCGACGCTTATTATTTATTGGGACAAAGTTATTTAAAGAATAGAGATGATGGGAATGCCCGCGTGGCATTTCAAAATGTCATTCAGTTATCACCGGATTCCTCCTTGGGTCGTAAGGCCAAAAATTATCTGCAATCATTGAAATAATGCGGCAACATTATTAAACTTTTCAATTCTTGACACGCTATATCGGCTATGTTACGTAGCGCAAAATCATATCATTCATGCAACGGATTACGGAAATGGGAAACAACAATTTTGATGAAAATCGCATTGATTTTATTCGTGAAGCCAGTGTGCTTTTACAGAGCAATAATCTGATTGAGGCGACCAATCTTGCCGCAGAACGATTAAAAGATTATCCCGCAGATGCCGACGCTATGGGGGTTTACTGTGAAGCGTTGATTAAGCTGGGCAGAATTGAAAAACTGCGCAAGCTACTGAACACTGTAGCGGACGTCATTTCCGGTTTTAACATGATTTATGAACGTGCCGGCGATATCTGCCGAGATTATGGTTTTGATCATGAAGCCGCTGTCTGTTACGAAAAATTCATTTCCCTGCGTCCGGACACTGAAAGATCAAGGGACATTATTTCTAAAATGGCTTCTTTAGAACAGGAAGACAGAACCTCTGCCACAATGGCTTCGGCGGATCCCATGATTCCTGAACAAGATTTTTATACGCTGACCATGGCTCAATTGTTTATCACACAGGGGCATGTTGAAGATGCCGAAAAAATTCTTGAAACCATAATAAAAAATGAACCGGATAACACGCAGGCAATGACCCTGCTGGAAAATTTAAGAAAATCTCAAATCGTGCAGGCAACCGGGAAATCCCTTTCTTTAAAAAACGATCATGTGGTTCAAATACTTTCTTCCTGGCTGAAAAATATTGAAAGGTTGAAAATGAATGCCGCAGGAAATTAAATTTCTTTCCGACAGAATATCCCTCCTTCAGAAAATATTTGCTGCCCATAAAATCGACAGCCTGATTTTTTTCAATATGAGCAACATTCGTTATCTTTGTGGCTTTACAGGATCTGAAGGCGTTCTTATCGTAGGCTCCGGTCAAACAATTTTACTGGTTGATGGTCGTTATACGACTCAGGCCGGACTGGAAACAAAAAAGATTGTAATCAAAGAGTGTACGGATAAAATAACGGGAATCGTTCAGGAGATAAAAAAATCGAAATCAAAGCGAGTTGGTTTTGAAGCGGATGCAATCACTTTGAGCCTGTATAATCAATTGACGAATCATATTAAGAAAAAACATTGGGTTGCACTAGACAGTGAATTGAGAATGCTGAGAGCATGTAAAGACAATATGGAAATTCAATTGATGAAAAAGGCTGCTCAAATCTCCTCGTCGGCAATCCAGGCTGTCATAAAACGCGTCAAGCCGGGATGGAGGGAAAAGGACCTTGCCTTGCAGTTGGAGATAGAAGCCAGAAAAAATGGTGCTGATGGCGTATCCTTTGAAACCATCGTGGCCGCAGGAGATCATTCTTCTCTCCCGCACGCACGACCAACCGACAGAAAAATAAAACCCGGGGATTTTGTTGTTATCGATTTCGGTATCCGATATCAAGGCTACTGTTCAGACGAAACATGCACGATTGCTTTCGGAAAATTGACAGATAAGCAAAAAAATGCTTATCAAGTCGTTAAGGACGCCCATGACCGCGCTCTGGAAGCAGTCAAAGCGGATATTTCCGCCGCAGAAATAGACCAATGTGCACGGAAGGCTTTTGGAAAAAAATTAGGCCGGTATTTTACTCACGGAACAGGACACGGCGTTGGTCTGGACGTTCATGAAGCCCCGCGTCTGTCGTCACTTTCCGGCGATATTTTAAAACCGGGGATGGTATTCACCATCGAACCTGGATTATACATTCCCGGTCTCTGGGGAGTGAGAATAGAAGATACTATATTACTTAAAAAAAATAGTTGCGAAAAGCTTACAAAAATGAATAAAGATCTTACCATTATAGAATAAAGAAAGGATTGTTCTATCATGAAGGATTTCCCAGAAGATATCATTTATAGTTGCGAGCATATATGGGTGAAGGTTGACGGTAATATGGCTACCATCGGCATCACGGATTACGCTCAGGAAAGACTGGGCGATATTCTTTCCGTCGAGTTCATTGAAAACGATACCTATGTGGAGCGCGACGAAACATTTGGTTCCATCGAATCCGTCAAAGAAGTGGTGGATTTGATTTCCCCGGTTAGCGGTACGGTTGTCGTTATTAATGAGGACATCCTGGAAGACGTCAGCATCATCAACAGAGATCCCTATGATACGGGATGGCTGGTTGTCATCGAAATGGATAATCTTGAGCAGCTGGAAGATCTTCTTGCAGCTTCCAACTACCATGACTTAATTGCGCAGGAAGAAGGCGAATGATCCTTTTTTATGACCTGGAGACTGCTTAATTTTCAAAATTATAATATTTTTGAAAACATGGCCATAGACGAGGCCGTTTTCCAAGAGACCATAAAAAATCATCAACAACCTACCATAAGATTTTATGCGTCAACGCCGGCGGCGCTCTCCATCGGTTACTTCCAGGACGCCCATAAAGAATTGAATATCAAAAAATGCCGACGGGAAAAAATTGACATCGCCAGGAGAATAACCGGCGGCAAGGCTGTTTTCCATTTTAATGAAATTACATACTCGATCGCAGCGGTGGAAGATGAAAAAATATTCCCTGCCGATATCATGGGCACATATAAAATAATCAGCCAGTGCATTGCCCGGGGCTTAAACGATATCGGGATAAGGTCAGACCTTGCTGCAGATGGCCGCAGGGGCATTAAAAAAGAGTTAAATCCCTGCTGTTTTTCATCTCCTTCGAGAAATGAACTTCTGGTAAACGGCCGTAAAATTTGCGGCAGCGCTCAGGTGAGAAAAAGAGGCGGTTTTTTACAGCACGGATTGTTGCTCATGTCTTTCAATCCGGAAAGGACCGCGGCTTTCCTGATGCCGGAAGATGAGCCGGGACGGATGGAGGAATTAAAGCACTCGGTGACGTCCGTTCAAGAGGAACTCGGTTTTTCAATCGATAAGAGGGAAATCTGTTCAAGTATTCAAAAAGGCTTCATGGACGAACTGGGAATAGATTTGCAGGAAGATGGTTTAACGCCCTCGGAAGAGAAGCTTAAAGAGCAATTACTAAAAAAATATGGTGATGATCACTGGAACCTAGAACGCAAAAAATATTTTATGGCGGCTTGAACATGACAATGAAAATCCGGAATTTAGTGGAAAAGAACATTTTTGAACAAAGCGGATACGTTGCGCCGGAACTGGCAGGCGAAATTAAGATGGACGCCAATGAAAATCCTTTCGCACTGAGCGAACCGCTGAAAAGGATTTTGCGGGAAAGAATGCGGGATATCGACTTCAACCGGTATCCGGAGGCGGGCGCCATTGAATTGCGCGAAAAATTCGCCAGACATTTCGGTGTGACAAAAAACATGATGATGCTGGGCAACGGCTCTGATGAGCTGATTCAGATTCTTTGCATGACCATGAAGGGAAAAATCAAAGGCGTGCTGGTGCCTGTTCCCACTTTTTCCATGTATAAAATTATTGCAGTCAACACAGGCAATCCGGTTGTCGAGGTTCCTCTGGACCGTAAATTTGATCTCGATGTTAAAGCCATGACAGGCAAAATAAAAAAGAATTTCCCGGCTCTGATTTTTCTTAGTTCACCCAATAGTCCGACCGGCAATCTTTTCAGCCCGTCCAGAATAGAAACCGTTATCAGAAAAACTCCCGGAATTGTCGTTATTGATGAAGCCTACGCCAGATTTTCCGGCCAAAGTCAGATGGCACTGCTGAAAAAGCATAAAAATCTTATTTTTCTCAATACGCTTTCGAAATTGGGAATGGCTTCCATTAGAGTCGGTTTTTTAATTGGGAATCCCGATATAATAGCGCAACTGGACAAGGTAAGACTCCCTTATAATATCAATTCTTTATCTCAGGTGGCCGCCCGCTTTTTCCTCGACTACCATAAAGAATTTTCTAAACAAATCAAAGAGATAGCTCAAAGACGCAATGAGCTTTACCGCGGTCTGAGGGAAATAAAATGGATTACGGCATATCCCTCACAAGCGAATTTTATTTTTTTTAGTTGCGATTTTGATTCGAATCGCATATACAACAGACTCGTTGCAGAAGGTATCGTGGTAAAAAATCTTAATGTTCCACCGTTGATGCCCAATTGTATGAGAATTACGGCAGGAAATAAAAAAGAAAATGATGCCTTACTGAAAGCGTTAAAAAAAATTACTCCAGAATAAGGAGCGTGATTTAAAATTAATTGAACATGAAGGGTGGATTACGGCAGAAAAAATTTGCTTTGCCGTACTGCCCTGTTTTGATAATGAGACCCAAGCTTCAGAAACGCAGTGAACTGAAGCTTGATGGCCGAATTATCCCAGGAGCGAAGCGAAATGGGGTGAGACTCACCGAAAACAAACGCAGTGCAGTTTGAGGTGTTAGTCGAATTATCCCAGGAGCGCAGTAGTGAGTCCCAAGTTTCATAAGCGTATAACCTAAAGGTCACTGTAGGCGCAATGAAATTTGATAGACGAACTATCCCGCCGGTGCAACCGGCAGGGACGAAACGGGGTGAGAGAATCACCGATAAATAAATTAATAAATATTTAATAGAATTTACAATTTTAAGAGGAGGATTTAATTTGGAAGTAAAAGTAATTGATAACGATGTAGAGAAGGCTCTGAAAATTTTAAAGAACAAACTTTCAAAAAGCGGTTTATTCAAGGAATTGAAAGTCCGCCGCGCTTACGAAAAACCTTCGATAAAGCAGAAAAGGAAAAAAATTGAAGCTCAGCGCCGTCTGGCCAAGGTACAGAGACGCCGCAGATATTAAACTGAAAGTCCTGTTACAACGTCAAATTTTTATCACCATTCAAGGAGAAGCGTCACCTTATGGATGAAAAACAATATGTAATTGACTCGTTGTCCGTTAATGAGTCATGGCGGGTTTTCCGCATTATGGCTGAAATTGTCGAGGGCGTTGAAATTCTCTCCAAAATAGGGAATGCCGTCACCATTTTCGGCTCCGCTCGCGTAAAATCTGATGATGTTTATTATCAGAAAACGGAAAAGCTTGCCCGGCTTCTGGCACAGAACGGATTCGGTGTGATTACCGGCGGGGGGCCTGGAATTATGGAAGCGGCCAATAAAGGGGCCGGCGAAGCTGGTGGCAAATCGGTGGGCATGAATATACGGCTGCCGTATGAGCAAAAGCCTAACCCTTATGCCAACATTCATCTCGAATACAAATATTTTTTTGTCCGCAAGGTGATGTTTGTCAAATACGCCGTTGCGTACGTCATCATGCCGGGCGGTTTTGGTACGATGGATGAATTTTTTGAAGCACTTACTTTAATTCAGACAAAAAAAACAAAACCCTTCCCCGTGATTCTAATGGGCAGCGAATACTGGCAGGGCTTGATAGACTGGCTCAAAAACCACATGCTTGCGGAAGATAAAATTTCTCCTGCCGATATGGAATTGATTCAGATCATTGATGATCCTGAAGATGTCGTCAGGCTTATTAAAAAATACGTTATCGTGTAAATATCCAATTCAGTTCTTTTTGTGGTCATGGAAAAAATCTTTTCAAATTTGAAAAAAGGAATTATTGCGCCCTGCTACCTTCTCTACGGAGAAGAAGAATACCTCGTCAATGAAGCTCTCAATAAAATTCTCAACATGATTGTTCCGGAAAAAGACAGGGATTTCGGTCTTTTTTATCTGGAAGGAGAAAATACAGATCTGGAAATCCTGATTGATCATATTCTTACGCCATCTCTTTTGGGCAATAAAAAAGTCATTGTAGTCAAAAATGCCACCATTTTTATTTCAAAGGACGATCTGGCCAAACTCATTAGCAAACTTCGGGACACCATCAACGACCATCCTGCAAAAGCAACAAAATATTTTCTGACCTTTCTTAAGCTATCCGGCCTTTCTCTGGAAGACTTGCAGGGGAACGGCTGGCAGAAAATAACCGACGAGCAGTGGAGCGAAATTGTCAAGGGAGATACCGGAGAAAACCGTGAAAAATGGTTGCCGCGTATCCTGGAGATCTGCCAGTCATCGGGCATCACTGATGCGTCCGTCGCCGATAAAACAGAAAAACTCGAGGAAATCCTGAAAGAAGGATTACCGGCGGGGAACTGCCTTATTTTCACGGCCGAGGCAGTGGATAAAAGAAAGAAGCTTTACAAGATTATTGCGAATGCGGGAATCGTTAAGGAATTCGCCAAAATGAAACAAGAAGGCGCCCGCAAAGAGATACTCCAGAAACACGCTCACAACGTGCTCAACGAAAGCGGCAAGAAGATGTCACCTGCCGCCTGGATGACTCTGGGCAGGAAAACCGGATTTGATTTTCGGCGTTCAATGTCGGAGCTGGAAAAACTCATTTCTTTCGTGGGCGATAGAGCGCTCATCGATAAAGATGATGTGGAAGACGCTGTGGGCAGAACAAAAGAAGATGATATTTTCGCATTGACCAATGCTCTCAGTGAAAAAAAACAGCTCAACGCACTTAACGCTTTGCAGAATCTTCTGGATCAGGGAATTCATCACCTCATGATTTTAACAATGATTTCCAGAGAAATCCGATTGCTGCTGCAGGCCAGAATCTTGGTAGATTCGGGAAAGCTGCCAAAATTTAACCACAGCATGGAATACGGCTGGTTTCAAAAAGTTCTGTATCCTGCCCTCAATGAGTTCAATCCATCAGCGGCCAAAGCAGAGGGCATTATTTTTAACCAGCATCCTTATTCCATTTATAACGCCTTCCGCAACTGCATACGTTTTACATCAGCCCGTCTCATCGCCCTCTTGGAAGAACTGCTCAATCTGGAACGTGCTTTCAAATCGTCAGGCACGTCCCATCCCCAATTGTTGCTGGAAAATTTTTTGATTAAATCCTGTGCATAAAAGAACGGGCTTAATGGGTAAATGCCCGATATCGTTCTCCTGCATTAAGTCCAGACGTATAATAAACTAAACAGAAGGCAAATTCTGTTGTGCCTCTCCCAGAATGAACTGACCTTCTTCAATCCATGCTTTGAGTGTTTGGGCAATCTGCCGGGCTTTGTAATAACTGGACAGCGGCGCGGTGACAATCTTTTTGCCGTTAATAGTCACTGTTCCGCTGCGCAAATCCTTATAGCTTACTTCGGCCAGAGGGTTGGGATTTCCCTTCGGATAATCCATGCTGTAATCGTATACTTGAGTATAAATATTTTCATCTTTCACGGCAGTAAAAAGCGCCATCTCTTCATCAAGAACAGGAATAGGGATGCCTATGCCCACAAACAAAGAGACGCCATATCCTAACAGGCTGGCTCCGGTTAACCACTCCGGGGTCATGTCTTTCAGGTTGCCGATGACGGCAATGGTACCCGCTCCCTGCCTGGGAACACCGTTTGTTCCACGGGGGACATTGGGATTATGCTGCGTGCCCGGCCAGGCGACAAATCCCTGGGCGCCACCCAGAAATATGCGCGTCCCAATGCCTATCGTCCGGTAATAGGGATCGTTAAACAAAGGGCTCAATTGTCCCGACGTCGAATAGGAGGCGTTGGCCATCTGTGGACGAAGCATTCCCATGTAAGTGTAAATCGTTTTGTCGGACAGATTGACGGCGCAATTGTAATTCTGATAGGCATTACGGGGATTGAATAAAATCGCGTTTTGCAAATCCTTGATCGTGATATTTTTTTCGAATTTTCTCGCAGGATAACAATCGGTTCCATAACCTTCGGCGCGCAGTTTGACAACATTGCCGGAGACAAGATCCTCAATGACATGACCGCCGCCGTAATTAAATTCTCCAGGATAAACGCTGTTGAGAGGGTCGTTTTCGACAACTTCCGTCGCGCCGATATAACAATCCACAGCGGCAATCCCGCCATATGCCGGAACATCATTCAACCAGACTTTTGACGCGCGAATACGCGGAGAAGTATGACCGAGATTAAGAAAAGCCCCCGAAGAACACATCGGCCCGAATGTGCCCGTAGTAACGACATCTATTTTACGGGCGGCTTCTACCTCGCCATGTTTTTCCACGATGTCAATCATCTCCTCTGCGGTGACAACAACAGCGCGCCCTTCCTTTATTTTTTCATTGATTTCTTTTATTGTTTTTTTAACTTTGAACTTTTTCATGCCTCTTATTAGAAATTCAATTTAATCAGTGATCTTTTCATACCACTGTTTGATGCCAATTGCAAAACCTAAGAAGATGATTTCGAAGTATGACCGAATCCGCCGTCCCCTCTTTTCGTGTTTTTTAGCCCGGGAGTTTCCATCCACTCAACATGCAGAATTTTCTGCACAACCATCTGAGCCATGCGCATGCCGCGTTTAACGACAAAAGGGTTTTCACCATGATTAATGACAATTAATCCGATTTCCCCCCGGTAATCAGCGTCAATCGTGCCCGGTGTATTGAGCAATGTTATGCCATGATTCAATGCCAGACCGCTACGCGGTCTTATCTGTGCTTCATAGCCATCGGGCAGGGCTATCGCGATACCGGAGGGAATCTTTTTTCTCTGACCGGGCAAAATAACTTCTTCATGATCCACGGCGGCGAATATATCCATTCCCGCAGCCTGAACCGTCATATATTGAGGCAGAGGAATGTCTTCGTTTCCCGAAAGCTTTTGAACGCATACTTTTACTTTTTCCATTTTTTTAGCCAGAAATATTTAGCCTGCCCAAATATCTAAAAAAAGAAGATTTCCGTTTTCACATTGACTTTATGAACGGGGACTTTGTTGTTTTGAATAACTATCGCAAAATTCCGCGCCCAGCGCCTCTTTACGACTGAGGCGGATCTTGCCGGATTTGTCGATTTCCAGCACTTTGACCATGACGTCGTCGCCTTCCTGCAACACATCAGTCACTTTGGCAATTCTTTCTTTCGCAATTTGAGAAATATGAAGAAGACCTTCCGTGCCCGGTAGAATCTCGACAAACGCGCCGAAGTCAACAATCTTCTTGACCGTTCCGCGGTAAATCTTGCCCACTTCGGCTTCCTCAGTCAACCATTTAACCATGGCCACTGCGCGTGCAGCCGCTTCAGCATCAACGGATGCTATGGTTACAGTACCATCATCTTCCACGTCAATCGTAACTCCGGTTTCGCTGATGATCTGACGAATGTTTTTACCACCGGAACCGATAACATTGCGGACCTGATCTTCCTTAACCTTAACCGTTGTGATACGAGGAGCGTAAAGAGATATATCGGATCTTGGAGCGGTCATCGTCTCGCGAATTTTACCGATGATATGCACACGACCTTCTCTTGCCTGAGCCAGCGCTTTGCGCAGAATATCTTCGGTTAACCCGTCAATTTTAATATCCATCTGCATGGCCGTAACGCCTTTTTCCGTGCCGCATACCTTGAAATCCATATCACCGGCGTGATCTTCATCACCGAGGATATCGGATAAAATAACGATTTCATTTCCTTCCTTGAGAAGTCCCATGGCGATACCCGCGACGATATCCTTGACCGGCACTCCGCCATCCATCAAACACAGAATACCACCGCAGACGGTGGCCATGGATGATGATCCATTGGAAGATAAAATTTCCGAAACAATCCGGATGGTGTATGGAAATTCCTCGGAGGTCGGCAATACCGGAACCAGAGCCTTGCGGGCCAGAGCGCCGTGGCCGATTTCTCTTCGGCCGGGACTACGCTGACCTTTTGCCTCACCCACGCTGAAGGGGGGAAAATTGTAGTGCAGCAAAAACGTCCTTGTCTCCTCACCGCTGACATAGTCCATACGCTGTTCATCAGCGGATGTGCCCAACGTGAGCGCGGCCAGTGCCTGCGTTTCACCCCGATTGAACAGCGCCGAACCGTGAGCCCGCGGCAGCACACCGACTTCCGAACTGATCGGACGGATGTCGGTAGAAGTTCGGCCGTCAATTCGCTTCTTTTCCTGAAGAATCATGTCACGGAGAATACGGGATTCAATGTGTTCGATGATTGCCGCCACTTTTTTGCAGAGAATAGCGTCATCTGCGCCGATATTTTTAATAACAGTTTCACGGACACTGCCCAGTTTGCTGTAACGTTCCAACTTGCGCGGCATTGCATAACCTTCTTTCAGGCCCGGCAGGGCTTCGGCGCGCACGCGCGCAACCAGCTCTTCATCCGGCACCGTTTCTTCAACCGGTCTCTTGGCTTTGCCGATGGCCGCCTGAATCTGATCCTGCAAATCGATCACCGGTCGGATGGATTCCAGCCCGAATTTAATGGCGTCAACGATGATGTCTTCCGGAACTTCTTTGGCCTCACCTTCCATCATGACCAGTTCCACGTCATAAGGACGACCGGACGTTCCCGCTACTTTTCGTCCGACCAGAAAAAGGCTCATTTCGCTTTCCTTCATTTTTTCCGGACATGCGTTGGCAACCAATTCGCCGTTGATCCGGCCAACCCGCACACCGGCTATCGGTCCCTTGAACGGAATGTCCGATATTCCCAGTGCGGCTGAAGCGCCGATCATGGATGCCACATCGGGATCATTTTCCTTATCCACGGACAAAAGTGTGGCGACGACTTGTGTTTCCGAAAAATACCCTTTAGGGAATAAAGGACGAATCGCTCGGTCAATAATACGCGATGTCAGAATTTCCCGTTCATTGGGTCGCCCTTCACGTTTAAAAAATCCGCCGGGAATTTTCCCCGCGGCAAAAGTCATTTCCTGATAATCAACCGTTAACGGCAAAAAGTCCACGCCTTCCCGCGTGCTTTTTAATGAAACCGCCGTAACCAATACAACCGTATCGCCGTAGTAAACCAGAATGGCCCCATCGGCTTGCGCTGCGACATAATTCGCCTTCAGGGTGATGTTCCGCCCGGCAAAATCCGCATTGAATATATTACTCATTCATTTTCCTCCATTTTGTTTTTAAGAGCTGGTCTTAAGCAAATTCAAGGGCGAAACGCATAAGACAATAACCGCATACTCTGCCGATATCACGCCGCGGTCAGATTGTCTTATGCCTTCCGCCCTTGAATAATTCTTTACTTTCTGAGATTCAGACGTTTAATAACGCTTCTGTATCTTTCTATATCATTCTCTTTAATGTAATTGAGAAGCCTTCTCCTCTGACCAACCAGCTTGAGCAGACCCCGGCGCGAATGGTGATCTTTTTTGTGCGCCTTGAAATGCTCCGTTAAATACTCTATTCTGGCACTTAAAAGAGCGATCTGGACTTCGGGAGACCCCGTATCCTTTTCATGTAGCCGATAATCACTAATGACTGCCTTCCTTTTTTCCGAACTTAACACGCTTTTTCCTCCTTTTTTAAATATCTGATATTTATTGTTCGTTTTTATTGCTTATTCTCGATTAACAATTAAACACCCTCACAATTCTGGCCGCCTGCGTTTTCCCGTCACATTGCGAAAGATTATGCACAGGCGTCAGCATCTCGGCAACGGCTAAAAGACACCCGTGGCTGATGAATTTTACCATATCTCCGGCTTTAAGCAAGGGAAGATCATGCTCCTTGAGCATCTCCACAGAAGGCTGCCTGCCGTTGCGCAGTTTTTCAGCACAATGATCTTTCAACTCGATGGTTGCGGTAAGCGGTAAAAGATCCGTCATCGGTAATATCTTTCTTATGAGATTTTCTTTCCCGTCAGCGCCATCATAATCACTTAAGACAACGGCCATATCTTCCGTAAATATTCCGCTCTTCAAACGTCGAAGATCGCACAAACAAGCCCCCACGCCTAACGCATCGCCAATATCCGAACACAGCGCTCTAATATACGTTCCCTTGGAGCATGCGACCCGAAAAGTAACACGGGGCCATGAAATATCTTCCACGACCATGCTGTAAATTGTCACTTCCCGTGGTTTTATATCAAGCAAGACCCCACCTCTAGCCCATTTATACAGAGGCTTACCGCAGTATTTGACCGCGGAAAAGGCCGGTGGCGCCTGTTTTATTGTCCCCGTCATACGCGATATGATCAATTTTACTTCTCCTTCAGAAGGCATTTTTTCAGATTGTTCGATAATTTTACCTTCCGTATCCATCGTATCGGTTTTAACACCCAGCAGCATGGTTGCGAGGTATTCCTTATCTTCACCCGTAAGAAAACCAGCGAGTTTGGTAGCTTCATTGAGACAAACAGGAAGCACCCCCGTCGCCAAAGGATCAAGCGTTCCCGTGTGACCGGCTTTTCGTATTCCCAATGCCTTTTTTACATCACTGACAACAGTATGCGAGGTTTTGCCCGCCGGTTTGTCAATAATGATAACGCCATCCATCATAAGAAATTATAATTCCTTTACCGCCTCAATAATCTGTGACTTGATGGTTTCGATATCACCCTTCATCCAGCAGGATGAGGCGTGAACATGACCGCCGCCGCCGAATTTTCTGGCCACTTTTTCTACATTAAATTTAGCCTTGGAACGAAGGCTGAGTTTGAAATTGTTTTCTCCTCTTTGCGTATAAAGCACGGAAATTTCAATCCCTCTGACCGTGCGCGGAATATCCACAAATCCTTCTGTGTGTTCCCACGCCGCTCCAGTCTCCTGCAAGTCTTTCTGCGTCACGACCATGGAACCCACCTTGCTTTCCAGATCCAGAGACAACGTTGATAACGCCTTGGCCAGAAGTTTCAGCCTTGCCGGAGAATCGCTTTCGTAAATACCTTCTGCAATACGTTGAGGATTGGCGCCCTCTCCCACCAGCACACCAGCCACCATAAATGTTTCTTTCGTTGTACTGGAATAACGGAAACTTCCGGTATCGGTAATGATGGCTGCGTATAAATTCGTGCAGATATCCCTGGACATTTTAACGCACATTTCCTGCATCAGGCGAAATACCAGTTCTCCCGTGGAACTGGCTTTGGCATCCAGCATTTTCAGCGGGCAAAAACCGTTATTCGAAACATGATGATCAATGTTAATCAGCCTTTTAATTTTCTGAATATTGTCCGCTTCCTCACCAACTCTTTCCAGATCACTGCAATCCAGAACGATACAGGTATCATATTGCTCAATATTGCTGATGCTATGCGTGATGTTGTGCGCCGCCGGTAGAAACTGGTAACGTTCAGGCGTGCGATCCTGATTATAGACAACGGCCTTCTTCCCCATGTCTTTCAACATCAGGTAAACAGCGAGTTCCGACCCCAAAGCATCTCCGTCCAGCCTTACATGAGCCGTGATGAGAAAATTTTCTCCTTCATGGATGGCTTTAATTATATCACTGATCATTTTTATTTTCCTGTTTTGCTATCTGAGCCAATAATTTTTCGATGCGGTTACCATAGCCAAAAGATGTATCATGAATAAACATGAGTTCCGGCACGAAACGCAGTTGTAAACGCTTTCCCAGTTCTCGTCTGATAAAACCGGCTGCCTTATTTAATCCTGCTTTTATTTCGTCAGAACAATCATCCTTCCCCATTTCCACAAAATAAATTTTTGCGTTGCGTAAATCATCCGATATTTTTACCGATGTTATGGTCACCGAATGCAGACGCGGATCATTGACTTCTTTCGTGATAATTTCGGACATGTCCGACCTGATTAACTCGGCGACTCTGTCCGCTCTTTTAAAGCTCATCGTATATATTTACTTCCCTGCCGGTTCCTTCCATAAAACTGGAGACAACCATGATTTCCATTTTGCTGTTCAGGATTTCAGCCACCTGTAGATTGTCAACAAACCTAAGCAAATGATCAACTTTACCGTTAATATAGCGTGAATCATTCCCGACAACCGCGAACGCTATTTCGGCAAATTTATGATTATCAAGATGGCCCGTTGCCGCGATGGAAACATTAAATTCATTCTGCGCGCGTTTTAAAATCCGGTTCAAAACGCTTCTTTTACTTTTTAAAGAGCCGCTTTCCGGAATTCTAAGATTGATAATTCCGTATCCGATAACCATAAAAATTTTTCCGAAAGCAGAAATCCAAGGAAATTAGACTTTATCTTAATTCATTCAACCGGATTGAATAGATTAATGTTTTTCAACATTCTGTTCTAATTTTTTCTCCAGTTCTTCCGTGTAATAAGCCTCGATAATATCACCGGGATGAATATCATTATAGCCTTCAATACCGATACCACACTCAAAGCCGGCCAGCACTTCCCTGGCATCATCTTTAAACCGTTTCAGAGATAAAATTTTACCATCAAATACGACAACGCTGTCGCGTAACAGCCGTAGATTATTGCTGCGCATTATCTTCCCATCGGTAACATAACAGCCGGCAATCGTGCCGACCTTGGGAACCTTGAAAAGTTCCCGTACCTCGGCTCTTCCCTGCACCACCTCCCGGTATTCCGGCTCCAGAAGTCCTTCCATCGCCGCTCTGACGTCCGCAATGACATTATAAATAATATCATAGAGTTTTATTTCCACACCTTCCTGATGGGCAACCTCTACGACCCGCGCATCCGGTCTCACGTTAAATCCGATAATAATGGCTTGGGACGCGGAAGCCAGCATAACATCGGTTTCGCTGATGGCGCCTGTGGAGCTGTGAATAATTTTCAGTTTTATATCATCCGTCGAGAGTTTGTTTAATGCGTCGGAAATGGCTTCGATTGATCCCTGTACGTCGGCTTTGATAATGACATTGCATTCTTTCACACCTTCTTTGATTCTCTGATAAAGTTGTTCCAGGGTTACTTTGGATAAAGAAGAAAGTTCTTTTTCCCTTGCTTTTCTGGTCCAATAATCGGAAATACTGCGCGCTTTCTTTTCGTCCTCGACGCAGAAAAATTCCGCTCCGGTCTGCGGTACGCTGGAAAAACCGATAACTTCAACAGGAATGGAAGGTCCGGCTTCTTTGATGCGCTTACCCTGATCATTGATCATCGCGCGCACGCGGCCGAATTCAGTCTTGGAAATGAAGGAATCTCCCTCCCGGAGCGTTCCTTCCTGAATGAGAACTGTCGCCACGGGCCCTCTGCCCTTGTCCAGTTTGGATTCAATAATGATTCCCCGGACGGAACGGCCAGGATCTGCTTTTAATTCCATGACATCGGCCTGCAACAAAATCATTTCCAGTAGTTCTTCAATATTAGTTTTTTTCTTGGCGGAAACTTCGCAAAAAATCGTGTCACCACCCCACTGCTCGGATAATAGACCGTGTTCGGTCAGGGCTTGTTTGATCTTTTCCGGATCAGCCCCCGGCTTGTCAATTTTGTTAATCGCCACGATGATCGGCACCCCGGCAACCTTGGCGTGATTAATCGCTTCGACCGTTTGATTCATGACACCGTCATCCGCGGCTACAATCAAAACAACGATATCAGTGACCTGCGCACCGCGAGCCCGCATCGCCGTAAATGCTTCGTGTCCCGGCGTATCCAAAAAAACAATGTCCCGGTTGTTAATATGGACATGGTAGGCGCCGATCGCCTGGGTTATCCCTCCCGTTTCGCCATCCGTGACGTTGGTCTGCCTGATTGCGTCCAGAAGAGATGTTTTACCATGATCCACATGTCCCATGATGGTGACAACCGGAGCACGCGGTTTGAGATTTTCCGGAGTAGAAGGAGTTTTTAATACAGATTCATCAAACTCCGCCTCCGCCGGTTCAATCTGGAAACTGAACTCCGAGGCCACAAGAGTTGCCGTATCGTAATCAATGGCCTGATTGATGGTCGCCATCACCCCCATGGACATCAACTTGTTGATGATTTCACTGACCTTAATGCCCATTCTCTTGGCCAGTTCGCCGACCGTAATTGTTTCTCCAATTTTGATACGCCGTTTAATCGCCTTTGGAACAGTAATCTCCGTCTTTTTCATTTTGACCGGAGCGGCCTTTTTAGCCTCCCGCCATTTGGTAAAAACAACTTCCCGCTCGTCGTCCTGCCGTTTGAGCCTCTTTTCTATTTTTTTCTCTAAGATTTTTTTAGTCGGTATTTTCTTTTCTTCTTCAATGAAAACTTCAACTTGATATTTGCCTTTCTTTTTCGGCTTTTCAGCCGGTGGAGCGGATATTCTTTCACCGGGTTTTGCAGGAGCTTTGGAAGGAGCGACCTTATCGGATTCCGGTCTGACAATTTTATGTTTGGTAATGATTGTCGGTTTTACCGGGACAGGAGAGGGTTTCACTATCTTTCCGGCCTTAATCTGTTCTTCCGCAGGGGGGGGCGTTTTTTCTTTGTGAATTTGTTCGCCCACAGGAACTTTCTCAGCCGCAGGAGGAGAAGCAGCAACCGGCTCTTCAACAGATTGGGCTGCTTCTTCCTTGGATACTTTCGCAGGCTTTTCGGCAACTGCCTCCGAATGCTTTTCCTTTTTAATTTTTTCAGCCTTTGCGGCAGGTGCTTTTTTAAGTTTATCTTCGTCTTCTTTTTCCGGTGGTCTGACTTCCTCTGCTGGAGTTGCTTCAGGGGGTTTCTCCACGGCCGTAACAACTGTGCGACGCCTGATGACAGTGGTTTTTATTCTTTGCTCTACAACCTCACGAAGCTCGCCGGCTGTCAGCTCTTTCCTGGCCCTTTCCACTTCATTCTCATCCAGGGACGAAGAAGCCGCTTTAACGGAAATGCCGATTTTTTCCAAACGAGCGATCAGAACCTTACTTTCCAAACCGAGCTCTTTGGCCAATTCATGAACCCGTTTTTTAGGCATGCGTAAAAATCTCCATGTTAAGTTTTTTAAAATTCAAATTAGGAATCACTTTTATTACCCGCTATTTCGTCGCTTAATATTTTCCCGGCCGTTTCAATCCACTGCTGGGCTGTCTTTTCGCCTATTCCGGGAATCTGAGATAACAATTCCGGTTCTGTTACGGCAATCATGGCAATGCTCTTAATGCCTTTACTGAAGAGTTTTTCTGCCATCGCCGGACCGATTCCACTGATTTTGGTCAAATCATTTTGTGCGTCATTTCCCTCTTCCTGGGCCTGAACCATTGTCTCGCTCTTCATGTCAATATTCCAACCGGTGAGTTTGACCGCCAGCCGGACATTTTGCCCGTTTTTCCCGATGGCCAGCGAAAGCTGATCATCGGGAACAATAACCGTCATCGTGCGGTTTTCGTCATCAATCAATACCCTGTTGACCTTCGCCGGAGAAAGAGCGCTGCTGACATATTTGGCCGCGTCATCGCTGAAAGGAATGATATCGATCTTTTCTCCACGAAGTTCCTGCACAACGCTTTGCACACGTGACCCCCTCATGCCCACGCAGGCACCCACCGGATCAATATCCTTGTCCTTGGATCGGACGGCAATCTTCCCCCGTTTACCAGGTTCGCGGGCAACGTTGATAATATCAATCAATCCTTCGGAAATTTCCGGAACTTCCACTTCAAAAAGAGCTTTCAAAAATGCCGGATGAGTTCGGGAAAGTATGATCTGTAATCCCTTGGTGCTCTTCTTCACCTCAACAATATAAGCACGGATTCTTTCACCGCGTTTATAGGCCTCCCGGTGAATCTGTTCCGCCGGAGGCACGATACCCTCCGCGCGTCCCAGGTTGACCACAATACTTCCACCCTCAAATCTCTGGACAAAACCATTAACCAGTTCGCCTTTCCTGTCCTTATATTCTTCATAAATATTGTCACATTCGGCATCCTTTACCCTTTGAATGATAATCTGTTTGGCCAACTGCACGGCAATGCGGCCGAACTGACTTGTCTCTATTTTCATGCCCAGACTGTCGCCAGGTTCTGCTCCCTCATCGAGCGTTTTTCTAGCTTCCTCTTTGGAAATTTGCGTTTCCGGATGCAGAACCTTGTCCACAACGGTCTTGAACTGGAAAACCTCCACCTCACCGGTTTCGTCATTGTAATGCGCTTCTATTTCCACATTCTGTCCGAATTTTTTACTGGCAGCAGTAAGCATTGCCGCTTCGAGGGCTTCGATAATAATTTCCTTATTTATACCTCTGTCCTTACCCATCTGCTCGATCAGACGTTTAAGTTCTGGTAACAACATTTGAAAATTCCTCCCTTTTCTTCGCTGATAATATACACAAATAGAATCTCAGCCTGCCGGCATTAATTCCTCTTATAACTCATTTTTTGTCACCGGCAAGATTGGCTTTTACAACGTCCTGCCTCGGAATCCGATATACTTTACCGGCTACCTGCACCAAAACAAATTTCCGGCCCTCTTCTTCGACATAATCCACCAAAATTCCGTGAAAATTCTTGCTTCCTTCAATTTTTACGGCCGTTTTGATGTCCACTCTGGAATTTCTATACTTTAAAAAATCCTCATCTCTCGATATCGGCCTGTCAAAACCAGGTGAAGAAACCTCCAATGTATAAGAACCGTTAATGATTTCACGGATATCAAAAATATCGCCTAACTGATTGCTTATATTGGAACAATCATCAAGCGTGATACCGCCTTCCTTGTCCAGAAAAAGCCTTATAATCCAGCGCGAATGCATTTTTATGCATTCCACATGGATCAATTCCATTTCTTCGAAAGCAACAACCGGCTCGGCCAACTGCCGTATTTTTTCTTTTACATCAAAATCCATATTTGCTTAGAAAATAAAAAAGTGGGCACGGGCCCACTCATCAATACTACATCATCGATGGTTTGGTCTTTTTGCTAGCATATTCCTATGGACAAAGCAAGCAAAATATTAAGGCAGATAAGCGCCTTCTCATTATCCCACGTCCTGCCAAATAAATTGGCGGGATTGTTCCTCTTACGCTTCGAGCCTCATTTCTTTCGCTCTCAGTGAGAGTCACAATCGCTGCGCTCCTGGAATAATTCGACCTGCAAGTTTCAGTTCACTTCGTTTCTGAAGCTTTTCATTATCCCTCGTCGCTACGCTCCTGGGATAATTCAACTAACGCCTCAAACTTCACTACGCTCGTTTTCGGCGAGTTTCATTATTGGAGCGGGCGACCGGGCTCGAACCGGCGACGTCCAGCTTGGGAAGCTGACATTCTACCTCTGAATTACGCCCGCTCACGAAGGCGTAATGTTAATTAACAAGAGCATTTTGTCAATGAAAAAGTATAATTCAAGTTTAAAATCTTGATTTTATTTAATAATGGTTATAATTAGTAAAAATTGAAAAGTGAATTATACAGAAAGTAACTGTCTGTGTTTGCAGATTTACACAGACGGTATAAACATCGTTCATAGTAATCATTAAAAATGCAAAATTATAAAATACGCACCTGCACACAAGAAGATATCGGAATATTAACAGAAACCATCAGGAAATCTTTTCATGTTGTGGCTGAGCGCTTCGGTTTAACCAAGGAGAACGCTTCCAGCCATCCCTCCAACTGCACAAATAATTGGATTCGATACGACATGGAACGTGGCGTCACTTATTTTATTCTGGAAAACGAAAACATCATTGCCGGTTGCGTCGCCTGCGAAAAAACAAATGATAATGTATGTTACCTGGAGCGCCTGGCTGTGCTCCCTGAAAAAAGAAACCAGGGCTTTGGCAAAGCCCTGATCGAACGTGTTTTTTCAAAAGCCCGGGAACTGGGCGTAAATTACGTCAGCATCGGTATCATTGCCGGCCATACCGAGCTGAAAAACTGGTATAAAAAATTAGGCTTTATCGAGGGCGAAACCAGGAAATTTCTCAATCTGCCCTTCATGGTCATTTTTATGTCTTATAACCTGAAAGAAAAATAGCCAAACAGGCAATTCAAACCTTATTTATCAATAAAAATCTTAGAAAAACACCTTTAAGCCCAGGGTAATCATACTGGTTGAAAAAGTCAGATCCTCGTCTTCGTCACCTTCAAATTCCATTTCCGTTATATAGTAACGATAGCCGACATCCACCGCAATCTCGGTCGTCAAATAAAGCTCGACTCCCGTAAGAAATTGCCAGGCGTAAGATGTGTAATCTCCGTCGTCAATGCCCCTGATATCCTCAAAAGACATGTCCGAGTAGGCGAAACCAAGACCTACCCCGACGTATGGTTTTACTATTCCAAGAGGATACTTGCCAATAACGTTAAACATCAGATTGCTTATCTTTACATCGCCATCAATATAATCGGCATCTTTTATATCAGGATTCAGATAGCTGTACTCGGCTTCAAAAGCCAGAAATTTTAAAAAAGGATTGGAATAGCCGATTTTTACTCCCCACGCAGCGGTTTCCTCAATATCCAGATCATAATCTTCATAATAATCCCAATCATCTTCGCTGGTCTCGGGGTTTAATGTATAGCCTCCCCATCCACCGATATATAATCCGGCTTCAGCCGACGCTGAATGAAAGGGATAAACTGCAAATAATACAGCAAGCGTAAAAATAAAAATATAACCGGTAACTTTTCTCACAAGACTTCTCCTTTCTTTTCTTTATTATTGGAATGGATTTTAAATCTTAACATGCTTCTTTTCAATATGTTTTTATGATTATTTTGATTGCCTTTTGCGTCACCATCACGCCTTTGCCGCTGTTTTGCCCAGGTCAAAAGCTTTTTTTCTGGTCTTATCGTCTTTGAGGATGTCTCCTTTCTCTGCGGCGGAGGCCATGACTACTCCCAGCCAGCGCATTTTTGTCATATCCACGGTTGATTTAAAACTGTGCACAACGGGATCGGCTGTGTGAACATCGGGGTCTCCGCAGACCGTGATCACGCCAATACGTTTGCCCTTCATTCTGGGATAATAAGCCTTTTGCCAGCACCAGGTCGCGTCAAACAAAGCGCACCATCTATCCAGATAGGATTTCATCTGCGCGGTCATCGACCAGAAATAAACTGGCACGCTGTGAATGATGGCATCCGCATCCAGTATCATTTTGTGGATTTCCGGCATATCATCCTTGATAACACAAAGACCGGTTTCGTTGCATTTCCTGCAATCCAGACAACCCGAAATTTTCTTTTTCACCAGAATAATTTTCTCCACCTGCGCCCCGCTGTCTTTTGCTCCAGCCAAAGCATCGTCGAGAAGAATATCACTGTTGCCGCCAATCCGCGGACTTCCCATAATACCGAGCACCTTCATGTCTGTCCTCCTAATGTTCCGAGATTTTGCTATTTAGTCGTTCTGTAAAATAGGCCTTTGGAAGAAATTTGTAAATAATAAAAAAATGAAGAACTATGCCATGAAATATGCTAAAAAACTCGAGGCAAAGAAGAATTGCCGCATTCCAATGTATCGGAGCATGAAAAAGGCGCCAGGGGAATAGTGCCACGCATGTTTAAACCTTTTCATTTATTCAAATACCATCCGCGTAAAGATGATGATTTCACCATCATCGCTCATCGCGGAGCGTCGGCTTATTATCCAGAAAATACTCTTCCTTCGTTTGAAGGAGCGATTACCATGGGCGCGGATATGATTGAGCTTGACGTTCAGCTTACTTCGGATAAGGGAGTCGTTGTCTATCACTACAAAAAAATATCAACCCGTACGGACGGGCGTGGAAAGATAGCCGATTACTCTCTTTCAGAAGTGAAAAAACTCGATGCAGGCAGTTGGTTTGATAAAAGATTCAAAAACACCAGAATACCGACATTAGCTGAAGTTCTGAATATCTGCAAAAACAGAATTGCAGTCAATATTGAAATTAAAACGGAAGCCGTCAACAACCTGCCATCCGGCGGCATTGAGGAAAAATGTCTGAAAATCGTAGAACAAACCGGCATGCGGGAACACGTCGTATATTCCAGCTTTGATCCGCGCGCTATTCTGCACGTAAAGCAGATAGACAGTACCGCAACAACTGCCGTCTTGTTTGAAAAAAAAATATACGGTTCCAAACTTCCTGCGGATGTAATAAAATCAGTGAATGCAGACGCCTTTAATTGTTCCGCCTACGAGTTAAATAAAAAATGGATGACAAACATCAGAACAAAAAATATTCCTGTCAATATTTATACCATCAATAATGAAAAGAGGATGAAAAAATTTATGAATATGGGCGTGAATGGAATTTTCACCAACAAACCGGACCTATTGAAAAAAGTACTGGCCGATGTAAAAAAACAGAAGACTGAAAACGAAAAACAATGAAAATATCCGAAGATTTGATCAACATTATCGAATGGGCTGTTGATACACTCATCAAAGCGGCAGGGATAGACCTCCGTCTGCATGGGATGGAAAATATTCCCGATCAGCCGGTTATCTATGTGGTGAATCACTTCACGCGTCTGGAAACGGTCTTGATGCCGTACATTCTCAAGAAATACTTAAAAAAATATTCGGTTTCTCTGGCGCATGAATCTTTTTTTACCGGTAGAATGAAGGATTTTATGGATAACGTCGGCGCTGTTTCCACCGCCGATCCCGATAAAAATAAAATATTCATAAAATCCCTTCTTACCGACAAATATCCGGTGATCATTTTTCCGGAAGGACAGATCATCAAGGACAAGAAGATCATTGAAAAGGGCAAATACCTGGTTTATAACGCCGGCATTCGCCGGCCGCCTCACTCCGGAGCGGCGCGAATTGCTTTACTGACTGCGTTCATCCGTGAAAAACTACGGATATTGCACTTCCGTAAAGACAATACTTCCATCGCGCGAATCGCGTCACGTTTTGATTTGCAAACGGCGGATGTGGAAAAAATTATTGATAAAGAAACGCATATCGTACCGGTCAATATCACCTATTTTCCCGTGCGGGCACGGGAAAATGCGCTCAGCAAACTTGCCAGAAAATATCTCAATAATCTTTCAACAAGACTCCTGGAAGAATTGGAAGTTGAAGGTCCCATCCTGTTGGGTAAGGTGGATATTGATATAAACTTCGGCAGACCGATTCCGGCAAAAAGTTATATCCGGTCCAAATGGACACTGAGAAGAATGATCGCCGATCACAATACTTATCTGAATACTGAAAATTTTAAAAAAATACCCGCCTTCAGAAAAACATGCGTCAAGTTGATGCATGATTACATGAATGCCATCTATTCCATGACAACCATTAATCATGATCACATCATGTCTTATATTCTGACAAACTATCGAAAGGCTTGTTTCAGCGAAAACGATTTCAAAAAACGTATCTTCCTGGCCATTGAACACCTGAGACAAATCGCCCTGCCCAATTGCCACACGTCTCTCTACAAAAATCAGTTTTATTTGCTCACGGACGATTACCATGAAAAATACGAAAATTTTATAAAAGAAACCGTCGACGCCAAGTACATTAAACGGGAGAACGGCATCATAACAAAAAATCGCGAACGCTTTAGTGTCATGTCTGATTTTCACACCATTAGAAAAGATAACATTATTGAAGTGCTCGGAAATGAAATAGAACCTCTGCGTAACCTGACCAGGACAATCGACTGGCAGAAATTTATTCCTGCTTTTTTTATGAGATGGAAGGTTAGGAATACTTTTCTAAAACTGGACAAAACCCTTTTTGAAAATGATTATCACCAGTATTTTCTGCCCGGTGAGAGCAAGGCAAACAATATCGGAGAGCCTTTTTTTCGGAAGCATTTCTTCAGCTCCAAGGGTGTTATTCTTGTTCATGGTTACATGGCGGCGCCGGAGGAAATCAGGCCGTTGGCGGATTATCTTCATAAAAATGGCTATAATGTCTATGGCGCGAGACTTCGGGGACATGGCACCGCACCGGAGGATCTGGCCATTCGCAATTGGGAAAAGTGGTACGATTCTGTGAGCCGCGCTTATATCATCATGAAAAACAGTGTAAAAACTTTTTCCATCGCGGGCTTTTCCATGGGCGGTGGGATTGCGCTTTTGCAGGCCGCCAATAAACCCGGACGGTTTGCCTCGGTCATATCCATTAACGCCCCCCTCCAGTTGAGAAGTATGGCCTCTAAATTTTCGCCTTTTGTTGTAGCCTGGAATACGATGCTCACTAAAATGAACGTGAACAAATGGAAAATGGAATTTGTTGAAAATGATCCGGAAAATAAACATATCAATTATGTCCGTAATCCCGTCAGGGGCGGATATGAACTGGAAATGCTCATGCGATTTGTGGAAAAACGTCTTCAGGACGTAACCGCCCCGTCTTTGATTATTCAGGCGTCTGATGACCCGGTAGTCGATCCGGTGAGTGGCTGTGAAATCTTCAATAAGTTAGGCACCAATGAAAAACAATTCCTCACGGTGAATGCCAATCATCATGGCATTTTGCGCGGGCAGGGAGCGGATGAAGTCAATACAAAGGTATTGGAGTTTTTAAATGAGTTAAATTTCAATAAATAAGGATGGTCTTATGATTGATCAATGGATAAAAGAAATTAAAAAAGAGGCTCCGGCGGATAGGCTGGGAATGATTCTTTCCCATAACGGAATCGTCAGGGCAACGACAAAAGAGGGCGGGGAAATTGCGTCGATGAATCTTTCCTACGACAAAGATAAACTTGCCGCCGCTGTGCGCGAATATAAAAAGAAGGAAGGCATTGTCGATATCAAGGTCTGGATTAACGAGGGACATCTTAAAATCGGCGACGACATTATGAATGTCTGTGTAGCCGGGCGATTCCGCAAGGATGTTCTGCCGGTCTTTCAGGAACTCATCTCGATGATAAAAACGGAGATCGTCAGGGAAGAAGAACTTAAATGAATTTTTAATCGATAAGACTCTTATCGCGCCGGTACCAGTAATTGGGAAGAATGCGATACATCATGCGCGAGAACTGGTCGATATATTCCTTAGTTCTCTTATCGTACTGGCAGGCGTGAATAATCATATCCCGTATCGCGCTTTTCTCGCCGGCTTCATTAAAGATACGGTATGCGCAGGAGAAAAGCGGGCTGTACATATTTTTCTTTTCCAGGTATTTATGAACGTTTCTCACCGTGTTGGGACCTTCCGGGGTTCCGTCAATCTTTTCCAGCACGCGCAGATTGGTTTCGATGGGATTGCCGGTATAAAGTTCGTAGAAATATTTCCCATAACGGTAATTCTTGCTGGCCAGTGACGAAACGGTCACATACATGTCTCCCACGCCGGCCTGGCTGTGAAAAGCCTGGAAGCCCCCTCCCAAAAGACGAGACAGCGATCGAATCTCCACGCCGGAACGGGCAAAGATCGTCCCGGGGATGGAATCACCCAGTTGCAGGGAATCCGCCAATCCTTTGATGTTGGCCACAATATTTTTCAGAGCGCCGCAGGCTTCCACGCCGACAATGTCAAAATTGTAATACGAGTTGATTTCGTGGCGGTTAAATTTGAGTAAATCTTCCCTGATGATATTGGCAATGCGCTTTTTGCCGGCAACGGTCAAACACACAGGATTGCCCAGTGCGATGTCCATATCAAAAAACGGCCCGCCGATGCACCCGATTTGATACTTGTGCTTCAAATTGTACAGCGTGTTGTTGATAAGTTGCGAAGGTGTGATCAGTTCCTTGGAAAGCTCATCGGAAATCAAACCCTTGATCGGAGAAATGAGACAGGTATCGCCGGCTTTCTTATCAATCATCGGCTTAAGATAATTGAGCATTTCCGGCAGTCGGTTCATGGTGATGGCCAGAATGATGAAATCGTTATTTTCGACGATATGTTCCAGATCGTTGGTGGCGCATACTTTGTTCGAAAAACGGGGAACTTTTTCCATTCCGCCCAGACGGACGGCCAAATCTTCGGTCAAATGCAGGGGATTCAAACGATCCCTGTTTATGGCCTTGCACACTTCCGAATCGTGGTAGTATATCGCCACGCGCTTATTATCGCGGTCAAGTTTATAAGCAAAAGCAGTGCCTAAACGACCGGGACCGATGATGGCAATTCTTGTTGTATCAAAATTAGCAGTCAGCATTCATTACTCTCTTGGCCATAAAACTTATGTTTAAAATAATAACATGTTAATCTTTCACATTCTAATAATTTTTTTCCGG
>CAYNWA010000009.1:74904-76923 GCA_964400795.1 uncultured Smithella sp.
CCGGAAAAAATTAAACTAATTTTATTAATGAACCTTGATTCCTTGTTAAGCCTAGCCCGTGGGATAATTTCCAATCCCGATACATCAGGATTGGATAATTCGACTAACAAATTTCATTACGTTGCACTCATGAAATTTGAGTCTCATTAATTTTAGTTGCATTATCATAAATGATTGTTTAAAAAAAGCAATGCCTTGATAATAATAAGATCATATGCCCTTATATAGGGCATCTTTTAAAAAACAATGATTGAATTTTAATTAGAATTCAATTCATTGAAGAAAATTGAAATGTTAGAGAATAAGTGTTTTTATGACCAAATCAGCTCCTAAAGAAAAAATGATGTTTTTCGCTGATGGCAAAGTTAAAGAAAGAAAATTTGTCCGAGAAGGCAGACTGGAGGGTGAATATTTCTCTTACTACCGTAGCGGCCAGGTGTTGTCGCATCTGAATTTTCTTCACGGCAGGAAAAACGGTGAGGCGGTAACTTATTATCATGACGGTCACATCAGGGAGAAAGCAACCTTTATGAACGACCGGTTGCATGGTGAATATATTTCCTATTTTGAAAATGGCAATATCAGAGAACATGAATATTATAAACACGGCAGACTTGATGGCCGATATGAACTCTATTACAAAACAGGACAGCTCAAGGAACAGGAAAACTTCAAAAATGGTAAATTTGATGGAGAATATGTTTGTTATTTCAAAAACGGACAGATCAAAGAAAAAGGCTTTTTTAAGAACGATAAAAGAGAGGGTGGCTATTGCGCATATTTCAAAAGCGGACACGTGAAGGAAAAAGCTGCATTTAGAAACGGGAAAGTTGTCGGAGAATTTCTTGTTTTCACAGAAGCAAGCATCGAAACTCAGATTACGGACAGTGAAGAAGACGGATCTGTGCGTGTCTGGAACGAAAAAGAAGTTGCCAGTCTGCTGGAAGATTTGAAGCACTTCGACAAAAAACAAAAATAATGGTAATCATGATTACTGGGAGGAATCCTGATGATCAATAAAATTTTAATTCCGACGGATGGTTCCGCCAACAGCCTCACCGCGCTGGACTATGGAATTTATATCGCCCGTAAACTGGACGCTTTTCTAACAGGCCTTTATGTCATTGACGTTAACCTCATTCAGGGCCCTCTGCTTACCGATATTTCCGGCTCGGTCGGAATGCCGCCTTATGAAGGCTTCTTTGATGCGATAGAAAAGTCCCTGGATGAAAAAGCAGAATTTATCCTGCAAGAATTTCAGGAACGCTGCCGGAAAAGCGGGATACAGTCCGAAGTAAAAAAAACGATTGGTAAGATCAGTCCGGTCATTATTGAAGAAGCTCAGAACGCTGATATGATTCTGATGGCGAAAAAAGGGGAACACTTTCATTTAAAGGAAGGCGGACTGCTTGGTTCGGTTGCCGAATCCGTCACGAGGAATTCCGGCAAACCGGTGCTGATTACTCCGGAAAATTTTGCAGAGATAGAAAGCATGGCGCTGGCTTACGACGGTAGCGAATCGGCTTGCAAAGCGCTTCTCCTTTCTCTGGAATTGTCCCGGCAAAACGCCTGGCCATTGTCAGTGATCATCATTACACCGGATTCTAATAAAGCTGCCGCTCTAATCACTCAGATAGAAGAAGCCAATCAAAAAGATCCGGATGAGCCTCCGATTGCCGATTGTGAAATAATCATTCTTTCCGGAAAAGAATCCGATGAAATCATCAAGTTTATCCGTGAAGGTTCCGTGGAACTAATCGTCATGGGCGCCTACGGTCATAACCGCCTGCGTGAATTACTGTTGGGAAGCACAACTTCTCAGGTTGTCCGCAAAAGCCCGATTCCGGTTCTGCTAATCCGGTAACCGGTTCTATTTTTACTCACGAACGGATGATGACCATAAAGCAGATCGATAAAAAGACTCTGGAAAAAAATTACGGCAAAAACATTCTTCCGCTGTCGACATTCGATAATGAATATTTCATCGGATCACCTCCTCTGGAAATTTTATTTTTTTAC
>CAYNWA010000009.1:76933-111684 GCA_964400795.1 uncultured Smithella sp.
GATCTTCCCATTTTAAAACTTAAGGAAAGTCTTTTAAAAACAATTCACTCATACAATCTTTTTTCCAGTCGGCTGATCATGATCGGCGATCATAAATTTGCGCTTCAGTATTGCACGGATGGCGCCGTTGCCAATGACCTGCCGCCTGTCGATGCAGATTTCGATAACAACCGGATTGATGATATCGAGAAAAAAATGGTGCATGTTCAAACCTTACCGGGCAAACCGCTCTTTGCCGTAACCGGCATTCCTTTCAGAAACGGAATCCTGGCCGGCATCAGTTGTTCTCACGCGGTGGCGGACGGTATTTCACTGCTACTTTTTCTTTATGCCTGGATGTGCATAACGGACGGGAAAAATTTTCTTCCACCGTCGCCCCAGAGACTGTTTCAAGACCCGCCCGTCCATTTCGATCCAACAGACAGGGCACTTGTTCCCCCGTTATCCGCGCTGAGCGATAAAATCCGGCAAAAAGTGGAAATCAATAACCCCACAGAGATCTTCACCGCCACAGAGTATTTTACCGACGATTTTCTGAATGAAATTAAAACCGAAGCAAAAAAAGAAAAATACGACATTTCCAACCATCAAATCATGACAACGTTTTTATTAAAAAAATACCATCATAAAATCCTGCCGGATACCGACCGGATCATTTTAAAAAATCCCATTAATCTCAGAGACATCCATCCGGATATTGATCCAATGTACATCGGCAGTTCAAATTTCAATAATTTCATCCAGCTCACCAAAGAAGAAATCGACAGGTTGTCGATACTCCAAATCGCATATCGCATCAAAAAATCAATCTCTGATATGCGCAATGAAAGCTATGCGCGTGAAATAGCATATTTATCCCCGTACGGAGTTGAAATCAATATGGAAGTTTTCAGAAGAAACCGACCTCCCTACAACGTGGAAACGAATGTCGTCTCCAGCAACATGACACATCTCAACGATCTTGAATCCATGTTTGTGGGACCAGAAACCGCAAGTCTGTTGCATATCGGTCTGGCAGCCCAAACCGGGTTTACCATGCTGAAAGAAAAGAGCGGGCGGATCTTTGCTCAGATAACCGGCAGGTACCCATTAAACTGATTGTGATTGCCGATGTAACAGCATCGTTCTATTGACCGGTATTTTGATATTCAACAGCAAACCATTTGTTATGCAACATCCACAGTGCAATCATTGAAACGGTAAATAACAAGAGCCAGCCATAAACACCGGCCCGGGGTGAAACATCAAAAAAAGCGGTCAGCGCGTTATTGGCGTTAAACCTGCCGGCAAGAAAATCGGGTAAAAGAATGTGCAGAAAGGGATTAAAAAATCCTTCGTATTCCGGAAAGGGCACCATGTAGACCACTGTCGCTTTGGCAATCCATGCTCCCGCAACCCCCAAAAATGCCGCGGCAAAAAATAGAAGAGGATTTATTTTCTCCCGGGATATCATCAGCATTCCTTCATAGAGCAAAGGCACTGCCAGGACGATCAAATAACGCGGACCATATGACCAGCCACCCCACCAGGTGAAAAAGGAGCTTATCGTCACAAAAAACGTTAAGCCGAACCAAGCAAGGCATTTTGACTCCATGGGAAATTGAATTTTTTGATTTCTTATCAACATCAGGATAACATAAAATGCAATACCGTAGAGAACCGGCGTAAAATTAAATAATCCCATCCAACCACTGAAAGATAATCCCCATAAGGCTTTCAATGATGGAAAAGAAAATCCGTAATGGTGATGCAAAGCCTGAAATTCTTCAGTAGCGTGATAAGCATTAAGCATAATCCACGGATATCCGGTGATCATCCAATTATATATGGCGATAAATACTATTGATGGCAGCAGTCCTGCGGCAAAAATAAGCGGCTGACGCATCTTCTTTTCTTTCATCCAAATGCATATCAGCCAAAAGGGCGCCGCAATGATTACCGTATATTCACTAAGAAAGGAAAGTCCCAAAACCAATCCCGAGAGGACATAATTATTTCTTTTTAGCAAAATGAAGCTGACCAGCAACAGGAAGCCGGCAAAAACGTGATTGAAGAAAGTACCCGAAAAAACAAAAATAAATGAACCGTACCATGCCGACATTGCCATCAGAACGGGTGAAATGGAAGGTTTCATTTTATGCAGCGCGACAAATGACATCATAACGATCAGGGAAAAAGGAATCGAGCCGAAAACAAAGCCGCCCACGATCATAATAGGAATAAGCCACGGAATCATGGATGATCGCATATCGTCTTTTCCTATGTGATAGCCGATATAAACGGGATGTTTTTTCCCGGTGTCGTCTTGCACTAAATCAAGGTCAAACCATATCATTATTTCATACAATGGTATCATGCATAACGTAGGCAGAGGAGCCTTGTCTGAATAGAAATGTTCTCCCACCTTGCTTTTATCTAAGGTGAAATCAGCGTATTGATCTATTTTCAATGTTTTGCTTTGGGAAAAAGTTAAAACCGGTAACGCACGGGAAACGCAATTCGGAGTGGGCCAGATGTCTAAAAAATATGAAGACAATAATACATTAACAAGAAAAAATAGTAATGGATAGATTATCCGTTTATTTTTCCGGCTTTGTTGCTGAGCCATAGGGGACTCTTTTCTGTACGGCGTTTTTTCGTCACGGCCTCAATCAAAAAATATTTTTATGAACAACGTCCTGCAAGGTTTTAATTAAATCGTGCCTGGTCAAATCAAATTGAATGGGTGTAATGGTTATATAGCCCGCAGCCAATGCCCCAACATCGGTATCTTTCTGCTTGCGGGCAGCCTGGGATTCTTTAGCAAACCAGTAATAAATATTTTCCCGGGGGTCCACGCGTTTTTCAAACGTTTCAACGATGTTGCTTTGAGCCTGCCTGACGACGACCACACCTCTGATTTTTTCACGTGGAATACAAGGAATATTCACATTAATCGCGCTTCCCTGAAATTGTTTCGGGGTATGCAGGATTAAACGAGTCATCTTACGGGCAAATTTTGCCGCATAGGTAAAATCAGCTTCCTTATGGGTATCCAGAGAAACGGCCATAGAGGGAAATCCAAGAATTGCTCCTTCCGTCGCGGCGGAAACCGTCCCGGAATAAAGAACATTAATGCCGGCATTGCCTCCTCTGTTAATACCGGAAACAACCATATCAACAGGCTTGTCCGATAGTTCCGTTATTCCTATTTTTACGCAATCCGCAGGAGTGCCGCAAACCGCGTAGCCTAAAAAAACATCATTTTTAGTGGCGCGTCGCACCATTAAAGGGCGGGCAATGGTAATGGCGTGTCCCACCGCACTTTGCTCAATTTCCGGCGCGACAATCAGGCAATCAGCTTCTTTGGAAAGCTCTTTATAAAGAGCGTTTAGTCCTTTGGCGTAGATTCCGTCATCGTTTGTCAGCAGAAAACGCATTAATATTGAATCCTTTCATATCTTAATTTTAATCGTTTATGCATCCTTGTCACCTGATCTGCTGGAACTTCCCGTCTTTAATTCTGAATACAAAAGGTGTTTTCCGGGATACCCTGTCTGAATCAAAATACATATTCCCTGTTGCTCCGTTGTAATTTACTATTTCTTTTAATCCGGTTGCAAGATCTCGCCTTGTTCTAACTCTTCCGCTGTTTAAAATGCTAAAAATCATTCCGGCGGTGTCGAAAGCAAGCGCATCAATATTTTCGGGTTCACGCTTGTAAGCAGCAACATATGCGTCTACAAATTTGTAACTCCACGGATATGAACTATCTTTGGGAAAAATGTCCACGAAAAAAGCTTTATCCAGATTTTCAGAAGCATTCTTCAGCAAATGGGGATCATTCCATAAACTTGTGCCCAAAAGCACAAACCCTTCGACATTATAGAAATCAAGTTGTGAAGTAAGCATTTTCACCCTTAAGGGAGAATCAGGAATAAAAAGAGCTTCAAATTCAACTGGTGCTCTGTCTCGTTTATCATTCTGACTTGTTATGGAAGGATACCGGACGATGACGCCTGTCAATTTACTTATTTCTCCCGCGAAATCAACTTGATTGATGCTGTAGGAAATAGCTTTGTCCACCTTTCCCCCGATCATCTTAACTTCTTTACTAAAAATCTTTAACATCTCTTCTCCGTATTCATCCTGGGGATACAAAACGGAAAATATCGCGCAATTTAAATGATTCAAGGCATATTCCACCAGCGTTCTGATTTCCTGAGAATGGGTAAGAAAGTGCTGGAAGACAAACTCCCCCGCTGACGTGACGCCTTCTTTAGAAGTTATTAAAATTATTGGAACCTTCCATTTATTCGCTTCTGTTGCCGTTTCCAGAGCATTTTCTCTTGTATCAACGGCAATGATCGCCATAACGTTTTTGATGTTTGCCAGATTTGTCACAGCCTGTTTTGTTTTATCCGGCAGTCCCTGAGAGTCTTCAACAATAACTCCCCAAACGTCGTTATTTTTTCTCTTCATCATCCCCGCGGATAACATTACGGCGTCTAATGCTTTTTGTCCCAATGCAGCGTACTTGCCGGATAAAGGAAGCACACATCCAATCGTGTTACGATGAAGTTTTTCTGTCTTAGCCATCAGCGGAAAAGGAGCTGCCTGAGGAGTTGTGGCTGTATCAGGTTTTATTTCAGTCGGATCAATGAATGACTGATTATCATACGCAATCGATGGCTTAAAAATGCAAATGATGCTGATAACAAACAGCAGCAAGAATAATTTATTTTCAAATTGCCGGAGATTGATCATTGCCCCTCCCCGATAATCTTCAGGATATAATCGCGAACATTTTTCGCCAAATCCGGCCTTTCCAATAGAACAGAAATTTCGTTGTTATATTTTAAAGCAGACTGCGTAAAATTATGGCTTCCCAAAAAAATCAGCCGTTGATCAATGACCGTAAGCTTTGTATGCGTGGTTTTACGCGGCGAATCGAAGAAAACTTTAATTCCTTTTTCTTTCAGAAATTTTCCAGACTTTCTGTTTTGAATATTGAGCGTGTCTGATCTATCTTTTGTAACTTCTAAAACGACTAGAACTTTAACGCCTCTTTTTACAGCCTTTGCCAAATGATTGGCAATGCGGTCAGGATAGCTTTTTTTATGCTCCCCTGCCTTAAAAGAGAAAACGCACATCAGAATTTCGTCCTGCGCCTCATCGATGGATTTTATCAGCTTGGGCAGAAAATTTTCATTGGTCAAAATGACCGCCTGATATGCGCCCGATGTTTTCTGACCGGGTTTCCCCTCCGCCGACACCGGCGAATTACATCCGGAAATCAGCAGTGTCAGGCCGAGCCAAAACAGAATATTTTTCTGGAGAACCTTCATGTTTAATTTCTATTAAGTTTATTGTATGAAAGTCTATAACATTTTTCAAGGTGCGTCGATATAAAAAAGCCCGGAGGAAAAATTTTCCCCCGGGCTTTGAAATTCATCCATGGATGATCTTACTTCACGTCTTCAAAATCAGCGTCAACAACATCTTCCTTCTTGTCTGATGCCTGCTGGTCGCCACCCTGCTGAGCGCCATCACCGGCTCCGGAGCCGCCCTGACCGCCGGCTGTTTTCGCGTACATCGCCTCGGCCAGTTTGTGAGAAACATTCATTAAGTCATCCTGAGCTTTTTTGATGGCTTCAACATCGTCACCTTCCAGAGCTTTCTTTGTTCTGGCAACGGCTTCTTCAATCTTTGCTTTTTCCGATGCATCCACCTTATCGCCGAATTCCTTAATGTTCTTTTCCACGGAATAGACCATGGTATCGGCCTGGTTTCTGGCTTCGATAAGTTCTTTGCGTTTCTTATCTTCTTCCGCGTGCATTTCCGCATCCTTGACCAGTTTTTCAATTTCCGCCTCGCTCAAACCACTGGAAGCGGTGATCTTGATACTCTGTTCCTTGCCGGTGCCGAGATCCTTAGCGTTGACATGCACAATACCGTTGGCATCAATATCAAAAGCAACTTCGATCTGAGGCACACCGCGGGGCGCAGGAGGAATACCGACCAGTTCAAAACGTCCCAGCGTTCTGTTGTCCGCCGCCATCTGACGTTCGCCCTGCAGAACATGAATGCTCACCGCCGGCTGATTATCCGCCGCGGTGGAGAAGACCTGACTCTTCTTGGTGGGAATGGTTGTGTTCTTCTCGATTAATCTGGTCATAACACCGCCTAGAGTTTCGATACCCAGCGAAAGCGGAGTGACATCCAGCAGCAGAACGTCCTTGACATCGCCTGCTAAAACACCGCCCTGAATAGCCGCGCCGACAGCGACAACTTCATCCGGATTGACGCCTCTGTTGGGCTCCTTGCCAAAAATCTCTTTAACCTTCTGCTGAACGCGCGGCATACGGGTCATACCGCCAACCAGAATAACCTCGTCAATATTCTTGGGTGACATACCGGCATCTTTGAGAGCTGTCTGACATGGTCCCACGACTTTATTGATTAATTCTTCCACGAGAGATTCCAGTTTGGCACGGGAAAGCTTCATGTTCATATGTTTTGGTCCCGAAGCATCAGCCGTGATGAACGGCAGATTGATATCCGTTTCCATTGTTGTGGAAAGCTCCATTTTGGCTTTTTCCGCCGCTTCCTTCAAACGCTGCAAAGCCATTTTATCATTTCTCAAATCGATCCCCTGATCTTTCTTGAATTCGGCAACCAGATAATCCATCACGCGCAGATCAAAATCTTCTCCTCCAAGGTGAGTGTCACCGTTGGTCGATTTGACTTCAAAAACTCCGTCGCCAAGTTCCAGAATCGAAATATCGAATGTTCCACCGCCCAGATCAAAAACGGCGATCTTTTCATCTTTCTTTTTGTCCAGACCGTAAGCCAAAGCGGCAGCCGTTGGTTCATTGATGATACGCAGAACATTGAGTCCGGCAATCTTCCCGGCATCTTTCGTTGCCTGTCGTTGTGAATCGTTAAAATATGCGGGCACGGTGATAACCGCGTCTTTTACTTTCTCCCCAAGATAATCCTCGGCGGTTTGTTTCATTTTTGTGAGAATCATCGCCGATATTTCAGCGGGAGAATAGTTCTTGCCCCGTACAGTAACCTGAGCGTCGCCATTGGAAGCTTCCGTTATCTTGTAAGGAATGATCTTGATGTCGTATTGAACTTCTTTGGATGTATATTTTCGGCCAATCAGTCTCTTGACGGCATAAACGGTATTTTCCGAGTTGGTAATGGCCTGTCTTTTGGCGACCTGACCGACCAGTCTTTCCCCGCTTTCCGAGATAGCGACAATAGACGGTGTGGTGCGGTTTCCTTCCTGGTTGGCAATAACCACAGGGTCTCCGCCTTCCATGATCGCCACGCACGAATTTGTCGTTCCTAAATCAATTCCAATAATTTTTGCCATATTTTCCTCCTTATTCTCCTGAATCCTCCATTATTTCATATTCATCATTTTCATTAATTGCTTGTTTTGTTCTTTTGCAAACGCAGACCCGTGAAGGTCTTAAAAGTCTGCCGTTTAACAAATACCCTTTTTCCATTTCGCTGACGATTTTATTTTCATCATGTTCACCGCTGTCCATTTGCATTAAAGCTTCATGAAAATTCGGGTCGAAATCCTTTCCGGCAGCATCAATCCGCTCCACGCCATGTTTTTTCAAGCAGCATAAAAGCTGATCCTGAATGAGGGCAACGCCATCCTTGAAGGCCTTAATATCACCTGTTTCATGTTCCAGCGCCCTGTCCAGGCTGTCCATAAAAGGGAGAATGTCTTTTATTATCTCCTCATTGCCATACTTGATCGCATCGGTTTTGTCTTTGATTGCCCTCTTCTTGTAATTGTCAAAATCGGCAACAGACCTGAGATATCTATCATAATTGGCCGCGGCTTCTTTTTCTTTTTCCTCGAGTTTTTTTCTTAAATCTTCAATCTCTTGATTCTGATTTTCCGCAGCTTCCTTTTCATTATTATGCTCGCCAGACTGAGCGTGTTTTGCATTATGTTCATGATGTTCTTTTTTTGTTTTCACCATTACCTCTGTAAATAATTATTATTTAAAATCAGGTTTTTGAAATAATCTTATATCCACCAATTCGCAAATCACGTGACCAGCTGTTATATGCGCTTCCTGAACACGCGCCGTACTGTTGGAAGAAACATGAATGGAAAAATCAACGATTTTGGCGATATCTCCTCCATCCTTTCCAGTAAAACCCACCGTTATCAATCCCATCTTTTTGGCCATTTCCAAACCTTTTAGAACATTGGCGGAATTTCCGCTGGTGCTGATTCCCCAGGCAATGTCACCCGGCTGGCCTATTGCCCTTACCTGTTTGCTGAATATTTCCGAAAAATCATAATCATTACCGATACTGGTAATAACCGATGTATCCGTGGTCAAAGCAATTGCAGGAAGCGGAGGCCTTTCTATAATAAAACGATTGACGAATTCCGCTGCAAGATGTTGAGCATCTGCAGCTGAACCACCATTACCGAAAATTAAAATCTTGTTTCCAGCCTTAAGAGCTGACGTTATCGTTTCAATAACACTAACGAGATTTCCCAGATTTTCATTAAGAAAATTATCCTTAACGCGATTGCTTTCTTTAAATATTTTTATTATGTGATCTTCCATACTTACATACATCAACATTTTTTTAAATAAGGACTTACAAGCGGACTTAATATATTTACGGGTATATTCAGTGTCAAGGGCAGGAGGCCGAAATTTCTTATCTTTATTCAATACATATTAATATTACGATTGTAAGTACACCAACTTCAGGAACATTTTTTCGGCAAACCTTGACAAAAAAAAATTCGTAAATATATTTAGCTTGAAATAAGCAAAATAATCAATAATAGCAATTGCTTATGTAATAAACATTTTTGAGGAAGGAGGAATTTCTATGTTTGGTCCGGGTATATGGAGAATGAAAAGGTTCGCTGACAGCGTTCCGGGAATTATTGATCTACAGAGAGAGATTAACAGGCTTTTTTCCAATGTCGGACAAAGCACGGCATTGGATTATCCCGCTATAAATGTATGGGAAAAAGATAACAGCCTGGTTGTCACAACTGAAATACCGGGAATAGATGCGGAAAATATCAACATATCAGTTACCGGCACGACTTTGACAATTTCCGGGACAAGCCAGCCCGATCCGATTAAAGAAGGAGAAACTTATTTACGTCAGGAAAGAGAGCTGGGTAATTTTCAGCGGAATGTCCAGTTGCCTTTTCAGGTGGATTCTAAAGCGATTGAAGCTAAATATGAAAAGGGTATTCTGAAAATTACGTTGCCCAGGCAAAAAGAAGATTTACCCAAGAAAATTAAAATCAATTTATAAGGAGGTCAATGATTTATGTCCGATAAAGACCTGCAAAAAACAGAAAATATAGCTGTTACTGAAAAAATTCGTAACGTAAAAACGTTTATACCGCGTGTGGATATCTATGAAACGAGAGATGCTCTTTTTCTGATTGCTGAAATGCCTGGCGTTGATGAGAAAACTGTTGACGTTGAACTGGAAAAAAATGTCCTGACAATTTCTGGACGCGTGGAAGACGGCAAGGTGAAAGACTATAATCTTGTATTCTCAGAATATGAAGTCGGTGATTATGAGAGAACGTTTACTTTATCCGATGAAATAGACCGGGAAAAAATTAAAGCGACCGTTAAACAGGGCGTTCTAAGATTGGAATTACCGAAAGCAGAGAAAGTCAAGCCGAAAAAAATTAAAATCAATGCTGCGTAAATAAGTTTTAAGGAAAGGAGATGATAGTTATGAAAGTAAAAAATCTTTTACCGGAAATAGCACGGAAAACCAGAACAGATATTGATCATCCCTTTTATTCTTTGCAAAGAGAGATGAACAGTTTGTTCGATAATTTTTTTCGGGGATTTGATTCGGTACCGCACGGACTTACCGCCGATGGCGTGGGAATTTTTTCTCCCTCCATTGATGTGAAGGAAAACGAAAAAGAATTTATTATTAAAGCGGAATTGCCTGGCGTCAATGAAAAAAATATTGATGTTACCGTAACAAACGATTCAGTAACAATCAAGGGCGAAAAGAAAGAAGAAAAGGAAGATAAAGACAAAAATTATTATTACATGGAAAGATCGTATGGCTCATTTTGCAGGGTAATTCCTCTGGAAGCGGAGATAGAATCGGGGAAAGCTGAAGCACGTTTCAAAAATGGAATTTTGGATATCAAGATCCCCAAAAACCAGAGCGCCAAGGCAAAAGGAACAAAGGTTTCCATCAAAACGTCTTAACAGATAAGCCCGCCCCTCTGAAAAGAGGGACGGGCTTATCTCCTTACAAATTATAATGCGCTACGCTTTTGAAATTTGGGGCTCACTACGATTTACACTATATAGTTCCACATGGCTTCGCATGGGGAATAATTCGACCAATCAATCTGACTATGCCTATAGTGGGTTATTCGCTTGTCACATTGGAGTCTCATTAAAGTTTGAGTCTCACAATAAATATTGAACTTATTATAAACTTTGTCCTCGCACAAAACCCAACATGGCATGGGGAACGAAACTTTTTTTTTCGATATTTTTAACAACCATGAAATGCTTGCATTTTCTCAACACGAATGATATTTAGATAATTATTCTTCTGAACGGCTTTACAAAAATTTAGTTATATAAAAGGGAAAAGGGTCCATAAGCGCAAACATGCTTGTGGAGAATTCAACCGATGGTCGGGCCGCCATCTGATTACAATATTCAGGTGGCGGTTTTTTTATTATGGATATTTTATATGAAACGGACAATACGTAGGAATAAATCCTTATTCTCGCAGTGCTTATCATCGGTCCACTTTATTTCTGATTAATTTCAACAACCATGAAGTGGATGAAATTTATGACGGGAAAAGACAAAGAATAATCTTTAAAATCTTCTCTGAAGCATCGATAAATAGGATGTTAGAAATGTACAAAATACCAAAAAGCCATTGGAAAAACGGCTTTAGTTATCAATATGGAGCAACAGGTAAGAAGGCATACTGGTCGTATTCTTTTAGACTGGGCAGACTGGGTATCATCATCCGCAGACCGTCAAGGATTGTATCTTTTATTAATATTTATGAACTTATTTAAACAATATTATCCGTAAATGGAGAAGCGCTAAAATTATTTTTTTATAATAACGAAATATTACGCTTGCAGAAGCAATGAACAACCCCACCGCCAGCAGCGGGTTATCCAAAGGAACTGCGCCCCAAGGGCCGGGTTAACCCACTTTTATCCCGCTCGGCTTCGCCTTGGGGATAATTCCCAATCCCGATAAATCGAGGATTGGATAATTCGACTAACAAACTTTAATGCGCTACGCTTTTAAAGTTTGAGTCTCATTACGACCATCAAATTTCAGCGCACTCCGTTTCTGAAATTTGGGTCTCATTAAAAAGATAGGGGACAGACAAAACAGGGAATCTCAAAATATGATCATAACGTACAAAACAAAATTGAATTCAAACAACCGATAAATAATTCCCTGCTCGAATCTAGCGTGCATTCAGAGATTGTTCTCGGCAGCATAAATATATTATTGGTTTTATTGAGTAATATATTTGATTTTTGAGTAAATATTTAAACGGACGTTTTCTAGGCAATCAAGAATAAACGTTTTAAAAATCAATCAAAGGGAGGGAAAATTATGAATGCAGAAATGACGACGATGTGGAATGCATTGCAGGCGGGGTTGGGCAACCATATTCCCGCAATGCTGGGCGCGCTGGCCATATTGCTCATAGGTTGGCTTATCGCTTTACTCGTACGCGCCGCTGTTCGCAAGGGACTGGGATTGTTAAATATCAATACGCGGTTCACCCAACTCACCGGTCAAGTTGTGGATATTGAAAAAGCGGTTGGCGTGGGCTTGTTTTGGTTTGTGATACTCCTTACGCTGACAGCTGTATTCAACTCACTGGATCTGGGATTGGTTTCCGCTCCATTTGCTGCGCTGCTCACAAAATTGCTTGAATACCTTCCGCAGTTATTGGCAGGCCTGATACTGGCTGCGATCGCGTGGCTGCTGGCCAGTATAGTGCGTAAAATAGTCATCAAAGCTCTTTCCAAAACGACGCTTGATGAAAAACTATCCGAACATGCGGGAATAGCCCCGATCAGTGACGGTTTGAGCCAAACACTGTTCTGGCTTATAATTTTACTGTTTGTACCTGCGGTCCTAAGCGCATTGCAAATGGATGGATTGATGGACCCTTTTCGCGAAATGGTCACCAAGTTTCTTGACATCGTGCCCAACATCGTCGCGGCTGTTGTGATCGGTGGCGTGGGCTGGATTTTAGCTAAAGTTCTACGTAATCTTACCACAAACCTTTTGCGTACGGCAGGAAGTGACAAAATTGGCCAGCAGATTGGATTAAATGAATCGGTGAAGTTGTCCAATTCAGTCGGTTTGATCGTGTTCGTGGCTGTATTTCTTCCGGCGCTTATTGCTGCTCTGGACGCCCTGAAGATAGAGGTTATCTCTAAACCAGCCACAAACATGTTGAATATGTTTTTTGAATCTCTGCCACATATCATCGCGGCTGTCCTTATCCTGGTTGTAACTTGGCTGGTTGCTTCCTTCGCTTCACGTCTATTAGCCAGCCTACTCAATGCCCTGGGCTTCGACAATCTACCCCAATATGCCGGACTTTCTCACGCGTTTCACAAAACTCCCGCTTCGGTTTTTGTTGGATACGTGGTCCTCTTCTTTGCGATGCTGTTCGCTACTGTTGAATCCGCAAATCAACTCGGATTCACGCATATCAGTGATACGGTGGATACCTTTATCCGTTTCGGCGGTGATGTTCTATTAGGTTCGGTCATTCTTGTTGTCGGGTTCTGGCTGGCGAACCTTGCCTATGAAGCAATGGATAAAGCCAGCGGCGCCAACACAAAAGGATTGGCACGAATTGGTCGTTTTGCAATCCTGGGATTGGTATTGGCTCTTGGCTTGCGTGCCATGGGTATTGCAGATGACATCGTCAACCTCGCCTTCGGCCTCACGCTGGGCTCAGTTGCAGTGGCGGTAGCGCTGTCATTTGGGTTGGGTGGTCGTGAAGCAGCGGGCAAGCTTACCGAGCAGTGGTTAGAAAAATTCCGGTCAAACGATCGTCAAACCTGAAATGAAAATGGCAAGGGCATATAAAAAATATACCGGAGTATGCCTGATCTATTTGTATGACCGACAATATTTCGTATTCATCACCAGAGGTTTGATAGCCGTATAAAAGCGTAATTATCTCAAAATTATTTTTAAACCGAAAGGAGCGAACAATGGATAAAAAAGAAATGAAAGACATGGTGAAAGAAATGATAGATGCACATAAGATATCCTTTGATAACTTCTTTTCAACAATGATAATGTATCAGAATCAAACTGAAAAGATTCTGAATACTTTCATGGATAATACGCCTGGAATTAGCGATCAAGGGAAAAAAGTCCTCGCCCAGTGGAACGAAGCCTACAAGAAGGGAATTGACGATTTTAAGAAAGCAATTGATGATGGATATACACGGGTCGAAACGTTGTTTGATTTAGACGCGATGTTCATTTTTTCGGAACAGACCGAAAAAATGCTCAATACTTTTACAAGCAAGAATCATTTGATGCCACAAAGCTACCTGAAGGACGTCATGAGAGAATGGGTTAACATGTATAATAAAAACATGAAAACCGCGGAGGATTTTTTATCTGTGTCCAACAAGCAGCACACAAGCACAAAACCCAAAAAGTAACCTTTACATTTTCAACATAGCAGAAAAGATTTATTTATAGAAAGGCAGGGCCGGAAATGCCCTGCCTTTCTACTTGATTCTTTCAAAGGGAATTTCTCCTGCCTGTAAATCTTGGAAATACTGGGGGGGTCAGCAGTCTTGCCATCGTCAGGACACATCGTGATTGACCAAGATCTGACAAGTTGATGATAGATTAAGAGATTTAATTGTAGCCTTCATCATAAGCGATCATATCAAGATGTAACGTTGCGATGTCTTCAACATCCAGATTCGGTTCCTCGCTTGATTTAGGCAATTCAACGGTTTTGATATAGCGCCAGCACTTATTGCAAACATCCACCCGATAACGTTCATCGCCCTCCACTTCAAAATACGCCAGAGAGTGTTGCTCATCGTTGCCGCAGAAAGGACATTTGATGCGGTTAAAGTACCATTTGAAACCGCATTGATGACAAAACAAATATCGCTTTCCGTCTTCCTCTTGTCTTATCTCACCAATCTTCGGTTCCTTGCCGCAAATGGGACAATATCCTTCCGACCAATCGGATTGTTCCACGATACCCCCATATTTTTTGGCAATGACTTCCAGCTCCGGCCTTAAACTTTCTTCCAAAAAAAGTTCAACCAGATCAATATTATCCTCCGCTTCATTTTCAGAGGAAGATTCCGAAGAGTCAGCCTTTTCAATTTTATGGTCGAATGAAGCACGAACACCTTTTTCCCAATCAAACTGAGGATCGTTAATGATGTCCAAAATATTTTGCGATACTTCGGGTATCCTTTTATCCGCAATAGAGACGAGAGAATAAAAATATTCTTTAGGCCTTTTTAAATCAAATTCTTTTCCTGTTAAATCGATCAGAGGGAGACCTCCCTTCATTTTCTGAGAGATTAAATTTTCATCCACCTCGAAAATAGAATCCGTCATATTTTTTAGATATTCTTCCCGCAAAATCAGAATATCGGCCATGATATCCAGAAGCTCTGTATAATGAGGATTGGCTGATTTATAATCCTCAATCGTTTTTAAAGTTTTTCGCAACGTAGCGACCATGTTTTTATGCTCCTTATGAGAATCTTTAGATTTGTTATCCTGAAAAACTCTGAATAATCCGATGTTCATTAGAACAAAATTATCAGACCTATATCCACTTTCCCATGCATCTTCAAGTAATTTTTTTAAATAAAATAAATGTTTGTTTTTTAAGGCATTAATCCGCTTACAACCTTTTTTTATTCATTCTTCATTAGTTGACCGTAGAATCGCACAGCATTGTAATATGCTTCAGCGGCGTGTGAACTTTTGGAGATCTTTCTTAGGAGTTTATAAAACTCTCTGAACGCTTTTCTATTGAATTTCTCCCTGTCGTCATACGAGAAAGGCTGAAACTGTATGGCCTTCGACAATCTTCCTGCCAGAATTTCTTTATCGGATCACGCGGTGCCTGCCGTGTTTGATCCTGTCTGTTCGGTAGCAAGCGTCAAAGAGCTGAACATAACACAAGAAAAACAATAAGCCCGGCAGTTATAAGCGAGAACAATCTTGTAACTGAATTCCTCCTTTTTGCTTTTAAACTACTTCATCCCGGATTTGATCTTGATACGTTTCCCTGCGACTATAAAGTTTTCTTTTCCGATATGATGCAGCGTTTGCGGGTTTTTTACCGCCGGATCAATCCAGGCTTTCACGACTTCAACAACAAAAAAATCATACTTGGCAACCATCTTCGTATCAACGACGCGGCATTCGAAATTTGCGTAGCATTCGTCAATCAACGGCGCGGTAACCAACGAAGCAGACCTGGGCATCAGGCCGAATTTTTCAAACTTGTTTATTGTGTCGCCGTGGGTATTGCCGCAGGCAACGACTTTGGGGGCATTTTTTTCCGTGGGAATATTGATGACGCACTCTTGGCTCGCCTTCAGAAGTTCGAAAGAATAATTCAGCTCACTCATGACAAAACCGACCAGCGGCGGTTCGAATTCCATCATCGTGTGCCACGATATCGGCATCACGTTTTGTTTGTCCTTGCGGGCCGTCGTCACCATGATCACCGGCCCCGACTCGAGCAGCGTATAAACTTTGGAAAGCGGTAATAATTTCTTGGCCATTTTATTGCATCCTTTTAGAAATTTATGTTAAATTTTGTTTACATAGAAACATTATTCATATTTCTTTGTCAATATATCTAAAACGAATTGTCAAACATGGTGATTTTAGATATATAAAATTTTTAACCGGGTTCATGGGGAGGGCTCTATGAGCGCTGAAAACACGGTCAACCATCACAATTTCTGGGGAGAAACAACCGCTTTTCTCGCCCTGTTTCTTGACAATGTCGGAACGCTTATTTTTTTCAGCGCGATTCTCGTTTTTACATTCAACTATCCGGCAGAACTTATTCTGACGCGTATGATCCCCGGAACAGCTGTCGGGATTTGCATCGGCGATCTTGTTTATACCTGGCTGGCATTGCGATTGAGAAAAAAAACGGGGCGAACTGATGTTACGGCAATGCCCCTGGGGATTGATACGCCTTCAACCATCGGTATTGCCTACGCGGTCATGGGACCGGCTTACGTCGCCAGCCGTGACGCTCAACTTACCTGGCACATTGGCATGGCTACGCTTTTTATGATTGGCGCGGTGAAAATATTTACATCCTTTTTCGGCGGATGGGTGCAGCGCATTATTCCCACGGCGGGACTGCTGGGACCGCTGGCCGGCATCGGACTTTTACTGCTCGGGTTCCTGCCAATGATTGAATTGTTCAACGAAGTCGTTGTGGGCATGGTCGCCTTGGGATTAATTTTTACGGCGCTCATGAGCAAGATGCAACTACCGGGAAAATTCCCCGGCGTTTTGGCGGCAGTGGTTATCGGCACGGGAATTCACTTTGCTCTGGGATATGGCGGAGTCCTGCCGGAATTCACCACACCGTCTCTGCAAATGCATTTTTCACTGCCTGTATTTTCCATCGACTTTCTCCGGATGCTGCCTCAAAGCATTCAGTATCTGACCATCGCCATTCCCTTTGGTATTTTGACAATCATCGGCGGCATCAATAACACGGAAAGCGCGCGCTTGGCTGGTGACGATTACAGAACAAGGGACATTCTGCTCACCGAAGCACTTTCATCACTGATAGCGGCATTTTTCGGAGGTGTAGCGCAAACCACTCCTTATATCGGACATCCTGCATACAAAAAAATGGGCGCAACCTGGTGGTACACACTGCTGACGGGAATACTGATTGGCATATGTTCCGTAATCGGGCTTCTTTCTCTTTTTGTCAGTCTGATTCCGCGCGCGGTGATTGCGCCGATTTTCATCTTTATCGGTTTTGAAATCATGCGTCAGGCTTTCAATGATTCGCCGCCTGCTCACTCCCCGGCGGTCAGTTTAAGTATTCTTCCGGTCATCGCCAGCATGGTGCTGATTATTCTGGGACAGTTCATGAGCGCGATGGGAGCGATGCCTAATAATTTTCCTGTCCGCCTTCAGGTCATGCATCAGACGCTGACCATGCTCAGCAATGGATTTATCATCACAGGACTTTTCTGGGGCAGCATGCTGGCCTTTTTGATCGATCATAAAACAAAGCTCGCGGCTCTGTGCGCATCGGTTTGTGCCGTACTGACGCTTTTTGGCATCATGCATTCAATCATGCCGACTGGTGAACTTTATCTGCCCTGGAAGATTACATCACATGTCCATTACATGACGGCGGCGGCTTATGTTTTGTTATCCGGCATCCTGTTTGTATTGAGAGAGGAAACAAACAAGTAAGTCCTATAAAGCGAAAGTTTTCTATTTTGTTGCCGCTTCTGTCATCATTTTCATTCTTGTAAAATTCTGATGATGAAAATATTTTCATCACCATAATTATTTCTTCCTGTCGCAAAAACTTAAATTTAATTAAATGCATTGGAGAAATAAATCTTATTTCTCTTGAAATCTTCCAATTATTTTTGTTATATTAAAACAAATTAAATCGTTCTTCTCCGGAAAAACTTTTTCGCCAAAATGATTTAACGAAAGATGAAAATCTTTCAAACAGGTGACGAGACAAAAACATGATGGATAATCTCCGGCATAATTTACCCATTCTGATGCTTCACAATTTGAATCCTGAATGGACATCTGAAGAACTGCTGGAAACTGAACAGGATGTTGCAACCCTCAGCAGCGCCATGAATGAGCTGGGTCATCCTGTTGAGATAGTGGCCGTTGAAGATGATGGTCTGGCGGAGCGGCTTAGCGCCTATGATCCCGAGAATTATATTGTGTTCAACTGGTGTGAAGAACTTCCCGGTGTCCCGCATAGCGAACCGGAAGTTGCAGCAGTCATGGAACAGATGGGTTTTGTTTTTACCGGTTCATCGTCTGATACGCTTTCGCTGGCGCATGATAAACCAGAAATCAAGCGCATCCTGAACGAAGCGAACATCCCCACGCCGCCCTGGGAGGTTTTCAAAAATCCGGATGCCGGCAAGTGGAATATTTTTCCATCCATTGTTAAACCCGCCCATGAACACTGCAGCATCGGCATTTCTCCCGAATCCATTGTAACATCTCCAGTCGAGCTTGCGAATCGCATAGCGTTTGTTATGGAAACATATAAACAACCAGCCCTTGTTGAAGAATTCATCAATGGTCGTGAATTTCTTAATGCCGTCTGGGGAAATGAAAATATTTCTCTGCTGCCTACCGTGGAGATGGATTATGGCGCATTGACGAATCTTCGCGATCGTCTCTTTACGTACGAAGCCAAGTATGTTGCCGGATCACGTCTCTATGAGAATATTGATATGCGTGTGCCTGTTGAACTGGAGCCACCGGCAAAATCTATGCTCGAGCAAATCGTGCTGGCCACCTATCGGGTAACCGGTTGCCGGGACTACGGGCGCATTGATGTCAGGTATCACCATGGCGTCTTTTATGTCATTGATGTTAATCCGAATCCAGACATAAACCCGTATACGTCTATGACGAGCGCTGCCGCCGAAGTCGGTTACTCCTATGGAAAAATGGGCAGCCGTATAGTCAATCTGGCAGCCAAGCGACACCCCATCTTTGGTAAATAAAAAAAGATGTCTTGCTTCCATGAAGAAACTTGATCGATTTCTTAACGGAGATTTATAATGGGAAAAACCCTGTGGATCTCAATCGGCTTTTTTCTAATTCTACCGACGTTATCTTTGGCGGCTGACAAATCAGTTCATCAAGATAAATCCCGTCAAGCAAAAACAGTTTTTGTTAAAAAGGCCACCATGCATGCGATGGGCAAGGCCATAAAGATTTCTGATGAATCCATTGAAATTGAGCGTATCATTAAGGGCGATTCGGAAATCATGGTGTTTACGCTTGATGAACCCGCTGAAAATATCTGCGTAAATGATTTCGTAAAAATAGACTACAGGGAAAAGAGGGGTAAATTAGTCGCGCTGAAAGTAACAAAAGTTAAATTCAACAAACAACAAAATACTTCAAGTATTTAATAGATCGTTTTATTTTTAATCTAAAAAAATAGTATCGTGCTTGCATTTTATCAATCGGTATGGTACAAAAAAACAAATTTCATTAACGCCTTTTATAAAAATATATGTGAGCAAGCGAAAAATGGGTCCATAAGATTAAAATGACTTATGGAGAGTTGTGTTGATGGTCGGGCCGCCATCTGATGATGTTAATCAGATGGCGGTTTTTTAGTGGACATTCAAGCGGATACATTATGCGTCTGGAGAATTGCTGATTAGTGTCGTATTTTTCGTGCTTTTCATAATGATCATATTCGGGCTTTGTTCTTTTATTCCTAACCTTGTTGAAGACATCGTTAATCGCTTCTTGAAAGTTAAGGTCTTTACGGATGAAGAAAAATGAAGGAAATAAAAAAATCAAGATAGGTCTTTTTGGATTCGGAAAAACAGGCCGCATGGTGGCAAACGAATTTTTCAAGGACGGCCTTATTGATTTGGAGTGGATCGTAAGGCGTACTCACAAAGAAAATCATAAATATGCAACACATCTTTTAGGTTATGAAGCAACTGGCGCCCCCATATTCTCGGTTAGCGAGGTGTCGTCTGCTTTTTTTCAAAATTATCCTGTGGATATCATCGTTGATTTTTCAAGTGCCAAAGGACATAAAAGCTATACTGCGGCCGTTGAATTCGGAACTAAAATTATTTCTGCGATTTCTAAATACAAGAAAGAAGACTTGGACGAGCTAAAAAAACTGGCGGAAAGAACAGCCGTCCTTTATTCACCAAACATAACGTTGGGTATAAATTTTCTGTTAGTGGCCTCACAGATACTTCAAAGTATTGCTCCGCACGCCGATATTGAAATTGTGGAAGAACACTTTCGCAGCAAGAAGGAAGAGTCAGGGACTGCTGTAAAGATTGCCAATGCTTTAGGGTTGGAGAAAGACAGGCATGTTAATTCGATCCGCGTGGGAGGTATTGTCGGCAATCATGAAATCATCTTCGGACTGCCGAATCAAACCATTAGACTTGTTCATCAAAGTATCAGCAGAGCAGCATTTGGTCAGGGTGCGATTTTTGCCGCCAAGTGGCTGATCGGTGCTCCCATAGGCCTGTATTCGATGGAAAACATCATCATAGACATGTTTAAAAAAAATATCCCTGTCTATTAACTTTATCAAGAAATAACCTAAGATATTAGTTTTGATGAGTTTAGATAATGCAAGCAATTGGTTTCGTTAAGTTTATATTGTTCCATGTTTTATTTTTATCTGTTTGTTTGATTTCGCCTCTCTGTTTCTCGGAACCAGCAGGAAATAAAACTTGGGAATATTATGCAAAGAGTCAAGGGGGAAGTGTTTATTATTACCATATTACAAATAGCAATAAATCATCTGATGTTAAATCGGTTTGGAGTTATAAAACGATAACGGATGACGAAAGAAAAGAAAAAATTGAAAGCCTGAAAAAGCATAAATCAGAGGAATACCTAAAATATCAGGATTATGATTACAGTATATCCATGTTGGAAGTCGACTGTGTAAAAAAATTAAATAAAGTAAAAGAAATATTATATTATGATCATAAAGGAAAAGTTATAAATCAAGATATTGTAAATAGTGCTTGGGAACGTATTGCGCCTAATAGTGTGGGAGAAATATTACATAAAAAAATCTGCGCAACCGAGAACAAATCATCCATACAACCGGTAATAAATAATAAAAAAAATTGGGTTCAATATGGAAGGATTATTCAAGGATCTGTTTATTTATATGACAAGAACAGCATAAAACATAAAGCGAAAAATGTTGTTCAAATCTGGCGAAAATTAATATATTCTCATGCGCACAAGGAAAGGGATATTCAAAAACTGGTAAAAAGCGGACTATATACGAGGGGACAATTAGAGAGTCTGGCATATGATTTAACCTTGCATGAAATAGATTGTCGTAAAAATCTTTCACGTTTAACATCCATCATTTGTTATGATGCATCAGGTAATATATTATTGCAGCGTTCCAATGATAATGCAAAATGGAAAAAAATAGTTCCAAAATCGCAAGAAGATGATTTACAAAAGCAAATCTGTAAATAGCTTGTAATCTTAATATTGACATATTCTGTTCTGAATCAATTTTTACTGTATTGAAAAATTAACTATTGATAAAGATAAATATCCATTTTGAACGTTGAAGACAAAAGGAGAACGGCATGTCGGGCATAGATATCGTTTTAGGAATCGACATTGGCGGAACAAATACATCATTTGGTTTTACAGACCGCGAAGGCATGATCATTGCCGAGGCTTCTATGGGAACAAACGCGAGTGATGACGTGGAAGAATTTGTATCACGGTTGCACCGGCATATTGAGGACCTCAGGCTGGGTTTGTCACCATCCCATCAGTTACGCGGCATTGGAATCGGTGCACCCAACGCCAATTATTATCGCGGAACAGTCGAAAAGGCTGTTAATTTGAACTGGGGAAAAATTGTTGATTTCAAGGGATTGATTCGGAGATACTATGATTTACCTGTGGCGATCACCAACGATGCAAATATTGCGGCCATTGGAGAAATGCTTTTTGGCAATGCCCGAGGGATGAAACATTTTTTGGTCATTACTGTAGGCACCGGTCTCGGCAGCAGTATCGTGGTAGATGGTCGGGTTCTCTATGGATACAGTGGTTTCGCGGGAGAAATAGGGCACTCTACCGTTGACCCGGAAGGAAGGCCTTGCAGATGCGGCAAGAAAGGATGTCTGGAAACGTATGTATCGGCCACAGGTCTTATCAAGACGGCTTTAACTTTGCTTACCGAAAGACAAGAACCGAGCCCCTTAAAAGTTATGAGTCGTGATGAAATAACGGCGGAAAAGATACATGAGTTGGCGAAAGCAGGCGATGTGCTTTCATTGGAAGCGTTTGATCGCACCGCACGAATCCTGGGAATGAAATTGGCTGATGCGGTAGCTCACACGAGCCCTGAAGCAATTTTTATTGTGGGCGGAATGGCCAAATCCGGAGACCTCCTGCTGAAACCGACTCGGCGGTACATGGAAGATTTTTTGTTCACAGCGTATAAAGGAACCGTAAAGCTGATGCTATCCGGCATGAAAACAGGCAAAAGTGCAATTTTGGGAGCGGCAGCGCTTATCTGGGGAGAATTGGAACATCAAAAATTATATTAACCCTATAGGATAAAACAACAGCTATTATGGAATACGATGATCATCAACACTGTTTCTTAATTATTGCTGAGATATTTTATGAAAAACTCTCTTGAACTTGGTTTGGTTGGCAACTGCAACATAGGCGCTTTGATAGATAAAGACTCTGAAATTGCGTGGTTTTGTTTACCCCGGTTTGATGGGGATCCTGTTTTCTGCTCTCTGCTCAGCGAACACGCCGATGGCGACGGTTTTGGGTACTGTTTAATCGAACTTTTGGATAAAGTGAGCAGCGAACAGTTTTATTTGCCAAACACAGCTGTTCTTGTAACCCGGATGACAGACAAACATGGCGCTGTCATTGAAGTCACTGATTTTGCGCCGAGATTTTTTCAACACGGCCGGATGTTCATGCCCATGATGCTGATACGAAAAATTCGTCAAATTCATGGCACGCCTCGTATTTGTTTACGTGTTCGTCCCCTGTATGAATACGGTAGCCATCGTTGCACGATGACCCACGGAAGTCATCATGTACGCTATGTGGCGCCTTCCTGGGTCTTGCGATTGACGACTGACATATCCGTGACTGCGGTGCTGGAAGAAACTCCTTTTTTCCTTGAAGATTCTGCCACACTCATCTTAGGACCCGATGAAACGATTCCGGACGCCATCGGTGAACTTTCCCGCCGTTTTCTGGAAGAAACTATTGCCAACTGGCACGACTGGGTTCGTGATCTCTCCATTCCTTATGAGTGGCAGGATGAAGTCATTCGCGCGGCGATCACACTGAAGCTGAATACTTTTGAGGATACCGGCGCCATTATTGCGGCGCTCACAACATCTATTCCAGAGGCGCCTCACTCGGGGCGCAACTGGGATTACCGGTACTGCTGGTTAAGAGATTCTTATTTTGTCGTCAACGCACTAAATCGTCTCAGCACAACCAACACCATGGAACGATATCTAAGCTATTTGATCAATTTGGTAGCAGGGGCTCCTAATGGACATATACAGCCGGTTTACGGCATAGACGGCAAAGCCCGTCTCACCGAACGGGAAGTGGCCAGTGTTAAAGGATACCGCGGAATGGGACCGGTCAGGATTGGTAATCAGGCCTGTGACCAAATCCAACATGATGTTTACGGTTCAGCCATTCTTGCGGTGGCTCATGTATTCTTTGATAAACGTCTCGCTCACAGAGGGGTCCATGCACTATTTTCACGATTGGAAAGTTTAGGAGAAACGGCTTTTGTCGTGCATAATCAGCCGGATTCCGGACCATGGGAGACAAGAAATATATTTCACATTCATACATTTTCCAGCATGATGTGCTGGGCAGCTTGCGACCGCCTGTCCAGGATTGCTGCTCAACTAAAATTAATGGAACGCTCTGTTTACTGGCGGAACAAGGCTGATCAAATACATACAACGATCTGCGCGAGGGCATGGAGTAAAAAACAACAGGCCTTTGCAGGTATCTTTGAAGGAGATTCTCTCGATGCAACTCTTTTGCTTATTCATGACATAGGATTTCTACCCGCAGATGATCCGCGCTTTGTGAAAACGGTCGCGGCCATTGAACGGGAACTCAAACGCGGCAATTACATTTTCCGATATGTAGAAACCGATGATTTTGGCATTCCAGAAAATGCATTTGTTGTCTGTACTTGTTGGTATCTCTATGCTTTAGCCGCCCTGAACCGTGTGGACGAAGCCAGGAAACTGTTTGAAAATCTTCTGACCAGACGCAATCGTCACGGACTTTTAGCCGAACATATTGATCCACACACGGGGGAATCTTGGGGAAACTTTGTTCAAACATACAGTATGGTCGGGCTGATCAATGCCGCCATTCGACTGAGCAAACGCTGGGACAGCGCATTTTAAAGGAGGAACTATTTATGAATCCTCAATCAGAAAAAAAAATCCCGTCTTTCCGTTCTTTACGGCTTACTTTACGCTTCATTATTCCTCTGATTGTAGCGATGACCATACTGGCTTTCGCATTACTGCCTCTGGTGGACAAGCTTACCCTGCATTGGTTTACACGCGACCTTGATATACGTTCACAGCTCATTGCCAACACGACCCACGAAACACTCAGCGAATTTTGGGAACAAGGAAATACAACAAGAATTAATGCCTTGATGAGACGTGTCATACAAGATGAAAGACTTTTTGCCATGGGCTTCTGTGACGGTCAGGGTAAATTGCTGTACAGAACGCCTAAATTTCCAAGCGATCTAGCCTGCCCCTCTCCTCATGCAGAGGCCCCGGAAAAACCTTCTGTTCTTAAACTGCCCAGTGGCATGGTTCATGTCGCAGTGAAACCCGTCCTTATCGCCGGAATACCGTCCGGGTATCTGTTCCTTATTCACGACATGAGTTTTATAGAGTCACGCAGTGCAGATACACGCAAGTATATTGTATTTTTATTTGTTGTTCTCTTTCTTGTCATATCCTTTATTACCGTGCTGGTTGCTCATTTAAGCTGGCGTGGATGGATGAGTGGGGTGCGATCCCTTTTGCGTGGTGAAAGTCTGGTAAAACCTTTTGCCAAAGCCGCTAATTCCGAGTTACAACCTCTGATGGGCGACCTGCGCTCTCTGCTTCGGACCATGGACGCAGAAAGACGACTGGCCGACGATGCCACTATCTCCTGGAATCCGGATAAATTAAGGGAGCTTCTGTATAAACAATTAGCGGGAGAACAGATCCTGGTTGTTTCCAACCGTGAACCTTATATTCATATGAAAGGGAAGGAAGGTATTGAAATTCAGCGTCCGGCCAGTGGTCTCGTAACAGCAGTCGAACCTGTTATGAAGGCTTGCTCAGGAACATGGATCGCCCACGGCGGTGGCACGGCCGATCGTGAAGTTGTAGACAAAAACGATCACGTTAGCATTCCTCCCGGCCAGCCTAAATACACCCTACGGCGTATCTGGCTTTCACGGGAAGAGGAAAAAGGATATTATTATGGATTTGCCAATGAAGGGTTATGGCCTCTTTGCCATATAGCCCATGTCCGTCCAATTTTTCGGACAAGCGACTGGAAACATTATGTAAACATCAATCAGCGCTTTGCCTATGCCGTCGTCAAGGAAGCAAACAGAGAAGATCCTGTTGTTTTGGTTCAGGATTACCACTTCGCATTGCTGCCTGGGATGTTGCGTAAAATGCTTCCCAAATCAACGATCATCACCTTCTGGCATATCCCATGGCCCAATCCGGAATCCTTCGGTATTTGCCCCTGGAGAGAAGAAATCCTTCAGGCAATGCTGGGAAGCACCATTCTCGGATTTCATACACCTTTTCATTGTAAGAATTTTCTGGAAACCGTGGACAGGTATCTAGAGACCAGAATCGAACATGCGTCTTCAACCATATCGCACGGCGGCAACCTGACCCTGGTGGAAGCCTATCCTATTTCCATCCAGTGGCCCCTTCCATGGCAGGATAGCCAACCTTCCGTTGCAGAGTGTAGAGCGGAAATAAGAAAACTCTTAAAAATTGACGGTCATTGTTTAATCGGCTTGGGGGTTGATCGAATGGATTATACAAAAGGAATTCTCGAACGATTAAGAGCCGTGGAAAGCCTTTTAGAAAACCATCCTGAAATGATCGGGCGATTTTCATTTGTGCAAATTGCCGCACCGTCACGTTCTGTACTGGAAGAATATCAGGCTCTCGAATCTCGTGTTCGATCCCTGGTCACGCATATTAATCAACGCTTCGCCAGCGGTGCTTATCAACCGGTCTATTTACGAGTTGAACATCATGAACCGGAAGATGTCAACCGTTACTACCGTGCCGCCGATGTCTGTATGGTAACCAGTCTGCATGATGGCATGAACCTGGTCGCCAAGGAATATATTGCCTCCAAAGATGACGAAAAAGGCGTATTGGTGCTTAGCCAGTTTACCGGTGCGGCACATGAACTCTATGAAGCTATAATCGTGAATCCTTATCATATAGAACAAACCGCTGATGCCCTTTATCAGGCTCTAACTATGCCTGAATTTGAGCAGAAGGAGCGGATGCGCAGTATGCGATCCATGGTCCGTGATTTCAATGTTTACAGATGGGCGGGACGGATGCTGATTGACGCTTCAAAAATACGTCAGAGAGAGAAACTGGCCGCCAGGATCGGAATTGATTCATGAGTCTGAATAAAAAACCAGAATATCTTTTTGGAAAAACTGCGCTTTCTGAAATGAGAAATTTTATCGACAACACAACGCTTTTTGCCTTTGATCTTGACGGCACGTTAGCGCCAATAGCGCCAGAACCCTGTGTCATAGGAATCCCCAATTCCATCCGGAAGGAATTTACCATTCTAAAAAAACAGGCAACCGTTGCAGTTATTACGGGACGCTCACGCAGAGACGCATTGCATCACCTTGGCATATCGCCCCGTTTCCTCGTCGGAAATCATGGCGCTGAAGGTCTTCCCGGGTGGAAAAACCGAGAAAATGAATTTGCCCGAATTGTTGAACAATGGCAATCCCAGCTCAATGATCTTCGACCAATTGCAAGCCTGGATAACACGGTAATAGAAAATAAAGGGCTGACTTTATCCATTCACTATCGCCATGCCGCTAACATTAAAAAGACTCATGCCGACGTGCTTAAAGTAATAGAAAAATTAGTCCCGCAACCTCTGCGAATAGGCGGCAAATTTATTGAAAATCTAATCCCCCCCCATGCACCGGATAAAGGCATTTCCCTAAAAATTTTGATGAAAAAGTCTGGACGGGAAAAAGGACTATTTGTTGGGGACGATGAAACGGATGAAAATGTGTTTCGTCTGGAAGAGATTAATCTTTTCACTGTCCGAGTGGGAAGAAAAACATCCAGCAAGGCCCGCTTCTATCTCAAGGGCCAGCACGAAGTTTTACGACTTCTGCGTGAAATCAACAGAGTGTTGAAAAAAAGAAATGTTCAAAATAATCTGACGAATAATTTAATTTAAAAAAAGGAAACAAGATGGATTTTTTACAGGAATTTTACTTGGGCAACAAATTGCAGGATTGGCTTATTGCTTTATTATCTTTGTTGTTGATATTTACCGTTCTAAAAATCATCCAGACAATAGTCGTCCGCAGATTATCCAAATTGGCCGTTTCAACAAGTAATCAAATCGATGATCTTTTAATCGCCATCCTCAAGCAAACGAAGTTTTTTATTTTACTTGTCGCCTCAGCGTATCTGGCATCATATTCGATTTCCCTTACGCCCTCCACGGCTGAATTATGGAAAAAAATCGTGATTCTAACTTTAATATTGCAGGGAGGATTCTGGGCCGGGGCAGGAATTTCTTTTTCGTTTGATAAAATCATTCAAAAACGAGCGAAGGCAGATATTGCCAGCAAAACAACCATAACCTTTCTTGGATTCATTGCCCGTTTTGTCCTATGGATCATTGTTCTGCTTTTGATTCTTGACAACCTCGGTGTGAATATTACCGGCTTGGTCGCCGGGCTGGGTATTGGCGGCGTTGCCGTGGCTTTGGCCGTGCAGAATATCCTGGGAGATTTACTGGCTTCGCTTTCCATCGTTCTGGACAAGCCTTTTGTTATCGGCGATTTCATCGTCGTTGATTCACTTTCCGGCACCATTGAACACATCGGGGTGAAAACAACGAGAATAAGAAGTCTAAGCGGTGAACAAATTATATTTTCTAATAATGATCTTCTGCAGACCCGCATACACAATTACAAACGAATGTCTGAACGCCGCATCGTTTTTAGCTTTGGCGTTGTGTATCAAACGTCCCTTGCGAAATTACAGATCATCAAGGCAATTGTTAAGGATATTATTGAAAAAACAAATTTCGCGCGATTTGACCGTGTTCATTTTAAAGAGTATGGAGATTCGTCACTGAATTTCGAGGTCGTTTATTTTATTACTGATCGTGATTATAATCTTTATATGGACGTTCAGGAAAAAATCAATTTGGAAATATTCCGCCGCTTCGCGGATGAAAAAATTGAATTCGCATACCCGACGAGAACTGTTTTTATACAAAAATAAAAGGGATAAATCTCGAACTCACTGCTTTTCAACTACGCTTCTATAAATTGTAATTTCTCTTGATTAGATCATTTAAATATTCACCGAGTTTTCGGCAACCGTCCTGACGACTTCTTCTTTTATATTTATACTAATTTTCTATATTCCGTTTTAAAATTATGTCTTATTGCCTTCCTGGTTTTTGTTTTCCATACGATCATCCATCTCACCAATATAGGCGGCAAGCGTATTACCGGTCTCTTCCATCAATGTTTTGAGATCATCCCCGGTTTGCTCAATTTTTGCAATTATTTCAGATTTACACATCATATGAAGATTTTCGTGTTCAGACAGTTTGTCCTCTAAATATGTGCGCAATTCGGTAAAGCGTGAAACCTCCGCCTTGTCAGCAAGCTCTTTATAGATTTTCAATTCTCGCGAATGATTACGAACTTCAAGTATTGACAGTGTTTGCATATATGTCACAAAAAAGAGAAATATAACTAAAAGAAACAGCATTAATCCAAGCATGACCAAGCCTAATGGCATTTGAATATGGGTAAAGCCCAGCGATAATGCGGTTGGTGTGATAAATGCTGTCCAATTTAAAGTGGTAAAAGCGACTATCATTGCCAACACAAACATTAATAATAGTGTATGAAGTTTCATATCAAATGCCTCCTTTAATTATATTGAACATTGCCATAACCTCCAAAAACGGGGGAATGCTAGGCCATTGAATCATTACATAGCCCGGCTCTGCCTGAGTTTATTCCTTAAAATGTTTTTTATTATTTTAATTATTCTATTATTACAAGCCCAAAGAGCTATTTTCTGCATTCTCAATAAACGTTGTCTTGAATGATTTATTTTACTTTTAAAACTACTTAAAAATAAATAACTTGTTTAACCGACAATAATATTTTAGTAAAATTAAAAAAGAGACGCAAGTATATTATAAAAAAGGATTTCATAATGACTTACTATATTTTAATAGGTTTCTGTCTGATGGTGCTTCTAGCATATTTTTTTGATATCACGTCAAAGCACACAAAGATCCCCAGCGTGCTCATGCTTGTGATTACCGGATTGGCGCTTCATTACATTTCAGAATATTTCAATCTTCACATACCGTACATGAACAGAATCCTCCCCGTCATGGGAACCCTGGGTCTGATACTCATTGTATTGGAAGCTAGCCTCGATCTGATGCTCATCAAAGAGAAAAGTGCGTTGATCATCCGTTCCTTATCCTCGGCCATTTTACTCTTCTTAGTCTTTACGGGTCTGTTAACTTATGTCGCTGTTTACTATTTTGATTACGACATAAAAATGTTCCTGATAAATATCATTCCTATATCTGTGATTAGCAGTGCCGTTGCCATTCCCTCGGCAGTAGGATTATTACAAAACGATCGTGACTTTGTCACTTATGAAAGTGCCATGTCGGACATCATAGGAATTTTGGCGTTTGATTTCATCTTATTATCCAGTGGTTCATTTTCTTCGGGAGTATTTCGGTTTATTGCGGAACTCGTTCTGACGTTAATCACTTCTATCATTGTCAGTGCCATGTTGGCATATATGCTTCATAAAATCAATCATCATGTAAAATACGTCTTCATAATGACAGTTATTGTTTTAGTGTACTCTTTAGCAAAACTTATTCATTTACCATCACTACTCGTTGTGCTGATTTTTGGACTGGTAATGAACAACAACCAAATATTTAAGAACAAACATTCTGAAAAAATAATTAGCTTTGACACGTTTAATGATGATTTAAGCGGATTTAAAAACATTGCAGCCGAACTAACTTTTATTGTGCGCTCTTTCTTTTTTCTAATGTTTGGATTCTTCATAAGTCTTTCTGATTTGTTCAGCATCAATAATCTGAAAATAACCGTCATATTGATTGCAATTATCTTCCTGCTGCGCGCTTTATATTTTAAAATAATTCTTCAAATACCACTTAGTCCGCTGCTCTTCTTCGCGCCGCGCGGTTTGATTACTATATTACTCTTTTTGAGCATACCAAGCGCAATGTCCCTTTCATTTATGAACATCGGCGTAGTGACCCAGGTAATCTTCATAACGATTCTCATGATGACATTTGGGAACATGATATTTCAGCAAGTTGAGGAACTTATACAACCTGAGTCTAAAGAAGAAATCAATAATTCAACAGATTAACGAGGTATCGGATGTGCTTTGTCGTTTGCCTCTTAAATAAATCAGCATTTTGTACAAGAACGACGCTCAGCGAGGATTTGTTTTTTCTTTCTCTTAATTATGACCACTTTATTAAAAATAAAAGTCGGTCATTATAGTCCTTTGCGTATTGTATCGATTCGTACACATTCAAAAAAATGCACGTTACATAAGTCATCTTTCATTTATATTTTTCAATGTAAAAGATGATGCCTACTTATCATGCGACACATAAATTAATTTCGTGGTGTCAAAGCCCAACGCGTCGGCTTTATCCACCAGATGATTCTTGAAACCCGCATCCAATTGCGGCGTGCGTGCCAGAATCCATAAATAAGATTTATCCGGCCCGCAGACCAGAGCATAGAAATAATTTTTCTTATCCAGTTCGATAATGATGTAAGAACCATAAAACGGACCGAAAAAAGAAACTTTCAGAAACCCGACATCCTGACGATCAACAAAATATCCCTTGCCTTCGATTTCTTTCCACTGATTGTCCTTTTTCGAAAAACCGCGATTGATGACCCGGATACCACCATCGGTGCGCAGACTGTATTCGGCGCTCACAGAAGTCAGTCCCCGTTCGAAGGAGTGATCCAGTCTCGCGATTTCATACCACTTCCCCAGATAACGCTCCAAACTGAAATGATCCACGGGTTTTATATTTTCCGGCACGCTGACACAACCGGCCAAAAACAGGACGAAGACAATGAGCCTTTTTTTCATTTTTTATCTGCCCTCCCTCTTTACAATTCCCTGAATATGACTTAATTTACCTGAAAAGATTGGAAATGAAAAGGAGGCAATATGAATCTTCAGGACTATTTTGAAGCAATCAACGGTGTCGGTGTTCTTTCCACTGCCGATGATCAGGGAAAGGTTAACGCCGCGGTCTATGGAAGGCCGCATTTTATAGACGAAAAGACCATCGCGTTCATCGCCTCCGACCGGCTAACTCACGCCAATCTGAAAAAGAATCCTTCCGCGATATACCTTTTTAAAGAAGACAGATCCTACAAAGGATACAGGCTTTATCTGACGAAAACGCATGAGGATAAAGACAGTCCTTTGATTGAACAACTCCGCCGTAAGAAATATAAAGGAATGGGACGTAAGTACGACACGGGATCAAAATTCCTGATCTATTTCCGTATTGAAAAAGTATTGCCATTGATTGGTGACGGAAAGTAGCCACAGATAAAACCGTTTAAAGCGCTTTATATTTATTCAAGGAAGTTTTTCATGAATATCTTCATGACCGGCGGCACGGGGTTTGTCGGAACTTTTCTGGCAAAAAAATTCACTTCCGAAGGTCACACTGTTACCATCCTGACCCACACACCGCAAGAAGCCACTCAAAAGATAACCGGTCTTTCTTATTTGGAAGATAATCCGACCATCAAAGGAAAGTGGCAGAACGCCGTCAAGCATCATGATGTGATCATCAATCTGGCGGGAGCTTCCATCTTCAGTCGCTGGACACCTGCACAAACGGAAATTCTGCGGTCAAGCCGCATTGAAACAACCCGCAATGTGGTGGAGGCTCTGCCCGACGATGCGAGTAAAATAACTTTTTTCAGTACCTCGGCCGTGGGCTATTACGGATTTCATCAGGATAAGGAACTGACCGAAAATATGTCCGCAGGCAATGATTTTCTGGCGCGGCTGGCTTATGATTGGGAACAGGAGGCTGTGCGCGCGAAAGAAAAAGGAACGCGAATCATCATTACACGCTTCGGCATTGTGCTGGGAAAAAACGGCGGCGCGCTAGGACAGATGATTCCCTTGTTTAAATTCTTCCTGGGTGGGCCGCTGGGCAGCGGCAGGCAATGGTTTTCCTGGGTGCATATGCAGGACCTGCAGAGGCATTTGGTTTTTTTCTCCAACATCAGGAAATTAGCGACGCGGACAATCACTGTTTACCCCAGCCGGTGCGAAATGACGACTTCCGCAAGGCCAGTGGCACAGTTTTACACCGGCCGTCTTTCATTCCTGCGCCCGGCTTTGTGATTAAATTGATTCTCGGCGAATTCGGTCCTGTTTTGCTGGAAGGCCAGCGCGTGATTCCCTGTCGTCTCCTCGATGCGGGGTTTAAATTCAAATATGCTGATATTGAAGAAGCTTTGCAGAATATCATTCTGGATTAAATAAGAAATTCGTCACCCTTTACCCGGAATCCTTTTTAATTGACAGAAATAATGGTAATTTTTATAATTTAATCGATATTAAATAAAATCAATGAAAAACTGTTGTTATACAAGGATAACATTCCTATGAAATTTTTACCTGCTGTCGTCAGTTCCTTTGTCGAAAGCAAAATAGTCAAGGCCAATATCCGTCTGCTGGTAAAGTATCTTCTCGTCATTATCGCGCTGGTTACCACCTACAGCATTTTGTTCCATTATATCATGGCGATGGAGGGGCAGGAGCATTCCTGGATCACCGGTTTCTACTGGACCATGGTGGTCATGTCCACGCTGGGATTCGGCGACATCACTTTCACCAGTGATCTCGGCAGGGCTTTCTCCATTTTTGTTCTCCTGTCCGGAGTCATTCTTCTTTTGGTGCTTCTTCCTTTCATATTTATTAAATTCTTTTTCGCGCCGTGGATGGAAGCGCAGGCAAGAAACCGCGCGCCGCGTGAACTTCCCAGCGATACCAGAAACCATATTATCATAACAAATTTCGACCCGGTTATCGCAGCGCTGATTGAAAAATTGAAAAGCTACAAGAAGGATTATGTCGTTATTATTGAAGATTTGTCAAGGGCGCTTGACCTGTATGATAAAGGCATCAAGGTTGCCCTCGGTAATATTGACGATCCGCAAACCTATACCAAGATGCGTGTGCAAAATGCCGCTCTGGTCGTGGCATCGAACAGTGACCAGATGAATACAAATATTACGTTAACTCTGCGGGAAGATTTTGAACATATCCCCATCATCACGACAGCGGAATCACCGCACTCTGTGGATATTCTCCAACTGGCAGGAAGCTCTCTGGTTCTGCGGCTTTACGATATCATGGGAAGCTCTCTGGCAGCATGGACCGTCGCCGGTGAGTGTAAATCCAATATTATCAACAGATACAAAGAATTTGTCATCGCGCAATCGCCGGCGATGGGAACACCGCTTGTCGGGAAAAGCCTGGCGCAGAGCAATTTGCGGGAAACGTTCGGATTGACGGTCATCGGGATTTGGGAACGAGGCAAATTCATTATTCCCGAACCGGATTATATTATTGAACGGACAAGCGTTCTTGTTTTGGCGGGACTGGAAACCTCGCTCGCGCAATATGACGAGGTTTATTCTTTCTATCATATATGTAAAATAGCCGGTGATCCGGTCATCATTGTCGGAGGAGGAAGAGTCGGACTGGCTGTGGCAGCGCGTTTTCAGCAGCAGGAGATCCCCTATCTTATCATTGAAAAAAGCCGGAGACGAAATGAAGGCGACTCTCATTTTGTATTCGGCGACGCGGCCGATATTCACACTCTGGAAAGAGCCTGGTTTGAAAAAGCGCCTGCCGCCATCATCACGTCGCACGATGACGCGACGAATATCTATCTGACAAAATATTTGAGAAGCCTGCGACCGGACATGCAGATTCTCAGCCGCGCCAGCGAAGACCGTAATGTTTCCACGCTTCACCGCGCCGGCGCTGATTTTGTGATGTCATACGCATCGCTCGGCGCCAACACAATATTTAATTTTCTCATCAATGAGGAAACGATGCTGCTGGCAGAAGGATTGAATATCTTCCATCTTCCGACACCGAAATCACTTTTTGGAACAACGCTGATGGATTCAGGCATCCGAAAAAAAACAGGCTGCACGGTCATAGCCATCGTCAGGGAAGGAAATACTTATATTAACCCGGAACCGACCATCAAACTTGGCAAGGAGGAAGAACTGATATTGATCGGCACCTATGAAGCAGAACGATCTTTTCTGGCCGAATTTTCCGCCTGATATTATGCGGGCTTTGACAAATTTAATGAAAAGGGGCTTGCCGATTTTAGTCTGCAAGCCCCTCAATTTTTGAATAATGCGTTTCTGTTTCCTACTTCTCTTCTTTAGATACCATGAGTTTGCCTTCATGCTCCATCTCTTTGACCCATTTCGGATGCAGCATTCTCAAT
>CAYNWA010000010.1:0-28736 GCA_964400795.1 uncultured Smithella sp.
TTAATGGAAAAAATTTCTTGCACTCATTACATGACGGCATCGATAACACCTCCTTAGTTCTTCTCTTTTTTTATTTGGTTTTATTTTAATACTTGTTCCTTTTTATTTATCTTTTAAGCATTAATGATTGGTAAATTGGTGGCCGTCTCCTCAAATCTCTCCTTCTGGCATCGCTTTGAACATTACAGTTGTATATTAATGACACTTTATATTGGAATTATAGCAAGTTATATGCCAGTCTTATAATTAACGTAAGTACTTGATATTTATAAGTTAATAATAAAATGATCTGCAGGATGTGTTCTATACAAAACAAATAGTGACCTTATTTCGTCACTCATAAAGATTATTAAACGTGCAACTTTATTGATTGATTATAAAAGAGGGTTATCATGTCATACGGAATATCATTTTGAGATACCCAAAGTCCTCATGCGAGAATAGAGGCTTGTTCGCTTCATTCCCAATATCTCGGCCGCACCGCCCGGTCCGCTGATTCGATCATTTGTAACTTTGAGGATGTGCTTGATATATCGTCGCTGCATTTCGTCAAGAGTCGGTTTGTCTGCAAATAAGTCTGCCGATTCTTTTTGGGGTTCAGCCAGAGAAAGCCCTAATTGAAGCTCGCCGGAACCTGAAACAATGACGGCCCTTTCAATGACGTTTTGCAGTTCTCTCACGTTTCCCGGCCAGGCATATTTCAGGAGTTTGGTTGTGTCGCCAGGCGACAAGATCATTGATTGACGGCCATAATGTTTGGCATACTGCTTGATGAAGTGACGGGCGAGTTCGATGATGTCTTCACCGCGTTCCCGGAGCGGTGGCATGGTAATGGGAAAGACACTGAGGCGATAGAAGAGATCCTCGCGAAAACGCCCCGCAGCAACCTCGTCCTTCAGATTGCGGTTGGTTGCCACGATCAGCCGGAAATTCGATCGAATAATTTTTCCGCCACCGATTCTGACAAATGTTTTTTCCTCCAGGGTTTTGAGGAGTTTTATCTGAACCTGTGGAGGGAGTTCTCCAATCTCGTCGAGAAAAAGCGTTCCCTTGTTGGCGAGTTCGAAACGTCCCAACTTTTGCTTTTCCGCACCGGTAAAAGCGCCTTTTTCATAACCGAAAAGTTCGCTTTCAAAAAGATTCTCCGGGATTGTCGTACAGTCCACAACAATAAACGGATTGCCGGCTCGGCGGCTTTGTTCGTGGATCCATCCGGCAAGAAGTCCTTTCCCCGTGCCTGTTTCTCCCATGATGAGGACGGTGGTATCTGTTAAAGCGGCCTGATGGGCCAGCGCCAACTGCTTCGTCGCCGCAGGCGAGCGGGCGATTATTCCATTCATGGCGGAACGGTTGGCGACAAGCGATTCCTTCTCCCCGGACAGTCGTTCAATTTCCTGCTTGATTCTCAAATGATTCATGATGAAATCAATAAGGTCGCTGGTGAGGCGTCCCAGTAATTTCATGATGAGAGGGTCCAAATAATCGAAAGCGTCAGACAGATAGGAATTGTCATGATAGAGGACACAACGGGTTATACCGCGAACTTCTATCGGGATGCACAGGATGGATCGAATTTTCCCGTCCGGAAAGCTTTTGACACTATCGGTATTTTTGAAAACAATAGCTTTGTTAGAGTGATAGGCTTTCCACACCAGATCAAGATAAGGTTTGAACGCCTCTGATTCCACTTCATCCTTCCATAAATTTATGGAAGCTCGCAGTGTCGGATTGCCCTTTTGTTTTCCTTCATCAAACCAGAAAAGACCGCCCCGTTCGGCGCCGAAGAACTCGTTGGTTGAAATAATGGTCCGTTCGAGAATTTCTTCCTGTTCCATGGCTGCTTTGATGCTGTTGGTCATGGCTAAATAGGATTTTACAAGTTCTTCATTAGGCCATACCTCGGTGACACGCTTATTGAGCAGGGGTTTGAACTGGTCGGGAAATAGATCGGTCGCGTAGCCGCTGTAAAGTCGCCACGCGGTATTGGCATGCTCTCCGGCCTTTTTTTTGTTTCCGCCTATGAGTTCGAAATGCGCCATATAAAGGAGCGTCTTGGCCAGTTGCATCCGGTCGCCTGAAGCCTCCAGGCATTTTTTGCTCTCCTGGAGATCGTTCATGATGGATTGTATATCTGCGTTTCCCTGGTCTTCTTTAATCTGGGCGTTGATTCTAAACGCTACGCCCTTCAGATGTATATTCGTGCCGTTGAGAAGACTTTCCAACGCGGCGGGATAGACATACGCTTTGCTCCTAGGTTTGAACCCTAAACGTAACAACCCGTAGTTCACCTCAAGAACGATCGGTGTCGCATATTCAATGGTCAATCCACATTTGGAACTTATCGTCAAGGCATCGTCAAAGAAATCGTAGGATTTTTTATAATCGCCTTTGGAAAAGGCAAGCAGCGCCAGACCGGCTCCGGAGAAAAGTTGAGCGATGGCATTGTTGGTGGATATCGACCTCTCTCTGGCCTTGTTGAGCACAATTTCCGCTTCTTTATATCGCTTGATGAGGGTAAGCGCGTGACCTAGCATACTGCCTAAAATTGAACACAGGTTATCGTTGCCTCGCGCTTCGGCCTGGCGCAGATGGGCATCGAGTAAACCTATTACACGATGGAACTGGCCAAGATAAATCGCGCAATAGATGAAAATCAATTGTGTCATGGGCATGCCTATTTCCGTATTGACCTCGGGGAAATTCTCGACACGTTCAAGGTAAGTCATGGCCTCTCTGTGCTGGCCCTTGAAGAAGTAGTAGGCTCCAATTAATTCCGCCGACTGGTTGAGAATGTCATTATCGCCCAGTTCCATCACGCCTTCCAAACCGACGGATAAAGCCTTGATGGATGCATCATTTTCACCGGCGAGCCAATACATTCCCCCCAGTTGCAGATTGATCAGCGCTTTGGATCGCCTGTCGCCCAGTTTTATCGATATCTCCTGCGCCTTGATCAGAATATCGTGCAGTTCCAACAGATATTTGCCGAGCAGGAAGCAGAGGTTAGATAATTTCAAGGCCAATGACAAAAAAAGGGATTGAGACTGATGATCATCCAGTTGCCGCAATCTGCCGATGGCGAGTCTGAGGTGGTCAAGCGCTGCTTCGTAATTCCGATTAGCCAATTCTTTTTCTGCCAGATCATTCTCCATGCTCGCGGATTCGAGGCTACGCCCGGAACGGGCAAGCAAACCGGCCAGCACTGTCTGGTCAATTTCGGAGGCGAGATTAGAGGAGTAAATCCTGTTAATCAAATTGACCAGAAAAGTTTTATTGCACATGCTTTCGAGCTTTTTTGAAACGTGATCAGGCAGGTTCTTGCCAAGACAGAATCTATTGCCCGGCATCTGGCATATCAAATCCTCCTTTTCAGATATCCGCATGAGTTCAAAGAGCTTTCCCGGTGTCAACGGTGCCAGGATATCCAAAATTTCGATGGAAACTTCAAAATTGAGTGCGTACAAAACCATTAGAAATCGGAATTGTTCATCACTTATCTTAACGTAATTATCAGACATTAATATCTCCCTGATAAAGGTTTTTATTGAAAATCTATACTCTCATAATAAATGAATTGCAAGCAAAATGTCTTAATAAAGACATGACCATTTTAAGTCATTAATTGTCTGTTTTCCAAAAAGATAGAAAGGGGATATTCTCGGAGTATTGTTGGTTATCCATAAGAAATCAGGGAAAATCTTCAAAGCATCAACAAAAAAGACTAATAATATCAAATCATAATTAGTTCAAAGGATAATCTTATGGGGGCGCCGGAAGCGATTTTTAAGAACGAAGTCGGCATTGATGAGATGTTTGATTTGAGGAATACGAAAAGCTCAGCCGGAACCGCGCCCTTGGCGAGGCGATCGGCTGACGTAATTTGTTATCCTTTTTCTATTGGCTTAATAATGTATTTACCCGTTCGAAAGCAGTTACTTCAAAGGCTTGAGGTTGGCGTGGGCAATCCATTTCCAGCCGTTTTCAGTCTTTAGAAATACGCTGAGTCGGGGTGCCGGCTGCCGTGAAAGCCTCTTTCCTTTAATGGTTTCCGATACCGAAATAAAGTAAGTGGCAACAATAACCGGACCATTCCGGGTAATCTTTATCTGGCTCAGGGTGTATTGACCAAGTTTTAACTTCTTGATCAGTTCTATTTCTTGTTCGCGATTATTGGCGCCATACTGGTGCACAGCTTGGAACCCTTCAGCAATGGTCTTATCGATCATTTCCATGTCCGGTTTCTGCATATTCTCCCATAATTGGCTCAAAAGTTTTTCACCGAGACCTTTCTCATCTGCAACTTTCTGACCAGCCAGGACAGGCATCGTTGTGAACATAAAGGTCAATACAATTATTGCTAATAATCTTAACGAATGCATATCTTCCTCCTTATGATTAATGAGGCATAACAATCACGCTTAGCAGGCCGCACAGCGTTTTACCGCAGTGCCTGGCTAGGCGATTTGCTAACGTGATCGGCCATGTTCTCTTCCTTTCCCAAAGAATTCAACTATTCCTAAAAGCATGAACTTCCGAGTAAGTAAAGAGAAAAAAATGACATAGGTTATGAGCAGGGGAATTTTAGCAAACAGTTTCCGGGGGTAACCACTGCCACCGGAGTTTGAATAAAACATCCGGCCGTTCTCGGCAGAGCCGTGAAGCATGAATATCGGAGGCCCTTCCGGATTGATATAGATGCGTTTGAGATGAAGGCTATCGGTGGAATCAACCGGTATCATCAGCGATTCCATCTTGAGACTGCCTTCCATTTGTTTTTGGGCAGGAAACTGATTATTCAAAAAAGATATATTTCCCTCCTGATAGAGTGCTATTTATCCGTCGACACGGAAATCAAAAATGGCTTGAAAAACTGGAAGCCATCGTAAAGAACCATAAAGCAATATTGATCTTCTAAGCTGTTTCAACACGACAGGGAACAAAACGATGAATCGGCGTCCCGAACTGATCGCGGTGCGTATTCTTGGTCAGACGGTTGACATTGGCACCGTATTTCTTGCCATTATAAACGAGGCCAAAGCCGTGTGGGATAACCACATGGCCTTTGCGCGCCGTATCCGTGATTTCCAGTTCAATTTCTTCACTGCCCGCTTCCGTCGTGACCCTGACGAGCTGTCCATCTTTTAGATTCAGAGCTGTCGCATCTTCGGGATGCATCGCCAGCGTGCAGGGACGTTTGCCTTCATTCCAGGCGGGATCGCGCATCAGCGTGTTGGCGTTCATGGATGTGTGCCGCCCGGCCATGAGCACCAGTGGGAATTCCTTGGGCAGAACCAGCGCCGCTTCTTCTTTTTGCGCGTCAATGTTTTTCAATTCGTCGAGTAACTCCGGGATATAAAGATTTATTTTTTTATCCGCGGTTTTGATTTCCGCGAAATTATTCCCTTCATCGGCTTTGCCCACCCAGATGCCTTCGGGATGATCCAAAATCTTCTGAAAAATTTCCTCACCAAGAGCCGGTCCCGGCGTAAATCCGGCTCTGGCGGCATTTGCCTGGAAAGATTTAGGAGAAACCTGCAGCAGTCCCCACAGGGCGGCGAGGTGAACGGAATCCATCGCCTTCCCCAGTGTCTTGCCCAGAATGAAAGGCATGGCTTTCATGGCTTTCGGTTCCGTCATCACATACTCCATCAATGCCTGGCCGAAAGCGGCATGACTTTCATAGGCCGCCTGATAAAGGCGATCCGGAATCGGTGGAATCAGGCCGAGCTTGTCAGCCAGCCGCAGATCGATTTCACCCTGTTCCAGTCCTTCTCCTTCATGTTTGATAATCGGCCGGCGCATCTGGAAGAAAATGCCGGGGTAGGTGATGGGGAAAAAAGTTCCGTCCCATGATTCGTACCCGGAGCGGGAAGGCAGCACATAATGGGAAAGTGCGGCTGTTTCGGTCATCGCCAGTTCCACCGTGACCAGCAGATCCAGACGCTGAAACGCTTTTTCATACGCTGTTGTGTCCGCGTAGGAGCGTAGCGGGTTCAAACCGGAAACCAGAACTGCGCGGAGTCTTTCGGGATGATCGGAAAGAATTTCTTCCGGCATGACGTTGGGCGGAAAACAGCCGCAAACCGGGAAGGAGTTGGTCGTGACCGTTCGCCAGATTTTAGGGTCACGTTCATCGGAGTTGGGACCGAAGGGCACGATGTGACCGGGAATAATATTCCCGCCGGGAACACAAAGCCTGCCGCAGATGGACTGTAGCATAACGATCAGATAGGAATTCAGGCCGCTGTGGCGGCCCATGAAAATACCGAGATCATAACGCAGAGAGGATTTGTGCGTGGCGTATACCTTGCTGACCTTATAAACAGTATCAAAATCGAGTTCGCAAACTTTCAGTGCTGCGCGGATATCGAAATTATCAAACAGGGATTTTACCTGTTCAAACCCTGATGTGTGATTCGCCATGTAATCTTTATTTTGCCAGCCTTCTTTTAGAATGATGGCGATCATGGATTTCAGCAACAGGGCATCCGTGCCGGGACGTATACGAAGATGGATATCCGCAATCTTCGCGGTTTCGGATACCCGGGGATCAACGACAATCAGCAGCTTGTCCGGATCTTTGGAAAGACGTTGAAGATGTCGCGGTGCCTGCGGAATCTGGTGGCTCTGCATACCGTTCCAGCCGAAGATCAGCAGGACATCGGTATTCATGACGTCAGGACCGTCGTGCAAATATTGTTTCCCATGGGTGCGTCCGCACACCCAGAAAGCGCCGGCAAATTCCTGTGCCAGTGCGCTGTACTGGTACTGCGAACCCAGTGCGCGCATCAGCGTCACGCCGAACGCGACTTCCAGGTGGCAGCTTTGATTGCCGCCACCCATATAGGCAAAAGAGCGCGGCCCGTATTGATCGACAATACCTTTGAGCTTCGCGGCAATTTCGTCAATGGTCTGATCCCAGGAAATTCGCTCGAATTTATTTCCGACTTTTTTTAAAGGGTATTTCAGACGATCGGCATTGTGCTGATGGTAGGCAACGTTCATTCCTTTGCGACAGAAATATCCTTCACTTTTGGGATTGGATTTATCCGGCTTAACTTTGACGATACGGTTATTTTCCACTTCGACTTCCAAACCGCAATTCTGCGCGCACAGAACGCAGCCGGTTTTATGAATTGTTCCCATAAGTCTTCCTTTCTTTGTTAGATCTAATCAATTCCAAGTAAATGATACTTAAATTAACCGCTCAATTTAATGAAATATGCGAATCGATATTGAGGGAAAATATAATCTTTACATGTAATAATTTAGCATAAAAATAACAAAATAGGAAAAGAGACTTTCAAAAGAAATTGTTGTCTTAAAAGGGATTTCTACTATAATATCAATTGACCGACAATTAAAAGCCTTGACATTTATTATATAATTTGTTATTGGTTGAGCCACCCAACCAATAACTGGGAAATAGAAAGGAATGACATAAATGGTAGCTCGAAAAATAACCGCCATACCGCTTTCCCGTTCACGACTTCACGAAGAGATTGTAATCATTATTCAGAAACAGATTATGTCCGGCAAAATAGTTGCGGGCGACAAGTTGCCTACGGAAAGGGAACTGGCGGAGAATTTCAATGTTAATCGCGCAACGGTACGGGAAGCTCTACGCAAACTTGAAAACCTCGATCTGATAGAAATCCGTCACGGTGATGGACTGTATGTCAAAAATTATTTGGAAAGCGGTAACTTTGATCTCATCAAAGCTGCTTTTAATATGGACGGTGCCGGCGAAGTCATGATGAATATTCTGGAAGCGCGACGTTATGTGGTTCCGCAGATGGCTTATCTGGCGGCTCAGCGAAGAACGAAGGAAGATGTTGATGAACTGGAGAAGGTCGTCTTTAAGGAAGATCTTACTATGCTGGATCGCGACATCAGGGTGCATCAAACCATCGCCCGTGCAACACATAATCTGGTTTGTACCATCAGCCTTAATTTCTTTAATCAGATATTCCGCGATTACGGGTATCTTTATTTCGATGATGAACGCAATGTGGAAAGATCTCGTTTATTTCATAGGGAAATATACGAAGCCATTAAAAATCAAGAGCCGGAAGAAGCCCGTAAGATAATGCAGGATGTGATGATTTATGCGGAGGAAGCCGTTAAAGCAAGTCTTGAAAGTAACAAATTGAAAAAGGGGTAATACATATGGACAGATTTATCGAGAATTACACCGATGAAAAATTTGACGTCATTGTCATCGGCGGAGGAATTACCGGAGCATCGGTTGCCTATGAAGCCGCCATCAGAGGACTGAAAGTGGCGCTTCTGGAGAAGAAGGACTTTTCGTGGGCAACATCGGCCGCTACATCCAAGATGATTCACGGCGGCTTGCGGTATCTGGTGAATGGAGAAATCGGACTGGTACGCGAATCGTTATGCGAACGACGCGTTCTGGAAAATATAGCTCCCAATTTTGTCTATCCCTGGCCCATGATGATGACGCATTATAAAAAACCATTCAAAAATAATAAATGGTTGGTGAAAATCGGTATGCTGGTCTACGACGCCCTTTCTTTCGATAAAAATTTTACATGGGATTCTTGTAAGAAAATTCCCGTGCATAAAACAATTTCTCCAAAGGAGGTTTTGCAGCAGGAGTCTCACGTGCGAGCGGAAGGCTTGACGGGAGCTTCCATATTCTATGATTGTGTCAGTATCTTTCCGGAAAGGCTGACGCTTGCTTTCATCAAGTCCGCCGTGGGCTATGGCGCTAAGGTATCCAACTATTCCAAGGTGGAAGGTTTTCTGATGGATTCGAAGAAAAATGTAAAAGGCGTGCGCGTGAAAGATTTGTTGAAAAATAAAACATGTGAAGTGGCCGGCGACGTAACGGTCAACTGCGGCGGACCGTGGGCGGATATAGTTTTAGGTATGGCCAAACCTAAAGAAAACGGCGATACAACACTGCGTCGATCTGAGGGTATTCACATTATTACGGCGAAGCGCCTTCTTTCCGGCGATTACACCGTTGGGTCCATGACACCGGAAGGCCGCCATTTCTTTCTTATTCCCTGGCGCAATCATACACTGATTGGTACGACGGACAAACCCTTCAACGGTAATCCGGACGATTATTGCGTCACAAAGGAAAGTATCATGGAACTGATCGAAGATGTGAACAGTTCATTTGGCGACGGTAAGCTCAGTTACGCCGATGTCAAGCACACGTATGGAGGTCTGCGTCCTCTCGTCGAAAAAGAAACAAAAGAAACTTATTCTTCATCCCGTAAATATGAAATTTACGACAATAAAGATGAAGGAGTGAACGGTTTGATCACTGTTGAAGGCGGGAAATACACCACGAGTCGCAAACTGGCTGAGAACTGTCTCAAGATAGTGGCTGCAAAAATGGGACGTCCTCCGGGTCATAGCATTACCGAAAAACATTACCTTACCGGATGCGAGATAGAAGATTTAAATGCTTTCTTATCGGGTGTGCAGGAACAGAACCGTGATTTTGGTAAATCAACAATGGCTTATCTTGGCCGCAACTACGGCACGGAATATGCTGAAGTCATAAAACTCGCCCGTGCGGACAAGGCTTTGGCCGGGACATTAAACGAAGACGGCGAGATTATGGCCGAAGTGGTTTATGCCGTTCGTAATGAAATGGCGCGTACGTTATCCGATATCGTGATGCGTCGTACCGGTATTGGCACGCTTGGCAATCCCGGCGAAGATGTCTTGCGAAAAGTTGCCCAGGTTGCTGCCAAAGAATTGCAATGGGATCAGAACAGAGTAGAAAAGGAAATCGCCGATACGATTAATTTACTTAAACTGCCGGTATAGTGAAAAGTGGAGACTGTGTCCCAATTACCTTTTTTTCATTGTGCTTTGCTTGTCCCCTGCTGGCGGGGGATTAAGGGGGTGGAAGTGTTAATGAAGACCTAATGTCGTAGGGTGTGATCCCTGATCGCGCCGCATTTCGGACTGCTCGGGGAGCAGTCCTTACAATATCCACCTCCGTCCCGATTTTACGTCGGGACACCTCCGCCAGCGGAGGACAGGTAAACACATAATGAGCGAGAGTTTGGATTAACAAACAAGGTGAGAGTCTATAAGGAGGATATGCTGATGACATCCAGAAAATTCCGTCCGGATTGGTCGGAAAAAGCTCCGGAGCCGGGAACCTATCGATCGATCACCAAGTACGGAGATCCCAATCACTTCAAGCATCCCAGTGATGCCTGGGTCAGAATGATGCAGCAGGAGTTTCACATGAGCGACTCCGATTTTGCAGTCAGGAAAAACGAGGGAAACGAAAAGGTCGTTCTAAATCGCCAGCCGGCACTGAAATCCGATCAGATAGAAAAACTCGCGACCATCGTTGGAAAAGCCAATATAGCGATGGATGACTACAGTCGTGTCAGATACGCTTCGGGAAAAACTACGGAAGAAATGCTGGAGCTAAGACACAGAATTATTCATGATGTGGCTGATGTCGTTGTTCATCCGCGTGACAAACATGATGTGCAAAAAATTGTCGAATATTGCAATCAGGAACATATTCCCGTTACAGTATTCAGCGCGGGTTCTTCGGTGAGCTTCGGTTGTCGTCCCGCCAAAGGCGGTGTTTCTCTGGTTATCAGTACGCACATGAACAAGCTTCTGGAAATCAATGAACTCAATCAGACGGCTCGCGTTCAGCCGGGTATGTACGGACCGGCTTACGAGGATGCTCTGAACAAAGCGCCGGAAATATTCGGTTCCAAACTGCGCTACACATGCGGGCATTTTCCGCAGTCCTTCGAATATTCCACCGTGGGAGGCTGGATTGTAACCTTAGGTTCCGGCCAGGCGTCAACGTATTACGGTGATGCCTACGATATTGTATTCAGTCAGGAATACGTTACTCCGGTAGGTACTTTTAAAACACTGGATTTTCCGGCAACAGCGACCGGTCCCAAGATTAATGATATTATGAAAGGCTCGGAGGGCACCTTCGGCATACTGGTTGAAGTCACCATGAAAATATTTCGCTATATGCCGGAAAATCGTCAGCGTTTCAGCTTTATGTATCCGACGTGGGAAGCGGCGGTAAATGCGAGCCGTGAAATTATGCAGTCGGAATTCGGGAAACCCGCCATTTACCGTATTTCCGATCCCGAGGAAACCGACCGGGGATTAAAACTCTACGGTGTGCCTGCTATTGCTGATAAATTTCTCGTTATGCGCGGATTCAAACCCATGCAGCGTTGTTTGTGTCTGGGTAATGTGGAAGGCGATAAAGACTATACGCGATTGGTTGCGGGCAAGATTAAAACCATCGCCTGCAAATACGGCGCTATGTCACTGGGGGGTTATGCCACGCGCAAGTGGGAGCACACCCGCTATACCGAACCCTACATGCGCGAGGACCTGGAAGATTATGGTATTTTGATTGATACGCTGGAGGCTGCGGTAACCTGGAATAATCTCCATCGTCTTCATGATGGTGTTCGCGCATATATCAAGAGTCGTCCGGATACGATGTGTATGACGCATGCTTCTCATTTTTATCCTCAGGGTACCAATCTCTATTTCATCTTCATTATCAAAATGGACGATCCGGAGGAATTCCGAAAATTCCAGCGAGGCATCATCGACAGTATTCAGAAAAATGGCGGTTCATTGAGTCATCATCATGGAGTAGGGCGCATGATCGGTCCCTGGATGGAAAAACATTTGGGAAAAGAACAAATGGATGTTTTACGTGCGCTGAAGAAACATTTTGATCCGAACGGAATCATGAATCCGGGAGGACAGTTGGGTTTGGACTAATAATGGTGAATAGTTGATAGTCCCGCGTCGCTTCGCTCCTGGGATAATTCCACCAACGCTTCGAACATCGCAAAGCTCGTTCTTAGCGGGTGTCATTATGGATGGTGAATGGTTAATGAAGGAAAAATACTATTAATATCTCAGAATCTTCACAAAACAGAGAGGTGTTTATGACACAGGAAAAAAGTAAATCGTCAGAATTAATTCTCTCCGTAGATGCAGGTACGCAATCGATCAGGACTGCTCTAGTCGATATGGAAGGAAACATCGTGCATATCGTGAAGACACCCATCCAACCGTATTTTTCAGAGCATCCCGGCTGGGCGGAACAGCAGCCGGATTACTACTGGGACGTGTTTTGCAAGACAACCCGTCAACTACTGCAGAGTCAGCAGAGTCTGATAAAAAATATTATCGGGGTTACGCTGACGACCCAGCGCGCCACGATGATCAATATGGACAAGGACGGCAAGGCTCTAAGGCCGGCAATTACCTGGCTGGACCAGCGAAAAGCTGATTCCAGACAAATAATACCGGGTGTACTTCGTCCTGTGCTTAAAGCAGTCAACCTGCTGGATACTCTGGAGCATGTTACGCAGGAATGTGAAGCAAACTGGATTCGCCAGCAGCAGCCGGACATCTGGGAAAAGACATACAAGTTTCTGGTTCTGTCCGGCTTCTTTACGCATCGACTCACCGGTGAGTTTGTCGATTCCACGGGCAACAACATCGCCTATGTACCGGTCAACAGCAAAACGTATCAATGGGCCGGAAAATACGATTTCAAATGGTGGATCTTCAAGGTGGAGAAGGAAAAACTTCCCGATCTGGTCAAGCCTTCTGAAATGCTGGGGAAGATTACAAAGAAGGCCTCTTCGGAAACCGGCATACCGGAAGGATTACCGGTAGTGGCGGCGGGATCGGACAAAGGATGCGAAATCCTCGGGTCCGGTTGTTTGACACCGGAAACCGGATGTTTGAGTTTTGGAACCATTGCAACTTTTGATGTGGCCACTCCAAAGTATGTCGAACTTTATAATATGCTACCGCCATACCCCGCTTCGGTGCCGGATGCTTATTATACCGAGGTTTCAATATTTCGTGGATTCTGGATGGTGAGCTGGTTCAAGGAAGAGTTCGGTTTGCAGGAGTGTATGCTTGCTGAAAAAAGTGACGAACCCCCGGAAAAGGTTTTTGATTCCTTGATTCAGGATGTGCCGGCCGGTTCAAAGGGATTAATGCTTCAGCCTTACTGGACACCGGGCAGGGAAGTTGATTCTTTCGCGAAGGGATCTGTCATCGGTTTTGGCGATGTGCATAACCGCGCTTATCTGTATCGTGCATTACTGGAAGGATTGATTTATGGTTTGCGGGAAGGGGGAGAGCTGACCCAGCGAAAAACAAAAGTTCCGGTGACCAGACTCAAAGTTTCCGGTGGCGGGTCGCAAAGCGACGCGGCTATGCAGATTACAGCGGATATTTTCGGCATGGCGGCAGAAAGGCCGCACACTTTCGAAACATCAGCACTGGGCGCTGCGATTGACGCGGCGGTCGGGCTTAAAATTTATTCAGATTTTCCGTCAGCAGTCAGGAACATGACCAGAACGGGAAGGGTCTTTGAGCCTATTCAGCAAAATTATGATCTTTATGATAATCTATACAAAAGAGTTTATCTGAAAATGTATGATCGCCTGAGGCCATTGTTTAGAGAGATAAAAGATATTACGGGTTATCCTTCGTAAAATTGAAACGCATTTCTTCAGAAGGTATTTTAAACCAGGCAGGGTGCATAAATAAATGCATTGAGTTTGCTCAAAAGCAAAAGTATAATGCTAACCATATAAACGACAATTGAATAATTTATTTATCAACGATTTTAAAAAAGGAGATGTGAATTATGAAAAAGGCTTTGATCATTTTTAGTGTTGTTCTGTCCATATTTTGGGCACAGGGAGTTTTTGCAGAGCTGAAAGAAGGATTGTGGGAAATCACGACTCAGGTGGAAATGAAGGGGATGCCGCAATCGATTCCGCCGACAACATTTCGTCAATGCATCACAAAAAGCAATCCTGTGCCCCAGAATCAAGACAAAAATTATGAATGTAAAATCATAAGTCAGAAAGTCAGCGGCAGCACTGTCAGCTACAATGTGAAGTGTACGGGAAAAGAAGGCATCATTCAGACAACCGGGACGACAACCTATACGGCCAATGCCATGAAAGGATCGTCGACCACCAGTTTTAAAATTGAAGGACAGCCGGAGATGCAAATGACGAGCAAGCTCAAAGGGAAATACATAGGCGCCTGTCCGAAATAATAATTTTATAAGAACGACAGCTCTTCACCCTTATTATTTGATGTGAGTCACTTTCTGCCAGGGAAATAACATGAAGAAAAAAAATGGTGAGAAGATAAGTATCGATGAAAAAAGGACTGCCGTTATTTCCACAAGGCACAAACGTTCAGAGGAAAAGGAAGTATCAAGCGAGGAAAAATTTAGCAACCTTCTTGCCGATATCGAGGAAGGTTATTTTGAGGTGGATCTCGAAGGTAAATTTACCTTCCTGAACGATTCGGTATGCAAAGTTCTCGGCTATTCAAAAACAGAATTGCTGGGTAACGATAGCAGGAACTTCACAGATCGAGAAGACGTTGAAAAAGTTTCTCAAGCATACAAAAACGTTTACAAAACCCAAAGCCCTGTCAAAAACTTCAACTGGTACATTACCGGGAAAGACAAAACCAGAAGATACATTGAAGGGAACATTTCGCTGAGAAAAGACTTATCGGGAAAACCAGTAGGCTTTCGGGTGATTGCCAATGATTTTACCGAACGCAGACAGGTTCAGGAAAGTCTCAGTCAAAGCGAAGAAAAATATCGGGCCATTCTTGAAAATATTGAAGAAGGGTATTACGAAGTTGACCTTGCCGGTAATTTCACATTTTTCAATGATTCGGTGTGCCGTATCCTGGGTTATTCCAGAGAGGAATTGATCGGGATGAATAATCGTCAGTACACGGATAAGGAGCATTCGGAAAAACTTTTTAAAGCGTTTAATAAAGTATTCAATACCGGTGGATCATCCAAAGGTTTTGACTGGCAGATTATCCGGAAAGACGGTGCCAGGAGATATATAGAAGCCTCCGTATCTTTAAAGAGAGATTCTTCAAATAAGCCAATGGGTTTCAGAGGCATTATACACGACATAACTGAACGCAAGCAGATAGAGGAAAAATTACGTGATGAGGAACAACGGTTTCGAGCGTTTGCGGAACAATCGTCGGATATCATTCTTCTCGTGGACAAGAAAGGGATAATCACTTATGTAAATCCGGCGGTTCGTATTCTGGGAATTAATGTTGATGAAAGAATAGGGAGCGACGTTTTTGAGCGTGTGCATCCGGATGATATAAAACTGGTCACAGATTCATTTAATGAATTGTTTGGCAATGCAAAGGCTCCAATTAAAAAGGCTGAAATACGCATTCGTCATTCGAAGGGAGACTGGTTTACGTTTGAGGTGATAGGGAGTAATTTGGTGCGCAACAATATTGTTGAAGCTGCAATAGTGAATCTTCGCGACATTACCGAGCGGAAGGTGGCGGAGGATAAACTTCAAAAAACTTTGGAAAATCTCAGAAAATCTTACGGGATTACCATTAAGGTTTTGATAGCGGCGGTCGAGATGAGGGATCCTTATACGGCCGGTCATCAATCACGTTCTGCCGATATTGCCAGGGTGATTGCCAGGGAGATGGGACTATCAGGTGATATCATTGATGGAATTCGCATGGCAGGTTCCATTCATGATATTGGAAAGTTATCTGTTCCATCGGAAATTTTGTCCAGACCAACCAAACTGACGAATATAGAATTTTCCATGATTAAAGAACACGCCCGGAGTGGCTACGAGATGCTGAAGAATGTGGAGTCTCCCTGGCCGTTGGCCGAAATAATTTATCAACACCATGAAAGAATGGATGGGTCCGGTTACCCCAGAAATTTAAAAGGAGATGAAATTATTTTAGAAGCGCGTATTATGGCTGTTTCCGATGTAGTGGAAGCTATGTCTTCACATCGTCCCTATCGTGCGTCTCTGGGAATTGAGGCGGCTCTCGAAGAAATTGAAAATAATAAGGGAGTTCTCTATGACCAAGATGTCGTGGATGCCTGCCTGAGATTGTTTAGAGAAAAAGGTTATCAGATAATTAAGGCACAATAATAAGTTTTGCAAAACCATATTTTTTGTCTAAACTTTAAAACATCATCATACCAATAATAAAGAAAGAACGGAAAGCACAAGGATTCCCCATGTTGTGACATCCATTCCGGCTAGTGGAATAAAGATCAAACTGCCAAGCAGTGAGCCGAAGCAACCGCCGGCAAGATCTGCGGCGTATAACGGAGAGATTATTTTTTTCTGATCTTCGATTTTATGAAGACTGACGTAGGCAAAAATACCGGCGACTAAAAAACCGGTTGCCGCCAAGAGAGATGAAAACCGGAGTAAGCCGACGGAGTCGCTATTTAAAACGTTGATCCCGATGAATGCGCATAAAATACAAAATCCGGCGAGCAGAGCGATGCCGTGAAATCGGGAGATAATGGGTTTATCGATTGATTTCATAAATGTTTTGTTAATGATTAAGGCACCCAAAGCAAGACCGCCCATGAAACTCATCAGTAGCAACCCGATATCCTGATAGAGCACGCCATGTTTAACCTGATAATAGAGAATAAGGATTGTTTCCACAACCATACCTATAAATCCTGCCGAAGCGACCAGCATGATGCGACGGAGGAATGATCTTAAACGGCATAAAACAAATATAATCAACAAACCGAGAGATAACAGTAGGCATGTCATTTTAGGGTTAAATTTATTTAGGATTGAAAATGGATCGACAACGGCAAAATGCGGAAAAAACTTCGATAGCCAGATGATGATGGCATGTTGATAACAAATCGGTCGGATGTCTGTATTGAAAAAATGCTTTTCTTTCTTGAGCAAAACGTTCGTTTTATAGAATCTGTCATTGGTAAAAACGTAATTAATGTAATTCGGTGAAATTAAACGTGTTGTTATTTTCATGTCCTGCAGCCGGCGAATCATAATGTCCGGTGAGTGAGGAAGGGGGGCGTTGGAGGCGGTTACAATACTTGTTATTCCCGGAAGAAAAAGTGTCTCCGGAAAAGCAGATTGCAGGGCGCTGTAAATACTTGTGTTCATTTGGATGACGGGCATCGTCCACAAATTTTCAGCAGTACGCAGCCTGAACCCAAGAATTCCTCCGGTATTGAGTTTTACTGCACATTGTTTGAAAAACTCGCGCGTATAAAAGCGGTTTGCCTGTCCTGAGGTTGGCTGAGGCATGCCTACTAGGATTAGATCATATTTGCCACTTTTTTTAATGTATTGTCGGGGATCGCCGAATATAATATTGACGTTTGGATCTTTTAACGATTTTCTGATGTCATCAGGAAGATATTGAGTGACGAGATTCAGCATAACGGGGTTGAGTTCGACATAATCCATTCGCTCGGGCTTGTACTTGGCCATCTCCCTGAGTATGCCTTCGATTCCACCTCCCAGAATCAAAACTTTTTGCGGATAAGGGTGCTGGAGTGCTGTTAAATGACAGAACAATTCGGCATCGGTGCCCTCCGTTTCAAATGCCAGAGCGTCATTTTCAAAAACAGAAATCTGATGATGCAGACCTGTCACCGTAATTCTGCCGTAGGGTGAATCAACGCTTTCCAGAAGATGGGGGTGATTCCACATCGTCGTCAGATGATCCAATGATGGTGCTTTGTACATCAGTGCCAGAACAATGAAAATCAAAACGATTGCCGTCCAGCGCAGATAAGATTTCGAGCTTTCTTTTAAAACGATCACAGGCGTTATGAATGAAAAAATAACACATATAAACATGATGGAAAAATTTCTTAATCCACACATGATGAACAAAGCGGAGAACAATCCGCCGATTAATCCGCCTAAACTTTCAACCGCGTAGGCTAAGGCCAATGTTTTTTCTTTTGTGATATAGGTCTTTGCGACCCACTGAAATAATATCCCGGATAAAAATCCGGCGGGGAAAATTGAAATTGCGGCAATAATGAGTTGCTGTGGAAAGGAAAGGTACGCTCCAGCCACATCGCCGAAAAGAAGCCGACTGGATCTTATAAAAACGATATCGAGAGGAAGAATAACCCCGAAAATGATAAAGAGCGCCGCAATGTGTTTGAGTGAGGGGGCATTCATCCAGCGTCCGGCGATTGCGCCTGCTGCGGTCCAGAGCAACCATATTCCCAGGGCCAGCAGATAGATGAGTTCGACTCCAAAAAAGGAAACATTCAACTCCCGAAGCAGGACAACCTGACTCAGAATTGAAATGAATCCAATGGCGACAAGAGAGAAATTCATGAAGTTATTTAAGTTCGGATTCGCTAAATACTATAGCCTGAAAAGTTGAAAATTGAGCACCTTTCTTCCAGCATTCCGCATGAAGCCCTGCTTTTTGGCAAAGATGATCAAGCATTTGGTCACGATTCCAGCCTTGTTCCGGTGCTACCTGAGGAAGGAAAACGGCAGAATGGTCATCTTTTCTCAGAAGGACGCCGTCTCTACCGACTAAAATATCGGAGACACCGGCCACTTTCTTCATCGGCGTCAATACGGATATTTCTATTTCGATATCTTTTATTTCATCAAATGTTAGCGGATTGAAGCGTCTGTCATTGAACGCCGCCTGAATGGCCATGGTGCCGACAATTTTGCCCAAGGGTTCATCTGCTATCATGTGGCCAATACAGCCGCGTAGTTCGCCTTTTTTCTTTAGCGTCACAAAAACTCCCCGCGGTTGTTGAAGATTTGCTGAAAAATTTCTGGCCAACGGGACCGTGTTCGTTATAAATATCCTCGATATAGTTTCTCTGGCAAAGGTCAGCAGAGCCTTTTTGTCAGAGGTCGTCAGTGATGAAGATACGGTAGTCGTTGATTTTTTTGCAGGTAACCCCGCTTCTTTTTTATCGCCATCCGCGGTCAATACAACCGCGCCATATCCTACGACGCGTGAACGATCGCCGACAGGCTCAGGTAAATCTCCGGAATTGGCGTAACTGACGATTACACCACGAGAAGCACCCAGAGACTTGGCCGCTGTCATTGCCGCGATAATTGGCGACTCGCCGCAGGCGCACGTGGAAAGATTGGCGTAGTTCTTATTCATGTTATTCTGTACGGTATTGCGGAATGCAACAGGATCCAGCTTTGCGATTGCCGACAGAGTTTCTTTATCAACAATAATTGCATCTTCCTGAGAGGGATAATGGGAGAGATCGGAGCTTGCGACAATCAAGGCATTTTTATTTTTCAATGTCCTTGCCAGTGTCTGGCCGAAGCGTGTTAATACATTCATGTCTTGTGAACCGACAATAATGGGGACAATCTTTGCTTGAGGGGAAACGACTTGAATAAAAGGCACTATGACTTCGACGGAATGTTCGGATTCATGAGCGGATTGATCCAGAATAAAATCGTTTGGGGCTGCCTTATGAAGAGAGGATATGATGCTTTTTTCCACCGGCGCGATACCGAGAGGCGTTCGGAAGCCATCTCCCGGATACAGGGCAATTCCCCGTAAATTTGAACTTGTATGGTTTGTCCCCAAAATGACGATGATGTCATACTTTTGGTTTTTGACCTGCTTGAATCCATCGGCGCAAATCTGACCGGAGTATATATAGCCGGCATGAGGAACAATGATCGCAATCGGTTTTTTTACCTTAGGGGTCACAGCATCCTGAAGAAATTTTTCGATAGCGAGTTTCAGCTTGGGTGGGGAGTCGGGGTAAAATTTCCCTACGACAGAGGGTTCGCGAATATCGGAATCCGATGGTTTATTGGCTTGGCATGCCGCCGCAAAGCAAAGAATGATCAAAAGCAGGATAATGTTCAGTCGTAAGATTTTCATCTTCCTATTGCCTTTCTTTATGCCCATACGCCGGCGATTTTCTGACCGCAGAATTTGCAACGTCCGTTCTTAATATTCATTACGGTCGTAAAAAATGCCTGTCGTTCTATCAGAACCTTTTTACATTTGGGACAGTAGGTTTTATTTCCGGGATGGTCCGGTACATTGCCTATATAGGGATAGTGCAACCCCTTGCTCATGGCCATGTTGTAAGCGCGTTCCAGTGTGGCCACCGGCGTGGGAGGAAGGTTCCGCATCTGGTAATCCGGATGAAAACGGCTGAAATGGACAGGTACGTCTGGTCCGACTTCTCCCGATATCCATTCAATCAGGCCTTGCAGCATCTTGTCCGAATCATTTAATGTGGGGACAACCAGATTCACAATTTCCAAATGCACTCGTTTCTTTGCTATCTGTTTGATACTCTTCAAGACGGGCTGCAAATCAGCTCCGCATACATTGCGATAAAAATCATTGCTGTATCCCTTCAGGTCGATTTTGATGGCGTCAAGTACACTGCACATTTCCGCCAGAGGCTCCTCTTTCATGAAACCGCAGCTCACCAGGACAGAATGAATACCGAGTTTTTTCGCATCCCGGGCGATGTCGGTCAGATATTCCGTAAAAACCGTCGGTTCATTATAGGTAAAGGCGATAACCGGTGCCTTATTGGAATAGGCGGCGTTGACAATCTTGGCGGGTGGCGTAAACGGTACCTGATGATCCTCCGGTGACGCCTGAGAAATCTCCCAGTTTTGACAAAACTTACAGTGGAGTGGACATCCGGCAGTGGCCAGAGAAAAAGCCGCTGTTCCTGGCAGGTAATGGTAAAAGGGTTTCTTTTCTATCGGATCAATATGGATGGATATGGGGCGGCCATAAACAAGGCTGCGGAGTTCACCTTTGACATTGATGCGCGTTCGGCATCGTCCCCGTTGACCGTTGACTATAGCGCAGCCATTGGCACAAAGAAGACATCGGACAATGGTTTCATCCTTGGGATAGCTGTCGCCTTTTAACGCGAGTGGCTTCCAGTAACGGGCGCGGGGCGCAGACCGAATAAGTTCGTCCAGATAAGTGTCTCCAAAGGCAAATCCGGAATCATTCCCGAATAAAAATCTTTGCCAGTAAGGATCGCATAGAATCACGCCCGCTCCGCCGACTATCGGGGCAAGTTTCGCCAGTTTTATTAAAAAATCACGTCTCGAAATCATGACAATCCCAGAAGATTTGAGTTATAAAGAAGATATTTATTTCATGCGTTAATTATAGGGGAAATAAGATCGGCAAGTCAATGGGAAAGAGTAAGTGTGTTTCTGAAATGCTTCATCCTTAATGTTCGTCATTTATAAATATGGAGAATAAAATTAGAAAAACCGATCTGTTTTTTGTGGACAAGTTGAAGGTCACATATGCATGAAGCGTACAATGTTAGAAATAGAGTCCTTCGGCTGTTTTAAAAATTTAATCAATTCGTATCATATTCAGTCATAAATCATCAAAGGAATGCGGCCGTTTATTCAGATTCATGTAAATGCAAACACTTTCTTGACAGTCCAATCCGTATTTTTTATATTATTATTAATGAAAGAAAAACGACCTTCCACAGAACAGATCAAAGGCGATCTCAAGATGGAATCGCTGATGATTTCCGTTGATTCCATAGACAGCCTTCATCTCAAGCACATTTTCATCAGTCCGGATGGGCCTCCGATATTTATGCTGCACGGCTCTGCTGAAAACGGTCGAATGTTTTATTCAAACTCCGGCACCAGCGGACTCGGTCCCTATTTGGCAAAATACGGATACGATGTATATATAGGGGATTTGCGCGGAAGAGGTGGTAGCAAACCGCATGTGAACAGAGATTCGAAATACGGACAAACGGAGGCCATTACCGAAGATATACCGGCCTTTATTGAAAAAATTATCTCGCTTCGCGGAAAGGTTCCGCAGCGCTGGGTTTGCCATTCATGGGGAGGAGTTTTAACATCTTCGCATTTGCTGCGTTTTCCGAAGTATCGCGACCTCGTAAAATGTATGGTTTATTTTGGATCAAAACGAAGAGTAAGCGCCATGAACTTGACAAGAATTTTTCAAATCGATATGGTTTATACTTTGCTGGGCAGTGTATTGGTTCGTCTATTCGGATTTTTCCCATCTGCCCGTCTTGTGAGCGATGACGAACCTGCGCTGACGAGGCTGGGGACATCGATCTGGATAAGAATGAAAGACTGGATTGATCCATTTGACGGCTTTAACTATGGCAACGCTGCACAGGAAGTGGTGCTTCCGCCGACTCTGTATTTTGCCGCCTTGAATGATCAATGCCTGGGACACCGGCAAGATGTGCTTTTAACCATTAATGAATCGGGCAAGCATGTGTCAAAATATGTATTGCTGGGTAAAAAATGCGGAAATCTCCACAATTATAATCATGTCACGATGCTCACGCATAAAAACGCTGAAAAAGATCATTTCCCTTTGGTCATTGATTGGCTTGCAAATATTAAATTGTAAAATGATAATTTTACCCGTGAGGCAATGTGATAGTGAATGTTATTTGGTTGCTTTGCCGACAATAATATCTTTTTGCCTCTGTTTTTGATCTAATCTTTTTTCAACAAAAATATTCTTTCCGGTAAACGGATGCATTTCTGTCCAATACATGACGCTGGAATACGTTGAGGGAAGCGGTGTAAAGATCTGAACCTGCCGCGGATTTATTTTTAATTCTTTCTGCGCAAACGATTTGAGTTCACGCATATCGTCTTCAGTGCATCCGGGATGGGCTGCAATAAAATAATAGGTAAGATACTGTTTTTGTTTTAATGACTTTTTGGTTCTTTCAAACAGGTATTTGAAATCCGATAACGAAAGGGCTTGTGGTTTGCCCATGAGCTTTAATATCCGGTGAACACAATGTTCAGGCGCCACTTTCAACTGGCCGGATGTATGATGGTGAACCAATTCTCGCATATACGCCGCACAATGTTTTTTATCATTCAGAAGCAAATCGTACCTGATGCCGGAAGCAACAAATACTTTTTTGACTCCTTTTATTTTCCGCAAACAGGTTAATAAATTGATCTGCCTGCTGTGATCCGGCATTAAACTTGTGCAGACCTGCGGATAAAGGCATCTCTTGTTTTTGCAGGGACCGTGTGTGAGTTTCTTTTGGCACTCGATGCCATACATGTTTGCGGTGGAGCCGCCCACATCCAGAATGTAACCTTTGAAGCCGCAAAGAGCGGTGAGCTTTCGCGCCTCCTCGAGGATTGATTTTTCACTTCGACTGATGACTGTTCGTCCTTCATGCAGGCCTATCGAACAAAAGTTACATTCACCGTAGCATCCACGATGGGACGTTATGGAAAATTTAATCGTGTCCATCGCCTTGACTTTGCCATGAATGCTGTGCAAAGGATGAACGTCGCGGGTAAAACCCAGCGCGTAAATATTATCCAGTTCTTTTACGGAAGGATTCGGCTGAGGTGAATTTTGTATCAGATAACGGGAACCATGTTTCTGAAATAAACCATATGCGGTTAAAGGGTCATTGTTTTGATAAAATATATTAAACATTTTTATAAAAGATTTTTTATCAGCGATAACGTCTTCAAAAGAAGGCAATTCCATATAATCGGATGGAGCATCGGCCGCAATATAGCAAATCCCATGAACGTCGTTAAAGCTCTGGTTGTTTTGAATTTTTCTTGCCAATTCCACGATGGCCTTTTCACCCATTCCATAAACCAGGGCGTCGGCGCGTGCATCAAATAAAATGGATCGCCGTATGGAATCAGACCAGTAATCATAATGGGCGATACGACGCAGGCTCGCCTCGACACCGCCCAAAATCAGCGGCTTGGTTTCTTTAAAATACCGGCGAATCAAATTTGCGTAAACCACAACCGCGCGGTCGGGGCGGCGGTTATTTCTTCCTCCCGCAGTCAGATCATCATGGAGCCTTTTTTTCTTTGTGGCTGTATAATTGGCGACCATGGAATCCATGCAGCCCCCCGTAATGCCCCAGAAAAGATTGGGTTCTCCCAGGCGGGAAATGTCTGTTGCACTCTGCCAGTCTGGTTGGGCGATGACGCCGACCCGGAATCCCGCATGGGCTAGAACACGACCGATGAGGGAAACGCCGATAAAAGGACTGTCAATGTAGGCATCCCCAGTCACAAGAATCACATCTAGATTGTCCCATTTTAGTTTTTTCATTTCAAGGCTGGTTGTGGGAAGAAACATCATATGAAAAAAGATGACAGGATCAGGTTAAATGATATTGATCAGCTTGAGACCCAGAATAAACACCGCCAGAGAAATCAGCAGGGAAAAACGTCCCAACCAGCGATGCGCAGTTCTCAAGGCCGGTTTGTTTTTTGCTTTGAATTGATAAAACCCTACGAGTGCCGTGATGAAAGCAAGGATGAAGAACGTCAACCCCGCAATCTGATGCAATCCGTTGAGGTGTTTGCCGCTTGAGTTGGAGACATAAATAAAGGCCATCATCATTCCGGCGGTCATTCCACCGAGGCTTGACGAATTGACTGATTTATGAATTTTCAGCCAGTTTTTTTTCTTACGAAAAAAAATGGCAATACTCACACCGAGAATAATACCCGGGAAAAATATTGCCATCAGTAAAATGTGCAGGGTAAAAAACATGTTTTTTATAGAACTATTTTATGAACATTAAAGCCTAAATTCCATTGATTGGCCGACGGCAAAACATTCCATCTTCTTGCCGCTCTTCTTGATTATTTTATTGCAGTCATTCACGATTGCGTCGACGTCTGAATCAATTCTTTCCTGATTGTGATGAAATAAGCCTAGTTGTTTTACGCCTGCGTCGAGGCCGAGACGCACAACATCCTTATACATGGAGTGTCCCCAGCTTCGAGTTCTTTTATATTCATCTTCTTTATATTCGGCGTCATGGAAGAGCAAATCAGCGCCTTTACAAAATTCGAGATAATCCTGAAAATCAAGTCCTCCTTCATGTTTGAACCCCAGTTCGTTATCGGTGAGAAAGATGAAAGTTTTCCCATTTTCTACAAACTTGTAACCTGTGCCTCGATTCGGATGGCTCAATGCTATGGGCGTGATAGACATTGATCCGAGTTGATAAGATTCAAAACAATCTTCGTATGATATCTTGGCGCGGATGTATTCGAATTTTATGGGAAAGTTGGGAGAAGCCATAACACGTTGGAGTATTTCTTTTATGGAAGCCTGAGCAAAAGGGCAACCCCAGACATTTAAATTTGTTCTGAAAGAATAAATGGGTTTAAAGAACGGAAATCCCATGATATGGTCCCAGTGGGCATGGGTCAATAAGAGAGTAAAGTCGTGATAGGCTTCCGCTGTCAAAACATTGCCGGCTTCGCGAATACCGGAGCCGGCGTCTACGATTAATATTTTATCATCTTTTGTTTTGATCTCGAGACAGGTTGTGTTTCCTCCATAGCGCAAGTATTTTTTCCCGGAAACAGGAATCGAGCCTCTGGAACCCCAGCAACGAATGATCATTTTTCACCTTCAATTTTCAAAGCTTGAGTTGTGCTGCTATATTGGATTATGCCATAATACAGAATAAATTTTAAATCAAGCAAGATATGGTAATGCTGGATATGAAAAAAGCTCAGGAACAAATATTGATGTTGCTATTATCATAAAAGTTCATAAATTAACCAGAAAATAAGGGGGTGTGGATATGAAAAGTGTCAAGATAAAAGGCATGAGTTGTCAGCATTGCGTTATGGCTGTTACACGAGCATTGAGCGCTGTGGAAGGGATAAAAGACGTTAAAGTTGATTTGAAAAGCGGCGTGGCAACGTATGAGGAAGAAAAAGCTGTTGATCCCATGGTTGTTGAAGCAGCCATAAAGATGGCCGGCTATGAGGTTGTTGAATAAGAATGACCGATGAGAAAAAAATAACAATTGCCGTGGGTGGAATGACCTGCGCGGCCTGTGTCAGACGAGTTGAAAACGCTATTAAAAAAATCAACGGTGTCATCGAAGCTAATGTGAATCTGGCTACAGGACATGCCACAATTGTTCATGAGTCGAAGTGGGGCGGCACTCAAGAACTGCAGAAAATTATCACCGGGCATGGTTATGAATTTCTAGGTGTGATTAAAGATAATCTTGCCGACCCCACGGAAGCCTCTCGTGTTCAAGCACTTCAAGAACTTAAATTTAAAGTTTTCTGCGGAGCGATACTAAGCGTCATTATTTTTATCGGTTCAATGCAGCACTGGTTTGGGTTTTTGTATTTCATCCCTCGCCGAACCATGCTTTGGGTGATGTTTGTTCTGAGTACTCCGGTTGTTTTCTGGGTAGGCAGCCGTTTTTTTATTGGCGCTTATAAGGCCGCTGTGCAGAAGACGTCCGATATGAATACTCTGGTCGCGGTTGGTGCATTATCCGCCTACGCCTATTCCGCTGCTGCGACTTTTTTCCCGCAATTTTTTACAAAAGTCGGTGTGATGCCCCACGTTTATTACGATGGCGCTGCGATGATCGTTACGCTTATTCTTGTCGGGAGACTTCTGGAGACCAAGGCAAAAGGGAAAACCTCCGCGGCCATAAAAAAGCTGATGAATCTGAAACCTCAAACGGCGCATTTGATCAAAAAGGATGAAGAAAATGAAGTTGCTGTTGATGAGGTGCTTGTTGACGATATCCTGCGTGTCAAGCCGGGAGAAAAAATTCCGGTTGACGGAATAATAATATCAGGCGAATCCACCATTGACGAATCAATGCTGACCGGTGAAAGCATGCCGGTGACCAAAGAAACCGGACAAAAGGTGTTTGCCGCCACGATGAACAAAACGGGCAGTTTTACTTTTAAAGCGACAGGCGTGGGCGCCGAAACGGCCCTGGCGCAAATTATCCGTTTGGTGGAAGAAGCGCAGGGTTCAAAGGCTCCTATTCAACGGTTGGCGGATAAGGTTGCTTCCGTTTTTGTGCCGTCGGTATTTTTTGTCGCCTTTGTTACTTTTGCCGTCTGGTATTTTCTTCCCGCACAGAGCAATTTCAGCCGCGCTTTGATTAATTTTGTTTCTGTGCTGGTCATTGCATGCCCCTGCGCGCTGGGGCTAGCAACGCCGACGGCAATCATGGTGGGCACTGGTTTGGGAGCGGAAAGCGGTATCATCATTAAAGGTGGCGAAGCTCTGGAAAAAATATATAAACTTTCGATTGTGGTTTTCGATAAAACAGGAACGTTGACTCGCGGCGAACTGGCTGTAACCGATATTGCGGTCGCAGATGGTTTTGATGAAAAGCAGGTTCTGGCTTATGCGGCGGCGCTGGAGAAAAATTCCGAACATCCGCTGGCACAGGCAATCCTCCAAAAAGCAAAAGCCTATGGAATCGCCGTTGCCGCGGCTGAGAAATTTGCGGCGGTATCAGGCATGGGAGCAAAAGCTTTTATCGAAAACAAATCATGCCTTGCCGGCAATCGCTTTTTTATGAAAAGTGAGAACGTTCCCATGGATGAATGGGATGCGCAGGCGGCCAAAATTGCCGGCGAAGGGAAAACGGTTGTTTATGTAGCTTTGGAAAAAACAGTAATTGGCCTTATTGCTCTGGCGGACACACCGAAGACTTCAGCAAAAAAAGCAATTGAAAATCTGAAGGGCAGGGGATTGAAAGTGGCGATGATTACCGGCGATAATACAGGAACAGCAAAAGTCGTTGCCGATCAACTGGGAATTGAAAGAGTGCTGGCTGATGTTCTGCCCGGGAAAAAAGCCGATGAAATAAGAAGTCTACAGGGTTCGGGAGAAGTAGTGGCAATGGTTGGCGATGGAATTAACGACGCACCGGCGCTGGCGGCAGCGGATGTCGGGATTGCCATCGGCGCCGGAACGGATGTGGCTATTGAAGCCAGCGACATCACGTTGATCCGTGATGATTTACTGGGCGTGCCGGAAGCTATCGGTTTGTCCGAGGCAACCATGCGCGTAATCAAGCAGAATCTTTTCTGGGCATTTTTTTACAATGTCATCGGCATTCCGATTGCGGCGGGAGTTTTGTATCCTTTCTTCGGGATACTGCTGAATCCCGAATTTGCCGCCGCTGCGATGGCGTTGAGTTCTGTTTCGGTTGTCAGCAACTCTTTACGCCTTCGCGGAATCTGGAGAAAAGCTTCGGGTAAAATAATTTAATAGTCTGACGTCGCGCACAGAATAATATTCTATTCATGAAGTGTGTTTTAATCATAATAAATAAAAATACCGCAAAGTTCATGTGAATTGCGAGAAAATATTTCAGCCATTCCATTGAAAGGAATTATTTTCAAGGCCAAAACATTTATTGACAATATAAAGCTGCGTTTCTATACTTCGCTGCACAATTAAGAAAGTTAATAAATTACATGAATACTCAAGACCATAAGCAGTTGATCAGCACAAACATCTCTCGTCACAAGGTTTGGCTGAGATTTATATTAACTTGGTCTGTAACCATTGCCATCCTGGTCATTATTTTTTCCAGGATTAGATTTTTCGATGTGTTTGCTGTTTTAAAACAAACGGATATTCATTTGCTATTTATGGGCGTTTTATTTTCAATTCTTGCTCACATCATTTTTTCCTCCGCACGGTATCAAATAGTTGTTGAGTATCTGGGGTATCGAATTGCTTTTTTTGAATCTGTGATCATCAGAATGGGCTGCAATCCGATAAAAGGTGTTCTTCCCTTTAAGGTGGGCGAATTAGCTATCTTGGCTTATATGAAAAAGAAATATGATCTTTCTTATCCTCTGGGATTATTTTCGCTCTTTATCGGCTATTTTTTTAGTTTTGTTGCTCTGGTCCTTTTTTGTTCCTGCGGAGGCATCTTTTATTTTCATAATTTGTTTCAAAAAATTATTTTCACCCTGGTGTTGGTCATTATTTTATTTTTAATCTCAACCTCGAATTTGAAAAAGATTTTTCGGCTCATCAACCTGTTTTTT
>CAYNWA010000010.1:28746-45063 GCA_964400795.1 uncultured Smithella sp.
AAAAAAAATCGGAAGATGTCGGAATCATTAGCGCTCTTAGGGGAGAAATATGATGTGAAAACGATGAGAAATATTTTTCCGTATTCTATGGGAATTGAAGGTTCAAAATTACTCATCATTTTTGTTTTATTAAAGTCTCTTCATATCGAGATTTCTTTTGATGCTTTATTGCTTTTTGGCTCTGCGACCATCATCGCCTCGTATCTCCCCATAACATACTGGGGTATGGGCATCAGGGAATCAGCCATTCTGTTTCTTTTATATGGTTACGCGACTCCGGAGAAATTATTAGCAGGTAGTTTATTGATTACGTTTGTTGATGGCGTTCTTCCAGCTTTGCTCGGGTTATTTTTTGTAAAACCGTTTTTAAACGATCTGTGGAAGGATGAAAATGCCGCTACGAAAGTTGTATCCGACGGTGTGTGATGATTATTCTGTCCGTTGACGTGAATAGCTTGTTGATAATCTGATGACATGTTATAAGAGGAATCAACCGGGAGAAAATAACACATGAGGATTGCTTGCGTTTTCAATCCGTTCAAATACAAACTGCATGAAGAGAATCTAAAGGTTGTCCAGCGATATTTCGGGTTGTTTCCCCCTCTTTCCATGGCGTGGGTATGCGCGATAGCCGAGAAGGCCGGACACGATGCTCTGCTTATTGATGCCCGTACCCTGCGTCTGACCAAAGAGGATGTGCTGGACCGTTTGAAGGAATGGAAGCCGGACGTCATCGGCTTTATGATGACTACCTACATGTTCCGTGAGACTCTCGAATGGGCGCAGTTCCTCAGAAAACATCTCAAGGTGCCGGTCATTATTGGCGGATATAACCTAAGAGTCTATCCGACGGAGTCGGTATCTGTCGACGGTCCTGATTTTGGTTGCTTGAATAGCGCATATTACACTTTGCCAGGTTTACTCAAGGAGTTGGGGGGACAGCGCCGGTTTCATGATGTGCCCGGTTTGATTTACAAAGAAAACGGTCAGATCAAAATGACGCCGTACGATAATGATCCGAAATTCGATGACTATCCGAATCCCGCCCGGCATCTTTTGCCCAATGATTTATACGCGGAATTTACAACGGAGAGAAAGAATTTTACCGTTATGGTGACAAGCAAAGGATGTCCCAATAGTTGTCTTTTTTGTGAGGCAGGCCATACACCCTACAATCCCCGTAGTCCTGAAACTGTCCTCAAGGAGATAAAAGAATGCTACACCCAATATAATATTCGGGAGATAGATTTTTTTGATTATGATTTCTGCATCGACCGCAAGCGCGTGGAAGCCATCTGCGATGGAATTATAAAAAGTCGGATGGATGTAACATGGGCGTGTCGCACCCGCGTTGATTATGTTGACGAATCACTTCTGCGCAGGATGAAAGCGTCGGGTTGTTCACGAATATATTTCGGGATTGAGTCGGGCATCCAGGAAATTCTGGACAGGTTGAATAAGGGCATCAGTCTGCAACAAATTCGCAATACGATTGAAGCGACAAAAGGTGTCGGCATAAAGGCGCTGGGATTTTTCCTTGTAGGCTCACCGGGTGAAACGCAGGAATCTTTCATTAAGACGGTAAAATTTGCCAAATCGTTGAAGCTCGATTACGTCCAATTTTCCAAACTCACGGCTAAACCGCTAACGCCATACTGGCGACAGATGGTCAAAGATACCGGATTCGATTATTGGCGTGAATACATATTGGGTAATGTAGAAGATAGACCACTGCAGCGACCATGGACTTCTTTAACCAATGCAGAGATTGATTCCCTGACGAAGAAGGCCTATATCATGTATCACTGCCGGCCGATGTTTCTTTTGCATCATACGCTGAAGGTAAAAAGCTGGAGTGAGTTCAAACGCAAGTTTTTCGCGTTCATCGAAATGATTTTCCGTCAGGAAAATATCAGTAAGATAGACAAAAACTTTATTGCTTATCCGGAAAACAAATCAAATATTTTATCCTATAAGAAGAATCATCAAAGATGATGAGAGCATAGCTTTTTGTATAATATTTAATTTAATCGGTTATCGTCGGATTGTCCGCTGACCTCAACACGATTGCGTCCTAGTTTTTTTGCGCGATACATCGCCTGATCAGCTTTCTGAATCAATAACGTCGGATGATTATGCTCTTGATCGGGGACCATACTGGATACCCCGAAACTCGCTGTGATATTGGTTGAAACGGATTTTTCATGCGTTATTTTTGTTCCCATGATTTTTTTACGAATTTGTTCGGCAATCATTCCAGCCTGCTGCGCAGTAGAATTAATGAGCACCAGGGCAAACTCCTCGCCGCCGTAACGCGCCGCCAAATCTCCGGGACGGCGTGCATAATCTTTGATCAATGAGGCCACAATGCGCAAGCACTCGTCTCCAGCCTGATGACCATAGCTATCGTTAAATATCTTGAAGTGATCAATGTCGGCCATAATGAAACCGATGGGTTCGTAATTACGTCTGGCTCGTTGCCATTCGATGAACAGAGTTTTGTCCAGGTGGCGGCGATTGGCAATCTGGGTGAGGCCGTCGATGGCAGAAAGATACTGTAGTATCAGATTCGATTCTTCAAGATCATTTTTCTCGAGAGAAAGCAAACGTGATTGAAGATAATTTCGGCGCAGGCTGCGTTCTATCAGAAACGTTCCGATCAGAGCGCTGACTGAGGAACCCAAAAACATATAATTGGTGATGGTTACTATCGCCGATTTGTTCTGCGTGGGATCAAACCAGATCAGTCCTATGTTAAGAGCCAACCACATAATAACTGCGGATATGACTCCCCATTTGAACTGTATTCGTGATAGAACAAATACCATAACAAGCGCCACAGTGATGGCATTAAAGTAATAATGATTATAAGGTTCCAGTGAATTCAGGGAAATCAAAATCAGTCCGACCACGGCAGCTGCGGCAAAAATACAGATTGCAAATTGCATATAACGGCCGTATCTTCGCTTAAAGGGTTTCCAGAAGCTGAGCATGAGAGGGACACCCATGAAGACTCCTGCCATCATCCTTATCTGCCAGGTTCGTTCGGCCATCTCGGGCATCCACATCAGATCGAGTAAACCGCAGGACATGAAAGCAAGCAATCCGATGATTCCGGCTGTCTGCATGTGTGTGTAATAGCGATGAAAATAATGTCGTTGAAATTCGTGTTCCAGTTCACCATTAAAACGCAGACGCCAGCCCCGATCATTCAACTGCTGGTGCAGGATTTTTAATTCGGCATCTTTCATGACAGCGTCCTTTTCTACGAGAAAATATCATCCACACATTTGCAAGTCCCAGACCATAAAGCCTGAAATTATCTTTTTAACGAACTCTTTAGATGTATGACGCTTGTATAGGTCAATTCAGTTTTTCCGAGACCTTGAGGACGGAACCTTGCAGGATCGTTTAAGCAAAGTACATTATAATTAACAATAACATAATGGTTTTAATAATGAGCTACATAGTGATTGAATCAGATGCAAAATGATTCAACCAATTTAAGTTTCAATGCATATTTTGGGACATTTGGGACAAACCTGACTCATTATTCCTCTTTTGTATGTTCCCATATTGGAGGCATCTAAATCAAAATAATAAATAATAACAATATAATAGTTATCATGGCATTATTCTTGCTTTTATATCTAACAATCGATATAAATAAAATAATGCTTGATTTTATATCTAACGATAGATATAAATAAAACCGGAGCGTGCTAAATTATGTTCCAAAAGTACGTTTTTTGGACTCTGCTGAAAAAGTACGTTTTCTGTCTGTCCTAGACATCGCTCCTTAGGCCTCAATTTAAGTTAAATCAAATTGATGTTTCGAATGTAGTGCGTGTAATGCTTTTTTACAGGGCTGTTATTTCGAAGCGAAGTGAGAAATCTAATCAGTATGGGTGTTCAAAAGGAATCTCTCTTTGGTCGATATGACAGCTTATTTCTGACGCAATACACTGCATTATTTTCACTCAAACAAAGAGTGACGGGGGAGTTATGTCAAAAAGCCGTTTTGAAAGCATTGGGTGTTACATGCCCGCCAAGATTGTTACGTCGAGAGAGTTGTTGGACAGGATGCGGACCAAACCTTTTTTTGATATAGAAGAACTCACTGGTATAAAAAATCGCCGTTACCGATCCGCAACGGAAGATTCCTTTCAATTAGGGCTTGCCGCGGCAAAAAACTGCCTGAGTAATTCGTCATATAAAGCTGAGGATATCCAGACAATTATTTGGGCGTCCATTACACGCTTGAATAATGTGGTCGAATTTCAATATGAACCGTCAATAAGCATTTGTCTAAAAAACGAAATCGGAGCTCACAATGCACTTTGTTTCGATATCACAAATGCTTGTTCCGGAATGCTCACCGGTGTTTTCATTCTCGACAATTTAATTCGCGCAGGCATTGTAAAAAATGGGCTTATTATAAGCGGCGAATGCATTACTCACATTGCTGATACGGCGGTAAAAGAAATAACAGAACCCATTGACGATCAATTTGCATCTCTGACCGTGGGGGATTCAGGCGCTGCAGTTATTATGGATCAATCGACGAATGAAGATGAATGCATAGAAATAAGCGAATTTCTCACAATGGCTGAATTTGCCGAATTATGTTTTGGGATGCCGAGCCATTTGGCTCCGCGTATTGCGATGTACACAAAAGCGGTGGAAATCCATACGGCATCGGTTTCACGTTTGCCACGTTACATATCCGATAAACTAAACAAATTTGAATATGCCATTTGTAAAAATAAGGATCTGATTAAACCCATTGATTTTGTAATCCCGCACCAAACAGCGCTAAAAATTATGAAATCGGCTCTTAAAGATATTTTTAATTATGTTAAGACTCTTGATCGTTTTAAACGTTTTGAATTTCCTGAAATGCTTACCTATATCCAGGATTTCGGCAATACTTCTTCAACCTCACATTTCGTAGTTTTGTATCACGCCTTGAAGGATAAGAAAGTGAAACCCGGTAATAATGTGCTTTTGCTATCCCATGGTTCTGGCATAGCCGTAGGTATGTTTTTTATTAGATTAGGTAATTTGGGAGTATAATATGGGAACGTTTATACGTAAAACCGCCATTTATACAGAAAAGAATCCATTCAGCTCTGTTGAATGTTCGCGCAAGACAGCAGAACTCTGCATTGCTGTGGCAGGTATTGAGAAAAAAGATATCGATCTCATCATCAATACCGGTATTTACCGGGAACAAAACATTGCTGAACCGGCCATGGCTACCCTTATTCAAAAGAGTATGGGCGTTAACCTGGACCCCATCTTAAATTTTGAGGGGAATTCAACATTTTCGTTTGACCTTAATAATGGGGCTGGCGGCGTTCTTTACGCTATCCAGGTTGCCGATGCAATGTTGCGTACCGGTAAGATAAAAAATGCGCTTATCGTATCCAACGATGTGCACCCGTCGACAAAGGCCGTTCCCCATTTTCCCTTCTCTCAGGTCGGTTCGGCCATGCTTTTAGAGCATTCAAACAATGGAGATGGTTTCTCAAAATTTATATTTAAATCATCCAGCTTTACCAGCAAAGATTTTTATACCTACGTAAGTATGTTGGATTCAGGTGATCAAGGCAGAAATATTATGAACGTCAAGATGAGCAAGGAGTATATTGATCACCTACTGGAATTTACGGTACAGACGGCAGGAGAATTTATCGTCAAGTATGCGGACAACGGATCTGCTGTACAGCATATCATTTGCACCATGCCAAATCACACTTTCGGATTGGATCTCGCCAGAAGGCTGAAGCAGCCTGACCGACATGTCATTAACACAAACGGTGATTATGGTGACCCACATACATCATCGCTGCCAGTAACATATCATATCGCACACGATAAAGGACTTTTGAAAAAAGGTGACAAGATATTATTTATTGGAGCCGGTGCTGGACTGACCTGCGCCTGCGGATTATATTGCGTTTAGTTTTTTTATTTTTTTATGAAAGGGAGGATGGGGATATGTCAAAGAGTCGTTTTGAAAGCATTGGATGCTATATGCCCGAAAAAGTTGTCACGTCGAAGGAGTTGCTGGACAAGATGAAAACAAAACCTCCATTCGACCTGGAAGATATCACGGGCATCAAAAATCGCCGGTACAGGTCTGAAAACGAGGATTCCTTTCAGTTAGGGCTTGCTGCTGCGAAAGATTGCCTGAAGCATTCCTCTTATAAGGCTAGTGACATTGAAGCGGTTATCTGGACATCCATAACGAGTTTTAAAAATGTAACTGAATTCCAGTACGAACCTTCCATGAGCCACTATATAAAGAACGAACTCGGCGCGAATAAGGCTTTAAACTTCGATATTTCGAATGCCTGTGCCGGAATGCTTACCGGCGTTTACATTCTCGATAATTTAATGAGAGCGGGTATCGTTAAAAACGGGCTTGTTTTAAGTGGTGAGTGTATTACTCACGTAGCGGATACGGCTATCAAGGAGATATCGGAGCCCATTGACGATCAGTTTGCATCGTTGACCGTGGGTGATTCCGGTACAGCCGTTATCATGGATCAATCTACAAATGAAGAAGAAGGATTTGAAATAATCGAATTTTTAACCTTTGCCGAATGTGCTGAACTGTGTTTCGGTATGCCCAGCACTCAAAACCCCGGTATTGCCATGTACGCGAAGGCGGTGGATCTCCACGCGGAATCGGTAAAACGTGTACCGCCCTTTCTAAGCAGAATATTGGAAAATTATGAGCATCTCATTCGCAAATACAAAAATACAAATACAAAAAGACCCATAGAGTTCGTGATACCGCACCAGACCGCACTGAGAGTTATGATTGCAGGCGTGAAGGATGTTTTTACCCATGTTAAAAAAATTGATAAAATAAAGGACTTTGAAATGCCCGAAATGCTCGCTTATATCCAGGAATTCGGCAACACCTCTTCCACATCGCATTTCGTGGTGTTGTATCATGCTCTAAAGGATAAAATATTGAAGCCCGGCAATACCGTGCTTATGGTGCCCCATGCATCAGGCATCTCAATCGGGGCTTTCTTTTTCAGACTTGGAAAGTTGAAGGTGTAATTATGGGAACTTTAATACGATCAACGGCTATTTACTCGGACAAAAACCCTATTGATTCGATTCAATGTTCATGCAAGGCAGCCGAGCAGTGTATCGCATCAGCCGGAATCAATACGATGGATATTGATCTGCTGATTAACACGGGCATATATCGTGAAAAGAACATTGCTGAACCGGCCATGGCCACAATCATACAGAAAAAAATGGGTATGAATCTGGATCCCGTCCTGAAATTCGAAGGGAATTCAACATTTTCATTTGACCTTAAGAACGGTCCCGCAGGAATTTTATATGCTATCCAGGTTGTTGATGGAATGCTGCGTACGGGCAAGATAAAAAATGCGCTTATCGTATCGAACGATGTGCATCCATCGACCAAGCATGTTCCTGATTTTCCCTTTACGCAAGTCGGGTCCGCTGTGCTTTTGGAACAATCATCCAGTGGAAACAAAGGTTTTACAGAGTTCACGTTCAAGACTTCAGATTCTACGCATACCGGATTCAACGGTTTCGTGGACATGAGCAAGATAGGTCATGAAGGACGCAATATTATGACCATTAAGCAGGACGAGGATTATGTTGATGATTTGCTGGAGTTTACGGTGAGCACGGTGGATGAATTCATTGGCAGGTATGCCAATAATGGGTCAGCCGTAAGTCATGTTATTTGCAACAAACCAAACAAGACGTTTGGGCGTGATCTTGTCAAGAGGCTGGGAATACCCGAAAAATGTCTCGTACGCACTTATGATGAATACGGCAATCCGCATACGTCATCGCTGGCCATTGCTTATCATATTGCCCGTAATAAAGAGCTTTTGAAGCAAGGTGAAAAAATATTGTTCGTCGGTGCAGGCGCCGGTTTGACCTGCGCCTGCGGTTTGTACTGCATGTAATTAATATCATGCTGCGTGGACATGAAAATGGAGAAAGCATATGCTGGATAAAGAATTATACCCTTTTAAAAGTAACTACCTGACGATCAATGGTCTAAAATATCATTATGTGGATGAAGGCAAGGGTGAGGCGATTGTCATGGTGCATGGCAATCCGACCTGGTCATTCTACTACCGGAATCTCATTAAGGCACTTATGCCGAATTATCGCGTCGTCGCGCCGGATCACATCGGCATGGGACTTTCCGATAAACCCGATGACTCGCATTACCATTACACATCCTCACAAAGGCTTGAAGATCTGAGCAAACTCATCGATCACTTGGGACTTAAATCGTTTACCCTGGTCGGACATGATTGGGGCGGCATCATCGGGACGGCCTATGCCGCATTAAATCCGGAAAAAATCAACGCCATGGTGATGATGAACACAGCAGGATTTATATGGCCGGTAAATAAACATCTTCCTTTTGCCCTTGCCCTGTGTCGACTGCCTCTTGTTAGTGCGATGTTTATTCGCGGATTAAATGCCTTCGCCCTTGTTACGCTGGGGATCGGCATGCGACGGCACCGTATACAAAAAAATGTGGCCCAAGGCCTTCTGCATCCTTACGGCTCATGGAAGGAGCGCATTGCAATCCATCGTTTCGTCCAGGATGTCCCCGTGCGGCCCGGCGATCCGGGATATGACCTGGGGTTGCTCATGGAATCGCGCTTGAAGCTTTTACGCGATGTGCCGAAACTCTTTTGCTGGGGCATGAAGGATTTTGTTTTTTGCTCCAAAGTTCTCGATGAGTGGATTCGCCATTTTCCCGATGCCGAAGTGCACCGTTTTGAAGATGTCGGACATTATATTCTTGAGGATGCCGCCGAAGAAGTCATTCCTATTGTGGAAAAATTCATTAAAACCGAAGTGTATGGAAGCAAGTCGGCAAAAAAGACGGAACAGGAAACAAAAGACAAACATAAAGATTCAGATTTTACAGACTTAACAGAGCATCTTTTAAATCAGGTAAAACAAAAGCCCGGCGCTTTGGTGGTTGCCGAAATGAAAGGCATAAAGTCGGATGGAACCGGCGAATACGATACCCTGAACTTCGCCACGGCAGACATGGAAAGCTCGCGGATCGCCCACGGATTGGAAAAGATCGGATTTAAAAGAGGGATGCACACGGTGTTCATGGTAACGCCGGGGACCGATTTCTTCTCGGTTCTGGCAGGCATCATGAAAGTTGGCGCCATTCCGGTTCTGGTTGATCCGGGCATGGGAATGCGGAATCTGAAAAAAAGCCTGGAGGAAGCTAAACCCGAGGCTTTCATCGGCATACCAAGAGCCCAGTTGGGTCGGATTATATTCGGCTGGGGAAAAAAGACTCTGAAGATTAATGTTACGGTAGGCAAACGCTTCGGCTGGAGAGGGTATTCGATAGATGAGATTAAGAATATCGGCTCGGCCACGCCTTACGTGATAACCCAGAAACCGGGACCCGACGATATGGTTATGCTGGCTTACACGAGCGGCAATACCGGCGCGCCCAAAGGTGTGGTCTATACTCAACGCATGCTTTCAGCTCAACTGGCCTTCATGAAAGAGACTCTTGATGTAAAGGAAGATGATGCGCACCTTTCCACTTTTGCGCCTTTTGCTTTGTATGCCCCGGCCTGCGGCGCACCGGCGATCATCCCGGAAATGGATACGACCAAACCGGCATCGGCTGATCCGCGCAAACTTATTACCGCCATTAACGATTATAATTGCAACAGCATCTTCTGTTCGCCGGCTCTTGTCGAGAAAATAGGTCGTTATTGTGACGCCGCGGGAGTAAAACTTGAGACTCTTCAGACTGTTGTTTCTGCCGGTGCTCCGGCGCGGATGTCATCCCTGGAACGCTTTGTCAAAGCTCTTAATCCAGAGTCTGAAGTGTTGATGTTTTACGGCGCCACGGAAGCGCTGCCATTAACGTCCATCGGGAGCAAAGAGCTGATCAGAGACACTAAAAAACAAACCGAAGAGGGCGGAGGCGTATGTGTAGGTTTGCCCGTCAGGGATGTCGATATCGCTATTGTCAGGATAACGGAAGACGCAATTCCCACCTGGTCCGATGAACTGAGGTTGCCGCCAAACACCATCGGAGAAATCGTTGCCAAAGGACCATATGTGACCAAGGTCTATTATAATCTTCCGGAGCATACGCGATTGGCTAAAATTCACGATCAGGCGGACGGTCAAATCTGGCATCGCATGGGCGATGTGGGATATCTGGATGATCAGGGTCGCCTCTGGATGTGCGGAAGAAAGGTTCATCGCGTAGAAACGGACAATGGAACGTTTTTTTCATTGCCGTGTGAAGCCATTTTCAACAATCACCCGAAGGTTGACCGTAGTGCCCTGGTTGGTGTGGGCATGAATGGCAATACAAGGCCCGTGATGTGCATTCAGCTTGAGGAGGGCATACGGTTGGGGCCGAATGAGAAACAACAGCTCACCACGGAATTACTCAGCATGGCGCAGGCGCACGAACACACAAAAAACATTAAAATAATTCTCTACCATCCCAATTTCCCCGTGGATATTCGTCATAATGCCAAGATACTGCGGGAAAAGCTGGCCATTTGGGCGCAAAAGGAGCTTATATGAAAGCACTGGTAACCGGAGGGGGCGGTTTTCTTGGTAAAGCAGTCATCCGTCAACTTATCGAACGGGGCGATGAAGTCATAAGTTTTTCTAGGGGAAAATATCCGGACCTGGAAAAAATGGGTGTCAAGCATGCCCAGGGCGACCTGGCCAATGAAACGGATGTTTGCGCGGCCATGAAGGACTGCGATATCATATTTCATGTCGCTTCCAAAGCGGAACCCTGGGGCAACTTTGAGGATTATTTCCAGACCAATGTCATGGGCACTCTCAATATTATCAATGCCTGTAAAAAGATGGGGGTTTCCCGGCTTGTATATACCTCATCGCCTTGTGTGGTGTTCAACGGCAAAAGCCTTGAAGGGATAAACGAGTCCGCACCCTACGGGAAGGATTATGGTTCGTTATATCAGAGAACCAAGACGACCGCCGAGCTCATGGTACTGGCAGCCAATAGCGAAAAACTGGCCACAGTGGCTTTACGGCCGCATTTAATCTGGGGACCGAATGACAATCACTTGATTCCACGCCTGGTCAAAAGAGCCCGAAAACACCAGCTTAAAATTGTTGGCAATGGAAAAAATGTCATCGATCATATTTTTGTGGACAATGCTGCGAAGGCACATGTGCAGGCAGCCGATCATCTAGCGCCTGGATCAGCGGTGGCGGGGAAAGCATATTTTATATCGAATGAGGAACCGTATCCTATTAAATATATTATCAATAAAATCATGGACGTGTACGATTTACCGCATGTAAAAATACACGTACCGGTTTTTTTGGCTTATTTTGGTGGCTGGCTGTTTGAAAATCTCTACATGAAACTTAATCTGAAGAACGAACCGCTAGTCACTCGATTTTTGGCGTATGAATTATCAACAAATCATTGGTTCGATATTTCCGCGGCCCGCCGCGATTTTGGATACAAACCGGAAATATCCATGGAAAAAGGTTTGGAAATGCTGCGTGCATCCATTCGGGATTAGCAGGAGGTTAAAAAACCTCATATTGGCTTTTGTATCCTCCGATTAGCAACCGTCGCCGATATCCCTGATTGAAAACAATCAACCCATATCGCCAAAAGAACCAAGGTTGCCGACGAAAAGCTGGTGTGCGGTGGACTATATTAAAAAAAGGGTAAGGTATTTATGCAATTAATCGTCAGGTTTTTTTCTGTTCTTTGTGGGGTGCTGTTTGTGTTTTCCATCGCCGGCGCCGAAGTCCAGTGGGAGCTTATCATGTCCAAAGACGGTATCGACACATATAGAACAACCTATCCTGGAGCAAAATTTTGTACGTTCAAGAGCGTGGGATTTGTAGATTCCAAGATCGAAATTATCGGAGAGGTCCTGCGCGATATCCCGTCATACCCCGAATGGTTTTACAATTTAAAAAAGACTGACATCCTTAAAAAAATCGATCGAAACACTTATATTCTTCACGCGGTGATAAAAGCGCCGTTTCCTTTTAAAAACAGGGATGCGGTCGTTGAAGACAATGCCGTTTACGACTTCAATAAAGGCGTCGCCACGATTATATTCCGATTGACAAAAAATTATAACTTTCCCGAGCAGGAATGCTGCCAGAGACTCCCCGAACTGGATGGCCTGTTCTATCTTGAATATTTCGGCCATAACAAGACTAAGGTCACCTATCAGCACAGGTTTGATCCGGGCGGAAATGTTCCGGTGAATCTGGCCAACGAGTTTAACGGTAAGTACTATCCGTCCGTCAGTATTGCCGGAATTCGCGAGATGGTAAAAAAGGAAAAATATATAAAGGGCGGTCTGGCATCCCCCGAGCACAAGAGCATCGAGAACATGAAGGCCAATAAAAATATTGTGGCATATCTCTTAAAGAATCGGGTCGGTGAAATGATTATCGATCCGGTTCTAATGGATATGTTGTGGGAAATGAGCGCCTCCCAAAAGTTCGTGACGGATATTTATACCACCCGCGGCGATTTTGAAACTGTCCGGCAGGGCGTGGTTGATCTGTTCAATTTTTTTGTTTCCAGAGGCACTACCGAGCAACAGAAGAAGGAATTGGATACTCTTGCCGCCTACTTGGAACACAAGAAGTTCGACTCCTTTTTTTCCATGTCAAAGTTCACAGGCGAGAGATGGCTTGTGGATGGGATTGTAAAAGATAACAAGTTGATCCCGGGGCTTTTCGATGCGGAAAGCAGCCTTGGCAAAGTGATTTTTCAAAAGGTTACGACGTCCAGAGCAGCGGTGACATCGTTTATTAAAGACAAGCGTCTTGCCGAAAGAATCCTTACGGATGCGTTCCTACGGAAAAAGCTTTGGGCGGACAAGGCTATTAAAAACAGGCTGACCGGCAAACCGGGGGCGTTTAAGAGCGTTAGGGATTTTGAGAAATTTATTACGGAACGGGTGAATAGCTATTCATCGTAGCCCGGCAGCCTGGTCGGGGAAAAGCAGGACGAGGACGTGTAATTCAGAGAAACGATGCATCCCTATTTCCAGCGTCGGGTTGGAGATTTCCACAAAAAGTCGTGGAAAATTTAGTTAATCGATCCCGGAGGGTAAATTGATAATAAAATGGTCAGATAAACAGCCGGCTCACAGACATGCCAAACGCATGGCTCAATTGATTGGATTCGTCATCCGATTCGGAATGATGACTCACTTACTTGCAAAGTATATTCTTGAGCCAATGATAGGGAAGAAAGAAACAAAATATAATAGTTGGTTGAGGCAAATGCTTGTTTTAGTCGGAGGATCGTGTCTGAAGCCTACAGACTATCAAGCAGCCATACCTGTAACCAATGCATTGATTGACTATTTCAGACGGGTTATACAACACAAAAAGTCGGGGAAATCGGTGATATGGGTAGACTGGTGTTTCTCGACCGAGCTCCTGAAGGGGTTTGATGCATTAATATATACCTGTGAGGCTCCTGTCCTCATAAGCAATTTCATAGGCACACGAAAGGCCTCCATGCTGGTTGAGAAAGCTGAAATGGAAGGCGTTCCGCTCGAGCTCTGTTCAGCTTCCAAAGGGGCCGTCGCGGCGTATCTACTCAAGGAGGCCCCCGAGCCGGACATGATTTTAAGCACATCCCATCCCTGCGATTCGACAGCATCCTTGTATCAACTTTTGAGGTACATGACAGGCGTTCCTGCCTATGTCGTCGATACGCCCTACTGGGACGATAAAGAATCCATCGAATACTATACGAATAACATCCGCGAGCTTATACAATTCGTCGAAAAAAATCTTGACCAGAAGATAAATTGGGACACACTGAAACAGGTCTGTGAGAACATCAATACAACAAATTATTATACGAGTGAGCTTACTGAAATGAGCAGGGCCGTTCCGTCTCCGATCAGCGTCATACACTTGTTATTGCTATGGCTGGGAAGAACGGTTACGTACGGATCAGATGGATTGGCCCAAACGGCAAAAGGATTTTATACTGTGGCAAAAGCGAGGCTTGATAAAAACGAGGGACATTTGAGGAATGAGAGGATTCGTATTATCTGGTGGGACATCTCTCTGGGATTTTACAACATCCATACATGGCTGGAGCAGGAATTCGGCGCGATAACCGTTGCTGATCTGATCGGGAGAGTAGAGCCTTTCCATATCGATACCTCATCCCGGGAAAGCATGATTGAGGGGCTGGCGATGACGAATCTTAAAGCACCCATGGGGAGGCACATGCGCGGACCTGCTGAATTTGTAACGAATGAGTTTGAAAGAGTCATCAAGGAATATAAAGCCGATTGTTTTATCTTTTCCCAGCATACGGGATGTACCCACGAGTGGGCTATCATGAAAATCATTAAGGATATATGCGGGAAAACGGGTCTGCCCGCTCTTTTTCTGGATGCCGACAGCTTTGACGCGAGGCACACATCCGAGCAACAGGTCAAAAGACAGATCAGAGAATTCTTCATCAATCACGGGCTGGCATAATGGACATATTTCAGAATATCGGGAAAATATCGGGGCAGGCTTACAACGCCTACCTTCAGGCAGCAAAAGAAAACGGCGGGAAAATAGCCGGATATTTTTGTCAGGTGCCTGTTGAAGTTGTTCACGCGGCCGGACTTATACCCTATAGAATGAGGGCTATCGGAAGTTCCGGAACCGCCAAAGGCGATATATATTATTCCCCTCTGAACTGTACGTTTACGCGTCACTGCTTCGACCGAGCGCTCCGGGGCGGCTTTGATTTTCTTGACGCGGTCATATTCATGAATGGCTGCGACCATACCAGAAGAATGTACGACAATTGGAGACACGCCCGAAAAACCCAGAACATCCATCCTGATTTTCTTTATATGTTTATCACTCCTCATGTTATCGCGAAAAATACTATCGGGAGATATGCCGGAGAAATCAGAAAATTCAGCAGATGCCTCAGTGAAAAATTCGGCACGGAAATAACGAATGATCTCCTGTTGAATTCAATAAAGCTTTTCAATAAGCAAAGACGGTTGATCAAAAAAATTTACGAAAAAAGAAAAAACATGGGCGTAACGGTGAAGGGAAGCGATATTTTATCCATGATGATGGCTGCAACCGCCATGCCGGTTGACGCAGCCAATGAAATGCTGGAAAGAATTGATGCATCGATAAGCGATCATCCTGAGACGGAAAAGCCGGATATCAGGGTACTGATCACCGGAGGCTGCATCGAGGAGATAGAGATCATCCGGATTATTGAAGGATGCGATGCGGTTGTAGTCGCTGACAACCTGTGCCTCGGCGCCAGGTATTTCAATAAGGAAGTGGATGAATCGGGCGATCCTGTTGAATCGCTTGCCAAAAGGTATTTGTGTAAACTTTCCTGTCCCAGAATGATCAATGCATTTGACGCCAGGATGAAGTATATCTACGATACCATCAGGGAATATAAAATAGACGCCGTCATCGCGCAAAAATTAAAATTTTGCGATCTTTGGGGCGTCGAGAATTTAATGCTGAAAAAAGAAGCACAACGGACCGGATTCCCTCTCCTCGCGTTGGAACGGGAACTTTACAGTGAAGGCATCGGGCAGTTAAAGACAAGAATACAGGCCTTTATTGAGGAAGTGCGCAACCGGAAAAGCGGCGTCGGTTGTTTCAACAAAACGGTTATCGAAGCAGACCGGCAAAACCGGAGCGCGCATTTTCAGCTTTGGTGAATCGTATAATTTCATCATCTGATTATTTTTTTTAGATCATTTCCCCCTGTGCGATGAGCGCCGCTCCAAAAGCCGATATAATCTGCGAATCAGCCGGCAATTCTGCAATCTTTCTTGCAGTCAACTCTTCCAGTATTGATCTTAGGACTCCGATTTTTGAAACGCCTCCGATCAGCACCATGTCATCCGGCGCACTGATTTTTTCAAGCAGAATTGTTGCTCTTGATGCTATCGAATATAAAACGCTTGCGATGATGTCATTGGCGCTATGACCGGAGTTGATCCTCGAAATAACCTCACTTTCCGCAAAGACGGCGCAATTGCTTTTAATATTGCAGGGTCTTCCTGATGCCATAACACTTGAAGAAATCGAGTCCATGGGTATTTCTGTTGCCTCAGAGACCATTTCGAGAAATTTACCGCTCCCGGCAGCGCACCGGTCATTTGACAGGGTGTCTTTAACATGGCCGTTGTCATCGATGGTTATAATATTGATGGACAAACCTCCTACATCAATAACCGTTCTTATTTTTTTATCCTTAAA
>CAYNWA010000010.1:45073-97948 GCA_964400795.1 uncultured Smithella sp.
ATCAAAAAAATGTGCTGCCCTTGATATACACAGTGCCTCGGAAACAGGCCGGATTTTTCCATTCAGCATTTCAGAACAATAGCCCGTTGCCAGAACTTTTTTCACCTTGCTCTTCCTAACGCCGGCTTTATCGAGCGCGGATACATATGTCTTGTGAATGACCTTGTCAATTCTGTTATCCAGCGTAGACTTCGACCATCCGGCTATTTTCCCATCATCAGCAATACATGCTTTGATCACTCTCGTTCCTATGTCAAATCCGGCAGTAATCATACGTTATCCGTCACCATTCATTTCTTCCTTCATGGCCAATACAGCCGCGCCGACAGCGCCGGCAAGCTGGGGTTCTACCGAAAGCTGTTTGAACCTGACATTCAGGATTTTTCCCAGCGATCGGATCATTCCCTTATTTCTGGAAACTCCGCCCGTCATGGTGATCTCTCTTTCAATTTTTACAGACTTGGTAAGATAGGCGATTCTGCTCGCAACCGCATCATGTATTCCATAGGCGATGTCTTTTATTTTTGTTCTTTCATATAGATGGCGGATGACTTCAAGTTCCATATAAATACTGCATACGTTGGTCATATTCACGGGATTGTGTGATTTTAGCGATACTTTGCCGAGGTCCTCAATCTTCAGGTTGATTGCCTTGGAGAGTTTATCAAGACACCTGCCGGTTCCCGCGGCGCATTTGTCATTCATTGCAAAATCAACGACCCGGCCCTTTTCATCAACCCGGATAATCTTGCTGTCCTCGGCCCCGATATCCAGAATAGTCCTTATCGAATTATCCAGCCAGTGCGCTCCCATTCCGTGACATGATATTTCACTGATATTCATATTGGAAAACGGAATATTCTCCCTTCCGTAACCGGTTGTACAACAACGGGATATACTGTCGTATGTAAGTCCCACTTTCCCCAGTGCTTCATCCATCAAGACTTTCGCTGTCTTGACAGGGTCCGACAGGACTCTGATTATTTTTGACGATATAATCCTGTTGTCCTTTATTAAAACTGCTTTTCCCGTAAGAGAACCTATATCGCATCCGGCGAAGATCATTTTTAAATAAGAATTTCCTTTTGGGTTAAGGGGTTAGGGAAAGTATAAGAAACGCCCTCTAGTGTGTCAAGCTACAAATATCATACCAATTCTGAATGATGATATATAATTTATCTCGCTCCGTGCAGCAGTTCATCTCCCAGTTTAGCCTGTTTGTCTTGAAGGGTTTTTTCCTGAAGAGCTCCCAGGACATTGATGTCGGTCTGAATCACCTTAAAACGTTCTTTCGTTTTGATATCCCATTTGGTTACTGCTGACGAAATTCTTGCCTGAAAACCGGCGGCCAGTTCTTTAAAAGTAACCATCAGAGGCACGGCGGCGTTATCATGCTCATCCAGTTTTTGCGCGGCTTCGCGCGCGATGGCACGCATGGCTTCCAGCAGGGAGTCCAGCGCTCCCACTTCACTTTGCAATAGTTTGTTCTTGTTAATATTCCGTTTTTCGCCCTCCATGATCAAGTCCATGAGTTCCGCGCCCATTCCTCCGGTGACGGCGCCCATCAGAACGACATTTTCCGCATCGCTAAATGGGATAACAATGTTTGCGTAAGCCGTATCCTTTTCACCGATGATGGCGGAAGCAGGCAGCCGACAGTCGGTTAATTTGATTCCGCCATGAGGTGCGGGCTTGAGAAAATCGAATTTCATTCTCGGCTTAATCGAAACACCTTCCATATCTTTTGAAACAAGAAAAGCACTGAATTTCTTGTGCTCTTTTTCTTTGCCGGTAATAGCGATAACAATAAAAAGTCCTGCAATGGGCGCATTGGTCGAGTAAATTTTCTCCGCATCGATAATATAACAATTATCTTCAGACACTGCTTTAGACGTCAGTAATTTGGGGCGTGCCCCGTGTTTGGGCTCGGAAACGGCAAACGATGCGATGAGCTTTCCTTCGGCCATCGGAGGCAGATATTGCTTGCGCTGTTTTTCATTACCGAGACTGGAAATAACACGGATAGCAATAATCTGCTGATAAAGCCAGGAAAGCGCCAGTCCCATATTGCAGCCGCTGCGGACGAAAACCTCCCCCGCCTCGGTAAGCTGTTTAAATCCACCTCCATTGCCTCCGTATTGGGGTGCGATGCCTATTTTGAAAAATCCTGCTTTGCCCATTTTATGCCAGATATCATAGGGAAATTCTTCCATGGTTTGCAGATCGGTGCGGGAAGCGATATGTTCAATGGCAAAGCGGGATATCCAGCTGTACGATTGTTCTTTTGCAGGATTATTCATTTTATAAAACCAGCTCCTCAATGAAAGTCAGTAATTGATTAATATTACGGCATTGGCGCACTTCATGACAATGAGGCGTATATGACCGGATTTCACTGTCGCCTGAACCCCAGAGATTTTCCTGTTCGGGATTGAGCCAGATCACGCGTCGGCAACGCTCACGCATCTGGCCGAGTACCGCGTCTTCGGGATTCATATAATTGGTACGGCCGTCACCGACGATGATCAACGTTGTCTTTTTGGTCAGAAGGTCCATATAATCTTTTTTGAAATTACGCAACGTTTCTCCGTAGTCGGTTGATGCGTTGTAGTTGATGTCCGATTTCTTCAGCACCAGGCTGATGGCTTCATTGATTTCATTTTCTTCGAATATGGACGTTACTTCCGAAAGATGGTCAATAAAAACGAAACTGTTAACTTTGTCAAAACAATCCTGCAAAGAGTATAGCAGATTGAGCATGAAACGTGCGGCCGCCCAAACGGACCCGGATACGTCGCACAGCGTGACAATCCGGCTTTTTCGTTTTGCCCTGTGCCGGTATTTTATCTCAACCGGGATGCCATTGTATTTTGCCGAAGCACGCAAAGTCTTTTTAACATCGATGCTACCCCTGTTGTGAACGGAGTAGCGGCGGCTGACAATATTTTTCAATTTGCGTACCAGTTTGTCGATGGCCTCGCGCATTTCTTCTGTTTCTTCGTGCGTCAGGGAAGAAAAAGATTTTTCGCCGAGGTTTTTAAGCTTTTTATCTTCCGTTTTGGTTTGCCGGGTCCCTGTATCTCCGGTATGCGGCTCGTAAGTAAGCATGGAACGCGCTGCCGCGATCCGTTCTTCAAAATAAGCGGTAAGATCTCGTCCCGCAGTCCAACCGGTTTTCGCGTAATTATCTTCCACCAGCGCCTGGGCTGCGTTGGCGGCTTTGGCAATCTGAGACATCACATTGAGACGATTGCCCAGAGGACCGAGATTAAAACGCAACATGACCGGTTCTTCCTCGGTTTGAATCCGGCGCATTTCCCTGAGGAGTGCCATGGGATTTCCCTCTAGAAAATCCACAACAGCATCATACACCGGATCGTCATGGGGTATTTGTTTGAGCATTTTCGCGGCTTGTTTGATTTGCTCTGCATAGGACGCTGCCTGTTTAATATCAGCCGTATCCATGCGCATTTCATGAAAAAAAAGATGGTAGAGACGATCGAAATGCTGCACGTCTTTAATGCTTTTGGCAAAGTTGGCGCGAAGAAGAGACTGGAATTGCTGCTCATCCGTTGCATCAATCCATGACAATTGTTTTAGACTATCGAGAACTTCCGCGGTTGATACGCGCATTCCCGACGCGCGGCAGCAGGATGCGAATCGCTGGATAAGTTTGACCATAATTTTCTCGCATTAATGCAGAACCCTGCTTATATTTTTACGGACTTTTTCCATATCAGCCTGATATTTGCAGATGATATTGAGCGTTTCCGAAATGACTTCCGGTGTCAGTTCATTGACCTGAAGCGCGAGAAGCGACTGCGCCCAATCAATGGTTTCTGAAATGCTGGGGCTTTTCTTTAAATTAAGCGTACGGATTTTACGAATCGCATCGACCAGAGAAGAACATAATTTTTCTTCGATTCCCGGAATTTTGAGACGGACAATGGACATTTCCGTGTCCCGTGCCGGATAGTCGATATAGAGATGAACACAGCGGCGCTTGAGAGCATCACTCATGTCACGGTAGTTATTGGAGGTAAGAAGCACAAACGGAATCTGAACAGCCTTGCGCGTACCCAATTCGGGAATGGAAACCTGAAAATCGCTGAGCAGTTCCAGCAGAAAAGCTTCGAATTCCGGATCGGATTTGTCCACTTCGTCCACAAGTAAAACAACAGGCTTTTTCGAGCTGATGGCTTGCAGAAGAGGGCGGTGTTGAATGAAACGGTCGGAAAAAAAAGCGTCTTCCTGATCTGCTATTTGATCAACCGCCTGAGTCAGAGTTTTAGCGGAAGAAATAATATCGTTGAGCCTATCCTTAACCATCTGGGTGTACAAAAGCTGCTTGGCGTATTCCCATTCATAAAGAGCTTTCGCTTCATCCAAACCTTCATAACACTGAAGCCGGATTAATTCCCTGTCTAAAGAGCGGGCGATGGCTTTGGCCAGCTCGGTTTTGCCGACACCGGCGGGACCTTCTACCAGAACGGGTTTTTGGGTCGCGGTTGCCAGAAAAACAACCGTGGCGATTTCCCGGGAAGGAATGTATCCCGCATCCGTCAGCTTGGATTGAACATCATCTACATTTTTGTATTCCATAAAAGAGTGAATTCCTTTTCGAATTGTGCAAAGCATAGGTGATTTACAATGCTATGTCAATCAAGAAACAGAAAAGCATTTTTCAGATTGTTCTTTCATGCTATGATAATAAAAAACAGATTTCATATGCGGGAATTAGATGTTTTTGCCATGACAGACAGCCCATTTAAATCAGCCGTGAAAGATTTCTTTTTTTTCTGGAAACCGTCTCTGGCCAGACGATTAACGCTCGCCTTTACCATCTTCGGTCTGGTTATCGGTTACGCTGTTTCTATTTATATGGCGGTTTTTTCAACCAACACTCTCATTAAACAGGCATCGAATTCGGTCGGCGAGTATCTGGATTACATGTCCAGGGAAAATCTGCGTGGAAATCAGGCCGGCCTTCTTAAATTGATCGATCAGCGAATGACCAATATTGTCAGGACGGCCGAAGCCATGCAGGTGGTCCTGCTGCCCGTTCAATTTGAACTTTATTATAATGATGGCAGAGGATGGCAGCATACTTACACGGATAAACAGGGGACTGTTAAATCAAAAAAAATTACCAATCCGGTTTTGGCCAAAGCGCTGGAGAAAGCAAAAAAAGAAAAAATCACTACGTCTTCACGCTTTTTCTACGGAAGGCATAACAAGGTCAATGTCAAAATCAACATCAGTCCGGATGGCGGGAATTATACGCAGTTTATCGCCTTCGATATTTACCGTGTCGGTGTCTTTAACGTTCTCCGGAAAAACATTTATAAGGCTATTTTCTTTTTTATCCTGTTGCTGATTATCAGTAATGCCATGGGACATGGATTTGGTTTTATGCTTGCGCGACCCATCGAACATCTTTCCGGGGAGGCGGAGGCCATTGCTTCCGGGCAGTATGAACGCCGGTTTACGAGCGATCGTCAGGATGAGATCGGAAAGCTGGCGGAGGCGCTCAATACCATGGCTTCCCGAATTATCGATGGAACGAAAGAAAGAGAAAATCTTCTGATTGGAATTTTGATTGCTTTAACCAGGGCCATTGACGCCAAGTCTCCATGGACGGCCGGTCACAGTGAACGGGTTACGAAATTTGCTGAAGCCATTGGCCGTGATCTTCATTTAAAAGAGGATGATATGCGCGTACTGACTATTTCAGCGATTCTTCATGATATCGGCAAAATCGCTGTTCCGGAACAAATTCTTGATAAACCTGGTAAACTGACCGATGAAGAATTTGCCGTCGTTAAAAAGCACTCACAGGCGGGAGCAGATATTATTTCTTCTATTCCATCCTATGAGACAATTTTGCCCGGAATTCTTCATCATCACGAACGCTGGGATGGAACGGGTTATCCGGCAGGTTTCGGAGAAAAAAATATTCCGCTTTTTGCAAGAATCATTTGTATCGCTGATGTCTATGACGCGCTGACGGAAGACCGGCCGTATCGAAAAGCCTGGGGCAGGGAAGATGTCCTGAAGTTTTTCGAAGAGCAAAAACTGAAAATGTTCGATCCGGAATTAGTGGATATTTTTTTAAACCTTCCTGAAATTGAATAAGTGGATAATATGTGGATTCAAAGTTAAGTCAGATAAAAAATGCGGGAAAAACATTTTTACGGTTTTTCCCGCGACAACTATTTTTATAATCGACTATTTATTTTTCTTTTTCAAACTTTGATTTATCCGCGCCGCAAACGGGGCATGTCCATGCATCCGGCAGATCTTCAAATTTTGTTCCGGCTGAAATGCCGTTGTCCGGGTCGCCTTTAGACGGATCATAGACATAGCCGCAGACGCTGCAAACATAATTGGCGGCGGTTTGAGGCGCAGCGGCAGCGGGTTCTTCTTTCGAATAAGTCGGGGCTGTCTTTGGTGATTTGCCTCCTTTGACTTGTTGATAATAGGCATAGGTCATGGGCACGGCATCACTGACCACATCGCAGTCAACAATATTCCCCATGAAAATGGTATGCGTACCGCAATCCATCTCATCTACCACGTCCACCTCTATATAGGAAACCGTGTTATCCAGAACAATCGGGACGTTTGTTGTTCCTGTTTTTGTTTTTATATTTTGTAATTTATTGACATCCCGTCCGCTTTTGAAGCCGAAAAGACCGATAAACGTCATCGGTGCTGCTTCGGAAAGAATCGAGACGACAAATTTGCGGCTGAGTTTTATCAATTCGTGAGTATAGTTTTCCTTGTTAATACTGATTGCCAACGTGGCTGGATTTGATGTGACCTGAAACATGGAGTTGGCAATCTGACCGTTGAATTTACCGTCCTGACCGGAAGTGACAATATAAAGTCCGTAGCTGATTTTGTGTAAAGCTGATCTGTTCATTATTGGTCTCCTTTTTTTTGCTGTGAGCTTGTATAGCTTAAATTCATCTTTAGCACAAACAGAAATGAACCTTAATTCGGGCAGAATTGGATCAATTAGACATGTAATGATTTTGTGTGTTTACAGTTCATTATTTCTTTTGACAAATCAGGCCTTTTCCTATAATTGACCCCCATCAGAGTTGAAATCCGGGCTTCAAAATTTATGGATTATTTTTGTTGTTTTCCGGGTGTTAGACCGGGATTTTGATGCAATCCTGAATTCACGAAAAGGGAAAAACAATTATGAAATATCAGGACTTTTTAAAAAGAGACCATTTTGATTTCGAGGAGATTCTTGCTTTCTCTTACGGCAAATTGGTTGAAGACCCGCCCGAACATTTTGACGCGAAATTTCCAGCGCCGCCTTTTCTTATGGTTGATCGCATATTGTTAATTGAAAGCGACGGCAAGAAGGGTAAAATAATCGCTGAACAGGATATCAGACCGGACGCCTGGTATTTTCAGTGTCATTTTAAGGGTGATCCGGTGCAGCCCGGATGTCTCGGCGTGGACGGCTTATGGCAATTGCTTGGTTTTTTCTGCGTGTGGAGAGGTTCACTGGGGACGGGCAGGGCGTTGGGCTGCGGTGACGTTGCTTTCAACGGCCAGATTCGTCCTTTTAACAAGTGTGTTCGATTTGAAATTGACGTGCGGCGTTATTCGATGTTGAAGGAATCCGGCGCAAGTATCGTCATTGGCGATGGACGCCTTTATGTGGATAATGAATTAATTTATACGGTCGGACAGGCTCGCGTCGGCGTTTTTAAGGATATTGCCTACAAAGATTATCCGTTGCGTTCCAAATACTCAATCGGCGGAATTATGGAAAGGTAACCAATCGGATGATTAAAACTTTTTTTCTGCTTAAAATGACCGTTGAAATGTTAATCTTTTTTTTAAGGAAAAGTTTTGAGTATCGTTAAAAGAACGGCGGCTCGTTTTGCTCGAAAAGAATTTTGCAGGACAGCGATCAATGAATGCGCTGATATTGGCTTTTTAAAAGAGAAACATACCGTGACCGTAACGATAGGGATTTCTTTGATAGTTGTCAGTTTTCTGATCGGTTTGCCGTCGGTTTTTATAGTGGGTGTGGTTGCCGCGTTGTTAAAAGAACCGCTGATTGGTGTTATCGGAATTCCGTTGACATATGGCCTTTCCTGGCTGTTGCTGATGTTAGGAATGTACATTGCAGGCCCGGATTACGCAAAAGCACTGGGACAATGGCTGGCGAGAGTTATACTGGAAAAAATTCTCGGAGATGAAGCTAAAAAAATCGCTTCGAATCCAAATTGAAATATTGAAAACAGGAGAGAGGAATGAGTCAGATTGAAGAAATGATATGCGAACTCAAAGTAAAGATTATTGATACTCTGGGATTGATTGACGTCACACCGGAAGACATCAAAGACAACGAACGGCTCGTCGGCGGCGATCTGGGCATTGATTCCATTGACGTGCTGGAACTGGTGATGATGATTGAAAAAGATTACGGTGTTAAAATCGATAACAAGGAACTGGGTGTTAAAGTGTTTGCTTCCATGCGTACCCTGGCGACACACATTTCACAGAATCAGCATAACAAGAATTAATTTACTACACAAAAATGCCCAACCATTACAGGTACCGCGCTTATTGTTTCCATGATGAAAGTACTGTTGATTTCAGCCAATACACTTCGAATTCCGTATCCGGTCTATCCGCTCGGGCTGGATTACGTGGCCGGTTGCCTGGATTCCCGTTATCAGACAAAAATTGTTGACCTCAATGATTTTTCAAGCCCGGAGATTCTGGAAGCGATGATCAGGGATTTTTCCCCCGATATTGCCGGCATATCCATCAGAAACATTGATAACACCGATGTGATTAACTGCCGGAGTTTTCTTCCCGAATACCAGACTCTGGTGAGCCAGATAAGAAAAAATTCCAGAGCCAGAGTAATTCTGGGCGGCAGCGGTTTTACTATTTTCCCGGTTGAATTCATGCAGGCGCTGGATGCCGACTACGGCATTGTCGGCGAGGGAGAAAGACTCTCGCTTCTTCTTGATGCGCTGGAGAAAAATGCCGAGGTCAACACAATACCCGGCATTCTGACGCAAGAAAAGACAGAAATCGTTTACGAACCATACAAAGGTGTCATCCGCAGATATTTTGATCCGGAAAACCGGCTTATTCATTTTTATCTTGCTTACGGAGGTATGCTGAATCTGCAAACAAAGAGAGGTTGCCCGTTTCATTGCAGTTACTGCACGTATCCGCATATTGAAGGCGGCAAGATGCGCTTTTATGAACCGCGTGAAATAGCCCGCAATGCGCGAGAATTACAGGAGGCAGGCGCCAAATATATTTTTATTACCGATTCCGCGTTCAATGCCAGTTACGATCACAGCTTAAAGGTGGCACAGGCTTTTATAGAAGTCGGCATTTCCATTCCGTGGGGAGGCTTTTTTGTTTCCACCGCTCCTCCGGCTGATTACTACAAGCGTTTGGCGGAGGCCGGACTGACGCATGTGGAATTCGGCACGGAATCTTTATCGGATGCTGTTCTCACCAATTTGCGCAAGCCGTTTACGGCCGACCATGTTTTTACCGCGCATCGTGAGGCGCTTACCGCCGGGTTGCATATTGCCCATTATTTTTTACTGGGCGGACCGGGCGAAAGTAAAGAAACCCTGCAAAAAACATTGACGGGAATAGACAGACTGGAAAGGGCGGTGTTTTTCTTTTTTTGCGGCGTTCGTATCTATCCGCACACGGCTCTGTATGACGTTGCGTTGAAGGAAGGCCAGGTTGCCAAAGGAGAAAATATTCTTCCACCGGTATTTTACCGTTCTCCGGAAATAAATGTTGAAGAAATCATGAAGATGGTGGAAGTACACGCCAATGGTCGTCTGAACTGGATTATCGGCGCCGGAGAAGCCAAGGCGACGCGCATTTTGCCCAAACTATACCGGCGCGGATTTACAGGGCCTTTGTGGGAGTACCTGATTCAATAAAGACAGAGGGGCTGTTGAAAAACGCTCATTTGCTGTGTTGCGCTGCAAACCGCACCGCTCGACGTATGTCTATATACGCCTCGCGGTTCGATTTTTTGCGCGCCTTGCATCTGAGCATTTTTGAACAGCCCCTCAAATAGAGGTTTTTCGACAACCAACAGTGCGTAGCTCGCCTGACCCCATGGTGACCTTTAGGTTATTCAGGTTATTAGCCGCGCTTTTGCGGATTTGAAAATCCGTACTACTCGAATATCCTCCGCTGGCGGAGGTGTCTCATGGGGACGGAGGTGGATGCATAAATGAGAAAAAAATTATCGTCTATAAGTCCCGCTCAAATCACCGGAATAATTCTTTTATTTATTGCGGCTATAGCGCTGATATTTCATCCATTGCTTGCGGCAGCCATCGCCCTTTTTTATATCTTCATTTGTATAGCCGCTTCGTTCTTTCCGCAAAGCAGTTTTTACCTGCCGGTGATCAGCAGAGGTTGTACCGGGAAAAATTTTGTCGCACTGACGTTTGACGACGGTCCTTCGGAACCGACAACAAGACAGGTATTGGATTTGCTGGATAAGTATTCAGTACAAGCGACTTTTTTTGTTTCCGGTGTTAATGCCTTAAAGCATCCGGAAATCATAAGGGATGTTATTGCTTGTGGCCATACCATCGGCAATCATTCCTTTCATCATAATCCGTTTTTGATGCTGGGCTGTTATAACTATCTTTATGAAGAGATATTCAAAGCTCAGGACGTTCTTAAAGATATGGGCATTAACACGCTGGCTTTCAGGCCGCCGGTGGGAATCATCTGTCCCAAACTACCTTTAGTCCTTAATAAGCTGGGATTGTTTTGCGTGACTTTCAGTTGTCGCGCATTTGATGCCGGTAACCGTCATATTAAAAATTTGAGTTTTAGAATATTAAAAAAAGTTAAAGCTAACGATATTATTCTTCTGCATGACGTGTCGCCACGACGTAAAGAAGACCTTGCTGTTTTATTGGCTGAAGTAGAAAAAATTTTACAGGGGCTTATTGCAAAAGATTTAAAAATTGTTCCTCTTTCCGTTTTAATCTGCAGAGATATAATGACAATGTGATACTAAAATAAATCAACATTCTTTTTCTTAATGGAGCAGCGGATGAGCTGTCCCGTGTAACGGGATCGGTTCTAGTCGGTTTTCTTGTCAATTAAATTAATAAAGCGTTTTGTCTTATTCATACAATCAATTAATGTGTTGAAATTGAAATGATTATTGGAGGCTAATGGTTTTAGCGATAAACAAGTTTATTTTTAGAAAATTGTATTAAATTCCATAATGCGCTTATGTTCATGGAAAAGATATTATTAAGCTCGTGATGACAGCTCCAAAGACATCCGGGACATTGTGCAATGGTCAATTTTTGAAAAGAAGGGCCAAATGGCTCATCGATCAAATTGCTGGCTGCAACTTGTTTGATGAGCGGTGTACAGGGATACAATTGACCGTCAATATCAACGGTGGCATAAAAAATTCCGGCCAGGCAACTGACGTCGTGAAATGGTTGCGGCCAGTATTTGGCGAGCAGTTTAAAATATCGTTCCGAATTAAGGATATTGTGATTTTTCTTCTTTTCCATAAGAATTTTTTCAATGGCCGTTATCATTTCGTTGCGGTTGGGTATAATTTCGGCGGGAACGGCGCTTTGATCCCATCTTTCCAGTGACTGTATGGAGAGCGCTAGACCATGTTGTCGCGAGATGGAAAAGAAATCTTCAATATGCAGGCATGTATCTTTTGTCAGGACGGATTGGAGACATACAGGAATGCCGTTATGTTTGGCCAGAATGGCATTTTCCAGAATTTTATCCAAAACAGGTATTTCCTTTCGTTTGTGTTGTTTGGACTTGTCATAACTGACCAACAAAAGGTCGAGATTACGAATTTGATCGAGTTTCTTGTCGATAAAAAAACCGTTGGAGACCATTCCGACGATTAATCCGTTTTTTTGGGCTCGCCGAATTAGTTCGCCGATATCATCACGCATCATGGGTTCGCCGCCTCCGGTAAAACTGATGCGGATGGCTCCTGCTGCGGCCACTTCATCGATAATCGACATAAAACGATCATGGGGAATTTCCTGCTTGGCAGACGATTGAATTCCGCAAGCCTGACAACTGAAGTTGCAACGGTTTGTCGTCCCGAATGTCACTGATAACGGCGTGTGTTTATGGAATAGTTTGTAGGCTAATACTGCTTTTAACGCTTTAAATGCAACTCTAGAAGAGAAAAAAGAATCTCTTCCCAAACCATGTTCGATATTTGTTGCATGTCTTTTGGAGGGTAGAGTGTTTTTTTTACTATTGGACATCAATTTTATGAAAACCTTTTTCTGCTTGATTTGATATGATGGTAGTAAAAATTTAGAAATAATTCTGGTCGAGTTATAAATAACAGAGGGCTTTATTACAAGCATTATTTCATGAGCCCCAAATTTCAGAAACGAATACTCTAAATACCCTGCATACCCTAAAGGGGACTATAGGGGCACCATGGGGGCACTATAGGTGCACTGAAATTTGAAGGTCGAATTATTCCCGAGGCGAATAACCTAAATACCCTGAAGGGTACTATAGGGTCACTATAGGCCGGTCAGGATAAATATGGGTCTAATTCCCCGCCCCTTGAAGCGCAAGTTCATTTGGATCCTACTCTGCTTGTGGCGGGATTGTTCATTTTAAGTATAATTATTTCATCAGAAATCTTTTTCGATGGGGATATACCATGGTGCGTTGACGCATGGGAATATGTTTTAAAAATATATTTATCAATGTGTGTCCGGTGTGTTCCAAAATCCAGGACGAGTCTGTGGAGCTCTATAGTGAATAATTAAGTCGCTATTATTAAAATATTATTGGTGTTAAAAAAATATTTTGATTGAAAAATCAAACAATGATATGAAAATATACTTTTTTATATCCGTAACCCGAACGTCGGTCAAAGAGGAAGAGTGATTGGAAAATCATTGGGATTTGTTAAAGGAGTTAAAGAAGAAAAATAAAAATCATATTGAAGCATTAGCGGAAGTTCCGGTCGATTCCCCATGGTTTTCGGGACATTTCCCCGGAGAGCCGATTCTTCCGGGGATTGCATTGGTTCATCTGGTAAAAGAGACGATTAATCAGGAGGCTCAAAAAAAGGGAGAACATTTACAATATCATGCGCTCAGGAGAGTCCGATTTACTCAGCCGGTACGGCCCGGAGAAAAACTTACCGTAAGTATAATAGACGAAGACATGGGTGACGATATTATGTTTCATTTTAAAGTGGTAAGTGAAGGAAATGTTGTAAGCAGCGGAATTATTGCCGCTAAAAAAATAAAATGATAAGAAAATACAAATAAGCATAATAAGGAGGGTAGGAATGCCTGCAAATCAAGATATCAAAGGCATTATACGGCACGTGGCCGAAATAATAATTGATGAGTTGAAACTGGAAGATGTTACCGTGGATACATTTGATCCGGATATGGATCTGGTGGATGAACTGGGCATTGACAGCATGGACCTGGCAACCATTGCTTTGGTTCTGCAGGATGAATACAGGGTTACAATAGACGAAGACGATTATCCGAAATTAAAAACCATTCGTCATATTTCCGAATATATTAAGGATAAACTTCCCGTAAGACATTAAGGAATGGAAGCAAACAGAACCATGCAGGTTACCAGTAAAGCAGCCCCGGAATCAGCCAAACCTAAATTTTCCGATCTTTTAGCCCATCCGGAAGTCAAAGCGCGATGGGAAAAGGTGCGGAAGTATTTTTTCCTGCGCGAATCGACTTACGATATGACCAATCGCTGCAATATCCGCTGCGACGGTTGCTATTATTATGAAGGGGAAAAGCAATTCGCCAAAGAAAACCTGGACACCGAGGCCTGGCGCGAACTGATGCAGACGGAAAAAGCGCGCGGAATCACCTACGTTGTTCTGGCGGGGGCTGAGCCTTCTTTGGTGCCTGAGCTTTTGGATGTGTGCTATCAGGAAATGCCGCTGGGCAGTATCGCCACCAATGGCTTCAAAAAAATACCGGAATCGGTCGGTTACAAATTGCATATTTCCGTCTGGGGCAATGACGAAACCAGTTTGAGAATCAGAAAGGCCAAAAATCTCTTAAAAAAACAGATTGAAAATTACGAAAACGATCCGCGAGCGGTTTTTGTTTATACGTTTACACGAAATAATATTGATGAGGTGAAGGAAGTTACCGAAGAACTGGTCGCCCATAACTGCAAACTGACCTTTAATGTTTTTTCCGCGCCGGTCGGTTACACAGGAAATCTGCGGCATGATAATAAATCTCTTGCGCGGACAAGGCAGACCATGATCGAGCTTTTGAATAAATATCCACGGAATATTCTTTTCTCGGTTTACAATGCCGTGGCGCATACTCATCAAAAAGGGTTGCATGATCTTTACAGTTGTTCCTATCCTCGTCAGAATCCTTCGCAGGATATCGGATTGGGTAGGTCATTCCGGCAGTACAGGACGGACCTGAACTGGGACAGATCGGTTGCCTGCTGTGTGCCGGATACGGATTGCGTTGATTGCCGTCATTATGCTGCCGGTTCGGCAGTAGTCACGGCGCGCCTTTACCGCCATGTGAATAGTCTGGCTACTTTTAAATCATGGCTGGATTATGTGGATACGTATCTGGCGGTTTGGGTGATGAATTATGAAAAAGGAGAAAATCTCTGTAACAAAATTATAGAACCGCCGTATGCGGCGATTTAATAGAAATAAAAAGTGTTATTCCGAATCCACGACTTGTCGCAGATTCGGAATCTTAAAACGAAAATTTATAAAATAGATTTCTCCCCGATGTGCGTCGGGTCGAAATGATATAAATCAGGAAGTATTAATGAAGACAGTCAGTTCCTTGCTGGATAAAGAATGGTACGAAAGATATAAAAAGATATCGAATCTCAACATTCGCAGTTCCATCTATGATGTAACCAACCGCTGTAATTTGCGCTGCAAGGGCTGTTTTTTCTTTTCTTCAGGAGAACATCAGGCGGCAGTGGAAGAAATGGATATCAGAAAATGGGAAGATTTCATTGATCGTGAAAAGGCAAGGGGAGTCAACCTGGCGATTCTGATCGGCGGCGAACCGACCCTCTGCATGGATCGCGTCGAAGCTTTCTACAAGCGCATTCCCACCTATTGCGCCACCAACGGCCTGATTAAGATTTCCCGTGACAGATTTCCCGATATGATGGTGGGAATCTCCCTGTGGGGTGGCAGTGAAGATGAAAAGATTCTTCGTGGACGAGATACCTTTGCCATTTCCAGTAAAAATTATGAAGGAGATGCGTACACCTATTATCTTTATACCATAACGCCTCGTCAGGTGGGAAAAATTGAACCGGTGATTAAAAGAATTGCGGATGTCGGCCTGAAAGTTCATCTCCAACTTTTGTCCAACGACGAAGGCGTGGACGGTTTTTCGTGGCAGGAGGGTGAACTCAAAGATCTGCGTATCGAGATGGACGAGATGCTGGACAAGTATCCGCGTACAGTCATTTCCTGCAAATATTATCACGAAATCATTACCACCGGAAAAATGATGGGACGGAGCTTCGGTTGGAGCGAATGCCCGTCGGTTACGGAGGCTCTGGATAATAGAGCAAATCGTCCACGTCGTCTGATTCACTTTGCCCGCTGGGCATCCGATTTAAAAACGGTTCATCGCTGCTGTACGTCGGCAACGCGTGACTGTTCGACCTGCAAGGACGGCGCGGCGCATATGAGCTGGGTCATGGTCAACAAACGCGAACATCTCAAATCAACCAAGGATTTACAAAACTGGATTGAAGTTTACGAAATGTTCGCCAAGCTTTATCACTTTATTCCGTGGTAATCCCCGAAAATTTTTGGTATAGGCACTGTCATTCGGATAGAATTCCGTTAATAGTTGTCATTTCGAGGAGTCCCAATATGTCGGGACGACGAGAAATCTTCAGAATTCCTTCTTAATTTAAGAAAACAGATTTCTCCCTGCGGTCGAAATGACATATAAAATAGCGTCGTGAATAATATTTTTTTAGAAAAATGTTTTTTACGAAAAGTTATTATTAAGGGTATTTTTCTTAAGTGATTATTAGGTATCAATAGTGGGTTCGAAGAAAACATTAATATTGGGTTATGACGCCGTATCGTCATTGGGGACTGAGCTGGATACTCAATGGCAGAGAGCCGTTGCCGGTGATTGCGGTATTGGCAGATTAACCAGGTTTTCGCTTACTGAAAATTTTCCGGTACGTGTAGCCGGTGAAGTGGCCGACATTGATACTCGTCCTTATCCATTCCTGCAGCCGCGTGAGATGGCGCATTGGACTTCCCCCATTTTCAAATACGCTCTTTTGGTTGTGTACCGTGCTCTCCAAAGAAGCGGAATCGAAATAACGCCGGAGATCGCGCCGCGCGTGGCTATTACATTCAGCTCGGCCGTGGGGGGATTGGATGCGGTTTTGCAGGCGGACCGTTTGATGATTGCGGACGGCAAGATGCCTCATCCGTTTACCAATCCCAATTCCTGTATCAACATGGTCGGCGGCAAAGTCTCCATTTTGACGGGCGCCACCGGGCCGATCAGCGCAACGATTACAGCTTGTGCCACGGGAATTACATCAATGATAATGGGAGAGATGCTCCTGCAAAGAAGTATGGCGGATGTGGTTATAGCCGGAGCTGTGGATTTCCCTTTGGTTGAACCGATTGTTGCCGGCTTTGCCACGATGAATGGCGCGTATCGTCCGAAAGAAGGACAGCCTGAAGAGCCACCGGAAAAAACCAGCAGGCCGTTTTCTATTAACCGGCGCGGCTTTGTGGTGTCCGAAGGAGCCGGTTGCATTATTCTCGCCACGGAAGAATTTGCAAAATTCCACGGGCTGAAATCTGATATAGAGATAGCCGGATGGGCCATGACGTCGGATGCCAGCCATTTTGTTTCTCCCAATTTGACAACAGTGCAACGATGTATTATCGAGACCATTGCCAATGCCGGATTAAAGCCGGAGGATATTGACGCGGTCAACGCGCACGCGACATCGACGAAAATAGGCGATAAAGTGGAGGCGGATGCTCTGCATAATATCTTTGGCTCTAAACTGCCACCCGTGTCGGCAAATAAGTCTCAAATGGGACACGCGATGGGCGCCTCCAGCGCGATTGAAACAATCCTCGCGATGGAAGGAATGATAAAAGAAACGTTGCTGCCCACGATTAATTATAGCTCTGACAAGGAAATTGAAATAGACTGCGTCGCAGAAGGCGCGAGGAGATTAAAACAGGAATTTGTCTTGAAAAATGCTTTCGGATTTGGCGGTTGTAATTCCTGTATTATTTTGCGCAGAACAGATTAGTTTTATTGAAGTAAAAAATGTCATTCCGAATCCCCGACTTGTCGGGGGTGAGGAATCTTGAAATGATAACAAAACAAGACTTCTCCCCAGCGTAGCTGGACTATAGCCTGCGGTCGAAGTGACATATACTTTTTAAAAGGAACGCGATGAGAGAACCAAAAAACAGAAAAGTATTCGTTGTCGGTTACGGCGCGGCAACACCACTGGGAAGCTCTTTTGAAAAGACATGGAAAAGGGCTGTAAAAGGGGAGGCCGGTTTCCGTAGAGTAACCCGTTGCAAGGTGGAATCCTCCTGTGACGTTGTCGGCGAAATACCGGATTGGTATCCGCTGGAGCTTGATTTTACCGACGCCAAGGAAGTTTATAACTGGAATGCGGCTTTTGTGATTTTAACAATGGCTGTCTGCAAGGAGGCGTTGCAAAATTCCGGTATTTCAATTGATGCGCAGATTGCTCCGCGCATGGCCTGTCTGATTGGTTCGGCGCTTAACGGTTCGGATGCGTTTCGTATCGCCGTGCATGATCTGGAACATCGAGGACCGTTGCGCGTAAGTCCATATCTTTTGCCCAATTTGTGTGCAAACCTTCCCTCCGGAAAAGCAGGAATGCTTCTGAAATTTACCGGGCCGATTTTTTCACCGCAGGGTGCCTGCGCTTCGGGCAATCACGCCATCGGCATCGGAGCGAGAATGATCCGGGACGGGGATTGCGATTTTGTTCTGGCCGGTGGCGCCGACACACCCATATTGCCGGAACTGATTCACGGTTTTGCCAATATGAACGCCACGATTAAAGTGAATGCCAAAGATCGTGCTTATGAGAATCCGGCGCTGGCTTCGCGGCCTTTCAGCATTGACCGTAAGGGCTTTGTTCTTTCAGAGGGAGCAGGCATTGTTGTTCTGGCGGCGGATGAAGCTATAAAAGCTTACGGACTAAAACCCAAAGCGGAAGTTCTGGGCATTGGCTGGACATCGGATGCTCATCATTATACCAGTCCCAACATGACAACAATTATCCGCGCCATCCGGGAAACGATTGAGGACGCGGAACTGGAGCCGCAGGATATTCAGTATATCAACGCTCACGGGACGTCCACATCCAAAGGCGACAGCACGGAAATAAAATGTTTGCGAGAAGTATTCGGTAAAAAGCTGGAAAAGATTCCCGTATCGTCGAACAAATCGCAGTTGGGACACACGTTGGGCGCGACTGCGGCCATTGAAGCGGCTTTAACGATTGAAGGAATGAAAAAGGGAATTATTTTGCCCACAATTAATAATATACCGGATCCTGAATTTTCTGATATTGACGTTGTGCCCAACGAGGCGCGTAAACAGAAATATGAAATTGCTCTTTCCAACGCTTTCGGATTTGGCGGGACAAACTGCTGTGTTATTTTCAGAGGAGTGTAGAATGAAACCTAAACCTTTTAAACCGGAAATATACAATCATGATGAACGGTACGTGCGCGATCTGACAACCGGTCTTGTATGGCATCGTTCAATGTATAGAGTTTTGTATATTGATACGGATCGTTCGCAGGTGGTTTATCATTCCAATTACCTTCGTTATTTTGAATTCGGTCGAACATCGCTGATGCGCGATTTAGCTTATCCCTACAAGCAGATTGAAGAAAGTGGCTATGTTTATCCGATCTACGATATGGGTGTACGATTTTATCAACCGCTGTATTACGATGACGTAATGTATATTCATACGCGACCGGTCAATCTGGAACGTGTGCGTTTAGAGTTTGATTATCTGATTACACATACAGATCATGGAAATACTATCTGCAGGGGCTTTACAAAACATTGCGCCTTGAATCTATCGGGCACTCCTGTGGCCGTGGATCCGAAAACGGTGCAGCTATGGAAATCATTTCCGGCTTAAATCAGAAAAGACGATATTCCTGCGATATTGAATTGCATCCGTATCTGCAGGATCATCGTGTGCAGGGAAAGGCGGTTCTTCCGGCAGTGGAATCTCTGATTGTGATGGCCGGGGTCGTAAAAACTCATTATCCAGAAATGATAATAAATTGTTTGCAAAATGCGACTTTCTCGCGTTTTCTGACTATTCCGCCGGAGAAAAAAATCCAACAGGTGTTTGTTGATATGGAAGATTGCAATGACGGCGGGATTACAACTTCACTTCTCACTTCCTTAAAATCAAAAATGGGCAATATCAACCGTGATATTCAACACGCAAAAGTGAGTTTTTATTCAGCTGATTCTGAAGAATTCCGTTCTCCTCCTTTTCATATTTTGAATAAACTGGAAGGGCAATGCATCAGCGTTCCATCCATTACCGTATATCGCGATTTGATTCCTTTTGGTTTATCATTTCAGAATATAGTCGGTGACGTATCCGTTTCGCAGGAAGGCGCTGTGGCCTATATGTTTAACAGGAACAATGAGGCCGATGAGGATTTGCTCGGGTGTCCTTTCGCCATGGACACTGTCATGCATGCGGCTTGTGTCTGGGGACAGCGTTTTGCGGGAATGGTTCCCTTTCCCGTCGGATTTGAAAAAAGAATCATTTATCGAAAGACGAAAAAAGGAGAAGAATATCTGGGGCGGGTTGTGCCTTTAAGCGTTAATAAGGATTCTGTTATTTTTGATGCCTGGATTTACAAGGATGATATTATCTATGAAAGCATCAGCGGAATGAAACTGATGGATGTAACCAAGGGGAGGATGCGTCCGCCGGATTGGATCAAAATAGTGGATAGTGGATAGTGGATAGTGAATAGTGAATGGTGAATGGTGAATGGTGAATGAGTAAAACACTACTAATCTATCTTTTTGCGTATCTTGCCGGGTCGATAAATTTCGCCATTATTTTTTTTAAGATTATGGGCAAGAAGGATCCGCGTCTGAGCTACAGTGGTAACGCGGGAACCACAAATATCTATCGTCAGGCAGGAATGGTATGGGCGACTGTCGTTTTCTTGCTGGATATTGGTCGGGCAATGTTGGTGGCTGTTATCGCTCTTTATTATTTAAAATCAACTTTAATTCCCTGGACCGGGTTCTTTCTTGTTTTAGGAAACAGCTTCCCCTGCTTTCATGGTTTTCGTGGTGGTAAGGGAGTAGCCAATTATCTGGGATTTACGGTTCTTGTCTCGCCGTGGGTAGTGGTTCTTTCCTGCGCTATCTGGCTGGTTGTTTACGGAATCGTCCGAGTGCCTTTTATCGCTTCATTTTTCATGGTATTTACCTTGACCATCGGACAAGCTCATACGTTCGACTGGCATTTTATTGCAGTTATTGGAGCCGTCGCAGCATTTTTACTGATTATATATAATCACAGAAAAAACATCATCAAGTGTGCCGCGCCTGAGAACTGACGAAACGAAAATAATTTAATGAGACCCAAATTTTCAGAAGCGGATATCCTTGATATCCCCGAGACGAATAACCTAAATACTTTGAAGGGCACTATAGGATCACTATAGGCCGGGCGGGATAAATGTGGGTCTAATTCTCTGTCCCTTGGGGTGCAAGTTCGTTTGGATACACCGCTGCTTGCGGCGAGGTTGTTCATTTCCAAGAATAAAATAGTCCAAATGTTTGTTTTTCGCCGGCTTATCCGTTTCAATATGCGCAAACTGTGTGAAAAAAAATATAAAAGAGATTGACTGAATCGATCGTATTGTTTATATCTTCAATCCAATTGAATATAGCGCAATATTAGAAAATCACTTATCAAGCAACTTTCTTTAATTCAATATTGCCCATTATAACAAACACTTTTGTCGTCTGAAATATTTAAAAAAGTATCGAGAAATACTGATCTAAAAGGCGATATACAATTTTGTCCGAAGTTGAAGCGAAACGCGCGAAACAAAGAAGGAGAAGCATATGAAAATAAATGAAGCGGAATGCCTTGAAAAATGGAGCTCCATGGCGGCATCAAGCAGCCTGGTGGACTCTTCTTTGTATGCCAAGTATGATGTAAAAAGGGGATTACGCGATATTACAGGCAAGGGGGTTCTTGCCGGACTGACGCAAATCGGTGAGGTGCAGGCTCATACGCAGACAGGAGATGATGAATCGGAACTCGGGCCGGGATGTCTAATATACCGTGGCATTGATATAACGGAAATTGTTTCCGGCTTTGTTGCGGACAAACGCAGTGGCTTTGAAGAAACATGTTATCTCCTGCTTTTCGGCGAGCTTCCCGACAAGGAAGAACTTGAACGATTTCAAAAGCTGCTGATTGCTTATCGTTCTTTACCGGATGATTTTGTCCACGACTCCATCCTTAAACTTTCCAGCCGGGATATTATGAATGCCATTTCCCAGAGCGTCTTATCCATGTATGTTTTGGATGAGCGGGCCGAGGATATAGAAATTCCGAATGTGCTGAGGCAATGCATCAAACTGATCGCAGTATTTCCTCTGCTGCTGGTGTATTGTTATCAGGCATACGCCTATCGTTACGTCAATAAAAGTCTGGTCATTCATAATCCCGGAAGGCATTTATCGACCGCCGGAAATTTTCTGCATATGCTCAGAGATGACAGCAAATTCACGGCGCTGGAACAGAAGCTCCTGGATTTGGCTTTGGTTCTGCACGCGGAACACGGCGGCGGTAATAATTCGTCCTTTACGGTGCATGTGGTGACATCCAGCGGTACTGATACGTATTCAGCGATTGCTGCGGCTATGGGATCGCTCAAGGGTCCGCGTCATGGGGGGGCCAACATCAAGGTTGTGCAAATGTTTGAAGACCTGAAACAACATGTTTCCAACTGGGATGACGACAATCAAATAGCAGATTATTTGATAAAACTTCTCAACAAGGAGGCGTTTGACCGGACCGGTTTGATTTACGGTATTGGACACGCTGTTTATTCGGTTTCCGATCCGCGCGCATTGATTTTGAGAGAATATGTGGCGAAACTGGCTCAGGAAAAAGGACTCTCCGAAGAAATGATGCTTTATGAAAAAGTGGAAAAGATCGCTCCTGAAATCATCGGGCATGAACGGAAAATGTATAAGGGCGTCAGCGCCAACGTTGATTTCTACTCGGGGTTTCTGTATCGTCTCCTGGATATTCCCCCTGAGCTGTACACGCCGCTTTTCGCCATGGCGAGAATTGCCGGTTGGAGTGCGCACCGCATTGAGCAGTTGGCCAATGGCGGAAAAATTATTCGGCCGGCATACAAAAGCGTGGCGCCGTGCCGACATTATGTTCCCATAAGGAATAGAAAACACAAATAGCAAATCGCTTTTCTGAAGTGGTTTCAGTAATCCGGTGATGAAAGCATCCATTTCACGTTGCCGGATTATCTTTTTAGGAATTCGTGAAAATGAAATACCCGGGATGATATTTCGTTGTGTGTTTTGTTGAAATATCGGGGGTGCCGAATTAGCTTCTGTTAAAATAAATCGTTGAGCCTTTGATGATATTCTGCAAGCGTAAAACGGTATTCCTGCGTGCCGTAGGTTTCCACAGCGTAGGAAGCCGAGATGCTGCCCATTTTTGCACTTTCAACAATATCCTTGCCCCAAACCAGGCCGCTCAGCAGACCGCCTCTGTAAGCGTCTCCGGCGCCTGTCGGATCCACCACTTTTTTTAACTTGAACGCGGGAATGGATATTTCACTTTCCAGCGTGGACACCTGCGAACCCTGTTCTCCCAGCGTGGTGATGATCGTTCCCGCCAGTTTCAGCAGTTCGTTTTTAGTCAGACCGGTTTTACTGACGACGAGGCTGAGTTCGTAATCGTTGACAATCAGTATCCGGCATCCTTCAATCGCCTGAATCAGATCGGTTTTGTCCCACATCGGCAGGGACTGTCCGGGATCCAGAATATAATTGATGCCTTTGGCCTTGCAGATATGCGGATATTCGACCATGTCGTCGAAATTGCCGGGCGAGACGATAACAATTGTTTCCCGGGGGTCGAATTGGTCAAAATCAATTTTACATTGGTATTTCATCGCACCGGGATTGAAACCGGTAATCTGATTGTCGGACAGATCGGTGGTAATATAAGCTCCGGCGGTAAACTCGTCGGCAATGATTTTAATGTTTTCCGTGGAGATGCCGTTTTGCTGAAGCCACGTGAAATATTTCTGGTAATCGTGACCGATTGTGGCGCAAATCAGAGGCTCCTCTCCCAGCATCTTCAGCGCATAGGCAATGTTGCCCGCCGTGCCGCCGAATTTTTCCTTCATGCCGTTCACCTGGAAGCAGACATTCAGCATATGGATTTTATCGGGCAGGATATGATCGGAAAAATATCCGGGGAAATCCATAATCCTGTCATATGCCATCGAACCGGAAACAATAATTTTCATGAAAACAACCTTTATAATTTTTTCGAAATAATTATTTTAAACTACGAGAACATAAAGAAAATCTATCCCTGTGTCAATTATATTTTGATCGGGGGAATATTATCTTTTAACGCACGTTGCTGTTCATAATGTCTGCAGCGATGGAACGCACATTCTTCATTGCGGTTTGAAGATCCATAGTGAGCAGATGCCGGTTTTTCATAACGATTCTGCCGTTGATGATACTGGTTTTAACGTCGGCACCCCGTGCGGCATAAACAAGCTGGGAGTAACAATTGTAACGCGGTGTCAGATGCGGTTGATTCATATCCACTAAAATAATGTCGGCTTTTTTCCCGGGTTCAATGGAACCGATAAATTTATTTAATCCCAGCACTTTTGCCCCGCCGATGGTGGCCATCCGGCAAACCGTTTCCGCGTTCATGACCGTCGGATCAAGAGAAGTGACTTTGTGAACTTTTGCCGCCGAATCCATTTCACGGAACATATCCAGATCATTATTGCTGGCGCATCCATCCGTTCCCAGTCCGACAGTTATTCCTTTCTCCAGCATTTCGGGTATGGGCGCGACACCCGCCGCCAGTTTCATGGAACTTTCCGGATTGTGTGAAATCTGCACCCCCAGACCAGTAAATATTTTTATGTCGTCTGATGTCAACCAGTTGCAGTGAACGGCAATGGTTTGTTCGTCCAGGACGCCGAGATCATAGAGAAGCTGCACAGGTTTTTTCCCGTAGCGACTCAGGGTGATTTCTGTTTCGTCCTTATTTTCGAGCAGATGTATCAGGTATAAAATGTTTGCTTCACGTGCGGCTTTCTTTACCCGGATAAGCGTATCGGGCGAACACGTATAAGGAGAGTGACAAAAATATGCCGGTGTTATCAACGGCGTATATGATTGCCACCGATTTACAAAGCGTTCGGCCAACTTCATCATTTTGTCGGCACTGGCCTTATCCGACATGAAGATATCGGCGAATCCCTGCGATACGACAGCCCGCATTCCGACGATGCTAACGGCTTCTGCGGTAATATCTTCAAAGAAGTAGCCGTCGCAAAACGTTGTCGTGCCGGACAGAATCATTTCGGCCATGGCCAGCATAGCCCCGTCATAAACCATTTTTTTGTTGATGAATTGCATTTCCGCCGGCCAGATATGCTTGTTGAGCCACTCCATGAGCGGCAGATCATCAGCCATGCCGCGGAAGCAAACCATCGGTATATGGGTATGTGTATTGACTAATCCGGGCATGACGATGCAGCCGGAAGCATCAATTGTTTCTTGTGCCCTGAAGTTGGAAAATCCAGGGTCATTTTTTAGTCCAACCGCAGAAATCAGGCCGTCTTTAATGCCGATAAAACAATCTTCAATAATTTCCATCCCGGCTTCCATGGTTAAAAGCGTGCCACCGGTGATCGTTATATCCGCATTTTTTTCTTGCACGTGCTCTACCATATTGAATCAATATCATTTTGTTGCCGGCGTTACTGTAATGGTGGCCGTTTTGCTTCCCGACAAGTTACAGGTCACAGTCACCTCCAATTTATCTCCCTTGGCGGCTTCCACTTTGTAGGTATAGGCAAAAGGAACATCTTTGGGTTGTGTGTCATAATTGGTTGTGCTGAAGACGGTATTGTTTTTCTTGATTTCAATGGTTTTAATATGATGCATTCCCGGAAATAAAGATTTGTGTGTGATGCTTACTGAAAGGGTTTGCGAACTTGAATCATATTTAATGGTTACATCTTTTGGGGCGTCGGCGTAAGAGATTGACGGAGAAAAACAAAGGATAGTTAATGCAAGAAATAGCGCTCCAAAAATCAGCTTTGAAACTAAGGTTGTTCTTTTCATGGCAGACCTCCTAAATTAAAATATTATTGGTGGTGAATAATAATATATTAACTTTTTAATTAATAGTGAAAAATAAGTTGTTGAAAAGTTACAGGTAATTAGTTAAAGTTAAAAAAATTTTCGCAGCCTTAATGAGACTCAAATTTCAGAAACGAAGTGCGCTGAAATTTGATGGTCGAATTATCCCCGAGGCGAAGCTGAGCGGGATAAATGCGGGTCTAATTCCCCGCCCCTTGGGGCGAAAGTTCCTTTTGATACCCCGCGGCTTGCGGCGGGGTTGTTCATTTAAAATTAACTTTTTTAAACGAGGTGTTTATGAGCGCATTACTCCTTGCCCGTCTTCAGTTCGCCTTTACTATATGTTTTCATTTTCTCTTTCCGGCCATGACCTTGGGAACAGCCATGATCATCGTTATATCCGAAACATTTTATCTGATAAAAAAAGACGAAACATACAAAAAGATAACCGATTTTCTAGTCAAACTTCTGGGACTGATTTTTGTTGTCGGCGCAGCATCGGGCATTGTGATGGAATTTTCTTTCGGCACGAACTGGTCGGGTTATTCGCGGGCTGTGGGAGATATTTTCGGGCCGATACTGGCCGCTGAGGGCGTCATTGCTTTTTTTCTGGAATCGGTTTTTCTCGGCGTGCTTCTTTTCGGCCGTAACAGGGTTTCTCGTGGAGTGTACTGGCTGTCCGCTCTGTTAGTATTTATCGGCGGCCATCTTTCCGCCTTCTGGATCGTGGTGGCCAATTCCTGGATGCAGACTCCCGCCGGTTACACCATCAATGAAGCCGGAAAAATCATTCTGGGAAATTTTGGCGATGCCGTTTTTAATCCCTCAACCATCGTCAGGTATGTTCACACTATTATCGCTTCGTGGGTGACAGGCGCCGTCATGCTGGCGGGCATTGCCGGATATTATGTCAGAAAGGGTCTGCACGGAGAAACGGCGAAAACAATGCTCAAAATCGGTATCATTCTTTTTGCGCTCACGCCGCTTCTGCAACTGGGCGCGGGACACGCCCACGCGGTGAAGGTCATTAATAAGCAGCCGGAAAAAGCCGCGGCGATGGAAGGTCATTTTAACACGATGAAGGGAGCTCCCATTTATGCCCTGGGATATGTTGATGTCGAAAACCAGAAGACGTATGGAATTTACATTCCCAAAGGACTGAGCTTTCTCTATAACTTCGACTGGAACTCGGAAATAAAAGGATTGAATGACTATCCGAAAGAAAACTGGCCGCCGGTAAATTTTACATTTCAGGTTTATCACATCATGGTAGGCGCGGGTATGGCAATGATTGCTCTGGGATTACTGGGCGCTTATCTGCTCTGGCGAGGCAAACTTTATGAAAATAAATTTTATCTTTTTATTTTGCCTTTTTTGATACCGCTGCCGCATATTGCTCATGAGACGGGATGGATAGCAGCGGAAGTGGGGCGTCAGCCGTGGATAATCTATAAGCTGATGAAAACTTCTGATGCCGCGTCAGTCGTAGTCTCTTCAGGAGAAATTACATTCAGCCTGATCATGTTTTTCCTGATTTATCTGCTTCTGGCGGCCATGTTTATTAAAATATTTCTAAAGATTGTTCAAAAAGGTCCGGCAGCGTGAAGACCAGGAAAGGAAATTATTTTGGAGGTATAAATGGAATATATACAGAATTATCAGACTCTCTGGTTTTTTCTTATTTTAATACTTCTTGTGGGTTATTCACTTCTGGACGGATTTGATCTGGGTATCGGAGCGCTTCTTCCTTTTCTCGGTAAGACTAAAGAAGAAAAGGATGTATTGATTAATTCCATCGGTCCGGTTTGGGACGGCAATGAAGTCTGGCTGATTACCGGCGGCGGCGCGTTATTCGCAGCCTTTCCACACGCCTATGCGACAGCCTTTTCCGGATTTTATCTGGCTATGATGCTGGTATTATTTGCTTTGATTTTTCGTGCCGTGTCGATGGAATTTCGTGCCTATGATGATGTGAGAGCCGGCATTTGGGAAAAAGCTTTTATCATCGGCAGCGCGCTGGCGGCTTTACTTTTCGGTGTGGCGCTGGGCAATGTTGTTTATGGCGTGCCGCTGGATAATCGAATGGAATTTACAGGGGACTTTTTTACGCTGCTTCGGCCGGTGCCGCTCATATTCGGCATTACCGGTTTTGCTGCTGTTCTCTTGCAGGGCGCAACCTACGCTGTGATGAAAACGGAAGGAGCATTGCGGGAGAGAGCTTTCCGTGCCGTCAATATTTTGACGGCGATCAACCTCGTAACCGCACTTGTTTATTTTGGAACCATTGTTTTTGCTTTTGACGATATTTTCACCAACTGGATGTTCTATCTGGCGGTTTTGTTTACCCTGCTGTGGCTTACGGCCATTTTCTTTTCCGTCAAACATAAAAATGATTCCGCTCCTTTCTGGGAATCATCATTTGCGTTTATCGGACTTTGGCTTATCGTGGCGGTGGTTCATTTTCCGAACCTGATTAAAGCCAGTCATGACCCGATGCTGAGCATTACAATTTATAATAGCTCTACCAGTTTGCAGACGTTGAAGTTAATGAGTGTTATCGCACTGGTCGGAATGCCGATTGTCATAGCCTATACCATTTTTGTTTATCGCATTTTTAAAGGCAAGACAAAATCATCAGTTCATTATTCGTGAAACTCCAATTCCAAAAGCAACTAACCTGAAGGCACTACAGGCGTATTGGAATTATTAAGTTGACCAATCCCGCAAAGCGGGGGGGTGTAAAGCGAAACAGCTTGCCGCGAAATTTGTTCCCAAAATATGCCATAGCGTTTTATACGGGTAATTGATTAAAACCGGTTGACGAAAGTTCATCAAATTGGTAATTGAATTGACAAGGGGTGGTCCGATGCAAGCCGGATCTGAGATAATACCCGTTGAACCTGATCTGGGTAATGCCAGCGAAGGGAGAGAGTTTGTTGTCATATTAACCCTTCCCGGTATTGACAGTCGGGAGGGGTTTATTTTAATGAGACTCGCTGAAAACAAGCGAAGTGATGTTTGAAGCGTTAGTCGAATTATCCCCCAAAAGCTTGCTTTTGCGGGGATGTGTACCTTTTATTGTGAGACTCAAATTTCAAAAACGAAATGCATTGAAATTTGTAAGTCGAACAATCCCGCACAGCGGAGGGTATGATACCCCGACGCTTGCTGTGGAATTAGGGCCCAGGGCTCGCCCTGGGGTTCATACCCGTGATTTTAAGCGAGCAAACATGGAGTTGGCAGATCATGAAGATAACGGCAGAAAACATTTACAAATCTATGGAATTGATTCGTGCGCAGGCGCCGGTCATACACAACATAACCAATTACGTGGTTATGAATAATACGGCAAACGCTCTTTTGGCGATTGGCGCTTCGCCGGTAATGGCTCATGCTGAGGAAGAAATGGGGGAAATGGTCGCCATTGCGTCTGCTCTGGTCATCAACATCGGTACGCTGAGCAAGAAATGGATAAAATCCATGTTCAAAGCCGCGAGTGCAGCACGAAAAAAAGGCATTCCCTTTGTTTTTGATCCGGTCGGGGCAGGCGCGACTTCATACCGGACGAAAACGGCAAGAGATTTAATTGCTGCCGAACCGCCTGCGATAATAAGGGGAAATGCTTCGGAGATCATGGCACTTTACGATGATAAATCGAAAACCAAAGGTGTGGACAGCACGACCCCTTCTGACAAAGCGATTGATATAGCGCAACGCTTGAGTGAAATTCATAAGTGCGTCATCTGTGTCAGCGGTAAGATAGATTATATTGTCGGTCAAGAAGGAATATTAAAGGTCTGGAATGGTCATCCGCTGATGTCCAGGGTAACAGGATTAGGTTGCACGGCATCGGCTTTGTGCGGAGCATTTGCGGCCGTGGAACAATCGGCCATGAATGCCACGACTCAGGCGATGTCAATCATGGGGATTGCGGGAGAAATGTCTGCTACAACTTCGGCAGGACCGGGAAGTTTACAGATGCATTTTCTGGATTGTCTGTATCTTATTTCGAAAGAGGACATTACCAAACGTTTAAAGGTTGAGAATTAGCCATGCGGGGACTTTATCTGGTTACCGATCGTCAGTTATGTGGAAAAAAATCACTGGAAGACATGATTCTTCAGGCGGCAAAAGGCGGAGTGTCTTATGTTCAGTTACGAGAGAAAGAAATATCGACTCATTATTTTCTGGAAGAAGCCATCACAATAAAAAGATTATTAAAACCATATAAAATTCCCTTGATTATCAATGACCGTGTTGATGTTGCAATGGCCTCCGGTGCCGATGGTGTTCATATCGGGCAGGAAGACATGCCCTATAAAATTGCGCGCAAACTTTTGGGGCCGAAAGCGATTATTGGTCTTTCAGTGGAAACATGGGAAGATGTAGCCGTCAGTCAGAAATTGGATGTCAGTTACATTGCCGTTAGTCCTGTTTTTGCCACACCGACCAAAACGGATACAAAAGGAGTATGGGGGCTGGAAGGTCTGACCAGGATAAAAGCATTCAGTCGTCATTCACTCGTTGCTATCGGTGGAATCAATGAATCAAACGTAAAAGATGTTGTCCGGGCAGGAGCCCATTGCGTGGCGGTTGTTTCCGCAATATGTGCGGCATCGGATCCTGAAGAGTCGTCGCGAAAATTAAATCAAATTATACAATCCGTTCTGGAATGACCGGTTCCTGATTTGTGCCTGTTTATCCCGAGACTTGCAATTCCCGGGCTTTTGCCGGAGGGGGCTCTACTCATCGCCGCGAAGGATAAAATCTATTTCAAGTCTTCCTGTTTCCTCTGAATGGAAGCCAGGGCTCTTTTGGCGGCGTATTTGACTTCTATGGGATAAGACGAGATTCCGAGAAAAGATTTTGACTCGGTTATTTCTGAAAGAAGCGGTATGGCTTGAGTTGAGCCGATGGTACCAAGAGCGTTGCAAATATTTTCCTGTAAGGATATTTGATTCTCCTTGGACATGGAGGTTTTGTCTTTTAGCATCATCATCAGTTCAGGCACTGCTTCAACGGATCTGATTTTGCCGAGCATTTCAATAATTTTCATTCTGAATTCGTAATCTGCCCCGGGCAGGATAGACAAAAGCAAGGGTCCTTTTTTATTGCCACCTTTCTGAATAATGCTTTTGAATGCTTCCATGCGTACGCGCTTGTCATTATGGAACACAAGCGGTTGCAACATATCGATACTGTCTTCGTTACCGATACGGCCCAGGATATAAGCAAGATTACGCAGGAAATACCATGGAACGTTGGTGTCAATCCTGCTCTTGATAACTGGAATCGCTTTGTCTCCAATTTCTTCAATCAGGTGTATCGTGCGTACACGTTCTTTGCTGTCGCTGGAATCGCGAATCGTATCCAGTAACTTGTTTACGATAATATCGCCGAATTCCGCAAGAATTTGACCGGCTTTAATATTCTTATTATTCTCGTTCGTACGGTGTTCCTTTAAAAGGAGCTTGATATTCGTTTCTGAAGCAAGGTTTCGAAAAACGTTCAAAGAGATCTCACGAACTTTATCATTTTTTTTAAGGACCCCGCTAATGATGTTGCTGAAAATGTTGATAATCGGAATTGCTTCGTCAAATAAATTCCGTCTGATTAATTCTTGAAGAAGCCTTTCTATTTCTTGACATGTCTTTTTGTAATCAGCTGAATCATTCGTGTGCGTTAGCCATTCCGTCAGTGGTACGGATAATTGACGGAGCAGCGCTTTTTGATCTCGGGAAGTGAGGGATTCAATGTTACCGTCCATTTCTCCCAGAAGGCTGGATGCTTTCATCATTTCAGAAACAATACGGGCCATAGGATCATCTGCTGATGGCGTTGCTGATTCCGATGCGTTGCTTCGGTTGATATCGGTTGAGGTTGCTCCCTGCCCCTGGTCATTTAATGTATATGTTTTTTTATCCGTGTGAATATGATTTATTTTATTCTCTCTCATGAGCTTGGGAAGACCACCGCCAAAATGTATGGCTTTAGGATTTTTCGCAAGTAAAATGACAAAATTATGAAGTTCTTCCCTCTGTAGACCTTTATCAAAAGAAAAATTTTGCAGGCCGAAATCTCTGAGAATATCCATCAAAAATAAAATATGAGCGGCGTTTTGTTCTTTTTCATTTAAGAGCATTCCCCGAATCATGGCCTGTTTTTCTGATTCGGAAAAAATCAGAGGCGTTTCTTGTTTTAATATGTCCTGGAGATGCATATAAAATCTTTCTACAGAATTCGTAATTATAGGACTTTCAGCTTCATATAGCTGTACATTCTTTATGGCTGTGTACATATCAAAAAGGATATCCATCGCCTTAATATCTAAATCTGTATCCGTCATTCATTTCATTCCAAAGTAAGAAATTTTTGTTTCTTTAGTCCTGCTCAAAAAAACTAAAGCTATCGATAAATTTTGATTCATTCTCTTTCGACAATACAGGCATTGTTAACATAACATCTTTTGGTATTGAACGCAATCGACCGGTTCCTGCGTCAACAAAAACCCAATCGGTTTCACCCTCAACAAGAACGGCATGATCTTGAACACGAACGATTCGGTATTTTCTTAGAGATTGAACACGACGGAAATTCGATACCCAGGTTAAAACGACAAGATTTTCCCCCGCGAACGCCGGACGAAGATATTCGATATGATGTGTCCGGACGACCCATGTTGCGCCAACATGGATTGTGGCTTTAGTACAACCCTGAGAATCGGAATGTAGAATAGCGGCATCCTGCATCCAACGTAAATACTCAATATTGTTCACATGACCGTTGACATCGACGGCATGATCGGGCACGGTCAAGCTATATTGATAGACCTGCGTCATTTTTTATCATGCTCCTGATTTTTTATGAATAGTATTTGACACAATTTATTTTTTTATGTCTATAATAAATGAAAACATATTTCAATCACTTCAGTGATAAAAAACTAGAAAAATACCGCGCAATCAGCCGGTAAAAAAATATTTGTCACAATGAAAAGGAGTACAGCATGAAAAAGGAAAATCTTGATTCTTATTACACGAAACCTAACAACCTGGTCGATTTGTTCGAAGACAGTGCGGGGAAATTTTCCTCCCAGCCGTTATTCGGTACAAAAAATAAAGAGACCAATCAGTATGAATGGGTCACCTATGGAACGGTGGCCGAGCGGGTCAACAATCTCCGGGGCGCCTTGAAAAAGATCGGATTGCAGAAAGGCGAAAAAGTTGGCGTCATTGTCAGCAATTCCGTGGAATGGTTTGTTTGTGCCAGTGCCACCCATGGACTGGGCGGAGTATTCGTTCCCATGTATGAAAAAGAGCTGCAAAAGGTCTGGCAATACATCATCAAAGATGCAGCCATTAAATATCTTTTTGTCAGTAATCAGAGAATTTATGACACTATAAAAATATTTCAAAAAGACATTCCAACCCTGAAGGATGTATTCATTCTTTATGGCGATGGTGAAAGTTCTCTGGCCGCGCTGGAAAAAATGGGGAAGGCAAATCCCGTTCCTTCCTACAGACCGCACTGGTCGGAAACGGCTTTTATTATCTACACATCGGGTACCACCGGTGATCCGAAAGGCGTATTACTCAGTCACGGCAATATGACGCACAATGCCCAGGGGTGTAAAGAGACGTTCGATGTCGGCGACCACGAGATAGGGTTAAGCATTCTCCCTTGGGCGCACAGTTTCGGCCTGACCGCCGATTTGCATACCTTCATCCTGAGCGGTTGGCAACTCGGATTTGCCGAATCGGCTGACAAGCTTATGACCAATTTCAGCGAGGTGAAACCCACCCACATGTCCGCCGTGCCCCGTGTTTTCAATATTATTTACGACAAGATCCAGCAGGGCGTAGCAGCGGATCCGGAAAAAAAGAAAGTCTTTGACGCGGCGGTAGCCGAGGCCGTCAAAAACCGGGGTTTGAAAGAAAAAACAGAAGAATTTAAATTCTATGATGCTGTGGCCTTTTCCGTTATTCGGAACATCTTTGGCGGACATTTAAAGCAGGTGGTGACCGGCGGAGCGTTGATGAAACCGGAAATCGCGATGTTCTTCAGTGATGTCGGCGTGCCGACGTACGACGGATACGGTTTGTCGGAAACCTCGCCCGTCATTTCCAACAACGGACCCAAGCGGGGGAATAAATACGGCACGGTCGGCAAGGCTTTCAAAGACACAAAGATTGTTATCGATAAATCCCGTGTCGGAGAAGACAGCGCGGACGGTGAGATTGTCGTTTACGGTGCGCAGGTCATGCAGGGTTATCATAACAAGCCGGACGTGACGAAGGACGTCATGATGCCCGATACGTGGAACGGGTTACCCGGTATCCGCACCGGAGACCGTGGCTGGCTGGATGAGGAAGGTTACCTGCATATCACCGGACGCTTCAAAGATGAATATAAACTGGAAAACGGCAAGTATGTCCATCCCGAGTCCATTGAAAACGAGATCAAGTTACTGCGGTACGTTTCCAACGTGATTGTCTATGGTGAAGGCCGTATGTTTAATGTGGCGTTGGTTGTCCCGGATTTCGAAGCAATGAAAAATGATTCGCATACGTCTGCATGGGCGCAGGGCACGCCGGAAGAGACGATTGCCAATAAGGAGTGCACGGATTTTATTTCCCAGCAGATTACCGAGCATTTGCGAAAATCATTCGGCGGATATGAGATTCCCCAGAAATTCCTTTATCTCACAGAGGACTTTTCAGTAGATAACGGCATGCTGACTCAGACGCTCAAACTCAAGCGTCGCAATGTCATGGAAAAATACGGTGAGAGACTGCGTGCTCTCTATGATAACGTATAACGTGACATTACTGAATTAATAATAGGTGTATAAAATACAGCTCAACATATCAGGGGGATTTTATGAGCAACAAAGACGATGTGGTCATTGTCAGCGGTGTGCGCACGCCTTTCAGCAAGTTCGGCGGAGCGCTCAAAGAAATTCACAGCACCGATTTGGGTGTTATCGTCATTAAGGAAAGCCTGAAGCGTGGCGGTCTTAAGGGCGAAGATCTGGATGAAGTCTACTACGGGATGTGTGATCAAGCTGAAGCAGCGCTTTATGACAATGTCAATGCCCGTCAGGCCATTCTGCGAGCCGGTCTGCCCAACACTTTGGTGTCGCTGACGCTGGATAGAGCTTGTTGTTCTTCTTTGTGCGCTGTTCAACTGGGCCGTCGCGCTATTTTATTAAATGAAGCTGATACCTGTATGGCTGTCGGCGCTGAAAACATGAGCAATACACCGCTTCTGATTAATGGGCATCGCTGGGGTGCCGGAATGAAACCGCTGCTGGTTCAGGATTATCTAAATCCGATCACCTACCGTGAATACACTCCCCTGGGACGGGATGCCGGTGAAATCGCCATTGAGCACGGGATCTCGCGGGAAGAGCAGGACGCCTGGGCGCTGGGTTCGCACCGGAAATGGGCAGCAGCCGACAAGGCCGGGCTCTTTAATGATGAACTGGTGAACGTCGAATTACCTGCTAAAAAAGGCACACCGGTCTTTTTCAGTAAAGACGAGCTTCCTCGGCCCGATACCACCATGGAAGCGCTGGCTAAACTCAAAACCATTTACGGGAGTCCCACCGTGACGGCGGGAAACGCTCCGGGACTGGATGCCGGAGCGACCGCCGTAATCATCATGCGCCGTGCAAAAGCGGAAAAGTTGGATATCAAACCGCTGGCAACCATCGTGGCGGTAGCCAGCGGAGCGGGTGAACCCCGACGCATGGCGGAACTTCCGGCAAAAGTCATCGGCAAGGCTCTGGAACGTGCGTCTCTGAAAATAGACGATATGAAGATTATTGAAATCAACGAAGCCTTTGCCGCCGTGACTCTGGTTTCCACCAAGATGCTGGCCGGTGGCGAAGAAACCAGATGGCGGGAAATGCTCAAGAAAACGAATCCCAATGGCGGCGCCATTGCCATCGGTCATCCGGTTGGCGCCAGTGGAGGGAGAATATTAATGACAATGATGTACGAGCTCAGGCGACGGGGTGGAGGTCACGGCGTCTGCGGAATCTGCGGCGGATTAGCCCAGGGAGACGCAATGGTTATTCATGTGGACTAAAGAATTGTCCAACCCCATGCGTAAAGAGAGAAATAATATAGAGCAGGGCTCGTTCTAACCTAGATATCCTCCGGGGGCATTATAGGGTGAACGATCCGTCCGGAAGCGCATTCGGTGAATGTGCTCCACATTCAAGAGAAGGAGATCAGTTGTGATGAAGAATGAAAAAGGCATTTCGGCATGGGTTGTGATTTTGATTATTGCGCTGCTCATCGGCGCAGGTCTTTTATGGTCCAAATATTTTGCTGAGCCGACGGCAACGGTTATGATGCAGGGTGCAGATCAGGCCAAACCGGCAATGGAAAAGGCACGTCAAGTATCCGATACAGCAGACCAGGCCGTTAAAGCTGCTGAAGAAGCAACAAAAAAATTAAACGAAGCCCCTGACGAGCCATAGGCTTTGTTTCCCGCAAGTTAGGCATTACAGGAAATCATGCACGAGAAAAAAAATAATATCAGAAAACAGAGGCTGATCATTTATGTTGTTCTGACATTAGCGACGCTTGCCGTTTTCTGGCAGGTTCGTTTCTTTGATTTCGTTAATTTCGATGATAATACTTACATTTTTATGAATGACAACATAAAGGCCGGTTTAACGCTGCAAGGCGTTCGCTGGGCATTCAGTGCGTTTGAGGCTGATTTCTGGTACCCCATGACCTGGCTTTCCCTGATGTTGGATTATCAACTGTATGGATTGAATGCCGGCGGTTATCATATGACGAATGTCATCCTGCATGTTCTGACGGCGTTATTGCTTTTTTGGCTTTTGCATCGAATGACGGGTTCGGTATGGCGTAGCGCTTTTGTGGCGGCTGTTTTCGCGCTGCATCCCCTGCATGTGGAAACAGTGGCCTGGATAACGAAGCGTAAGGATGTATTGTGTGCTTTTTTCGGGATGTTTACGCTTTGCCTTTATATCTTGTATAAGGAAAAACCGGGTGTAAAAAGGTATTTGTTGATCCTTTGCTTTTTTTTGCTGGCGTTGATGAGCAAATCCATGGCTGTTACTCTGCCTTTTGTCATGATGCTTTTGGATTACTGGCCGCTGGGCCTTTTTCGCTTTCAAAGAGAAGAAAGCAATGCCTTGTTAAAACAATTCATTGAACAAATACCTTTTTTTATTCTTTCAGCAATTTTCTCTGTTATAACGATTTACGCAAGGCCGTATCTACAAACCATATCCCAAGATCGTGATTTTTACAGTTATCTTCTAACATCGCGTCTTGCCAATGCCCCCATTGCTTTTATCACGTATTTGGAGAAAACGTTTTGGCCGCGTGACATGGCTGTTTATTATTCTTTCTCATTGCAGGTTCCTTTCTGGAAATTTTTGTGTTCCGTTATTCTGATTCTTTGCATAAGTATGATCGTTGTAAAAGTGATAAAACGTTTTCCGTTTCTCTTTGTCGGTTGGTTTTGGTATTTTATAACCATTTTACCCGTTATCGGAATCATGCAGGTCAGTTCAAGGGCGCAATCCGACAACTATACTTACATCCCTTCTATTGGGGTTTTCATTATGGTGACTTGGGGTATTCCGCTTTTGGTGTCACAAGAAAGGCTTCAAAAAATGATTTTAGCTCCGATAAGTGTTGTTATTTTAATCGTTCTGGCAATTTTAGCGTGGCAACAATGCGGTTATTGGAAAAACAGCATAACGTTGTGGAATCACACTTTGCGTGTAACGAAGGACAATTATATGGCTCACACCAAACTTGCCTTTTTTTTGTCTGAACATGGCAGAAAGGAGGAAGCACTGGAACATTTTAGCAGGGTCATTTCCATAAAACCAAACGTCGCTCAAAGTTATTTCAATAGGGGTGTTTGCTATTGTGAATTGGGCCGGTATCCTCTGGCAATTTCCGACTTTCATACGGCAATCGCTTTAAAGCAGGATTATTTTCTTGCCTATAACAACAGAGGAATTGCTTATGCTGAAACAGGACAATATCAACAGGCTTTTGAAGATTTTAATCATGCTATTCGACTGAATTCAAAGTACTCCGATAGTTACTACAATAGGGGATGTGTTTTTAATAAGATCGGTGACTATAACCAGGCCATCAGGGACTTTGATGATGCTATCAGGCTAAATCCAAATTTTACTGAAGGATACAATAACAGGGGTTTAACTTATTTGAATCATGGCAATAAGGAGCCCGGCTGCCATGACGCATACAGAGCCTGTCAACTTGGAGATTGTAATTTATTGGAATACGCCAGAGCCAATAAATATTGCCGTTGAGTTTTATCATTATTTTTAGATTCTTAAAAAAGCAAAATTTTCTCTTGACAAACTTTTATAGTTTCATTATGAATTGATAAGTAAAAAAACAGGATTTACACGATGGACAGAAAACTAAATGTAAATATTAATGTTTATGGTTATTGGTTTTATACCTATTTTACATCGGTCTGCCCGTCGCTGAGGAGGACTCGTTAAGGTAAATTAAACCAAAACGGCCATGGGTAGATCGAAAGCGCCCATGGTTTTTCTTTTTTTTAAGCCAGGGCGTAAAAAGCGCTCTGGCTTTTATTTTCATAAAAATTTTACGAAGGGGAAATAAAAAAAATGTTTAGACCGCAAATTAAGGTAATTGATTGTACCATTAGAGATGGTGGATTGATGAATAAGTCAAATTTTTCATTCGATACCGTGAAAAATGTTTACAAAGCCGCTTGTGCCGCCGGCATAGACATTGTTGAAATCGGCTACCGAAACAGCAAAAAGATGTTTTCCGTGGATGAGTACGGACCATGGCGATTTTGCGATGAAGAAAATTTGATGAGAATTGTGGACGGCAATAAATCGGATACAACGAAAATAGCCATTATGCAGGACGCGCATAAAGCCGTTGCGGAGGATATATTGCCGAAAGAAAAAAGCGTTGTCGATGTGATTCGTGTAGCGACGTATGTGAAGGATGTTGATAAGGCGATCATGCTCGCAAATAACGCGACCGACAAAGGATATGAAGCCACGATTAATATTATGTCCATTTCCGTGGCTCTTGAACGGGAATTGGACGAGGCGCTTCAGCAGATAGAAGAGGAAACAAAAATAACAGCCTGCTATGTTGTTGACAGTTTTGGAGCGCTTTACAGTGAGGACATTGATTTCTATGTCGATAAATATAAAAAATATCTGATGAGCAAAGAAGTGGGAATTCATTGTCATAATCATCAGCAACTCGGATTTGCCAATACCATCGCCGGTATTATACGGGGAGCCAATTATCTGGACGGAACACTTTACGGACTGGGACGCGCCGCCGGAAACTGTCCGCTGGAACTGCTGATCAGTTTCCTGAAGAATCCGAAATTTGATATTAGGCCCCTGTTGGATGTTATCAGCAAAGATATCATGCCTCTGACCAGAGAGATTTATTGGGGCTATTCCATCCCATATATGATAACCGGAATTTTGAACCGTCATCCGGATGTGGCAATGAAACTTGCGGAAAGCAAAAACGAAAAAGAGAAATTGGCATTTCTTAAATTTTACGAAGGTCTTACCGAAGTGGAAGTTGAAGATTAAATAAATCAACGCTTGTATAAGGAGGGAACCATGATCATTGTCATGAAAAATCATGCTACCGAAAAGCAAATAGAGGAGGTTATTCGTTGGATTGAATCGGTTGGATATAAGACGCACCCTTCAAGAGGTGTGGAAAGAACCATCATCGGAGCGATTGGAGACAACCGCAATAAGGAAATTCTTAAGTATGCTGAAACGTTGCCGGGAGTAGAAAAAACAATGCCTATTTTAAAACCATATAAACTGGCCAGCCGGGAATCGCACGAAGGTAATACCGAAATATTTATTGGTTCGATCAAAATCGGTGGGCCAGAATTTGTCGTCATAGCAGGTCCATGTGCGATTGAAAGCGAAGAACAACTGCTTCAATCCGCCTATATTGCAAAAAAGGGAGGAGCGAAAATTCTCAGAGGTGGCGCGTTCAAACCACGCACGTCACCCTACAGTTTCCAGGGGATGGAAGAAGAAGGATTGAAAATCTTAAATGAAGTGAGTTCTAAAACAGGTCTGCCGACAGTAACGGAAGTCGTTAATCCGGCGGATGTGGATCTTGTGGAATTATACGCTGATGTGCTGCAGATTGGCGCGCGCAATGTCCAGAACTTTGCCCTGCTGAAGAAAGTCGGTCATTCACGAAAACCGGTTCTTTTAAAAAGAGGAATGAGTACTACGATCGAAGAACTGCTGATGTCGGCGGAATATATTCTTTCCGAGGGTAATCCGAACGTCATTCTTTGTGAACGCGGCATTAGAACATTTGAAACAGCGACAAGAAACACCCTGGATTTAAGTGCTGTCCCTGTGCTAAAAGGATTAACGCATTTACCGGTTATTGTTGATCCCAGCCATGCGTCGGGAAATTGGAAATATGTGATCCCGCTTTCCCGCGCGGCGGCAGCCGTAGGCGCTGACGGCATCATCGTGGAAGTTCATCCCGAACCGGAAAAGGCTGTTTCCGATGGCGCACAGTCGCTGAAGCCGGAAAAGTTTTATCAGTTGATGGATGAATTAAGAGCGATTACGGCAGTCATGAAACATTAAAGCGTTATCAAGGCCAAAAAGGAATCAGAAAAATGCGTACGGTAAAAGTTAATCTGGATAAAAAAAGTTCATCATCGTATGAAATACGAATCGGCAAGGATATATTGGACCGTATAACCCTTCTTATTGCCAAGGATCATAAAGCTGAAAGATATGTTGTGATTACCGATGATGGCGTAAGAATGCTCTATGGTAAAAAATTTCTTCATGCTTTGAAAGACATTGGACTCAACGCATCGATCATTGAATTTCCCGCGGGAGAAGCTTCCAAAAATATCAATACGGTTTTGGAAATCGCGGGTAAATTAATGGAAACAGGAGCGGACCGGGAAACCTGTCTTATCGCTTTGGGAGGGGGAGTCGTCGGTGATATCGTCGGTTTTGTTGCATCCATTTTTATGCGCTCGATTCCTTATATTCAAATTCCAACCACACTGGTTGCGCAGGTAGACAGCAGCATTGGTGGCAAAACAGGGGTCGATCTTTCTTTCGGAAAAAATCTGCTGGGGACTTTTTATCAGCCGAGCGCTGTGTTCACGAATGTGAGTTTTCTGGAAACCTTGCCTGAAAAAGAATTCAATAACGGGCTGGCGGAGATTATAAAGTACGGCATTATTGATGATGAAAAAATGTTTTCCAATCTGGAAGCCAATATCGATGCCCTGAGAACAAAAGATCCGAAGTTATTGATCACTATGGTGGAAAAATGCTGCCAGATCAAAAAGTCTGTTGTCGAAATTGACGAGAAGGATCATGGTTTGCGTCGCATTCTTAATTTTGGCCATACCTTGGGGCATGCCCTGGAAGCCATGTCAAAATTTTCTATAACGCATGGAGAAGGCGTGGCGATGGGTATGGTGGCCGCGGCGAGAATTTCGGAAAAGAAAGGATATCTGAAAAGCAACGAAACAAAAAGAATTGAAACTCTTATCGGGAAAGCGGGACTTCCCGTGAAAATACCAAAATCGCTTGATAGCGGGAAAATTATCACGAAACTGAAAATGGATAAGAAAAGAAAGGGCGGCATGATTAATTTTGTTCTGTTAAAAAAAATAGGCATGCCTTTTATCGATGGAAAAATTGATCACGATCTTATTGCGGCTGTAATTGAGGAGATAAAACAATGACAACGGGGAAACTGGAGGTTTTGAGGGAAAAAATTAAAGAAAAAGACAAGGATCTTGTCCGGCTTTTGAATGAACGGGCGCGCATATCCGTTCAAATAGGCAAAGTGAAAGGTGAAGGAGGGATTCAGGTGTATGATCCATCACAGGAAGCCAGGGTTCACAATTATTTACAGGAACTCAATTCGGGGCCTCTTTCGCAAAAAGCCTTAACAACAATTTTCCGGGAAATTATTTCGTCATCGCGCGAATTACAGAAACCGATGACGATTGCTTTTCTTGGTCCGGAAGCTTCGTTTTCCCATCTGGCGGCGCGTTTGCATTTCGGTGAGTCCAGCCGATTTTTTCCCCAAACCGGAATATCCCGTGTTTTTGACGAAGTGGAGAAGGGATCAATAGACTGGGGACTTGTTCCCGTGGAAAATTCTCTGGAAGGATCGGTCAATGTTACACTGGATAGGCTGATTACAACGTCTTTGAAAATCCGGGCGGAAATTTATCTGCGGATCAGCCAGTGTCTTATTGCTTCGGCAAAAAATATGAAGGATATTAAAAAAATATATTCTCATCCGCAGGCTCTGTCCCAGTGCCAGGTGTGGCTCAGGACAAATTTCCCCAACTGTGTTCTAAGCGAGGTGGAAAGCACTGCCGCAGCCGTTCAAATGGTCAAGGGAAAGAAAAACGAGGCGGCCATAGGAAGTTCACTGGCTGGTAAAATCTACGGGGTGGATCTTCTTGCCGAAGGGATTGAAGATAATGCGTCCAACATGACACGTTTTCTGGTTATCGGCAGGAAAGAAAGCAAAGTTACCGGTGACGATAAGACGTCGCTGATTTTTGCCACGCCTCATTCTCCCGGTTCTTTGCATAGTGCGTTGTCTTCTTTTGCCCGACGAAAAATTAATCTGGCAAAAATAGAATCGCATCCCGTAAAGGATAAATTATGGGAATACAGCTTTTTTGTGGATATGATCGGTCATATTACCGACGACCATGTCAAAAGTTGTCTTAAGGAACTGAAGAAGAAAACCACTTTTTTGAAAATACTGGGTTCATACCCGAGAAGCGAAGACGCGTTATGATTTGCATACCCATAACATCCGGTTCAGGTAGAAAAGTACTGAATGACATTAAACGAAGCTGTCAAATTGCCGATTTTATCGAATTAAGAATGGATTTAATCGGGGGAGAAAATCTTGACGAATTGATTTCCATTGTTCGCAGACAGTCCAGGACCATTAAGATCATTGTCACCTGCAGAAGAAAAGAAGAAGCGGTGCCCGCAGCCAGAGCAAAGCGAACGGATGCCGTTGAGAGGAATAAAAAAAAGAAGATGGCTTTGCTCAAGCAAGCCGTTGAACTGAACGCTGATTTTATTGATATTGAACTGGCTGAGGGAAGCAAAGCAATCAATGAACTTAAATCTTTGTGCGCGCAAATGAATAGCAGAACTCAATTTATTGTTTCGCATCATAATTTTAATAAAACCCCATCGTTGATTGAATTAAAAAAAATATTTGGGCAATGCGCAAGGTTTAAACCGGCTGTCGTTAAAATAGTTACTACAGCCAGGACGATTGAAGATAATCTTGTAATTTTAAATCTGATTTCGTTTGCCAGGAAGCGGTCTCAAAATATAATTTCCCTGTGCATGGGGGGACAAGGCGTTATCAGCCGTATGATTGCTCCCTTTATGGGAAATTTTCTGAGCTTTGCAACACTCCATAAAGGAGGACAGTCCGCGCCGGGACAGTTTACCGTTCAACAAATGAATAGATTTAAAAATTTGATCAGTGCAAAAAGGGGTATGTCGGCGTCGGTCTTATCGTCGTGTAATACTCCCGTGAAAAATTATGTTTTGTTGGGCAATCCCGTGGGTCATAGCCTCTCCCCGTTGATGCACAACGCGGCTTTGAAAAAAATGGGCATTGAAGAAAACTACAGCGTTTGTTGTGTTCAGGATATCGGTCTGGCCATTGAAGGTATCAGGGGAATGAATATTCGCGGCGCCAGCGTGACCATCCCTTTTAAGGTAGCTGTCATGGACTATCTGAATGAGATTGATCGTAACACGTTGGAAATAGGAGCCGTTAACACGATTTGCAACCATAACGGTCGTCTGAAGGGTTACAATACGGATTGGCTAGGATTCATTTTAGCGCTGAAGCAATCAATGACCATTAAAAATAAAACATTTGCCATCATTGGCGCTGGCGGGACAGCACGGGCGGCGGCATACGGCATCGTCAAGGAAGGTGGATTGCCCATCATTCTAAATCGCACCCGGAGCAAAGGAAGGATTCTTGCAAAAGAATTTAATTGTTCCTTCTATCCTTTATCGGATGCGGGCAAGATTAAGGCCGACTGTCTGATCAACACAACACCGGTGGGAATGTTTCCACACATTGATAAATCACCGATGAATCCTGCATCGCTGGCTGCGTTCAAATATGTCATGGATGTTATCTACAATCCGCTCAGGACAAAATTGCTGATGGATGCCGAAAAGCAGGGTTGTAGTATTATTTCGGGTATAGAAATGTTTGTGAACCAAGGCGCCGAGCAATTAAAGCTATGGACGGGTAAGGAACCTCCACGAACGCTGATGAAAAAAATCATTTTGGAGAGGTTGAATAAAAGTGAATAATGATGATCCTCATTTTAAGAAATTATACGCGACCATTCGTATTCCCGGCTCGAAAAGCTTAAGTCAGCGTGCGTTGGTGGCGGCCGCCCTGGCAAAAGGCAACTCTGTTATCCATAATGTTCTTGTCTCTGAGGACACAACATATCTGATGGAAGGGTTAAAGGCCTTAGGCGCGAATATTATACCCGCAACCGACGGCTTTTCTGTTTCCGGCACAGCGGGAAAAATATCCAACAGCGGCAAAGATTTGTTTCTAGGAAATAACGGAACAGCACTGCGATTTCTTACAGCACTGGTTTGTCTGGGAAAAGGCAAATATGTTCTCACCGGTGAAAAACGTCTTTGTGAAAGGCCGGTAGGGACCTTAGCGGATGCGCTAAAAGACATGGGAGTCGATATTTCATGCCGGAATAATTGTCCTCCGGTGGAAATAAACGCCCATGGACTGAGCGGAGGGAAAGTCGTTCTTCGGGATATTGAAAGTTCTCAATATGTGTCTGCGTTACTATTATGCGCGCCTTACACAACCAAAGGCATTGATTTGGCTCTGGAGGGAGGAGTTGTCTCCGCTCCCTATATCGAACTGACCATTCATGTGATGAAAGATTTCGGCGCGGAAATCAGCAAGACCGGTCCATACGCGTATCATGTCAATGCCGGAAAAGTTTATCAGGGACGCAAATATTTTGTGGAGGGAGACGCCTCCAGCGCTTCTTATTTTTTTTTGGCGGCGGCAATTTTGAAAAAGACAATCAGAGTCGAGGGAATCAGCCGGCAAAGCCGTCAGGGCGATATTCGTCTTCTGGATATCTTCGAAAAACTGGGCTGCAAAGTTAGATCTGCGGGAAATTGGGTCGAAGTGACGGGCGGTAATCTTATCAAAGGACACCTTACCTTTGATTTGAATGGAATGCCGGATATGGTGCCTACGTTGGCGGTTTTATCCGCTTTTCGCGAAGGTCAAACGATTATTGAAAATGTGGCTCATTTAAGAATAAAGGAAAGCAATCGTCTGGCGGCAACGGTTGCGGAATTAAACCGCGTCGGCATTCAAGCTGAAGAATTACCGGAAGGCATCATGATTCAGGGAGGAAAAATGCGGCCGGCAAAGATAGAAACCTATAACGATCATCGAATGGCCATGAGTTTTGCCATTGCCGGTTTACGTGCTCGCGGTATCGAAGTCAGCGATAGAAAGTGTGTTGATAAGTCGTTCCCGACTTTTTGGGAGGAATTAAATAAACTATGAAGGTCGTTTTAATCGGTTACAGAGCCACGGGAAAATCCACCGTCGGCAGGAATCTTGCCGCTAAATTGAAAATACCTTTTTGGGATACTGACGCGATAGTGGAAAAAACGATGGGCATGCCGATTAAAGAAATTGTGGCATTGCATGGTTGGGACTTTTTTCGCGAAAAGGAAAAAGAGACTATTAAATTTTTAATGCAAAAAGAAGATTGTGTTATTGCCACCGGTGGTGGGGTTGTTCTGTTCCGGGAGAATATCGATTTGTTAAAACAGAACATAGACTTGTTAAAGAAGGCGAGCAAGATTATCTGGCTCAATGCTCCATTGCAGGACATCATTGAACGATTGAAGAAAGATGCTCAAAAAGGGGGCACTCGTCCGCAGTTTACCACAGGAAACATTGTTCAGGAGACGATAGATATCATGAGGCAAAGGCTTCCCTTATATGAAAGCGCCGCGGATTATACCGTTGACACTTTAAACAAAAACGTGGAAAAGGTCGTTGAGGAAATTCATCAATATTTGCTTAAATCGGAAAATTTGTCTAAGATTAATAAAGGAGAAAATTAGAAAGAATTTTACCCCTTTAATAAAGGGGGATGAAGGGGTAGTGAGGCAAGCTGAAGACGAGTGTAACGAGTATGAAGCGTAAGCCAAACTATCCCCGGAGCAACGCGGAGGGGGGGTGAAGAAACTAAAAAATCCTCCCTAACTCTCCTTTAAAAAAGGAGAGCCCGAAAGCGGGTTAATATGTTAAGGTTCCTTTGGAAATTATAATGGAGTAATGTATGGCCGGAAATACAATAGGAAGCGTTTTTTGCGTAACCACATGGGGGGAATCGCACGGACAGGCACTGGGCGCTATTGTGGATGGTTGCCCCGCGGGGATTCATTTGAATGAAGCGGATATTCAAAAGGCACTGGACAGAAGAAAACCGTCCAATTCTACTTCGTCAACGACAAGAAAAGAGGGTGATAAAGTCGAAATCCTTTCCGGTATTTTCGAGGGAAAGACCACCGGAACGCCGATTTCCCTGATCATTAGTAACGTTGATGCGAAATCTTCCTCCTACGACGCATTGAAAGATGTATTTCGTCCCGGGCAGGGAGATTTTACCTATCTGCAAAAATACGGTATCCGCGATTGGCGCGGTGGCGGACGAGCCTCCGGCAGGGAAACCGCCGCTCGCGTTGCCGCTGGAGCTATTGCCGCTAAAATTATCGCCAAATCAGATATTGATGTTATTGCCTATACACAGGCCATCGGTTCCATATCTATTGATCGCGGCAGAATACCTGCCGACAAAAATTTAAGAAAATCCGTTCAGGGGAATTCTCTTTTTTGCCCTGATGCACAGGCTGCGGCAAAAATGGAGCAAAAGCTTGCGGCGGTTCGTAAAAAAGGTGATTCGCTAGGCGGGGTGGTGGAAATTATTGTCCAAGGTTGTCCCGCAGGCTTGGGCGAACCGGTTTTCGATAAAATGGACGCGGATCTGGCCAAAGCGCTGATGAGCATCGGATCGGTAAAAGCAGTCGAAATCGGTGATGGTTGCTCCATGGCCAGACTCCAGGGCTCGCAAACCAACGATCAAATGACCAAAAAAGGATTTAAAACAAATCACGCGGGTGGAATACTGGCGGGCATCACCAACGGTGAACAAATTATCCTCAGAGCTTATTGCAAGCCCATTCCATCTATAGCGAAGCCACAACAAACGGTAGATTCCGAAGGTAAAGAGCGGATCATTGAAATACAAGGGAGGCACGATATCTGCGTACTGCCCAGAATTGTGCCGGTGTGCGAAGCAATGGTGAACATTGTTCTGGCGGATCATCTGCTAAGGCAGAAAGCGATTAGACAATGAAAAAAATCAAGGTGGGAATCATCGGCGGAACCAACGGCATGGGGCGTTGGTTTGCTGATCTGCTTAAAAAAGAAAAGTGCATTGTTTGTGTTTGCGGCAGAAAAACTAAGCTGGGAATAAATGATCTTGCCAGGCTCTGCAATGTCATCGTCGTCTCCGTGCCGATTCCCGTCACTTCGAATATTATCAAACAAGTCGGTCCTTTGTTGTCCAAAGATGCTCTTTTAATGGATTTGACATCACTGAAAAAAGAACCGGTGAAACTGATGCTGGCAAATTCCAAAGCGGAAGTTATCGGTTGTCATCCGTTGTTCGGGCCTCATTTAAAAAATTTATCCGGGCAAAATGTTATTTTATGTCCGGTGCGTGGAAAAAAGTGGCTGGGCTGGCTCCAAGGTGTATTTAAAAAAAATAAACTAGCTGTCTGGGAATCAACTCCTGATAAACACGATAAAATGATGGCCATTGTACAGGCGCTTAATCATCTCAATACTATTTCACTGGGGATGGCAATTGCCCGGACAAATGTTACACTTGCTGAAATCAGTAAATATTCCACGCCGATTTTCCGTACAAGAGTGGATATTATGAATAAAGTATTCATGCAAAACCCCGAACTTTATATTGATATCATCACTAAAAATCCGGAAGTGGGAAAAATCCTTGATATCTATGAAAAATCGCTACAAGAAATTCGCGGTAAAATTAAATCGGGTAATAGAATCAAATCCAAACAAGCCATCGAAAGCGCAGCAAAAAAATTATATGGAAGAAAAAATAAATAAAGTCGCTCAAATGATCGCGGCATCGAAACGACTGGTGATTTTTACCGGGGCCGGTATCAGTACGGAATCCGGCATACCGGATTTCCGCGGTCCGGATGGACTGTGGACAAAGGTTGATCCCGAAGATTTCACCATTGACAAGTTTCTACGTTCCGGAGAGACGCGCAAAAATGTCTGGTACTATCTGGTCGAAGGCGGATTGATGACCAATTCCAAGCCGAACAAGGCTCATCTGGCGATTGCGGAACTGGAAAGAATGAACAAATTAAGCTCGGTCATAACGCAGAATATCGACAATCTGCACCAGAGGGCAGGGAACAATGCCCAAAAGGTTCACGAATTGCACGGCAATATGCAATGGCTGGTTTGCCTTGATTGTGATGAGCGTTATCCTCTCGAAGAGATAAGGCAAAAACATCCATCCCCTGATCAGTTCCCCGTCTGTGAAAAATGCAAGGGCATCCTGAAACCTGGAGTTGTTTTTTTTGGTGAAATGCTTCCCTATGATACGTTGAGAATGGCCGAGCACGAATCCGAAAAGTGCGATTTGTTTATCGTGGTCGGTTCTTCGCTGGTTGTTTATCCCGCCGCCGCTATGCCGCTTTACGCCAAACAATCCGGGGCAAAAATAGTCATTATCAATATGGGACAAACCGGTCAGGATGATATCGCCGATGTGTTTATTGATGCTCCGGCGGGAGACACATTGGCCAGAATTATAGCCAGATTAAAGGCAATATTAAAATAAAGTACCTTTTTGTCATTCCGTGAAAGCGAAGCGCTACGATGAGCTTGCCCCGTGCTTGACAGGGGGAATCCAGCATCCTTAGTATGTTATGGATACCGGCCTTCGAGACTGTGTCACAATTGACAATATTGGTTGTAAGTAATGTCCCCCGCTGGCGGGGGTAGGGGGTGGAAGTTTTTAAAACATATGTTATATTGGCAAGTTACGCATTGCGTGAATTTTATCCACCTCCGTCCCGATTTTGCATCGGGACACCTCCGCCAGCGGAGGACATTAAATGGTTATATTTCTTATTGCGACACAGTCTCCTTCGCCGGTATGACAAGTGCGTGAAATAGACTCTATAATTCCAAAAAGTGCTTTGATTTAGAGTTGGTATAAAATGTGCCTGATAGCATTCGCTTACAATGTTCATCCTTCATATAAATTGATTTTGGCGGCCAACCGTGATGAATTTTACGAACGGGCGTCATCTGCAGCTGATTTCTGGAAAGATCATCCGCAGATTCTTGCCGGCCGTGATTTAAAATACAGAGGCACATGGCTGGGCATAACCAAAGACGGAAAATTTGCCGCTGTTACCAATTATCGTGATCCTTCGTCATTAAAAAGCGATGCTCCTTCTCGTGGCAAATTGGTAAGCCGCTACCTTACCGGTAATCAAAAGCCCGATAACTATCTTAAAAAAGTTGCTCCAAAGGCTGACCGGTATAATCGTTTTAATTTACTTCTGGGTGATGACGAGGATCTTTTTGTTTTTTCCAGTTTTGGTGAGAAACATAAACTGAAGCCGGGGATTTATGGATTGAGCAATCATCTTTTGAATTCACCCTGGCCGAAAGTATTAAGAAGCAGGAGGCTGATGAAAGCGGCACTGGATAAAAAAGGCGACGTTTTGGAAGAAGCGTTGTTTCGTTTGCTGGCCGATCGCCATGTTCCGCCGGATGACAAGCTTCCCTCGACCGGCGTCAGCCTGGAGTGGGAAAGGGTATTATCGTCGGTTTTTATTGAAAGCCCGGTTTACGGAACCCGCTCGTCCACGATTTTACTGATTGGAAAAAACAGACGAGTGCGATTTGTGGAAAAAGTATTTGATGGACAAAAAGAACCATGGATTGTAAGCCAATTTTCTTTTGCCATGAACAAGAACAGTCGCCCGTGCCAACATTAAAGCAAAATCAAAAAACATTTCACAGCAAAGTGTGGTATATTATGTTTCCCGTGAGCTTCAGGAGTTGATGACGTGATGGTAATGCCATGGCGTTTCGCGGAAGGATTCAGGGGACTATGAGCGGTATTTAATATAATTCATGCATTGCGTTCGATGGAATATATAATGTATAGATTATTAAATCATTGATGAGGGAGGGGGTTTCTATGAAAGTTGTTTATCATGAGAATTATAACGAAGTGTATTCAACCGACCCCGCCTCCGCGTCAGGAAGAATTCATGCTGTGGAAAAGATGTTGCGGGGTAAAGTTACCTTTGTTGAGCCAGCGGCGGCAACCCGGGAAGATATTCTCAAAATACACACGCCAGATCATGTCATGTCGGTCGAGCGCGAAGGTGTTTACGATATTGCCGCATTGGCCGCGGGTGGCGCGATAAAAGCGGCGCAAATCGGTCTGACTGAACCATGCTTCGGGCTCATCCGTCCTCCCGGGCATCATGCATCTTCCAGCAGCGCCTGGGGTTTCTGTTATTTTAATAATATGGCGATAGCACTGGAGAAACTAAAGCGGGAAGGTAAAATCAAAAAAGCTTTTATTCTGGATTTTGATCTACATTACGGAGACGGCAATGTCAATATTCTCGGTGGCAGGGGATATGTCACCATTTATAATCCTGCCTCATCCAATCGCAATGAATATTTAAAGAATGTGCAGGACGCTTTATCCCAGACAGCAGCCGATATGATCGCCGTATCCGCCGGTTTTGACAATCATGAAGATGACTGGGGCGGGCTTTTAAAAACAGATGATTACAAGGATATGGGCAAACTGGTGAGAGAAGCAGCCTTGCGCAATCATGGCGGTTGTTTTGGCATTTTGGAAGGTGGCTACAATCACAATGTTCTGGGAAAAAATGTTCTGGCGTTTATTGAAGGATTAGGGGAAAAATAATTGGCATTTATAAAATGTATTTATATTGTTAAAAGAACTTGTGAGACGGCAGGATAAGTGACGAGTTTTAAAAATGATTAGTAACGCTGAAATAAAGCTTTATAAGACGTTGGCTGAGGCGGGAGATGCCGCCGCCCAGAACTGGCTGGGTTTAACCTATCAACACGGAAGAGGAGTTCCACAAGATTATAATGAGGCGGTCAAATGGTATTACGAAGCTGCTGTACAAGGTCACGCAGATGCTCAGAACAATCTGGGATTGATGTGCCAGCACGGAATAGGGGTTGTACAGGATGATACTGAGGCTGCCAGATGGTACTATATGGCAGCCCAACAGGGTCATGCGGCAGCCCAGGGTAATCTGGGATGGATGTATCATAACGGAGAGGGAGTTCCTCAAGACTTCGTGGAGGCAATTAAATGGTATCGAAAAGCCGCCGAGCAGGACAATGCCGATGCTCAGAATAATCTGGGGTGGATGTATCAAAATGGCGATGGCGTTGAGCAAAATGATGCAGAGGCTGTCCAATGGTATCTCAAGGCCGCTGAACGCGGTCATGCTGATGCGCAAAATAATATCGGCTGGATGTATCTCAATGGTAGAGGTGTTCCCCAAGATGAAGCTGAAGCTGTCATGTGGTATCTCAAGGCGGCTGAGCATGGCCATGCCGCCGCCCAGAATAATCTGGGTTGGAGGTACCAGCAGGGGAAAGGGGTGCCGCAGGATTATACAAGAGCCATCAAATGGTATCGCAAGGCAGCCGAGCAGGGTAATGCTGTTGCCCAGAACAATCTGGGAATGATGTACAGCAGAGGACTGCAAGATTATGCTGAAGCCGCAAGGTGGTTTTTAAAAGCCGCCGAACAGGGAATTTCGGTCGCCCAATACAATATGGGTCTGATACACGAGGAAGGAAGGGGCGTTGAAAAAGACTATGCCACGGCAGAGATGTGGTATCGCGAAGCGGCTGAGCAGGGGAATGCCGAAGCACAATACGCATTGGGAAGAATGTATTATAATGGCGATGGCGTTAAGCAGGACGATGTCGAGGCGGAGAATTGGTTTCGCAAAGCGGCTGAACAAGGACTTGCCGAGGCACAGGTTCAATTAGCCAAGATGAAAAATTAGTTATGGATTCATTGATGTTTTCGATACCCTATCCTCGTGCGGTGGGGTAATTTATTGTGAGACTCAAATTTAATGAGGCTCCGATATGACAAATATAGCGCAGTCATATCGGCAAGCCGAATTATCACGCATAGCTGAAGAATACCCCGTAGCTTGCCGCGGAGTTTTTTCCAAAAATTGCTTTGGGGTTCATCGCTGTGATTTCAGAGAAACAGATTGTTTTTGTTGAAAAAAGGTTATATAAAGTTAAATTATAAAACATTGATCATCGATCGCTCTGCTTAAAACTAAAAAAATTGATTCCGAAAGGGAAAGGAGATTATTTGTGAAAGTAAAAAGTAAAATATTAAAAGTGTCCGGGGTCTTTGTTATTGCTTTAATATTTGTGATCGGAGTGGCGGGTATAGGTTTGGCGCAAAGCGGCACACCTAAAATTGGTTTTGTGGACATGACTAAAATTATGAGAGATTCAAAAGCCGCAAAAAGCTCCCTTGCTGTCTTACAAAAAGAAATAGAATCAAAGCGGGCGACCATGAAGGGGAAAAGTGAAAAGCTTGCCAACATGGACAAAGAATTGAAAACGCTTAAACAGGATTCCGCCGCGTGGAAAGATAAACGCGATAAGCTGACCAAAGAAGCCAATGATTTTAATCGTCTGAGAGGCGAATTTGACGAGCAACTGCAAAAGAAGAATGTTGAACTTACGCAGAAAATATTTGCTGATGTTCAGCAAATCATCAAGAAAATTGCCGCCAGCGAAAAGTACACAATCATCCTGGAAAAAAGGACGGCTCTGCTTGCCGATGAAAGTACTGATTTGACGGATAAAGTGATCAAAATGTATGATGCGCAAAAAAAATAAATTTATTTAAAATATTTCAATGAATATAAAAGGCTTCGGTTAAAAAACGGAGCCTTTTTAATGAGACCCAAATTTTAATGAGACTCCAATATGACAAGCGAAGCGCAGTCAGATTGGTTAGTCGAATT
>CAYNWA010000011.1:0-16708 GCA_964400795.1 uncultured Smithella sp.
GCCCCGCTGAATGATATGATGCGGGCAATCGGCAATAATTATACGGGATGATCTTGGCATGGAATGCAATTAACATATGCGGATTCAAATGACTATAATTAAATCTGTCCCCTTTTCCCAATAATAAAAAACTCCTTATTACCTGCAGGACCCAAAATAGGCGAAGCGCAGGTTCCTTCCACTGCCAGATTCAGAGATTCGCAAAATTCTCTAATATCCCGTAGAATACGATCATGGATGGCGGGGTCACTGATAACACCACCTTTACCCACTTCTTCTTTCTGAGCTTCAAACTGTGGCTTAATTAACGCCAGAATTTGCGCTCCGTCCCGCAGAAACTTTAAAACAGATGGAATAACAATTTTCAGAGAAATAAAAGATGCGTCAACGACGGCCAGATCAATTTGTTCGTCCAGTTCTGCTCCGTCATAATAACGAATATTGGTGCGTTCGATGACGACAACCCGCTTGTCTTCACGCAGCTTCCAGGCCAGTTGACCATATCCGACATCCAGAGCATAAACTTTCCTCGCGCCTGCCTGCAAAAGGCAGTCGGTGAAACCTCCTGTGGAAGCGCCGACATCAAGTGCGACAATATTTTCAATATGCAATTTAAATTCTTTCAGCGCGCCGGCCAATTTTAACCCACCGCGACTCACATAAGGATTGCCCTCGCCCTTTATATGAATTTCTACGTCAACAGAAACAGAAGTGCCCGCTTTATCAATATAGTCATCATTGACTTTTACTGCTCGTGCCAAAATCAGGGCGCGCGCTTTTTCCAGCGTGGATGCAAATTCGCGATCAACCAGTAATTTGTCCAAACGAACTTTCTGAACCGTCATGTTCATTTATGCCTTTTCGTTTTCAGCACACCACGAAAACTAAAAAGTATAATCTAAGGATGACTATCTGATTATTTTGCCAGTATCTCTTTCGCCGCTTGGAAAATGCCTTCTTCATCAATGCCATATTTGCGGCGCTGTTCGGCCTGTGTGGCATGCTTAACAAATTCATCCGGAATACCTAAACGTTTTACCCGGACACCGGTCACACCTTTTTCCGCCAGTAATTCCAGAACAGCACTTCCGAAGCCACCCCGCAGAATATTTTCTTCAACAGTAATGATCTTATTCATTTCAGATGCGGTTTTTAGAATAAGGTCTTCATCAAGGGGCTTCACAAAACGGGCGTTGATGACTTTTACATGATATCCTTCCGCAGAAAGTCGCTGTGCCGCGGCAAGAGCGGTGTTTACTGTCGATCCAATCGCTATTACAGCTAAATCAGATCCTTCCCGCAACACTTCGCTTTTGCCGATATTCAGATTTTTCAACTCATCATCGAGCTTTACACCAATGCCCCTGCCACGAGGATAACGCAATGATACCGGCTGACCGCAATCCACGGCGGTTTTGAGCATATGTTGCAATTCGTTTTCATCCTTAGGCGCCATCACGATAATATTAGGAATAGCACGTAGATAGGAATAATCCAAAAGGCCCTGATGGGTGGCGCCATCTTCTCCGACCAGTCCGCCACGGTCAATGGCAAAAACCACCGGGAGTTTTTGCAAACAGACATCATGTACGATCTGATCGTACGCCCTCTGTAGAAAAGTCGAATAAATAGCCACGACGGGTATCAATCCTTCCATCGCCAGAGCCGAGGCAAAGGTGACCGCATGTTGCTCTGCGATTCCGACATCATAAAAACGTTTTGGAAATTCCCGGGAAAAATTATTAAGGCCGGTGCCCTCACACATCGCGGCGGTAATCGCCACAATCCGTGAATCGGCATGCGCCAGTTTGACAAGGGTCTGACCGAATATCTTCGTATACGTTGGAATGTCGGATAAAGAAGAAATGGTCTGGCCGGTTTCCACATTAAAGGGAGCAATTCCATGAAAAACATGCGGATCTTCTTCAGCAAATTCGTAACCCTTGCCTTTTTTCGTAACCACATGAACAAGCACCGGCCCGGTCATTTCCCTGATATTCTCAAAATTTCTGATGAGATATTTCAAGTTGTGTCCTGCCAGGGGTCCCACATACGTAAAGCCCATTTCTTCAAAAAGCGCTCCGGGGACCATCATGGTTTTCAATATTTCCTCAATCTTCCTGGCAAATTTAATCAAACCTCCCCCGATGCCCGGAATACTGTTGAGAAAACCTTTAATGTCAGCCTTGATCGTTGTTATGGTATGTCCGGTCATCACCCTGTTTAAATAGGAAGACATCGCTCCAACATTGGGAGAAATAGACATTTCGTTATCATTTAAAATAATAATCATATCCTTCTTGCGATCACCTGCCCAGTTCAACCCTTCAAAAGCCATGCCTGTGGTCATGGAGCCGTCACCGATAACGGCAATAATCTTTTTTTTATCGCCTTTTAAACAACCGGCTTCAGTCATTCCTGCGGCGGCGGATATGGATGTTCCGCTGTGTCCGACATTAAAAACATCGTACGGACTTTCTTCCCGTCGCGGAAATCCGCTGATACCATTTTGTTTGCGCAAGCCGGCAAACTCATCCTTCCGGCCGGTGATTATTTTATGCGCGTAAGCCTGATGACCGACATCCCAGATAATCTTGTCCTGCGGCGTATTGAAAACATAATGGAGGGCCAACGTCAATTCCACAGCACCCAGAGATGAAGCCAAGTGCCCGCCACAGGATGCAACCGTATGAATAATCAACTCTCTTATTTCCTGAGCCAGCGTATTGAGCTGGGCAACATTAAGTTTTTTAATATCTGCGGGATATTGCACGTCTTTCAAAACACTGTAATCTACTGTTTCCGGTGGTTTTGCCAAAACAAAAACCTCTTCTATATCAAAATGTGATTATGATTTTCTTTCCTTAATATAACGCGCTATTAAAATAAGCGGCATCGCCCTTTCATCAAATCCTGATAAACTCGTCACTGCCATTTCTACATGCTGTTCCAATTTCTCTTTTGCCGTTTGCATGCCCAGCAGTAATGGATAGGTCAGTTTGTTGCGAGCGGCGTCGCTGCCTGTACCCTTGCCCATTAATTCACTGTTCCCTTCGACATTCAGGATGTCATCCGCTATTTGAAAAGCCTGACCCAGGTTGATCCCGTATTCCGTCAACGCCTGAATTTTATCTTTTCCGGCGCTGAAAATCATCGCGCCCGATTTCACCGCAGTCGTGATCAATGCTCCTGTTTTGCGTCGGTGAATTTCCTGAAGCGTTATTTCATCAGCCCCTGTTGTTTCAGACATCACATCAAGCGCCTGCCCTCCGACCATACCGGCAATACCTGCCGCACTGGCTATTTCCTGGATGATTGCCAGACGCCGCTCAGCCGAAAACATCACTTTCTCTGAACGGGATAAAAGAGCAAATGCTTCTGTCAGCAGTGCATCTCCGGCAAGAATCGCTATGTTCTCTCCGAAAACCTTATGGCAGGTGGGTTTGCCGCGCCTGAAATCATCGTTATCCATGGACGGCAGGTCGTCATGAATAAGAGAGTAGGAATGAATTAATTCCAGCGCGCAGGCAACGGGCATCGCCGGAGCCAGATCACCGCCAACAGTTTCCGCGGCCGCCAGACAGAGAATCGGACGAATTCGTTTTCCTCCGCTCAAAACACTATAGCGGACGGCTTTATATATTTCACCGGGAATCCCTTCCTCGGGAAGATAACGGTAAAGCGCCTCCTCAACAATATTGCGTCTGTCCTCCAAATACGCTTTTAGAAACAAGTCATCATCCTGAATCACTATCGTCTCCCTGAATACGTTTTACCTGCAAGGATTTTTCTTTTTCCAGAAGCATCTCAACGCGTCTTTCAGTTTCTTCCAGTTTGGATGAACAGAAGCGGATGAGTTTGATGCCTTCTTCAAAAGATTTTAAAGCCTCTTCCAGAGGCAGCTCGCCTCCTTCCATTTTCCTCACGATGTCTTCCAGCTTTTCCAATGCATCCTCAAACTTTTCCTTTGCCATAATTACCCCTGACCCCGATCAACGGGATAAGTAAGTTAGTGCGTTTACTTTATTGCATAAAACAAACGCAAACTTATTAACATATTTTTTCTATTTTAGCGTCAAAATTACCTCTTGCCAAGCGAACATTAACAGCCTCTCCGATTGTCAAACCGTCCGTTTGCCGGACAACCTTGCCGCTGGCGATATGTGTTGTAATACTATAACCTCTCTGCAATACCGCCAGAGGACTTAACGATTCCAAAATAGCCGAATTTTTCCGGACTGTCTCTTTGCAGGCAGACAGGCGGAATAAAAAATTGCTCAGCAGATTCTTTTGAATATTGTTTAGGAAAATCTTTCTCTCGCTGATTTTTGTGGCAGGGCTCCGGTGCCTCAGCCTTAATTCCAGTTGCTTGATTTCGTTGTTGAGAAGTTGCCTTTCATGATCGAAGGTCGATGCAAGTCTCTCCTTAAGATCATCCAATTTGATTTTTAAATTAACGACAAATCGTCGCGGATCTTTCAGCCGGTCTTGCAGGCCGACAAGTTGATCTCTGTTTAATTCCAGATGACGGCAGATGCCTGACGCCATTCTCTGTCTGAGCCTATCAATGTTTGCAATCAAATCCAAACGTCGTGGCACAACTAATTCTGCGGCGGCGGAAGGCGTGGGCGCACGCAAATCGGCAACAAAATCACAAATGGTAAAATCGGTTTCATGGCCGACAGCGGAAATTATCGGGATGGAAGAACTGAAAACTGCCCGTGCCAGTGACTCATCATTAAAAGGCGCCAGGTCCTCCAGCGAACCGCCGCCCCGGGCAATGATGATGACATCAATATTTCCATAGGAATGTAAATTGCGCAATGCCTGCATTATATCAGCCACGGCTTCTCCGCCTTGCACCCGCACAGGCGCTATCAATATGTCGGTCGTGGGGAAACGCCGTTTGGTAATGTTTAAAATATCTCTGATGACCGCGCCCGAGGGAGACGTTATAACGCCAATTTTTTCAGGTAGATAAGGCAGAGATTTTTTATGGCATTCATCAAATAAGCCCTCCGAAAAAAGCTTTGCTTTAAGCTGTTCAAACGCTTTTTGCAAAGCTCCAACGCCAAGCGGTTCCACTGATTCGACAACAAGCTGATATTCGCCTCTCGGCAGATAAACATTCAATCGAGCCCGGCACAAAACTTTCAAGCCTTCTTCCAGCTCAAAATTATTCCGTCTTACATACCTCCCTCCATACTGACGGAAAAAAACCGCCTTTATCTGGCTTTTATCATCTTTCAGGGTAAAGTAAAGATGTCCGGACTGCGGCCGCCGCAGATTGGATATTTCTCCTTCCACCCGGATGATATCGAACGTTTCTTCAAGTAAATATTTAATATTATCATTAAGTTGTGAAACGGTAATACTTTCTTCCATGAGCTTGATCCTTGAATTCTCAACTATCAGATATTGCAAGGTAAAACAAGTTTGAATTAACGAAGAAACTTTTTTCAAGAATCTGTTGAGACTATTCCGGGAAAAGTTGCTGTTGAATATGACCGGCAGGATTTCATTGACACACAAAAAACTTCTTTATATGTTTGCATCATGAAAACGATGACCCTATGTAGGAGTATTAGGATGAATCATAATCCCCTGCGACGAATGAAGTTTTTTATCGTCTGTCTTTTCCTTATTCAAGCTTTTTTTGTGGAGGCGGCAACACAGGAATTGAACATCAAATTGTTTAATGCCGCTGAAAAAGGACATCTTCAGGACGTGCAGAACGCATTGAAGAATGGCGCTGATATTAACGCGATGTTCATAAAAAAATATGATGATATTTTCGCTAAAAAAATAAACGCATTAATGGCGGCATCTGAAAATGGTCACTCGGAAATTGTCAAACTTCTTTTGGATAGGGGTGCTAATGTCAATGCTGAAAGAATTCCTGACAAAAATACGGCTTTGATGATGGCATCGCAAAAAAACCATGCGGATATTGTAAGAATTCTCGTGGATAACGGAGCCAACATTAATGCAAAAAGTAATTACGATGGCGTCACCGCTTTAATGATGGCCTCGCAACAAGGCCATGCCGATATTGTGAGAATTCTCGTGGATAAGGGAGCCGATGTCAATGTGCGTAGAATTAACGAAAATGAAACTGCCCTGACCATGGCGTCAGAAAAGGGGCATGCAGACATTGTGAAATTGCTTTTGGATAAAGGCGCTGATGTCAATTTCAAAAGAGATAAAGATGGCATAACAGCGTTGATGAAATCCGTGGAAAAGGGTTATAAAGACGTTGTGAAACTGCTACTGGATAAGGGTGCAGATGCCAATTTAAGGAGCATGAAAAATGTAACTCCTCTGATGATGGCGGCGCAAAACGGTTATACGGAAATTGTCAGACTTCTATTAGAAAAAGGCGCTGATGTAAATTCAAGATCAAAACCGGACGCGATGTCGGATGATGTAACAGCTCTGATGATAGCGGCGCAAAACGGCCATTTTGACATTGCAACGCTTCTCCTGGATAAAGGAGCCAATGTCAACGTAAAAACAAATGCCACTGACACAACCGCCTTGATGATAGCCGTGCAAAACGGCCATAAGGAAATTGTCGAACTTCTACTAGATCAGGGCGCTGATATCAATGCAAAAGATGAGAACGGTTCAACGTCTTTAATGAACGCATCCGCAAAAGGCTATTTGGAAATTGTCAACATTCTATTGGACAAAAACGCCGCTATCAATGCAAAAAATTCCAAGGGAGTAACCGCGTTGATCGTAGCATCCGAAAAAGGTCACGTAAAAATAGCAGCTCTCCTTTTAGAAAAAGGCGCTGATATCAATGCAAAAAGTGACGATAGTGTGACCTCGCTTATTATAGCATCGCAAAATGGTCACGCAGAAACTGTAAAACTTCTTTTGGAGAAGGGCGCTGATGTAAATATAAAAGGGAAATCAAAAGGATTTGAATTCACCGCGCTAAAAATGGCAAAAAATTATGGTAAAACTGACATTGTAGAAATGCTGCGGAAAGTGGGTGCAAAAGAATAATGGAATTTGCAGAGGGAATCCCTTTTTAGAACCCCACGGACAACCCGTACTCATTTCAAATGGTCACGATACTTTTTAAAGAAAAAAATACGCACTCCTTCGCGTAAAGCGAAAGCGCCATGCAGGTATAAACCTCCCAGCCACGAAGGCACATAAAAAAAATCACTATAACGATAGGTCATCCAGCCCGCGGCCGAAATTGCTCCTTCTACAAACATTCCTCCGATAGCCATTAATCCGGAAAGGATAAGCAGCCACAACCTGTCATAACTGGACAACCATCGCACCACGTACGTACCGTAGAAAATTACAGAAAGAATAAACGGCTCATGATGACCGAATCCGCTCAGCAAATAAATAAGGGTAAAGATGATAACAGCCTCGGTAAAATCGCGCGCGTTCCCCGGAGAAACACTTTTTTGCGTATAAATGCCGGCAGGTAAATTTTCAACAACAAGCAAGTAGGCAAATGCCATCAAAAGAAATGTCAGGATGAACCCCGGGAAAACCCACCAAGCCTGACCGAACAGAAATGGATCAGCATATGAGAGAGTTTGTGTATAGACGTGAACACCGTCGCATACTGTCGCGACCAATGCTCCCATCAAAGCAAATAAAATTATGCCGTTAAAATTTTTATTACAGATTAACAGAACCATTTTCTTCCTTCAATTTTTTTAGCATAATCTGTTGAATTATCAGTATTCCTATCCGTCATGTTTTTTCGGTTCAAACTGATTTTTTGCCGCTATAAAAGACGGCAGGTGGAGCAGTAAATACGTCAGGCTTTTGCGGTGCTGCCAGATGCGGTTGCGGAATTTTTTTCGCCACGTTTTATCGGAATAAAAACGCTTTACATATTCATTATAAAGCTGGTCGAGTCTCTCCTTGGAAGTAATTCCTTTCGGCACAAAAACAAAATTCAAACAATTCATTAATCGCCAGTCTTCATTAAAAGTTCCTTCATCTTTAATTGTCGCCCAAAGCGGCGCGCCGGGGAAGGGCGTAAACTTGGCCATATTCATGTCATCCAGACCCAGCGAAAGAATAAAATCGGATGTGCGTTTGATCGATTCTTCTGTTTCGCCTGGCAATCCCATCATAAAAAGCCCTTTGGTGCGTAATCCGGCTCTCTGAATCCGCCATACAGTATCACGTACTTCATCAAGCTTTATCCCTGATTTATGTCGGGCAAGCATTTCCGGATCGGCTGATTCTATGCCCAGCGACACCATCAGACATCCGGCATTCTTGAGCATCTTTAATAAATCATCATCGGTGTAACCCACGCGTACGGCACAGTTAAAATGAATGCCCAGGGGATGGCCGCTGAGCTTTTCACAAAGTTCGACAATCCGCTGACGGTTGGCGGTAAACAAGTCGTCGTAAATATTGATGTGCCTTACACCGAATTTTTCGCGCAAATGTTTCATGTGCTCATAAATGTAGGCAGCGGAATTATAACGGAAACCTTTTTTAAAAACAGAACGGTCGCAATAGGAGCATTGATACATGCAACCGCGGGAGGTAATCATCGTCGCTCCGGGAGTATTAATGTAACTGAACAGCGGCAGATGATAATCGCGGGGGAATCCCTGGAGCTTTTCGTACGCCGGAAAAGGCAGACTATCCAAATCGGCTATTTTCGGACGAGGCTCATTGGTGAGGATTTCCTCTTTATTTTTCCAGATGAGGCCTCTGATTGCATAAGGATCAAGACCGGCGGCAAGTTCGGCTATTGTTTCTTCGCCTTCGCCGGCGGCAAGAAAATCAAACGCGCGATAATCTTTCAGGAGTTTCCCTTCCAATGCGGAAACATGAACACCTCCGCATACGGTTATTACATCCGGAGATTGTTTTTTAATTATTTGAGCTAGATCGACGGCATCCGGAAAAGATGATGTTGTTGCCGAAAAACCGACGATCTGCGGTTGATAAGCAAGAACGTCATGCACCTGTTTTTGCAAATCAAGAGGAGCGTTTGGTCCAAGACAATCGTAAACAAAAACTTCATGGCCTTTCTGTTCCAGATAGGCGGCGATGGAAAGCAATCCCTGCGGTACCATCCGGTTTGCAATATCGGTGATGTCGCGCTTGCCGGGAAACCAGTTGAATCCCCGGGGATGAACCAGGACAATTCGTTTTTTTTGTTTATAAGAGGCCATTATTTAATAATTTTTTCACTGTATTTGTCCCCCGCTGGCGGGGGAATAAGGGGGTGGAAGCCACTTCGAATTATACAGAAAACACTTCTAAAAAATCCACCTCCGTCCCTTTGGAACACCTCTCGGAAATCCTCCCGACTTCGCGCTGGTGGAGGACACAACACGATAAACAATCTTATTTTGTTGAGCCCAAAACAAAAGCCTGTTTGCCCGAAGCATGACAATTATAGTGAACGAAAAGAGAGTCTGGTTTTTCCCGCAGGGTCCGCGCGATACCGAACGCCGCCGCCGTGGAATGAATACCGCAACAGGGCAGATAATCCTCAACGTCCCATCCCTTCTCTTTCCAGAAATGAATTTCTGTTTTGTTCATGCGGAATCCCGGCAGAACGAGCCGGCTCTTTTTCTGAATTTCACTGTTCTGCGAAACAACGACTGATAAAATATTGTCACCATCCGGAAATTCTTCTTGTTCATTGTTTCTTTCTCCAAAACGAACCATGAGAATGTCACCAATATTTCCTTCTTTTTCTTTTCCCAGTAAAATCCAGGAACTGCCTTCACCCATCGGCATTTTGCGAGAATTTTCACAACATAGGTTTACCCGTTCGCGGTATTCGTCAACGGTGGGAGTAAAAATGTCGCAGCCGCCGACCAATGCCAGTTCTATTTGGCCGTTTTCCAGATAGCTTTGCGCCATCCAGAGCGCCACTTCAAAGGATAATTCTTCCTGAGATATCGTCAGTACGGTTCCCGTCACATCGCAAATCCGGGCCAGCACAAACGCCGCGGCATTGCTGACCGAATTGGCAAACTGATTGGGACTGGGAAATCCGCCACCGTGTTTGAACACTTCCGTAATAAAAGGCATGATTTCATCGACATTGCCCAGACCTGTCGCCAGAAAAATTCCCGTTTTTTTCCCTTTCAGATAATCAAGCGAAACTTTTTGCAAACAGGCCAGCCCGCCGCAGGCAACCATCTTGATGAACCGTCCGGCGCGGCGCATCGGCTGTCCCATGACTTCAAGGACTAGGCCATCAACGTTCAGAGGAAGTTCATTTTCTTCCCAAAGCGCGTCGCGATTCGGCATCAGCGACGGCCCGATATAGCTCGCTGCAATGACTGGCATGGTCGTTTGTGATTTAATTTCTTTGTCGTTTGCATTCATAATATTTTTACTTTCCAAAATCACAACTGAATAATTTTTGGATGAACAGTTTTCCTCTTTATTAAAACTATGTTCCCCGTGAGCATCAACAAATCCCCCTCTGTCCCCCTTTAGCAAAGGGGGAAGCTCGCTATTCCCTCCTTTTTTAAAGGAGGGTTAGGGAGGATTTTTTCATTCCTTAATAATCACATAACTGGTGCAGGTGCCGCCGAAGCCGAAATAGGTTAACAAATAGGCTCCGTCGCGCGCCTCCAAGTTTTTTTGCGATGGCGCAAAGCCGATTTCGTGATCAATTTCTGAAAAGCCGAAACTGCGCGGGATAAATCCTTCTTCGCAGCAGGAAAGCCAGACGGCTGTCTCCATCGCGCCGGTCGCACCCAGGGTGTGACCGACAGCGCCTTTGAGGGAAACAACCGGAGGAAGTTGATCGCCGAAGAATCTGACCAGACCCCGTCCTTCCGAAAGGTCATTATCGCTTGTACCCGTACCGTGCGCCTTGATGGCCACAACATCCGCGGCAGACACTTGAGCCGACGTCAAAGACTGTCGAATAACTTCGCTGACGGTTACTCCGTCGATTCCTGCAGAAGTCATACTTTTAATGTCGTTATATTGATAGCCGCCGGCAAATTTGTATCCGGAGGAAGAATGCTTTTGAGCATCCAGAATGACCACGGCGGACGCTTCACCAATCTGCATTCCGGCGCGTTTTGCGCAAAAAGGACGGCAGCGCTCATTATCAACGAGCATCAGGCTGGCAAAACCATGCAGGGTCATGTTCAAAAGAGGTTCAAATCCGACCACAATGGCCCGACGGATTTCTTTCCGCTGAAGAAGATCGGCAGCAACGACCAGTGCATGCGAACTGGAAACACAGGCCATGCTGAACGTCATCACCACGCCCCGAATACCGTATTTTTGAACGATTAAATCGGCCACTTCGCCCGGCCCGCGATTGCGGCAGGAAATGGCCGGTGATTCCTTATCGGGATTTTCGCGCACAGCCTTCATAAATTCGTATTCATTGCGGATAAAAAGACCGCCCGTTGTGCCCACAAAAATACTTGATTCGGCAATTTCTTCACTGGAAAGTTCGGCCATTAAAAAAGCTTCATTCAGAGAATGCTCCAGCATGGCCATGGATTTATCCAGAGGATTACCCGGATAGGAAACCTCAAAAGATTTGAATTCGCGATTGATTAAATGAGAGGATGTGCCAACGGCTCCCGGCGGTGCGTTTCCCGTAATTAAATTACGAGCCGATTCAGGAGCGCTCCATCCCAGAGAGGTTACCGCTCCCCAACTACGCACATAAATATCTGTATTGTTCATCTTTTGACCTGTGGCGCTTCAATGATGTAATCGGCCAGCGAATCAAACGACTGCATGGCCTTGGCCGCCGTGGAGGCGTTTCTTAAATCCACGCCGAATTCATGTCTTATTTCCATGGCTATTTCCATCGCGTCGAGGCTGTCCAGTATCAACGGCCCCGGACCGCCGATGAAGGGAACATCCGTGGGCACGTCTTCAGCTTTTACATCAGGAATTTCGCATGCTCTGATGATCAATTCCTTGAGCTTGAAAATCAGTTCTTCCCTTGATGACACATTTAATGCCTTTAATTTCTGATCTACATCCATTTAACCTTCCTCCCTGCTACATAAAAACAGACCAGCGCAAAAATCGTCAAGACAGCCAGCTTCGGTAAAACAGAATTAAATTCGGCGTCACGTAAGAAGACATCGAGATAAGCCTGATGCGCCCAGTACATTGGTGAAATCATCGCCAGTTTTTTCATGAAAAACGGCATAACCGCATGCGGCACCATGATGCCGCCGAAAGCCGCCATCAATACCGCTCCCGTGGATGCCAGCGCCGAGGCCTGTTCCGGAGATCTGGCCAACGCCGCAATCACAACGCCAAAGCCGGTGGATGCCGCCGCAACGACAATCGTAACGGGCACCAAATGCCACGGGTTCGCTCCCAGCGTAAAAGGAATTTTAATCACCAGGGGCATTATCCAGACGCCGACGCACAGCATTAAAGCAAACTGTATCAAATTAATCAAATAATAAGGAATCAATTTACCCAAAATAATAAGATTGGCTCCTACCGGATAGGTAAAAAGCCTCTGCAACGTGCCGTCGTTTTTTTCCCGTAAAAAACCGATAGACATGGGAACGGCGATGAAGAACATGGCGAAAATCGACCAGCCGGGAACGCTTTGCTGAAGCGGGCCGGGTAAACTTTTATTTTTCTTTGTTTTCTCAACGATAAAACTTGACGTCATGGATTCAATATCGTCAATACCCATAACCACCGAGGCAGTCACGCTGGTAAGCAGTGAACGGACAGCGGCTTTATATCCGGCATCCAGTACGGGGTCGAATTCCATTTCCACCGGTTTGATGCCGTTTTCAAACCCATCCGGTATGTAAATGACCGCGTGCGCTTTGCCGCTTTCAAAAAGTCTGTTGTTGTCAAAACCTTCCGGCCTCTCGACACGCTGAATCAATTGATGAGCGCTTATTTTCTTTTCAAGCAAAGAAGACTTCGGCGAACGGCCTGCTGTTTCAATCACAATTGAAATCTTCTGACCGGTTATTTTTTCAGTATAAACGCCCTGCAGCGCCAGCGAAAGAAAGAAAATAAGCGCCACGGGCATGATAAATAAAATCGGGATGGTCTGACGGTCGCGCAGCAACACCAGTATTTCTTTGCGGATCAATTCTTTTAATTTTCTTAACGTCAAATTATCGCCTCAATAATTTTCTTAGTCATCGCGCAAAGCTCGCCCCGTATGCTCCAGAAAGAATTTTTCCAGATTATCAATTTTATTCATATCGCCGGTGAAAATGACCGACCCCCTGTCCAGCATCGTCACTTTGGAGCACATTCGCTGTGCTTCATCCATGATATGCGTGCATAAAACAATCGCCATGCCGGACGCATTCATTTTTTTCAGTGTTTCGTAAATATGATTACGGCTTTGCGGATCAACGCCTACCGTCGGCTCATCCAGAAGTAAAAGTCGTGGTGAATGCAGCAGCGCCACGGCCAGATTTAAACGGCGCAGCATTCCTCCGGAATAGGTTGAAGCACGTTTTTTCGCGTAGGGCAAAAGCCCCGTTTCTTCCAGAACGGCATTTGATCTTTCCTTCAACTGTTCCTGAGATAATCCGGCCATAACACCGAAAACCCGCAGATTTTCTATTGCTGTCAGGGAAGCATATACCGATATCGGCTGAGGCGCATAACCGATGCAAGTTAACGCGTCTTTGTCGTCGTTTTTATTACTGTAAACATGAATGTTTCCCTGGTATCCCCGTAACTGCCCTGTAATCAGGCGCATCAACGTGGTCTTTCCCGCACCGTTGGGTCCCAGAAGCGCGTGAATGCCTCCGCTTTCCACTGACATGGAAAAATCGCGCAGAGCGTACTCGTTTCCCCGGTTTGCTAATTTATCAGCTGAGGAATTATAGGAAAAAGTTATTTGTGAAATCTCCAGAGCATTCATGATTTCAGTTTTCTCGCTACATCCCGTAAATTTTTAAAAAGTTCTTCCTCTCGACCCGCGCATATCAGCATCAGTCCGCCGGCTTTGGCAAATGTCTCTTCTTTGCCGCCTCTTTTCTTGATGACGCGCGCGCAGGTCACAGCGAACTCACGCCAGATGTCACCGATGGCTGTCATTTCCTGTGACAATTCGTTCAGCTCCGCGGAACCGAACAATTGGGCAACTTCCTGCAGAAAGGCCGCGTACATATAGCGAAATCCCGCGCCACCGGTGCCGACTTCTTCCTGCATGCGGACGATCATGCCTAATTGGCGACAGCCTTCCTCAAATCCGTATTTCTTTTCAAAGTTAATAACCCTTCTTGCCAAAAAGCGAATCCCGCGAATGCCGGCAATCGGCAGGGGAACCCTGACCATCATATTATAGGTATCCAGTATTCCTTTAATACAAGCTACGCGTAAATCGGGATGAAGATTGATGGTTATCGGATAATACATAAAGCCATGCGGCTCCAGCGGTCCGCGCGCGAAACGCGCCCTGATCAGATCTTCCGTGGGACAGTCCATCGGCCTGTCCAGAACAGGATCGCTCACCCGAAAGCCGTTTTCAATTTCCCGTAAAATAATAATGTTGTGACCGTTGAATTGGAAACGGAAACGATTGGGAATATAGGAAAGCCAGTAGATGTTGGTTGTGACACCAACTATTTGTCCCGACCGGAGGACACGGCGCATTTCATCCATCCCTTTCCCGGCGTTGCGAAAATGCTTCATAAAGAATTTTCCACCCAGTCTTTTAACCACCTTTCGGAAAACCGCTCCCGGTTGCGAACGATAGGTGGTAATGGGCAGACCGACAAACTTGATAAACGGCAGATGGCCGAAAAAAATTCCGCTGCCGATGCCGAAAATCATCGGTTCGCTGATTTCCAATCCTTTATCCCGGAATAGGGCCGCTGTGACACCGGTTTCACAATGTGCGGCATGATAATGAACAAAAGGTTTCCCGCCGGATGTCGTTTCTGTATCAGTCAATAAAAAAATCCCCTTTAATTATTGTGAAACTCCCTTTTCGAAAGCGAAGCGCAGCGGAATGGATAAGTTGAACAATCCCGCACAGCGGAGGGAATGAAACTCTATGCTTGCTACGAATTTCATTCCCGTGATTTTTGAGGTACCTTTTTCAATTCGTCTATCGTAACCGCAAGAGCCTGCGCGTAACGCTCCAATACTGAATCTTTGAGTTTGGCAAAAATTTCCGGACGCAAATGACGTTTGACCCGAAACACCGCAATACCCGCTGTTTTGCCCAGAATATCCGGTATCATCTGCCGCCGCTCCATGTGATAGGCCAGCGGACTTTTTTCACCGGCAATCACCGCCTTTCTGGTGTTTTCCAGATTAACAGCCAGTTCATCAACGGCCAGACGATTGATGAATTCTTCTTCATTCCAACCGCTGCTGGGCACAATCACATACTTGCCTTCGTCATTGACGGCGTAGCAGGCACGTTTTATGCCTTCATAATATTCAACCGTATTATCCTGTGGAACTTCGTTTACTTTCATTAATAATCTCTGCTAACCAAGGTAACTTTACTCATTTGATAATATTTCTTATACTAAAATTAGTAAAGGTTAAAGAAGATTTAATGAGCCTGATTTTTCGAAACACAGTGAGCGAAAAATCTTAGAGCGAATTATCCCCGAAGCGCAGCGGAGTGGGACTTTAACTTAACAAAATGAGACGATAAAAGCATATAAAACGCATATCAGTAATTGATCTTCTTCCCCAAAAACGGCTCGAAATGATGCCATTCGAAGGGATGCCGGCGGGCAAACGCAGCCAGATCTTCGGCGTAGGCCTGCGCCGATTCCTGAACGGCTTTTTTTCTATCCGCGCGCGTGGCAGCTGTCACCTTGCGCCCCGACGAAACCTTGATTCGATATTTCCCGACGGCTTCCTGATACACAAAAAAAGTCATCAGCGGCGCGCCGGTCATCAGGGCAAACAAATGCGGCGTGTCGGGAAGACGGACTTCGTGTCCCAAAAAATTCACCGTAACGTAAGTCTGGTCGCCCCAGAGTCGGTCGCCCGTCATCGAGACAATGCCGCCCTCGCGCAGAAAATTGATTCCCTCGATCAAGGCAAAGGGTGACTTTTCATCTTCGGATGTCGCCACAATTCTAATGCCGCTTTTAGCCATCGCCTCTTTTTGAATATGCTCAATCTGCTCTTTATGCTTGGCTCCCAGATAAAGCATAATCGGCAAACCTTTTTTGTTGAGCGTCTGCGCGGCCAGTTCCCAGTTGCCGATGTGCGACATCAGTAAAATCGCGCCCGTCTTTTTTTGCACGGCTTCTTCCAGATATTCCCAGCCTTCCTTGATATATTCGATATCTCCTTCATCGAAGCGGATGAAGCGGTGGATATAGACGTCGGTAAATTTATGATACTGACGCCACGCACACCACAGGTGATAGAAAAATCCGTGCTGCGGAAACAACGTGCGGTAAAACTCGAAGCTGTTGGCCACGCGCACCGGAAAAAGAAAAAAATAACCCGTCGCCACAAACCAGGAAAAGATGCGGAAAAACCACAACCCCAGTTTGTGTGAAAGATAAAGCAATATTTTATAAGGCAGTTTTTTCATAATCAAATTTTGTCATACCGGTGTAGGCCGGTATCCAGTTTATTATTTCCTAGATGCCGGATCAAGTCAGGCATGACGAAGGTGGTGTCATTCCCGACCTGATCGAGAACCCAGAATTTTATTTCCCCTCTTTCTTAAAGAGGGGTGAGGGGAGATTTTGCTTTTTTAAATCCCTCTTAATCTCCCTTT
>CAYNWA010000011.1:16718-26363 GCA_964400795.1 uncultured Smithella sp.
AAAAAGGGAGAAACTTTTTATTTTTTCTCTCCTATAAACCACTTTTCCTCAATTCCTTTGGTGCCAGAGTCGAAAATGTTGACGGTAAAGCCTGCCTGTTTCATAAAGTCAGTAATTTCTTTTTCAGAACGGAATCGATTGGGCGTGCCGGTTATTTTCAATCTGATTTCTTCTATCCGGCGTTTCCAGGGATTGGTCTTGGCCGATGGAACGGTTGCCCGTATAATGAATGTCCCATCGTCAGTGAGTTTTTCGAAAATCCGATTGAAAACAATTTGCACGTCTTTGTCGCTGACATAATGCAGCATGTCCAGCATGAGGACGTAATCAACTTCTCCTTCAACCTGCGGTAAGTCCGGTGCCTTTCCTATCTCCACCTTGCCGCGATTCCCGATGACACGCGAGGCGATCAACACGCGTTCTTCATCCGGTTCAATGCCGAATACCTGAGCATTGGGATAAATTTCCAGCAACCACGTGGCGGGTACACCAAAGCCGCAGCCGATGTCAATTATCCTTTTGGGATTCTTTACGTATTTGTCCAGTTCCTTGAACATCGGGTCAATCATCATTTTCATGCGGGCAAAAACACGCGGATACGCGGGCAGATGCCGGTAACGCAAAATGGTTCGGCGCAAGTGCTCACGCGAACCGATTTCAAACGGACCCGTTGGATATTGTATCGGAGTAAATATTTTTTTCATCAGGAAGGGCAGAATGAAGTATGAGCCAATTAATGAATATCCGATTCCCAAAAACGAAACGATGCCGATGCTGCGCAAAAGCGAATGCCCGGCAAAAATCAGGACGCCAAAGCCGATCAACGTGGTAAATGCCGCCAGAAATACCGCCAGCTTGATGGTATGCATGGCCGGAGATTGTTCATCGGGATAACGCTGATAAGTGCAGACATAGTAAATGGCGTAGTCAATCCCCATGCCCATAATCACAATCCAGAGCATGATGCCGGGAATGTCCAGCGGCTGGCCGATAAGTTTGAGCGTGCCTAGCGTTGCGCAAAGCGCAAAGACAATCGGCGCCAGCGTGGCGAGCGACAACTGCCAATCCAAAAAATATAAGAAGATAACCAGAATAAGGCCAATGCTGATAATCAAAGCGATTTCCAGAAAAAGATTTTTCAGAAACTCGCCCAGCCGCATATTGAATAAATCGGCGTCGAATATTTTAGCCAGGCCGCTTTGGGAAATCCGTTTAAAAAAGTCTCCCGCATTGTAATTTTTCCCGGCGGCAAGAAGACTCAGTTGCGTGAAGCCGGTTGCGCTTCTGGCAATGCCCAGCATTTCAAAATATTTTTCCGGTATTTTAAAGGTGCCTGGTGTTTCCTGATGAATGATTTTCCAGAAGGGTTCAAAAGCATTTGGTGCAAAACCGTTTTCTTTTGCCGCTACGTTTAGATCGCGCTTTAAAGCAGCCAGACGATCTTTATTCCAGAAAGCGCGCCAGGCGGCAAAGTTGCTTTGCGCCTGCTCCGATGACGGAAATAAAACGGAAGGAAGAAAAACGGGTTTCAATTTTTCCTGACGCACGTCATCGGAGAGCCATGTCAACAACTCATTATTTTTTTTCTGCAACAGTGTCATGCCTGAAGCTTCCAGAAAAGCATAGCATTTGCCGGAAAAATTGCCCCAGACCTCCTGCATTTTTTTGTCGGCGTTGATGGTTTCTGCGCTCATGGAATTCATGGCATTCAAATCAACATTGAAAACCGGTTTGGCGAAAAAGAGCATGACGAGGCCGAAAACAACGGCGGCGATGATCTTCCAGTTTGCAGGAGCGGCAAATTTTTTGACGGCATTGAGCAGCAGGGAATTGCTTGGCTTTGAGGCCGGAGGCATGACCGGAAATATTTTCGGGAAAGCAAAGTGAACAAACAGAAGCGCGAAACTCGAGCCCAGCGCGGAAAAAACGCCTATCTGCGCGAGAATCTTAAATTCGCTAAGCAGTAATAGAAGAAAAGCGCCCAGCGTTGTCAAAACCGCCAACAGTTCCGCAGACCAAAGCTCTCTTGCCACCTGTTTGCCGTAGGTGGCTCGAGGCTGGTCCAGAAACAGCAGATAGGTAATACCCAGATCAACCGTGAAGGCCATAATGGCTCCGCCGAAGCCGACGGCAATGATGGACATGGATTTGAAGATAAAGGAACAGACAAACAGCGCGGCAATCGCGCCCATCGTTGAAGGCAGCAGCGCCAAAAGACCTATGAGCGGACGGGGAAAAGCAAAAATCAGCAAAAGAGCGATGCCCAGTGTCGTTAAGATGATAGCCAGACGAGTGTCGCGTTTGGCGATAGTCTCATTATCCAGCGCCGCGCGATAGGCTCCGACGGATGTCAAAGTGTAATGATTTTCGGAACCGGTTCGGCTGTTGAGTTCCTTTTGGCTGTCATCAAGAAGCTTCTGGATATTGGCGGCTACTACTGTGTCCGTTCCCGAACCTTTTATTCTGGCGATAATCAAAGCGTGCCTGCCGTCTTCGGAAATTAGTTGCCCCTGTAAAAATTGTGCCTTGTTGGAAGGCAGCAGAGCGGACATCTGCTCTAGAATGACACCGGAAAATCCCAGCGGGTCTTTGGCCATCATTTCGCCGCGTCCGATTCCTTCGAGTTGCTCCAGGCTCTGCCGGTTTTGTGCCATGGCTTCCCTGATTTTTTCTTTCGTTAGTAGCGGCGCAATTTTCTTTTCCAAATTGTCAGCGCTTAAAAGCGCGGGGAGGTTGTCGTTGACATGCGACACGAGTTCGGGAAAATTCTTCGCGTCATCACCGATGCCGACTTTTATGAAAAGACCGCTCTGATTGAGCTTATTCGAAATTTTTACCGCCGTGCTGATCAGTTTATCGCGATCAGGATAAGCCTGTTCAATGGTTATGAACACCTTATCCTGAATGGGCAGATGTTTGATAATCAGGCGCGCGTCAGCCAGCACGGGATCTTTGTGGGGCATGGATTCCAGAATGTCGGTTTCGATTTTCAGATTTTTGGATTCCCAGAAAAAAAGCCCGGCGACCATGAGTGCGGCTATAAAAACAATGGACCAGTTTATCTGATATTTGCGGATGAGCGGCATGAACACCTATATTTTCATTGATTTATAGATACTTAAGGTTGATTGTGTAAACCATATTTTGCCGGCCGTGGCAAGACAAAAAGGCGACGTCATAATCTTGCAGTGTCGAACGGGTGATGTTTCCCAGCCCGAAAACAGAAAGTTCTGTCATGGAAGTATTGCTTATTTCAGAAAAAATATCCGCCGGAAAATCAAACGGGTGAAGGTTGAAGAATTGCGGCAGAAATCCACAAACGGACGGAAGTGGGAAATTCTTCCGCCTTCCGGATTGTAATGGACACGGATTGGCGCTTCAATAACCGATATGCCGCCTCTGGTGGCGTGAACCAGAATTTCCACCTCGAACTGAAAACGTCTTGCTTTTGTTTTTAAGTTAAGCGCTTCGGGTATTGGATAAATACGAAATCCGCTCTGAGAATCAGAAATGGCAGGACCACCACAGATTCTAACCCAGAAGTTGGAAAATTTCCTGCCAAAGCTGCTTGTCCAGGGCACATGTTTGCCAACCATGCCTTTTCTGGCTCCTACGACAATCGGCCGCGCATTTTTAGGAATGGCTTTGATAAGCTTTTTTGCGTCTTCAGGATAGTGCTGACCATCGGCATCAATGATGATTGCCCAGTTGGCCACCGCAGAGGCTGCGGTAAAGCCGGTTAGTATTGCCGCTCCTTTGCCCTGATTTTGTTCATGCCGGAGAACTTGAATTCCTTTGATTTCTTTTATCTGATCGTACGTGTCATCATTTGAACCGTCATCAACAACAAAGACGGGATAACCCAATGCCAGCGTATCTTTGACCACCTGTGCAACCGTCCCGGCATGATTGTAAACAGGAATGACAAAAGCAAAACAGTTTTTTTTGTGATTTTTTGACTCGGTCAATTTTTTCTCATGTTTGTTTTATGTTTTCATATGACAGAAACGCCACTCCCCACGTTCCTGGCCCCATATGAGCGCCGGACGTCAGCGACAGCGGCTGCAGAATAATTTCCGCATCGGGATATAATTCCTTGATATTTTTTTGGACCGTGCTTTCGACAAATCTCCTGTTATCGGAATATTCCAGCATGATGAGAGCTTTTGAATCGTCTTTGATCGCTGCGTCCAACTTGGCCAGGGCAAACTTGATCTGGTCTTCCTGGGTTTTAAGCGAGCCGACCTTTTTTGCGCCCTCAGGCAGAGGTGATATCACCGGTTTCATGTTCAGTTTATCTCCAAAAAACGCGCTGGCTTTGGAAAGCCTGCCGCCCGCTGCCAAATACTGCAATTTATCCAGGAATACATATTCTTCGCAGGCCCTTATGGCTTTGCGGGCAAAGATAACTGTTTCTTTCATGTCATTCGTCTCGGCAAGACATCGGGCGGTTGTCAGCGCGATGATTCCCAGTCTGCCCGATGCCGTTCCCGTATCCAAGATGATCAATTTGTCTTCCTTATCATGATCTTTTTTCCACTGGATGGCGCCTTGGTAATTACCGGTAAAAACTGATCCCACGCACAGATACAAAACTTTATCAAAGCGCTCCAGCGCCCCATGGTAAAACTGGTGTCTTTCATAGACGGAAGCCTGAGATGTGGAAACTTTTATTTCTTTTTTCATCGCACGGTAGAGTTCATCGGGATGAAAAAATGTTTCGGGCAGGCACTGTTCGCCGATGGTCAAATAACTGTTCAGCAGCGTGAAGCCGTAAATTCTGGCGTCCTGAGTGGTTAACGAACCGGCAGCGTCGGTCATGATGTGCAAGGTTTTTTCCGCGCTCAAATGTTTGAATTCCGCGATTTGAGAAGTCAGGTCGTCATCTTCCCAGTTCACCAGAGAGCCCAGTCCGATAGCTTGAGAACGCACCAGTTCCTTATCCTGGGTGTGCAGGTGAACTTTGTAAAACTCTCCTTCGGGAATGACAATAACTTCTTCCTGCACACTGGTGATCATTTTTATTTCATCGGGAGAATAACGGGGTGCTTTCACGACAAAGTCAATGCAATAGCCTGATTCCATGCTCTCATCAAACGCAGGAGATATCTTCAGACGATCGTTGAATGTTTCCGTGACCGGGCGGCAATCATCGGGAATACCCGCAAGTGTATAAAAGAAACCTTCGAAGAAAATGTAAATCCCTAAAGCTCCCGCATCCACAACACCGGCTGCCTGCAATTTCGGCAATTGCTCATAGGTTTGATGAACGGCTTTTTCAATGCTGCCGATAACTTTTTCCACGCTTTCTTTGTCAGGCTTCAAATTCCGCGGCAGGCCTTCAGCCAGGACATCAAAAACATCCAGCATGGTTCCCCTCCGGGGATTATTCAGCGACTGCCATGCTTTTATCTTACCGTTTCTGGCACGCTCGGCCAGATCGTTGATGCTTTCTGCCGTACAAAATGCGGAGAAAAACTGCGAGGCGATATTGCCGGAATTACCGCGCGCCGACAACAGCAACTCGTGAACAATTTTTTCCGCGGGCTGGCCGATATGACGCAAAGGAATAAGGCTGATGGAAAGATTTCTTCCCGTGTCGCCGTCGGCGATGGGAAACACATTGATGGAATCAAGCAGGTCGGCCCGGGCAATCAGGCGCTCCAGACCGGCAACAAATGATTTTTTTAAAATATCTTCCATTTTTAAAAACCAAAAGCGAGACGAATTTTTTCCGGCATACTGAATAACATTTCCATCTGTGGAAATTTCACAGCCACCTGCTCTGTGCGTCCGCGGGCGCATATTTTCCCGTCCGCCACTTTACGAATTTCAAAATCGACAATCAGTTTTACATAAGCATCAACCAGTGTTGCTTTGCAGATTATTTCATCGTTGTGACGCAGAGGAAGAACATGCTTGGTCGAGGTTTTGATGATGGGAAAAATCAGATGCTCCTTTTCAAAAAAGTTATATAAATCAACTCCGTTGTTTTCAAAAAGAGCCGCCCGGGCTACTTCAAAATAGTTCAGATAGTTGGCGTGCCAGACGATTTGCATCGGGTCGAGATCGAAAAAGGGAATTTTTATTTTTACTTCAAAACTTTTCTGTTTTTCTTTCATGGCTTTATCTTAAAAAAATCCGAGTATTGAATTGCTTCGCAGATATTTTCGATGTCTTTATCCATGGCTCTGTCGTCCACCACTGGCGCGGAAACCTTCCTGATATTTTTCATGAGCAAAGCCAAAAGCGGCCGAGTTTCAATATTATTTCTGATGTCGCAGGCCTGAGCAGCCGCCAGCAGATGAATCGCCACGACGCGCTCCGTCAACGTGCAGACTCTTTCAGCGTCCCGTGCCGCGATGGTGCCCATGCTGACCTTGTCCTGATTGTGCGATTCGGTGGAACGCGAAAACGACGCGGCGGGCATGGTGGCCTTTAGAGCTTCCGCCGTCAACGCCGATGACGAAATGGACATGGCTTTAAAGCCGTGACGCAATCCCTTTTCACCGGCGGATTTTCTGACCAGATCACCGGGCAGTCCCCGGTTTAAATTCGGATTGACCAGCAGCATAATCTGCCGGTCACACATATCGGCGATAGAAGCCAGCGCGGCTTTGAGTCCGTCCATGGCAAAGGCGATATGTCCGCCGTAGAAATTTCCGCCCATCAGGACGGCGCCGCTTTGAGGATCGAAAAGCGGATTATCGTTGGCGCTGTTGGCCTCGATTTCCACCCACTTCTTTATCCATTCCAGACTGTCATACAATACCCCCGCGACCTGGGGAGCACACCTCAGAGAGTAAGGATCCTGTAAGGTTTCCAGCGCGTCATCTTCCAGGTGGTGCGATGCGACTCTGGCTTTTAAGAGATTGATGATTTGTTCGGAGACAAATGCCTGCCCCGGGAAAGGCTTGGCCTCTGAGATGACCGGATGATAATGCTGGGCATTCCCCTTCAGGGCGTGAATGGAAAGCGTCGTGGCGGAAATAGCAGCGGATAAAATTCGCCAGGCTCTTTCCACGGCCAGAACGGCGATACCGGTCATGGTTGTTGTGCCGTTGACCATTGCCAGCGGTTCTTTGGGGAAATATTTGTAGGGCTTGATTCCGGCCTGATTCATGGCTTTGGCCGCGGACACGGTCTTTCCCCGATAAATAACCTCGCGCTCGCCCATTAAACATGCTCCGATGTAAGACATCGGTGTCAAATCGCCGGACGCGCCGACAGAACCCTCGCAGGGAACCACCGGCGTGATGCCGTGATTCAGAAAATCGGCGAGCTGCTGAAGCAGGGCAATGGACACTCCGGAATACCCGCGCGCAAAGCAAATAATGCGACAAAGCATGGCCGCCCGTGTTTCTTCAATGCCGATGGGTTCTCCCGTACCGCAACCGTGAAAAGTCAGAATATTGGGAGCGTTTTTGAGGGCAATTTCCAGCGGCATGCGTTTGCCACATGACTTTCCATAACCGGTCGTTACGCCATAAACAGGAACTCCCTTACGCATGGTATTCATGAGAATATCCTGCGTCTTCGCCATCATTTTAATGAATTGGCTTGATGTGCTTATCTGCACAGGAACACCGTATCGCGCCACAGCAATAATATCATTGAAGCTAATGTGGCAGCCATCAATAACCACGGCTGTTTTGTTTTTACTGGTTTTCATCCTTTAAAATTTCCTTTCCTCCGTTACCGGCCGGCGCACGCGCGGTTTGTACGTGCCGTCCGCCTTTTCCTTATCCATGACTTTTTTCAGCATTTTGAACATTTTGTAATTCTGCGGTTCTTCTTCGTAAAACTTATCCCAACAGTAATAATACATTTCCTCCAATTTTTCGGGCGTCATCACTTTAGGGTGAAACACGGCTTTGCCGCATGTATAATTATTCCAGTCATAGGAAAAAATTCGTTTGGCATTGTGTAAATCATCAAAAGTCTTCGTATGTGGAAAAGGTGTTAAGATCGTGAACTCCGCCATATCCAATTCGATTTCCAATAAAAAATCCATCCATCTTTTTATGTAATCTTCCGTATGGTAATCAAGCCCCAGCAAAATGCTGCCTTCCACGGCAATGCCGTAATCGTGATAGTGCTTGATACGGTCACGGATGAAATCGGATGAATCGAAAATCGCCTGATAAACAAACCATGCGCCGGCCTGCGCGGCCAAATCCAGCACTTTGTCATCATTTTCAATGGGATGACAGCACCATTTCTTTTTCAGCGGGATCATTTCCTTAAATAAGTCGATTTCCCACTGTTTATTCTGCGCAAGTGAATTATCCACGATGAAAAGACGGTTGTTGTTGATGCTAGCCATTTCCTTGACCACTTTATCAAAAGGGCGGGGACGGAAACTTTTTCCTCCCAGAAATCTCACGGCACAGGGATAGCAATTGAAACGGCAGCCGCGGGACGCATGCACCAGATCCACCATCTGAATGCCGCGATAATTATATGCCTCACGGTCTAAAATACTGCGCCTGGCCGTGCCGACTGTTTCAATCGGTGGAAATTTTTGCATATAGTCATAGACTTTTTTAAGTTTATTGTTTTTAAAATCTTCGAATACTTGTTCCATCCGGCCTTCGGCTTCACCCAGAAAAACACTATCCGCGTGTTGCTGCGTTTCTTCGGCATGCAGCATGGTGGCTATCCCGCCGAAGATGACCTTGATGCCTTTTTCACGAAATTTATCCGCTATTTCCCAGCCGCGTTTTATCTGCGCGGTCAGCATGACCGAAATACCGACAAAATCGGCCGTTTGATCAAAATCGATTTCCTGAATGTTTTCATCAATAAATTCTACAGTCACATCATCAGGGAGCGTGGCGGCAAACACCACCGGCCCGTGCGGCGGTAAAATAAACCGCGTCTGCCGGTCAAGCTTTTCCCATTTCGGATAAATCAGTTTAAATTTCATAAATTTTCTTTCAATGATTTAATAGGTTATGCAACAAGGGGCTATTTACATCATTTTCTTCTTTACGCCAATAAAAAATTGCAGACCATAAGATTCTTATTTGAAGTAATTTAAATCTTTCAGTCAATTATATTATGTTGTTCTAAAAAATGAATGTTTTTCGGATTCTTCCATTTTATGTTACATTAAAAAAGCAAGATACTGAAATAGCTCTATTAAAAAATTAAAGGTCGAAAAGAAATAATTTTATCTGTGATTTTCAGAGGAGTTTTTTATGGATAAAAGAAAAACTGCAATGGTAATCATTGCAAGTATCATCATCTTGGTGGCCAGCATTCCTTTCCCGGGCTTGTACGCACTTTGGGTATTCCTAGCCTTTTCATGGCTGGTGGGTCGCATTAAGACAGATGACTCAACAAAAAATATGGCGACGGAAGAGATTCCCAAAAGATAAGCATCTCCGGTTCCCACAGGCAGTATTGAAAGCGTTGCATAATATCCGTTGTCTCATTTCGAGAAGGGCAAGCGACGAGAAATCTAATGAGTCCCAAGCTTCAGAAATGAAGTGCACTGAAGCTTGCAGGACGAATTATCACCTATTGGTGATCTCATTACAACAAATCAAGATTTTTCCCCGGCGAAGCTGGACTATAGCCTTTGGCCCGAAATGACAATTTGACTATTATGCGTAGATTTCTTCTTGTTAAAAAATTTTT
>CAYNWA010000011.1:26373-87578 GCA_964400795.1 uncultured Smithella sp.
CGTCGGAACGACAATCACTGTAACAAATCTAGAATGCCTTCTGTTAATAAATTTTTTAATTTTTCTTGTTGCTTCGAAACTCTGCTAAAAGACTTTTAACATAGTCCAAGTCAGCTTTTGAGTAATATCCCTTTCCCGCAAATTCATCTCCAACAGGAAGGACTCTCTGTTTAAAAGCATCAATTTCCGCCGGCGTCATTTTAACTTCTTTCATGCCGTGTTTATACATGGCTGCAATGCCCTTTTCGTTAATTTTGCGGATTTCCTCCCTAAACTCCTTCTCTATTGATCGTAAGTAATTATCAATTGCATCTTGATCTTCCTTGGAAAGTTTGTTCCAAGCTTTTAACGATACAATACCGCCTGCCGGTGAATATCGTATGCGAAGAGGATTAAGGTATTGCATGGCATTATAGAGCTGAGCGCTGACCGCCCAGATCGCCGGGCTGATAAGAGCATCGCATACCCCTGTACGAACTGCAGAAGATATCTCCGTAGGGCTAATGGGGATGGGACTGGTACCTAAAGCCTTTAGAGTCTTTTCTTCCATGGGACCATACCATGTTTGAAAACGACTTTTCTTGATATCATCAAAAGTCCTGATTTCGTGCTTTGTGGAATAAATTTGATCAAAGCCCTGTTCTGCCAGAAGAACAAGGTGATAGCCTCTTTTTTCGAACCACTCATTAATACGGGGTCTCATAATAGAATAAACATATTCAACTTCTTCATAATTATTAAATAAAAACGGAATTTCAAACAATGACATCTCGGGACAAAGCATCACCATTCCCCTTCCGGAAAATCCGCCTCCCTGCAACTGCCCGTTGATCATTTTGGCCAATATCTGCTGTTCTTCTCCCATCTGAGCGCCGTAATACCAGTCCAAAGAAGCCCTGCCATTTGTTGCCTTCGCTATCCCCGGATTAATAACATCGTTTATTAAAGCAGACCATCCCATATGGGCGGGCGCTATTGTCCCCATCTTAAAAACGTTTTTTGTTTGCTTAACATTTTCAGCTCCCCTTGCTTCCTGAGATAACACCGTCCCCATAAAAAACACAACAACGCCTAAGCAAAGAAGCTTTATTATATTGCGGCTCATAAAAATCTCCTTTCTGAGTACTTTAAAAGTCAATTATGAACGTAGTTTTTCCTTATTATATGCATATATCATAACATTATTATTTTGTTTTAAAAGAAAAAAATTCGAAGAAGATAATTTTATGTTTTGCTGCGACAAAAAACTTGTGATCGACATGCGCTGCTTCTCTATGCTTACGATATTTTACCCTATAATTCTTATTAGACAATGATCAGCAATTCATTGTATAAAAAATATTATAATACAAGAAATAATATGAATATCAACAGGATTTTATTTACCAAAGAGTAAATAACCATAAGCGCCACGCTCAATCTTCGGCACGCAACATTTACTCATTGGCAAATATAAAATTTTAAATTAAGCTTTAAACCATCGAAATAATATTCTTAACAACTTCAGATCAGTACCATTAATTCATAAATGAAACTTTATAAGGAAACTAAATACTAATATAAAGATGGGAATATTAAAATACACTTTAACAATATTCTTATTATTGTTCTTTACCGGATTTTCATCAATTGCTTTTTCGGCAAATGATGCGCCCATGGATTTAATCGATGTTCAGATTAAAGCGAATCCGGGTAAAAGTGGCGTTTATGTGCTGGATACCGGAACAGAAGCCCTTCTGGCCAGGGCTTGGCTGGCGGACAACGCCCGGCAATCGATTGCTATCCAGTATTTTATCTGGAGCACGGATAACATCGGCATTCTGGCAGCGGAAGCATTACTGCGGGCGGCCCAGCGCGGCGTTCGGGTGCGGGTCATTGTGGATGACTTGCTGATCGACGCGCCGGACAAATCACTGCTCGCCCTGAGTCGACATCCGAATATCGAGATCCGCATCTATAATCCCAAACTATCTGTCGGTGTTCCTCTGCAAACCCGTCTTTTAAATGTGCTGACCCGTTTTCGGGGGGTCAATCAGCGCATGCATAACAAGGTTGTGGTTGTTGACGGAAAGATTGCCATCACCGGTGGACGGAACATGGCCGCCGAATATTATGACTATAATCATGAGTATAATTTCCGGGACAGAGACGTGCTGATGCTTGGCGAAACGGTCAAAACGATTCAGGCAAGCTTTGCAGATTACTGGAACAGTGATCTGACCGTCAACGTTGAAGATCGCTTTAACGGCTGGGGCTTGATGAAGAAAAATGTCAATATTGATGAAAAGGACATCCAAAAAATCTATCGCGACTTGCATACGTACGCGAAAATGCCGGAAAACTTTGCACCGGAAGTGAGGGCGGCCATCAATGATGTACCGACATCCTTTGCTACACTTGCACAGCAGATCATCTGGGGGCAGGTTGATTTCATCAGTGACCGGCCCGGCAAGAATAACCGTACCCTTTCTCTCGGAGGCGGCGGACAGGCTACACTGGAACTGGCAAAACTGGTCGAAAAGGCAAAAAAGAGCATTGTCATCCAGTCGCCTTATCTGGTGCTTTCAGATGAAGCGATAGAATTATTCCGCAAATGCATTGCGCGCGGCGTAACGGTTCGCATCAATACCAATTCACTGGCTTCCACGGATAACCTCCAGGCGTTCAGTGGATACAGGAACCAGCGCAAACGGCTGCTGGACATGGGTATTCATATCTACGAATGCAAACCCCAGCCGGATATTCAGCAAAAGCTCATGCAAAATTTTCCGGCGGCCAAGGGGACGCCCATTTTTTCACTGCATGCCAAGACGATGGTGATTGACAAAGAGATTGTCTTTATCGGAACCTTTAATTTAGATCCCCGTTCCGAGAATTTGAATACGGAAGCCGGAGCGATCATTCACAACAGTGAACTCGCGCGTAAAATTAACGACCTGATTGAAATCGACATGGCGCCGGGTAACAGCTGGGATAGCGCCGAGGACGACCCTGATCAATACAGCTCGTTTGTCAAGCTCAACAAGGTAAGACTGTATCAAATGATGCCCATCAAACCGCTTCTTTGAAGTAAAATGAGAATATTTTTCATAATGTACAATATATTTCATCCAATCAAGAAATTGCAGCAATGATTCTTCCTGAAGTCAACAATCCAGATGACCACTCAAAATAATAACTCCTTTAACATAGGCTCCTTTCTAGCACAATTCTTAACCTTTCGCTGCATATCCGGCATTGACAGTAGCACTCTCTATATGAAATAAAGCATTCCTAAAAATCTTCTGGAGAAAAGATTTGCAAAGCATCAGGCAAGATATTCGGCAAATCAGGCATAATCTTGATTCTGTCATGATTGCCGATTATTATCGTATATTCCGTCAGCTCAAAGGCCTCGAAGAGCATAAAATCAAGGATGGAAGATCCGCTTTAGGAACATTAAACCATCTGAAAAGAATAGCGGACCTTTCCGCCAACCGTTATCATAGCCGGAAGCAGAATGTTCCCGCGGTAAGATTTTCACAAAACCTGCCGATCATTGCCAAAAAAAGAGAGATTGTTGAATGCATTCACAAGCATCAGGTCACGATCATTACCGGCGAGACCGGATCGGGAAAGACAACGCAGATTCCGAAGATGTGTCTTGCTGCCGGTCTAGGTCTGCGGGGCATGATCGGTCTGACCCAGCCCAGGCGGATTGCGGCTATCAGCATTGCCCAGCGCATTGCCTCGGAACTGGGCGAGGAGTGCGGCCAGTCGATCGCCTACAAAATCCGTTTTGAAGAAAAAAGCTCCTCCGAGCCTTTCATTAAAGTCATGACGGACGGCATTCTGCTAACGGAAACGGTCAAAGACAGGGACTTGCTGGCTTATGATACCATCATTGTCGATGAAGCCCACGAACGCAGCCTGAATATTGATTTTATTCTGGGCTATCTGCGAACCCTGCTTGCCAGAAGAAAAGATTTGAAAGTTATCATTACGTCGGCAACCATCGATACGGAAAAATTTTCCGAAGCGTTCAACAAGGCGCCGATCATCAAGGTTTCCGGCCGGATGTATCCGGTAGAGGTTCGTTACCGGCCGCTTGATCCAGAAAAAGAAGAAAAGGGCGAGACAACCTACATTGATGAAGCCGTGGTCTGCGTGGAACAGTTGCAGCGGGAACGGCGCTACGAAGATATTTTGATTTTCATGCCGACCGAGCAGGACATCCGCGAAACCTGCGGACTGCTGGCTAAAAAATGTTCAGGTCTTGTTCTTCCTCTTTATGCACGATTATCCGGATCTCAGCAGAGACTTATCTTCGCCGCCGCAGAAAAGCAGAAAATTATTGTGGCCACCAATATCGCCGAAACGTCGCTGACGATTCCCGGAATCAAATATGTGATTGACGCTGGACTGGCGCGAATCCTGGAATACAATCCCCGCAGCCAGACGACCGGTCTGCCGATCAAACCGGTTTCCGCCAGCAGCGCCGAACAGCGAAAAGGACGCTGCGGCCGCGTGCAAAACGGCATCTGCATCCGGCTTTATTCGCAGGAGGAGTTTTTCCAAAAGCCTCTTTACACGCTGCCGGAAATTATGCGTTCCAATCTGGCTGGCGTCATTTTGCGGATGCTGGAGCTTAATCTTGGCGCAGTCACGTCCTTTCCGTTTATTGACAAGCCGCAACCCAAAAGTATGCGCGATGGTCTTGATATCCTGCGCGATCTGGGAGCGCTGACCAAAGATGATCGTGCTGAAGAAACAAACCTTTATAAGCTGACGGATACCGGCTGGAAGATGGCGGCGTTTCCGCTTGATCCCCGGGCATCCCGAATGCTGATTGAAGCGCAGAAGGAAAACTGCGTCAACGAAATCGCCGTTATTGCCGCCGCCTTAAGCATTCAGGACCCGCGTGAACGTCCCTACGATAAAGCCGACGAGGCATCCAAAGCCCACGCGCAGTTCGCGCATCCGGAGTCGGACTTTTTAACCTATCTCAATATCTGGAACCGCTATCACGGATCACTGGAGAGCCTGCCGACGCAAAGCAAGCAAAGAAAATTCTGCCGCGATCATTTTCTTTCCTACAAGAGAATGATTGAATGGCGGGACATCTATCACCAGATCATGGACATTATCGACGGGAAGAACAAAACGGCAAAACAGAAGAAACATCACAAGATTGAAATTAATCAGGACATTTCCGACAGAATTCACCGCTGTATTTTGAGCGGGTATCTTTCCAACATTGCCCGGAAGAAAGAGAAGAACTTTTACAACGCCGCCAAAAGCAGAGAGGTGATGATCTTTCCCGGCTCCGGCCTGTTCAATAAAGCAGGTCAATGGATCGTGGCCGGAGAAATCAGCCTCACCTCGCGGGTCTTCGCCCGCAATGTCGCCAATATCCAGAGCGATTGGCTGGAGAAACTGGGCGGTGAAAACTGTCGCTACACATATACCGCCGCTCACTGGGAAAAAAGCCGCGGGCAGGTGGTTGCTCTGGAGAAGGTAACACTTTTCGGCTTAACGATCGTGGAAAGTCGCCCCGTTGCTTATGAAAGAATCACTCCGGAAGAAGCCAAATCCATATTCATCCGCGAAGCTCTTGTGCCCGGCGAAGTCGCCCGACGGATTCCTTTTCTCGAACACAATCTATCTTTATACGATAAAGTCAGAACCATGGAAGAAAAGCTGCGCCGGCGCGGCATTGTCGCCAACGAAGACACGATCGCCGACCTTTACGACCAACGGCTGCCGGTATTATCCGATATCCGGTCTCTGATGAATCTCATCCGGGAAAAAGGCAGCGATGAATTTCTGCGTTTTTGTGAAGAGGACTTAGTTGCCCATGAACCGGATGAAGAAGAAATGTCGCAGTATCCTGATCAGATAAAGTTGAAAGATGCGTCTTTGCGCTGTACCTATAATTTTGAGCCGGGCAAACGTGAGGATGGTGTAACGGTCAAGGTTCCGCTGGGACTGGTTTCCAGCGCGGCTAGGGAAAACATCGACCGCTACCTGCCTTCCCTGCTGAAAGAAAAGGCCGTTCATTTATTAAAGACCCTGCCCAAATCATTGCGTCAGAGAATTCCATCGCCTGCCCAGGCCGCACAGTTATTGCTGGGAGACAAATCCTATTTAAACAAACCTCTGCCACAGGCCTTGAGTGAATTGCTGCGCGATAAATACAAGATAACGGTTCCCCGCGATGCCTGGGCTGTGGAAAAACTGCCGGATTATCTGAATATCCGCTACAGTGTAATTGATGAAAAAGGAAAGGAGATTGGTAGCAGTCGGGACATTAGTCTTTTACAAAAAGACCTTGCCGAAACGGTCAACACATCGGCTTTGGATAAAATCAGATGCGATTGGGAGAAGGAAGGAATCACCGGTTGGGATTTCGGTGAATTGCCGCAGCAGATTCCTCTTCAGGGAACGCACGGTTTGATCGGCTATGCCTATCCGGCACTTACTGTCAGCGATGATTCCATTGATCTGCGGCTTTTCACCGACGAAAAACAAAGTGTCTTCCATCAGCTGCACGGTATTGCGGCGCTCTACGACATTCACTTCGCCGATAAAATGAAACAACTAAAAAAGAATGTCGCCCTGACTGGCTCGATGAAGATCATCGCTGCCAGCATCGGCCCTCCCAAGCAACTGGAACAATCCATTATCAACCGGGTGAAGAAGGATTTGTTTTTCAAACCGTGGCGAAGACAGGAAGAGTTTATCGCGCATGCCGATTATCTAAATTCCAAAATTCTGCCTTACGGCCAACAGGTACTGACATCAATAGAACCCGTCTTGAAAGCCTTTGACGATACCTGCATCGTTATCAGCAAACTGATGACGAGAAATAAAGGCCATAATCCTGTTTTGAATTTTCTTAAAGAAACACGAGCAGAATTGCAAAGCCTTGTCCCCGTCGATTTTCCCGAACTCTACACCTTTGAACGGATGAAGGAAATCCCGCGTTACTGCAAGGCGCTTGCTCTACGGGCTGAACGGGGTAGCTTGAATCTTTCCGCCGCGCAAAGGAAAATGCAGGACGTTTTAATTTATTCGCAAAAACTGCAGCAGATGGTAAATGACCTTGTTCAGCCAAGTCTTTTTGACTTGGCTGGCGGTAAAAATATTCATTCGTGTCCAAAAGACTCGACTGAACCTATGGTAATCGTAAATGTTGGAATTAAGGAAATCACACAGTATAAAGAGGACATATCAAGTGATTCTCCGGAAGAAAAGAATACATTGGTGGAAGAATTCTTTTGGATGATTGAAGAATACAAGGTCTCTCTGTTCGCCCAGGAACTCAAAACCCCCCACCCTGTTTCACCGAAAAAATTGAATCAGTTGATTGAAAAGATTGAAGACCTTTAGGACATATTCTTGTGTCGTTTTCAGTCAGGTTTTTTTGACCTCTCGTTCATCCAATTCTTTTTGACATGGCTGTCAGCAAGGGGAATATCCTTTAAGTTCACTCTAAATGCAAAATCTTATCTATTATTCCTCCACCGAGAACCCTATCGTGGTCATAAAACACCACGGATTGTCCGGGCGTGATCGCTTCCTGTTCTTCGGCAAATATTACTTTCAATTTTTCTTTCTCTGTCTTTACTTCGCAAAGCGCCTCTTTTTTCCGGTATCTGATTTTCGCGTGCATTTGCGCGGGCCAGGCTTCTACCAGTATATTGACGCCGGATGCGACAAGACCTTTACCCATCAAATCTTTCTTGTCTCCCACAACAATGCGATTCTTCACCGGATCAATAGATACAACATACAGAGGCGTGGGATGGCTGATGCCCAGGCCTCCCCGCTGGCCGATGGTGTGAAAAATAATCCCCCGATGTTGTCCCAGCACTTTTCCGTGAATATCCACAATCGGCCCTGGCTTTATATCCTGTACCCGCTCCATAAGAAATTCCTGAGAATTCTTCTGCGTCACAAAACAAATATCCTGACTTTCTTCTTTCACCGCCACCGGCAGTGAGTATTTTTTTGCCAATTCTCGCACTTCATCCTTTGTCAGATGCGCAAGGGGAAACAGTATGTTGCCAATCCTTGAATAAGGAATGGAATAAAGAAAATAGGTCTGGTCTTTCCTTTTGTCTCTGGGCCTTACCAGACAATAGCCGTCTTCACGTTTTTCAATCGCCGCGTAATGGCCGGTTGCCAGAAAATGAAATCCCATCGACAGCGCTTTATCCAGAAGAGAACCGAATTTCAGATGACGGTTGCAGCGGACGCAGGGATTGGGCGTTCTCCCTTTCCGATATTCGCTGATAAAATCGGTAATGACCTTGTCTTCAAGTTGACCGGCGTAATCAAAAACATCATGAGGAATCTTGAGATAACTGCAAACTTTTTTTGCGTCGTCAATCGCAGCGGATGTACAGGATCTTTTTCGGTCTCCTTCAGTCAGCGAGCCAAAATTCATCGTTACACCGGAGACATTGTAGCCCTCATTTTTAAGCAGCAATGCCGCAACGGAAGAATCAATCCCACCACTCATCGCCACTAAAACTTTATTGCCCATTAATCCTCTGGTTATATTAATGCATTCTTTGTACCGGCAGAGTATAAGAATAACGATATTTTGTGTCAATAAAATATAAATTTTGACCGGATACTTAAAAGATTTCATGGTTGACATATAGTGCTGTTCTTCCTATACTTTCTCTCACCATAAATAAAACCACCTAACAAGGAGCCAATATGACCACACCGCTTGTCATCGCCATGTCGCAAGGGAAGGAAATTACATTACTGCCGCAGATGGCCAACCGCCACGGTTTGATTACCGGCGCCACCGGCACGGGTAAAACCGTCACGTTGCAAAAAATGGCCGAATCCTTCGCTTCCATCGGCGTTCCTGTTTTTATGGCGGATGTCAAGGGAGACCTTTCCGGCATCGGCGCGGCGGGTGTCGCTTCGGAAAAACTGCTCAAGCGCCTGGAAGGCATCGGTGTGAAAAATTACACGCCTCGGGCCAACACGACGGTGTTCTGGGATGTGTACGGTAAATCCGGTCATCCGGTACGCGCCACCATATCCGATATGGGGCCATTGCTTCTGGCGCGTCTGCTTAACCTCAATGACACGCAATCCGGTGTTTTGCAGATTGTCTTCAAAATCGCCGACGACAACGGATTGCTGCTGATTGACCTGAAAGATCTGCGGGCCATGGTTCAATTCGTGGGGGACAATGCCAAAAAATTCAAGACGGAATACGGAAATATCTCCGCCGCATCCATCGGCGCGATACAACGCGGACTGCTCACGATCGAAGAACAGGGCGGCGATAAATTTTTCGGCGAACCGATGCTGGACATTTCGGATCTGATTCAGACGGACAGCGAAGGACGCGGCGTCATGAACATTCTGGCCGCCGATCAGCTCTATAATAATCCCAAACTTTATTCGACGTTTCTGCTCTGGATGCTGGCCGAACTGTTTGAGCAGTTGCCGGAAATCGGCGATCCGGAAAAGCCCAAGCTGGTTTTCTTTTTTGATGAAGCGCATCTTCTTTTCAGCGAAGCGCCCAGGGCACTTCTGGAAAAAATCGAGCAGGTCGTTCGCCTGATTCGTTCCAAGGGCGTGGGTGTATACTTTGTTACACAGAATCCGCTGGATATCCCGGATACGGTTCTGGCACAACTGGGCAACCGAGTCCAGCATGCTCTCCGCGCTTTTACGCCGCGTGACCAGAAAGCGGTGCAAACGGCTGCTTCTACGATGCGCCAGAATCCGGCCTTCGATGCTGAACAGGCCATTACCGAGCTGGGTGTCGGGGAAGCGCTGATTTCTTTTCTGGATGAAAAAGGACGTCCGAATATTGTCGAGCGATCCAATGTAATCGTTCCTTTCTCGCGCATGGGCGCCATGACACCCAATGAACGCCTGATGGCCATCAAATCTTCCACGATTTACGAGCATTATGAAAAAACCGTCGATCGTGAATCCGCCTACGAAAAACTGCGTGAAGCCCAACAGGAAGAGGAAGCGCCCGAAGAAAAACCCGCCATTAAAATGGAGCGGTCCAGGGCTCCGGCAAAGAATGACGAGGAGAAGGACAGCAGAGGCATGGGAGATGCACTCAGCAAAATTATTTTCGGTAGCAAAGGTCCTCGCGGAGGACAACGGGAAGGCATGGTGCAGGCCGCAGCCAAAAGCGTGGCGCGCAGCATCGGTTCTTCATTGGGACGCCAGATTATCCGCGGTGTGCTGGGCTCAATCCTGGGCGGTTCCCGCCGCTGATCAAGCAACTATGATTGTCTGAACTTTTTTAACAAGATCCTTATCGCACTGACAAAAGGTGGTCAGCAATGAATGTTATTTATCTAAGAACATTTTTTGTCAGCTATGTGTTGTTCATTTCTCTTTGTGTTATCGTCATAGCCCCCCTATGGTGGCAAAATCGTAAACGCTTTCCGGAAATTGCTCTGTGGCTCACAGATTATATCTTTCAGTTCATAGGGCTCCTGCTCATTACATTACGCGAGATCATCCCCGATTTTTTTTCGATTGTTGTCGCGAATATTCTCATCATTGGAGGAACCATTATTCTCTATATCGGTCTCTGCCGATATGTAAATCGCGGAACTCGTCAAATTCATAACTTCGTTATGCTGACCGTCTTCACGGTTTTTCAAACTTACCTCACCTATATTTATCCGAGCACGGCGTGGCGTACGATCAATATATCCGTTGCCCTGTTTTATATTTGCGCTCAGGCCTCCTGGCTGATGTTGCGCCGAGCAGATGCGTCTCTTCGATCGGCTACAAGACCGGCAGGTATTGTTTTTGCCGTGTTTTGTTTGATCAGCGTAATTCAAGTTATCGCCAATATCATTATTCCGGAAAAACATACGTTAATCGTGTCGTCTTTTTTCGGCATTACTGCCGTTGTTATGTATCAGATCGTTTTTGTTGCTTTAACCTTTGCCCTGTTTCTTATGGTAAGCCGCCGGTTGTCTATGGAACTGGAGGTAGAGATGACCCGGCGTGAACAGGAAGAGAGGATTATCCGGCTCCGGTTGTCTTTGCTGGAATTTGCCACAACGCACACACTGGATGAAGTCCTTCAAAAAACACTGGATGAAATCGGGAGTCTGCTAGAAAGTCCCGTCGGTTTCTATCACTTAGTTGATGAAGATCAGAAAAATCTTACGCTTCAAACATGGTCAAGTCGCACGTTGAAAGAGTTTTGCAACGCTGAAGGCAAAGGCATGCATTACAACATTGATCAGGCTGGCGTGTGGGTAGACTGCGTTTATCAAAAGCGTGCGGTGATTCACAACGATTACTATGCGCTGCCTCATCGCAAAGGATTGCCGGAAGGACACGCACCGGTTATCCGGGAACTTATTGTGCCGATTTTGAGGAGCGGCAACGTCATGGCCATACTCGGTATCGGAAATAAGCCGACATATTATACCGAGAAAGATGCCGAAATAGTTTCTTACCTGGCGGATGTGGCATGGGAAATTATCAACCATAAGAAGGCGGAAGAGGCTGTCAATCAGTATTCCAACGATCTGAAAGAGCGTGTCAAAGAACTCAATTGCCTCTACAAAATCTCTGAAATCGCTCAGAGAAAAGATATTTCTCAGGAGGAAATACTAAGGAAGTGCCCGTTGATTATTTCCCGGGCATATCGATTTCCGGAAATTACAGCTTGTCGCATCATCCTGGGTAATCATGAGTATCGAACGGATAACTTCAACAAAACAAACTGGACGCAAAACAGCGTAATTGTCACTAACGGCGAACGGGTGGGGATAATTGAAGTCTTCTACTTGAAAGAAAAATGTAAGGCAAATGAGGACCCTTTTTTGGCCGAAGAACATAATCTGCTTGATGCGGTTGCGGATATTCTGGGAAAATCCATCGAACGAAGACAGGCGGAGGAGCGGATAAGATATCTGGCCTCGCATGATTTACTGACCGACCTGCCGAGTTTGAGATTGGCTATGGACAGGCTGGCTTCAGCGATGAATATAGCTCGCCGGTATAAAAAAGGAGCCGCCGTCATGTTCATCGACCTCGATGGTTTTAAAACCGTTAATGACACGCTCGGTCATGATGCCGGTGATTACGTATTAAAACAAATTGCCCAACGTATGCTTTCCTGCGTACGTGAAACAGATACCGTCGCACGTGTCGGAGGTGATGAGTTTTTGATTATTGCGACAGAAATTATGACTGCCGACAATGCCACCCAGATTGCGCAAAAAGTAATTCAGACGGTTTCTCAACCGATTTTCATTAATGGTGAACAAGCCATGGTCAGTACCAGTATCGGCATCGCGCTTTTCCCCGAACATGGTGAAGATATGGACAAATTGATCAAACTGGCTGACGAAGCCATGTATAAAGTTAAAAACTCCGGTAAGAACAATTTCCGTTTTGCAGATGCATCATTAAAATAATTTCCAATCTGAGAATTAGCACAACTTTTTTAAAATTACCGCAATATTCCTTTGACATGGAGGGATCTTCTTTATACATGATCGCAACAATTCACTCTCAGATCATGTCCTAGCCGTAACCATGCGGCATCCAGATCGACCAAGAAATGCCGTATGAATATACATTTCAATTTTGAAAAATTATCCTTATGTTTTAAACGTCCTGTTTCCGTCATCCATTGTTCTGCCTTTCAGAACGTTCCCCGGGCATTTGAAAAAATTGAAGACGTGCTGAAACAAGGATTACATGTTGCCGGATTTTTTTCCTACGAACTGGGTTACGCCTTTGAAGAAGCATTTTCCTCTTATAGTATTAATGGGTTTCCCCTCATATACTTGGGATGTTATGAAAAGCCTCAAGAGTATAAAGATCAACTGCCTGCTGCTAGTCATTCGAATGTAGTAGAAAATCTGCGATTTAATATGTCCAAAGAAAAATATTTCGAACATTTAGATATGATCCGTTCCTATTTGCAGGCAGGCGATGTATATCAAATCACCTATTGCCTGAAAATTCTTTTTGATTTTCAGGGCAACACTTTTGATTTGTATAAAAAGCTGTTTGCTGTTCAACCTGTTCCATATGCCGCTTTTGTGGAGACGGACCAATACAGCATTGCGTCGCTTTCGCCGGAATTGTTCCTGTATAAAAAAGGAAAATCGATCTTTTCGAAACCTATGAAAGGAACATGGGAAAGGGGGAAAAACTTTTTCAGCGATATTGCGGCTAGATATCAATTTTATCGCGATGAAAAAAACCGGGCCGAAAACGTGATGATTACTGATTTGCTGCGTAATGATCTGGGACGCATCGGGAAGAATATTCATGTGCCGCGTCTGTTCGAAATCACGCCATATAAAAAACTGTTTCAAATGACCTCGACGGTTGCGGCGGATATCGAGCCGGATGTGCCACTGTATGATTTGTTCAAAAGCCTGTTCCCTTCGGGATCGGTCACCGGAGCGCCTAAAATCCGGGCCATGGAAATCATTCATGACCTGGAAAACGAGCCGCGCAACATCTACACCGGCGCCATCGGCTATATTAAGCCGAACAAAGACTTGTACATGAATATTCCGATACGAACTGCCTTTATCAATAAAACCAATGGAATGGGCGAGATGGGCATTGGCGGCGGCATTGTCTGGGATTCAACTGCTGAAGGAGAGTGGGCCGAAGGTATTTTAAAAGCGCAATTCTTTACGAACGGGCGTTTGTAAAAAGAGCGCTTTGGCGCATACCGATTGCGGAGAGAAACCTCTTTAGATCGGAAACCTCATGCTCCATATTTTTGAGCGCGCGCGGCAAGCATTTTTCGTTGAATATCAGCGCCGGTGACTTGACCTCAGGAGTCGACCAGCGTGACCAAAGGTATGGCGAAATAGACCTTGCCGGGTCCAATATCAATTATTGTATCGCTCTTGTGAGCGTTTGGGCTGAGAAATTTAACCGGATCATGAAAAATCTTGCGCAACGGATTATCGAATGTAAAACACAACCGCCAGGGACAAACGTGCCTTTGATTCAGCAGTTTTTTAACATGGTGTTGCCAGTAAAATATTAATGAAAGTATATATTCATCTAAACCAATGTTGTCTTAAAAGCAATCGTTTGTTATAAAAGGATTAAGAAATATTCCATGCGTGCTATGAAAAGATTTCTTTGACACGCAAAAGCCTTCTCCATATACTACCAATATAAGAGAGAACATCGGTATATGGAGAATGTTTTATGTTACCGGAATCCATATCGCAAACATTGACCAGACTGAGGGTTTTCTATGCCGATGGTAAAACAAGAGAGGTAGAGTTTCGTATTGCTCAGCTCAAAAAGCTCAAAGAGGGCATACGCAAATACGAACCAGAGATCATGGCTTCTCTTTATGACGATCTGCACAAGCCTCTTTTTGAATCCTACGCGAGTGAAATCGGCATTCTCTACACGGAAATCGATCATGTCATCCGCCATCTTCGATCATGGTCACGTACCCGGCGTGTGGCAACACCCATCATTCATTTTTTGTCCCGCAGCTATGTGTATCAGGAGCCTTACGGTGTTGTTTTGATCATCGGTCCCTGGAATTATCCTTTTCAGTTGGTCATCGCTCCGCTCATCGGAGCCATTGCCGCGGGCAATTGCGTGCTTATCAAACCTTCAGAATTTTCTCCATCAACGTCGCAGATCATTGCCCAGATGATCGGCGAATTATTCAGTCCTGATTATGTAACGGTTTTTCAGGGAGAAGCCGAAGCAACGCAAAAACTTCTGGAAGAGAAATTCGATTATATCTTTTTTACAGGAAGTACAGCCGTCGGGCGGAGTATTATGACCGTTGCCGCACGTTATCTTACGCCGATAACGCTGGAGTTGGGGGGAAAGAGTCCTTGTATCGTGCACGAAGATGCCAGCCTTAAATACGGGATTAAAAGAATTACCTGGGGAAAATTTTTCAACGCCGGTCAGACGTGTATTGCCCCGGATTATGTTTTGATTCATCGGAACATCAAGGATGAATTTGTCGAAAAGATGATCAAAACGATTTTTTCATTTTACGGTGAAGATCCGATGAAAAGTCCGGACTATGCCAGGATTATCAATGAACGTCATTTCACCCGTCTGCTTTCGCTGATGAAAAGCGGGCGGATTCTGTCCGGAGGCAAATATCTCAGCAAAGATTTGTATATATCGCCTACTATCATTGATCAGATTTCTCCGGAAGAGCCCCTGATGCAGGAGGAAATCTTCGGTCCTCTTCTTCCTTTAGTTGAATATGACGACATTGACGAGGCCATTGCTTTTGTCAATCAACGGTCTCGGCCTTTGTCTCTTTATTGTTTTTCTGAAGACAAAGGAATTCAGGACAGGGTTCTGCGGGAAACGTCTTCCGGGGGCGGTTGTATCAACGATACGATATCCCATATCGGCAGCCAGGAATTGCCTTTCGGTGGTATCGGGGATAGCGGCATGGGCGCTTATCACGGTAAGGCAAGTTTCGATACTTTCTCCCATCGGCGCGGTATTCTTTTCCGCTCGAACCTGGTAGATATGCCCTTGCGTTATCCGCCATATCGTGACAGGATTTCGCTGCTGCAATTCATTTTCAGGTTTATCAGATAGAATATTTATAGAAAAAAACAGACATCAATAACGTAAAATACGGAGGTGTCCTATGGCAGAAAAAACCATGATTAAATTAGGCAAGGCCGCGAAAAATTTTATTTTGCAGGATCAATTCGGTCAGAACCTCGTCTTTTCCAAAATGAAGGGTAGACGCGTCTTGTTGTCCTTTCATCCACTGGCCTGGACGCCGGTTTGTACGAAGCAGATGCAGTCGCTGGAGAAAAACAAAAAAGTATTCGACAACCTCAACACCATTGCCGTCGGCTTGAGCGTGGATAGTGTTCCCTCCAAGGCGGCCTGGGCCAAAGCGATCAAGATAAAAAATACTAGGCTGCTGGCTGATTTCTGGCCGCACGGCGGTGTGGCGAAAAGCCTGGGATTTTTCAGGGACAAGGACGGTATCTCACAACGGGCAAACGTTATTCTCAACGAGAAGGGAAAGGTTTGTTTTGTGAAGGTTTACCTTCTCACCGAACTGCCGGATATTAAAGAAATAATTTCTTTTCTGAAAAATTCATAACGAAGGACAAGCCCTGTCCTGTGTGCCGCCATTCCAAAATGGTGGCGATATATTTTTGATTTTTTTGGATAAATATTTCTTTGACACGCTTTGGTCTTACTCATATACTCCCGCCGTCAAACACCAATAAGGAGGATATCATGATTACACTCATTGCGACTTTAAAAGTCAAAGATGGAAAGATGGAAGAGGCAGCCAAGGTTTTGAAAGAGATTGTTCCGAAAGTCAAAGCAAGCGAGCCGGGCTGTCTGGAATATATTCCGCACACCGTCCGCGGCGATGAAAAGACAATTATTTTTTATGAAAAATACAGCGACAAGGATGCGCTGAAACTGCATTCCGCCAATTTGATGAAAAATATGGAAACGCTTTTCCCCCTGCTGGAACCGGGCATGGATATCAAAACCTGTTCCGAGATCATCTAATAGATTGTATTTTCTTTAAGGAGAATAGATGAAGCAGGTTTTAGAACTCTTAAAATTATGCTACCGCGTAACTGTACATAGAATTAAACACGGTAAAAGTGATGTCAATCCGTTTAGTGCCATCATCCAGTTGCTGAAATTCAGGGCGACCTGGGAGCAGCATGATTCCGATTATGTGCCGGATGGGCATCTGTCCAACGTCTTTATGTCTGCGAGAGAAGCGGCCAGGCTTATTCCCGATGGCGCGACGGTTATATCAACAGGAATCGCCGGCAACAGCAGATGTTCGACCTATTACTGGGCCGTACGGGAAATGTTCGAACGAGAGGGAAAGCCCTCCGGGCTGACCTGGATGGTTGTTGCCGCCGCCGGAGGCAGGGGAGAGGCTCCCGGAACTCTCGAAGAAGTCGCCCTGCCGGGTTTGCTGAAATGTCACATCTCGGGACATGTGGAAACCCATAAAGCCCTGCTCAAACTTGGCGATCAAGGACAACTGGACGTTCATACCATGCCGCAGGGCGTGATGACGCGTCTCATAGCAGGTCAGGCCAACGGCATAAAGGAAGTCGCCAGCACGGTCGGTGTGGGAACATTTCTCGATCCCAGGGTCGGCAGCGGCACCAGTCTGTTAAGAAACAAGGAAAGCAGCTTTGTCCGAGCCGAAGGCGATACGCTTGTTTATACCCTTCCCGAAATAAATGTGGCGATATTCTCCGCGCCCTACGCGGACAGGGACGGCAACATTTATTTCAAGAATGCAGCGACGATCACCGAGAACATCGAGGCGGCGCGTGCCGCTAAAGCCAACGACGGCGTTGTGCTGGTAACGGTCAGCGATATCATCGAAGCCACCTCGAAAGAGATATCCATGCCCGCGTCAATGGTTGATGCGGTTGTGGTCAATCCGAGAAATGAGCAGACCGGCGGTGTGCTCCAGAGAAATTATTTCCCGATGTTTGCCGAAGGAGCCAACGTCGATATTGTCAATGCCAGTTATCTGGTCAAGCTGGCCAATACATTTACCGGCATCACGCCGATCAGGGACAAGGTGGATAACGCCGTAGCCCGGATGGCCGCTTCGCTCTTTGTCAAGGAAACTACGCCCGGTTCGCTGATCAATTTCGGGGTCGGACTTCCCGAGGAAGTTGGCCGTATCCTATTTGAGAGTGGATTGTACAGGCAGCTGACTTTCACCACGGAAAGCGGCGCTTATGGCGGCATGCCCGCGTCGGGGATGTATTTCGGCGCAGCTATAAATCCGCGAAAGCTCATCAGCTCGGCAAAAATGTTCCGTCTTTATGAAAAATATCTTGACGTTGCTGTCCTGGGATGTCTGGAGGTCGATTCCGAAGGCAATAATAATGTGTCGAGAAGAGGCGATCTGGTCTTCAATTGCGTGGGACCCGGCGGTTTCCCCGATATCGTGGATGCGGCCAAAACGATTATATTTGTGGGCAAGTGGACAGAGGGAGGACAATATTCAATTCAACAGGGCAGACTCGTTGTCGAAAAACACGGCGAGCCGAAGTTTGTCGACAAGCTGCGGGAAATAACATTCAATGCCAAAAAAGCGCTGGCCAGGAGTGCCAACGTTTATTATGTGAACACGGTCGGCATATTTCAGCTGACAGAAGCAGGACCGGAGCTGATAAAGGTAATGCCCGGTGTTGATATTCAAAAAGATATCATCAACATCAGCGGCGCAAAAATCAATATCCCGAAAAATGTTCCTGTTGTTTCAACCGATCTTGTTACCGGCAAAGGCTTTGCACTGAAGTTTGAACACATGCAGGATGCAGAAAAAATGGCCCAAAGGGCGAAAGAGAGGGAGGCCGAAGTATGTTCGATGGCAAGAATGTAGTGATAACCGGCGGCTCTTCGGGTTTGGGGCTGGCACTAGCAAAGAAATTGGCGGAGAAGGGGGCGGTCATCACTGTTATTGCCCGCAGCAAGGAAAAACTGCAGACCGCAAAAGCCGATATAGCCAGGGTAGGGGGCAAGGTCCATGCGTTTTCATCCGATGTTTCCAAAATTGAATCGATAACAGAGACCTTTCAGAAAATTAATAACGAAGTCGGTCCCCCTGACATTCTAATCAACTCAGCCGGCATTCTCCGGGAAGGTTATTTTGATAAACTTTCCGTGGAAACCTTTCGGGAAGTTATCGAAACAAATTATTTCGGAGTTCTTTATGCCATCAAAGCCGCTCTGCCTTATATCATCAAACAAAGAGGCAGAATCGTTAACATATCCTCTGTTGCCGGACTGCTTGGTGTTTTCGGCTATACAACCTATTGTTCATCGAAGTTTGCTCTGGTTGGTCTTTCAGAATCTCTGCGGTATGAAATGAAACCACTCGGCGTCGGGGTTCACCTTGTATGCCCTTCAGAGTTTGTTTCTCCCATGACGCTGGACCTTAACGATACGAGAAGTCCCGAGAATAAAGCACATACGCTGACTATACCCGAGTATGATATCAATACAATGGTCAGGGATACCATCAAAGGAATAGAAAAAGGGAGGTTTCTGATCGTTCCGGGGCTATTATGCAGGTTAACCGTTTGGGGAGCGAGGAGCTTCCCCGCGATCACCAGAATCGTTTCCGATTGCAGAATTCGCAGCGTTTTCGTTGATAGAAAATTAAATTAAAGAGGGTTGTGATGGAGTGCTTTAAATGTCCGGTCCTGTATTTGACGTGATGGGCCACCTCCAATTAAATCTTGGTTTGAAAACCTTGACACCGACCAAGTTTCCGTTTTTTGTGGCTGTTGTCAGAATTCTGCGTCGCTTTCCTCTTGGAATAATTTCCAATCCCGATCTATCGGGATTGGATAATTCGACTTACGCTTCAAACTTCTCTATGCTCGTTTTCATAGAGCCTCTCTACCACTTACGCTTTGAACATCGTATCGCTCGCCCTCAGCGAGTGTCATTATTGAGGATTGCCGTTTGAAAAATAGTATGTTCAATATCAAACCAAACTTTAGGCAGTCTAATCTTCTGGCTTATGTGCAGGTTGATTTATAAACATTCAAAATATCTCATGAAATTCATTAAGTTTACGCGCCATCTTGTGCTTGACGCGCAAGGCAATTATTTATATTCATAAAAACTAAAAATTTTTGCTCTATCAATATTGAATTTATTGTGATGAAAACCAGTAAAACCGGCAACAAGGACATAACTGAATATCTGGAAGAATATTTTGGCAAAAATATCTTGCCGCTATCCAAAGCCGAAAATAAATACATGCCAGGCGCAGGTCCTCTGGAAGTTTTCATATTTTACAAAAAAGATACTCCCGTACAAAAAGGAATAGAATGTTTTTTAAAAACGGCTGAGGACTACAATCTCTTTTCAAGCCGTTTAATTATGATTGATGAAAATAAATTTGCCTTGCAATATTGCACTGACGGGATTGTGATAGAAACCTTGCCGCCTTTTCATACAGATTATACCGACGTAAGCATTGATGATTTTAAAAATATGATGAGGCATGTTAAAACGTTGCCCGGCGAACCCCTTTTGGCTCTTACCATAATCCCCTTTAAAAATGGACATTTTGTAGGAGTCAGTTGCTCTCATGCAGTAGCGGATGGAACGTCTTTAATTCTTTTTCTTTACGCCTGGAATTGCACCGTTGAAGGGAAAAATATTATACCTCCTTCAAGACAAAGATTTTTTAGTGGAAATCCCATTCGCTCCGATAAAATCGACAAAAGTTTTACTCCTCCATTGTCTGAGCTGAACGATGAAATTAAGAAACGTTATGAACGTGGCGTGACCATAAAAACATTCACGAAGATGGAATACTTTACGGATGAATTTCTCCATGAAATGAAAATTAACGCCAAGGCAGATAACAAGAATTACATTATTTCCAATAATCAAATCATGACGGCATTGTTATTAAAAAAATATCATCAAAGTATTTTACCTGATACTGATCAGATTAGGATAAGAACTCCTGTAGATCTCAGAAATTTACACCCTGATATTGATTCAATGTATATGGGTTATGCAGTTGTAAACAGTTTTACGGAATTTAAAAAAGAAGAGATTGACAAAATGTCAATCCCTCAGATCGCCTATCGTTTAAAAGAATCCATTACAAAAACAAGAGATAAAAAATTCATCAAAGAAATATCATATTTATCAAAATACGGCGTTGAGATTCAAGATGATGTTCTTGAAAAATTTCCTCCTTATAATATGGACACGGACATCCTTGCAGCCAATTTAACTCATTTGAATGATCTGGAATCTCTGTTTTTAGATCCGGATGCCATGAGTATTTTTTATGTTGGCGGAGCATCAATTAAAACATATTTCTCTATTTTGAAAGAAAAAACCGGTAAAATGGTTACTCAAATAACAAGCAGGTATCCATTAGTATAATTTTTTGAGGTAAATTACGCATGTCAATGTCAAAACCCAGTTACAAAATTCGTTTTGCCCGATCCGGAGACATCCCCGATATCATCGAATTGATGCGTCCCTACAATATGCATCACATTCCCTCTCCGGAGATGGGCCCGCTCGATTACAAGTGTTTTATCGTTGCCGAACAAGACGGGAATTTGATTGGAACGGCCGGTTACACCTTTCTTTCGGATGATGTTGGCAAAACAACCCTGATGGCCGTACGTCCAGACTGCACGAAGATGGGTCTGGGCAAGATACTGCAAACCCAGCGTATGCAAATTTTGAAAAGTCTGGGGTGTACGAAAATCATAACGAACGCGGACCGTCCGGAAACCATTGCCTGGTACAAGCAACATTTCGGATACCGTGAAATCGGTAAACTGCTGAAGATTCATTCGTTTAGTTTGGAGGACATTCCGGAATGGACGACTCTGGAAGCTGACCTAACAAACGTTGACGTTCCAGCGCCTCTAAACGACAAATTGTTGATTAATGCCGCCCTAACAGGCATGAAGAACGAAAAAAGTGACAATCCTTATCTGCCCGTCACGCCCGCCGAAATCGCCAAAGCTGCATTAGAAGCAGGAGAACTAGGGGCGGCCATTGTTCACCTTCATGCAAGAGACGTCCATGAAAAGCCAACGCCGGATTCGTCGGTATATGCAGAAATTATAAGTCGTATCCGGGAAAAAAACAGTGATCTGATCATCTGTACAACAACCAGCGGACGCAACTGGCACGAACTGGAGAAAAGAGCTGCTGCATTAGAATTGTCCAATGATGTAAAGCCGGATATGGCTTCTCTGTCGTTGGGTTCAATGAATTTCCCTTCACAGACCAGCATAAATTCACCACAGGTAATTCAGTCTTTGGCTCTGCGTATGATGGAGCAAAATATCAAGCCGGAATTGGAAGTTTTCGAAGTGGGAATGGTCGAGTATGCTAAATATCTGGTAAGGAAAGGCTTACTACGTCAGCCCGCATATTTTAACCTCATTCTCGGTTCCCTTGGCACGATGGGCGCTTCGCAGCACAATCTCCGTTACCTGGTTTCTCAACTCCCGGCATTTTCAATTTGGGCCGCTTCCGGTATTGGTAAATTTCACAGCAAGGTACAGGAGTTGGCCGCAGCAATGGGTGGTGGTATCCGAACCGGATTAGAAGATAGCCTTTATTTGGATATTAATAAGCACGCATTCGCAAGCAACAGAGATTGGATCAAAAAAGCTTTGGATGCAGTAACACGTAACGGCCGCAAAATTGCCACTCCGCGTGAAGTGAGACAATGGTTGGATTTGGAGATGTCTTAAGTTAAAATTTAACATTTTATTAGCAATTGAAGCCTTGAGAATTTTTACAACCGATCTTAATGTATGGTGTCATGAAAACCCGGATTTTTAGAATTGAAAATTATTTGACATCTTTCAGCGCTGATTCCTGTTCGCGAAGCGGTTAATGCTTGCATCTATTCAAACCGTAGCGCGTCAATGGGATTCAAAAGCGACGCTTTGTAGGCCGGATAGAAACCGAAGAAAATTCCCACCAGGCCGGAAAAGCTGAATGAAAGCAAAACCGAAAAAAACGAGACAACGGAAGGAATTTCAAAAACAGTCGACAGGATGAAGGAACCACCGCTTCCAATGATGATGCCTGCAATGCCTCCGAGCATGGAAAGGGTCAGGGCTTCAATAATAAACTGGATGCGAATGTCCCATGTTTTTGCGCCGACGGCCATACGAATGCCGATTTCCCGAGTTCTTTCCGTGACGGAAACCAGCATAATGTTCATGATACCGATGCCGCCGACCAGCAGCGATACGGAGGCGATGGCTCCCAACAGCAGGGCGAAGATGTTTGCGGTCTGTTCCGCCATATTCAGAACCTGCGTCAAATTCATGACGGTGAAATCATCCTCTTTATTGGGGCCGATGCGGTGCCGTTGACGCAGCAGATTCGTGATTTGTCTTTCCGCAATGGTTAGCTCTTCGGTGCCTTTCGCCTTGACCATGATCGACCGCACCATTCCGGGGACGGTTCTGCCGAAGACTTTTTTCTGCGCGGTGCTCAATGGGATGATAATCGTATCGTCCTGATCCTGGCCGCCCAATGACTGTCCTTTGGGCTCCAAAACGCCAATAACCGTGAAGGGAATTTTCTTGATTCTGATAATCTGACCGATAGGATCTATACTTCCGAAAAGATTGTCCACGACGGTCTGTCCCAGAAGGCAGACTTTTGTGGCGCTACGGACGTCCTGTTCGTTCATATTCCGTCCCGCCGTTAGACCGCAATCCTTGACTTCCAGAATACCGGGCGTCGTTCCCTGAATGCCGGTTGACCAGTTCTGATTTCCGTACACCACCTGCGCAGTTCCGTATTGCATCGGCGCTACAGCAGCAACGGCGGAACATTCTTTTTCGATGGCATCCGCGTCGGCGGTTGTTAATGTGGACTGGCTGCCTCCTCCCATCCGGACGCCTCCCTGCGAGGTGCTGCCCGGCATGACGATGATCAAGTTGCTGCCGATACTGGAAATTTGTGCGGAAACCTTCCGGCTGACACCCGTGCCGACAGCCAGCATAATAATCACGGCGCTGACGCCGATAATGATTCCCAGCATGGTCAGGGCCGAGCGCATTTTGTTGACCCATAATGCCCTGAGCGCGATTTTGAGAGTGGAAATGATGCTGATCATGATTTTTTAACCTCTTCATCGCTGACGATATGTCCGTCCACAAAGCGAATGTTACGCTTGCTGAAGGCGGCAATATCCGGTTCATGCGTCACAAGAATAATCGTCGTCCCGGAATTGCGGTTCAGCTGCACCAGAAGTTCCATGATCTCAATGCTTGTTTTTGTGTCAAGATTTCCCGTCGGTTCGTCGGCCATTAGAATGGGAGCTTCATTGACCAGGGCGCGGGCAATTGCCACCCGCTGTTGCTGACCGCCGGAGAGTTGATTGGGGTGGTGATATTCTCTTCCTTCAAGGCCAAGCATTTTTAAAGCGGCAAGGGATTTCTTCTTTCTTTTGCCGGCTGGAACGTGATTATAAAGAAGGGGGAGTTCCACATTTTCCAGAGCCGATGTCCGGGAAAGCAGGTTGAATCCCTGAAAGACAAAACCGATCTTGCGGTTGCGGATGGTTGCCAGTTCATCGCGTGACAAACCGCTGATCTGCCGACCATCCAGCGCATATTCGCCGGCCGTCGGCTGATCGAGACAACCGATGATATTCATGAAAGTGGATTTGCCGGAACCTGAAGGTCCCATGATGGCGACAAACTCGCCCTTCTTAATCCTGACGGAGACATTTTCCAGCGCACGCACGCCTTCGTCCCCGACATCATACGTTTTGACGAGCTGCTTGGTTTCAATGAGAGCCATTACATAAACCTCCGCGGCGGGCGTTGCGTGCTGCTGCCTCCTTTTTTATTATTCAAATTGTCCGTGATAATATCCTGCCCCGCTTCCAGTCGGCCGGAGATGATTTCCGTATAATTACCGTCACTGATTCCCATGGTAACCTGCACCGGTCTGGGTTTCTCTTGTTCCAGTACCCAGACGTTTGTTCCTTTTATTTCCTGTTGTTCCGTCCTGATTCCTTTTCTATCGCCCGTTTCTGCAGGTTTGAAGCGCAGGGCGGAGTTGGGAACCCGTAAAACATCGGGACGCATTTCAATGGTAATGGAAACATTGGCGGTCATTCCCGGTTTTAATTTCAACTGAGGATTGTTCACCTTGACAATGACATCGTAGGTTACAACATTCGACACCGTGGTCGGCGCATTGCGCACCTCGGAAACTTTTCCGGCAAAGACCGCGTCCGGATAGGCGTCAACCGTGAACGAGACTTCCTGTCCCGTCTGCACCCTGCCGATGTCCGCCTCATCCACACTGGTGTTAATCTGCATTTTGGTCAGGTCCTGGGCTATGCTGAAGAGAGTCGGAGTTTGAAAGCTGGCGGCAACCGTTTGACCCACATCCACATTGCGGGAGATCACAATTCCGTTCACCGGAGAAATAATGTTGGTGTATTGCAAATTTGTTTCGGCGATTTTTAACGAGGCCTGCGCCTGGCCAACCTGTGCCTGTGTTACTTTGTGCTGGGCTTCAGCAGCATGCAGATTGGTTTCGGCTGTATCCAGTTCGCTTTTGGCAATGAAATTCTGAGCAAAGAGTTCCCTGTTGCGTTCATAGGTTCTGCGCGCGTCAGTCACGCTGACGGCAGCTTTTTCCATGTTCGCCTGTGCCGATAACAGATTGGCACGGGCCTGATCGACCTGTCCCTGAAACGTGGAGGGATCGATCTGTGCGAGCAGCTGACCTTTTTTTACAGGTGAATTGTAATCAACCAGGAGTTTTCTTATAGTGCCGGATACCTGCGTGCCGACGGAAACCGTTGTCACGGCGTTCACCGTGCCGGTTGCCGTGACGATGGATTTTATTTCACCGCGCGAGACTTTTTCCGTTTTGTAGGCGGCTTTTTTCCCGTCTCGGTGAACATAAAAGAATAACCCGGTGACAATGACGGTGATCAGCAATACAGATATGATAATAATTTTTTTCTTCATGGGTTTACTCCTATGGATTTTTCCAGTGCGGCCTGTGCAATCTTGTAGTTGTAAAGCGCGGTATTTAAATTAGCTTTGGCGTTATTAAGCGTTATGGTGGCATCCGCTACTTCGATGGGATTGCCTACACCTGTCCGATATCGTCCCGCAGCCAGATCGTAATTTTCCTGAGCTTGAACCACCGTCATCTCGGTCACGGCTATTTGTTCTGCGCTGTCCCGAACTTCCAGATAGGCCTGCTCGACCTCTAAACGAATGGCCCGGCGTGTGGCATCCTCGTTGGCTTTAAGCACTTCAAGACTGGCATTGGCTTCGTCAACCTGATATTTTGTCAAAAATCCGGAAAAAAGCGGAAAACTCAATGTGGCGCCGGCATTCCAGCCGCGTCCCAGGGGAAAATCTGTTCCGGAAAAATCGTATCCGGCGCTGCCCGAGAGGGTCGGATAATAATCCTTTCGCGCGAGTTCAACCGCGCGTTCTGCCGCTTTACGTTTAGCCCTGATGGAAATGAGATCAGGCCGGCTCGCATAAGCTTTTTTCAGTACATCGTTTAATTCCAATTCGTTTTTCTGAAAAGCGAGATTATCGATGATGGTAAAATCGGCGTTTTCAGGAACGCCCATGGCATCTTTCAGGGTTATTATGGCGGCGCGAACGGCATTTCCGGCTTTCAATACGCTCAACTTCGCGTTGCCGAAATCAACCTCCGCCTTTGTCACGTCGAATTTCGGTTTGGTGCCGATTTGGAAAAAAGCATTGGCCTGATCCAGATGCTGCTGGAATTGTTTCATGGTGTCGGCAGCGACGCCCTTATTCCGTTGGGTCTGTAGCAGCTTGTAATAAGCTTTTTTCACATTCAGGATGACTTGTGATTTGACATCGTTGTAGTCGGCGCGAGAGGCCGCAACATTCAAATCCTGGATGTCTACACGGGTTGATGTCTTGCCGAAATCAAAAAGAGTCACTCCGAGGTTGATTCCCGTTGAATATTGATCATAGGCATCGATACTTTCGCCCGGCGGTGTTGTTGGACCGATCCTTTTATAGCCGGTCGATAAATCGATTTGCGGATAATAATTGGACCGGACCTGTCCGACCCGGCTTTCATTCACTTTGATTGTGCCTGCCGACGCCTTGAGATTCGGATGTTTCTCCAGCGCAATGGACAGGCATTGTTCCAGACTATACAAAACGGTTTCTTCCACCGGTTCCGCGGCTTTCACGGCGAACGGCATTATCAGTAAAAGGATTATAAAAAAAATCTTTTTGTGCATTTTTTCACCTGTGGGTTTTTCTTTTCTCTTTCATGAGTCCGCGCAAAGAGAAGGTCGTGATATGTTCCATCAATTCATCGATTTGATTTACGCCGAACGCTTCACCCGGATAGATTCGGGTGATGACCGGGTGTGAATGCCGGAAATAAAGACATTGACCGACAATACTCATAGCGCAAAGCCGCACAATCCTGTCTTTCGGGCTTTTGTCCAGAATCGCGGCGATAATTCCGGTGAGCAGTTGAAAGGAAGGGCGAATGTTTTCTTCTACCAGAATATCAAATGCCCATGTCGGATTGGTAAACTCGCGGGCCAGCAGTTTGCCGAACCAGGCGGGACGATCGTCGTCCATAATCCGCATCAGGAATGACCGGATAAACGCGCGCAGTTTTTCCTCGGGCTTTTGTGTTTCGGTCATGCCGAGATCAGGAGGGTAGGTTTGAAAAGCGATTTCCTGATAATGTTTCAGTACGGCAAGATACAATTCTTTTTTGTCTCCGAAATGGTAATTGATGGCCGCGACATTGGCTCCGGCGTGGCTGCAAATGTCTCTGACCGTTGCCTGCTTATAACCTTCCTCGGCAAAGATTCTTCCCGCCGCTTCGATGATCGCCGCGCGTGTTTTTGAAATTGTTTTTTTGTTTTCCATCATTATTATTCAAACAATTGTTTTAAACATTTGTATGAATATTTTTTGTCTTTGTCAAGCATTATTTATGTAACGGTAAATTCTCCATGGATATTCAGAATTATTTTGACACAAAAAATCAATTATCATATGTTCTTACATCGGTGCGAACGGAACGGTTTTTTTGTTCCTTGTCAATGGCGATGCCGGGGATACGCCGGCAAAGATACGATGGAGACAAAACATTGAACTACAAGCACATTCTGCGATATGTTGTCGCGTTGGCGGTCATCATCGCAGCCGGATACTTTTTCTATCATGAATTCAAAATTAACGCAGACGCGTTGAGTCGATACCATTTTGCCATTTATCCGCCGTACATTTTTATATCGATATTTTTCGGGACGACCGGATTTCTCATCGGGCCTGTCGTCTGGAAAATCTGTGTAAACCAGTATGTTCAAAGGAAATTGAATCTTCAGGAAAGCGTCGCTTTGTATAATACATCCGCGTTACTGAAATACGTTCCGGGAAAAGTATGGACGTACGCGGCACAAATGGCACTGCTGTCTTCCAAGGGTATTTCCAATGCGGTTGTGGTGTATATTAATCTGATTAGTTTTGTCTGCCTTGTTTTCGTTTCCGCAGCCAATGCTTTATTTTATTATCTCATCATTTTAAAAATAACGTCTCTGGAAATTTCCGTTTTGCTTTTTCTGCTTTTGATTGCGCTGGATTTTATTTTTATAAAATGGAACACCACGATCATCAATTTCATTATTATTCCGCTGGGGCGGTTGTTCAAAATAGACATAGAGCCGATCATGATGAAAAAGCGCATTTTTATATATATTCAACTGTTGTATTTTCTCGCCTATGCTTATTTGGGGATCGCCATGTTTTTTCTGGCGAAGGGGATAGGCATGAGCATGCCCTTTGTCAATATATTTGCCGTGACGGCAACGATTTCCATCTCCGCCATACTGGGTTTTTTAGCTTTTTTCAGCCCGGGCGGTCTGGGGGTTAGAGAAGGGATGATGTTCATCCTGCTCAGGCAATTCTTGAGCGTGGAGGCGGCTTTGATTCTTCCGATTGCCGTAAGATTGCTGTGCATCATTGCCGATCTTTTACTGGCCGGTATTGGCGTATATGTAGGCATGAAATACAGATATTTTCCTGAATTGCTGAACATCCATCAGACAGGAAGCATGGCTGAAGAAACAGTCGTAGATAAAATCAATGAAAGAGCGTAATCATTCATTATGGGACTCATACAATTACTCATCAAAGATCCGCCGGCTTTTATCATATTATCCGTACTGCTTCTCTATTCGGTCATTTTTCATGAACTGGCTCACGGCTGGATTGCTTATAAAATGGGCGATTCTACGGCGAAATGGCTGGGAAGGCTGACGCTCAATCCTGTTAAACACATTGATCCTTTCGGGTCTTTGATGCTGCTGATTGTCGGTTTCGGCTGGGCGAAACCGGTTCCGGTTAATCTGGGAAATATTCCGCATGAAAAGCAACGCATGGGGCTAATTCTGGTTTCGGCAGCCGGCGTCACAGCAAACATTATCATCGCTTTTGCAGCGCTTTTATTATTCAGGTTGATATCTCCCGAACTTTCAGGGATGGAGGGAAAGGTTCTTTTGCTGCTGGCCCGGATTAACCTGATCCTCGCCGCGTTTAATTTGATTCCGATACCTCCGTTGGACGGATCTAAAATTCTCATGGGTTTCGCACCGGCATCCGTCAACAGAGTTTTACATCAAATTGAACCTTTTGGAATTTTTATTGTTATCGGGCTGCTTTTTTTAGGCGTTCTGGATCCAGTGATCAATTTATTTCAATCTTTAATCCTGGCGCTTATTTCTGTTTTTTTGCCTTGATGATTGATAGTCAAACACAAAGACAAAATCTTTAAGAAGGAGGTAAAATAGATATGGAAACATTTGCAGACTTATTAAAAAATCGAAGATCCATCCGTGATTTTCAGGATAAGGAAGTCCCGCTGAAAATCGTAGAGGAAATTCTTCAGGAATCGACTCTGGCGCCTTCAGCCAGTAACAATCAACCCTGTCGGTTTTCCATCGTTAATTGCAGGAATACCATTCAAGCTCTTTCCGATGAAAGCAAAGCCAACCTCCTTCATGATTTTGCCCAGAATAAAGCATCATCTAATCCGGCCTATGTGGACGTGCTGAAAGATAAAAACTTTAATGTCTATTATAACGCGCCCTGCGTGATCTTTATTAGCGGCTCCAGCGCGGTGTATTCCTTGGATGTGGATTGCGCGCTGGCGGCGAGTTATATTATGTTTTCGGCGGCATCAAGAGGATTGGGGACCTGCTGGATCGCGTTGGGTGCACAAATCCGTGATCCCAAATCAAAAACTCTGCTTGGAATTCCCGACGGCTGCCGAATTGTCGCGCCGATCATTCTCGGTTATCCAAAAGCAATTCCCGCGGCATCGGAAAGACACGCTCCGGAGATTCTCAGGGTGATCAGTTAAAAAAGGTAATATTGTCATTTCGATGAGTACCGACACTTGCCCGGCGAATATCGGGTGTCGGGACGAAGAGAAATCTTTTTCTTCAACCGACAAAATGTCTCGCTATCTCTCAACATGACAAAGATGAAAAGTGTTGCTGCCTTTGTCATTCTCGTGCGAGCGCCGGCGAGACAAGGGAATCCAGGCGTCCTTCCCGTGTAGGCGGGGGAACCAGGTTCTGATACAACTGGATTACGCGCTCCCGCCCGGCAATGACATAACTTGCAGATCTTGAGATTTGCTTAAAGAAAATTGACGATTGTGTTTAACCCATCGGTGGGATTTTCTCGAAAATGAATCCGGATGATTCTTCTTTTCTTTTCTGTCAGCGCCTGAAAGTCACCTTTGGCTTGCGCGTCTTTAAGGGCGCCAAAGGAAAGCGACGATTTTTCCCGCCCTATTTCGTCGGGTATATCCAAATCTAAAGCATAATTCTGAGTCAATTGAATAAATAAGCCGTTTCCGGAATCACCCTTGTGTAATTGTCCGGTGGAATGCAGATAACGCGGGCCGTATCCGCAGGTCACCGGCAACACATATTTTCGTGCAAGCATTTCACGCAGGCGATTAACCGCCGCATCAATTTCCGGCGACGGGCTCAAATAATTTTGCAGACAAACATAATCACCCGCATTCACCTGTTTTAAAAAATTATTTAAAATTTCCTTTGGAGTCTTCCCCTCAACCTTACCAAAGATTTCAGTTTGTTCAAATTTTATGGCCGGTTTTTCATCTGTGCTCTTATCCAAATTCGAAATCACGGCGCGGGTATGCTTCTTGGTGGCTTCCACATCCGGTTGATCGAAAGGATTGACGCCCATAAAATGCGCGGCAACTGCGGTGGCCATTTCCCAGACAAACATATGCGCCCCCAGATCATCATCTTCATTCACTGAAATTTCAATAACGGGATGACCGATTTTCATTAGAGATTCTGTGGGTGATGGGTTGGTGTCACCCTGATTTTTAAAAACAATAAATAAACGATCTTTTCCGTAAACGGAAATATTCTTAAGCGTTTCATCCGTCACAGGCAGAATACCTTTGCCTTCCTTGCCGGTACTTTCGGCAATCATCTGCTCCAGCCAGTCGCCAAAATGTTTCCAGCGCGTTGGCAAAAAGAAAGTCAGTTTGTCCCTGCCTTTTGTCGCCAAAACGCCTAACGTTGCGCCGATCGACACGCCGGTGTTCATGAGGATTTCTATATTTGATGAGACTGTTTGTAATAATTTTTCTACGTCAACACCGATCAAGGCCGTGGGAACGATTCCCGGCAGAGAAAGAGCCGAATAACGCCCGCCGATGTCGGGGTTGTTGAGGAAAATATAGCGGGCGGAAATACTTTCGGCTGTTTTCACCAGCGGACTTCCCTCGTCGGTGATAAAAATAAACTGACGTCCCGCTTTGCCGTCGGATTTTTTCAGACACAGGTTATAAAAATATTTGAAGAGCGATGTTATCTCCAACGTTGAACCTGATTTTGATGAAACAAGAAACAAGGTTTTCTCTAGATTTAAACGTTGTGTGACGTCAGATATAAAAACGGGATCGGTTGTATCGGCGACATGCAAACGGGGGAAACCCGGTTTGCTGCCAAAAATTTTGCCGAAAACTTCCGTCGCCAGCGACGACCCGCCCATGCCGATTAAGACGACATCGCTGATTTTATCTTTTTGCAGAGAATCGACAACGCTGCGGATGTCATTTATTTTTGAGAGTGTTTCAGCCGGAGCGTTGAGCCAGCCCAGACGGTTGACGATTTCATCGGGCTTCGGTTTCCACAGGGTGTAATCTTTTGCACGGATGCGCTCAATGACGTTATCCCGACGCATTTTCTCCAGGGCACTGTTAACGGCACCCTGATAATCTCCTAGAGAATAATCAATGCGTATTTCAGTCATTTAGTGAAACTCCAATTACGAAAGCGAATAACCTAAAGGTCACTATAGGCGCAGCGGAATTGGTAAGTTGAACTATTCCGTCAGGAGCGATGAAGTAAGTCTTTTGCCGCTTCAATAATTTTTTCAACGGTAAAGCCGAATTTTTCGTAAAGAACCGGTCCGGGCGCGGAAGCGCCGAAGGTTTCCATACCAATAATTTTTCCGTTCAAACCGACGTAGTGTTCCCATCCCAGTTTGATGCCTGCTTCCACGGCAATGCGTGCGGAAACCTGCGGCGGGAGAACCTTATCGCGGTAGTCACGCGGCTGGCGGTCGAATATTTCCCAGCTGGGCAGAGATACAACTCGGACTTTAGAGCCGTTTTCCGCCAGCTTGCGGGCGGCTGTCAGCGTCAGCGGAACTTCCGAACCGGTGGCAATCAGAATCAATTCAGAATCGGGCGCCGATTCCCACAGGATATAACCGCCCTGTTTGGTGCCGGACGCGGGTGCTGCAACACTTCTGTCCAGCACGGGAAGATTTTGTCTGCTGAAGATGAGCGTGGTCGGTCCTTTTGTATTGGTAATGGCGGTTTTCCAGGCCTCCAGCGTTTCATTGGCGTCTGCTGGACGGATCACCGTCATGTTCGGCACCTGACGCAAATTCATGATTTGTTCGACAGGCTGATGCGTCGGGCCGTCTTCTCCGACGCCGATGCTGTCATGCGTAAAGACGAATACAGCGCGCAGGCCCATCATTGCCGCGAGGCGCATGGGTGGGCGCATGTAATCGGCAAAGGTCAGAAAGGTTGCCGTATAGGGAATAATGCCGCCATGCAGGGCCATGCCCACGGTGATCGAGCCCATCGCGTGTTCGCGCACACCAAAATGAATGTTGCGACCCGAATAATCCCAAGCGCCGCCGACCATGCCATGCAAGCCTTCTTTGGAAAGTTGCAGACTTTGAAAATCTCCCATGCCTTTCAGCCAGGTAAAACAGGAAGGATTAAGATCAGCCGAGCCGCCCGCCAGTTCGGGAATTTTCGCCGCGATGGACTGCATCACGATCTCGCTGGCCTTGCGCGTGGCTACGTCTTTTGATCCGTTGGGGAATTCGCTCAAAGCCGATTCCCAACCTTCAGGCAGGTTGCCTTTCATGATGCGTTCAAATTCCGCCGCCAAAGCAGGTTCATTTTGTCTGAATCCGTTAAACGATTCCTGCCATTGTTTTTCGTATTTTTTGCCGCGCGACACGGCTTTGCAGAGAAATTTATAAACATTTTCGGAAACAGAAAAAGGAGAATCGGACAGCCAGCACAAGGCGTCCTTGGTTTTTTTCAGTTCATCGGCTCCCAGCGGTGAACCGTGAGCCTCGCAGCTTCCCTGCCTGCCGGGTGCGCCATAACCGATCGTCGACGAAACACAAATCAACGACGGTTTTTCGGGTTCACGTTTCGCTTTTTTGATGGCTTTGTCGATAGAGGCAACGTCGTTACCTTTGGCAACTTTCAGCACCTGCCAGCCGTAGGCCTTGAATCGCTGTTCAATGTTTTCCGTGGAGGAAAGGGCCGCGGAACCGGCCAGCGTTACCCGGTTATCATCGTAAAGGACAATCAGTTTGCCCAGGTGCAAATGACCGGCCAGCGAACAGGCCTCGGCGACTACGCCTTCCATCATGTCACCGTCACCGGCCATGACATAGGTGAAATGATCAACTATTATTTTATCTTCTCTGTTGAAGCGCGCGGCAAGATGCGCTTCCGCAATCGCCATGCCCACCGCGTTGGCCAGTCCCTGGCCCAACGGACCGGTCGTTACTTCGACACCGGGCACATGTTTATATTCCGGATGCCCCGGCGTGCGGCTTCCCCACTGCCGGAAGGTCTTGATATCGTCAAGTGTCAAATCGTAACCGGTCAGATGCAGAAGAGCATATAAAAGCATGGAGGCATGACCGGCAGAAAGCACAAAACGGTCACGATCAGGCCATTGCGGATTCTTGGGATTGTGTTTCAAGTGTTTTGTCCAGAGAGTAAAAGCGGCGGTGGCGGCGCCCAGTGGCATGCCGGGATGACCGGATTTGGCTTTTTCAATCGCGTCCACTGCGAGAAAACGGATGGTATCAATACATTGTTTTTCCAGCTCTTTTTTGTCAGGCATGAAGACTCCTTTAATTATCGTAAGGATGGTGATGTACTAGCACATTTGGAGCTTTTTTAAAACTTTTCTTGGAATATATTTTGGACGTAGTCCGTTAAAGCTTATTGTAAAATAAATATCAAGAGATTATGTATTGTTAACAATACGTTAGTTCATGCCGGAATCAATGTATATCATTGCTTTTTAGGTGATATTCTGTTCAAGACAATTTATCGTCCATACAAAACTATGTAATGATGATATTGATCATCGGCTAATAAATTCTTTTTGCTCATAGGTAAGATTGCTAATTAACCATCCGCCATAATCCAAACACAGAGTCAAAACATCAACCCCTTTGCGTATCTCATGATCTGTTGTAAGGATATAATCGGCCTTGATGACGGCGATATTTCCGTATTGTTTAATTTCCACATTCTGCCATTCTTCAATAAATATTTTGTTTTCAGCCGCATACTCCCGTTGTTCGGGCATACCTTCGATGATACTTAAACACGAGACAGGCTTCCCCTGCTCTACTCGCACCATGATTGCCCGTTCATCAAAAAGATTTTGCCACTCATCCAAACGTTTTTGGGAATAATAAAGAGGGTAGAGTTTTACGATGTCTTCCAATCTAGAATACTGTCTTTCAATTTTCTTGCACATATTGGATTCCTTGAAGTTTTATGTTTTAAATGGATATCTGCTTTGTATCTCTACAAATATCATATCCTTCTTTTCTTTCAATATAGCAAAGCTTGTTTGCATTGTTGAACTCATAAATATAATATTTCCAAGATCTGAACCCAAGCCCAGCGATTCAAGATTATTAACGTGAGTTAAATTAGCTGAAAGGATGTCTGTGTTAATATTATAAGGAGGAAGTGTTTTAAAAATGTCACCCTGATATTCTACCCCATATTTCGACAGATATGCTATTTTTTTTACATAGTTTTCATTTCTCATTTTGGAAATTGATTGCTTAATGCGATAGGCAATCTGATATTCCGACATTTTCTTGACTTCATTTTTTTCAAATTCAATGACACTAGAGAAAACTGCGTTACCCATATATGATGAATCAACATCAGGATGAATGTATCTTAGATTAATGGGAATCCTTAATCTGACTTTATCAGTATCAGGCATAATTTCTTCATGATATTTTTTTAGTATTAAGGCATTTATAATTTGATTATGGGAAATTACGTAGTTCTCATTTTCTGATTTTGCTTTGTTTTTAATTTCATCAAGTAATTTTTCGGTAAAGTATTCTCTTTTATAATATGTCTTCCAGCAATTTAAATTTTTAACTCGATTTTGAATTTCATCGTTTAACTCGGATAATGGAGGAATGAATGCTCTGTCAATCGTGTCAAAACAAACGGGTTGACCCTTGAATAGTCTCTGATTTGAGGGCATGGGGAAATTATGTCCATAGTGTATACATCCCCATGCAAACATAAAAAGCATCAAGGACGTAGCATCGCCTACCGCATGAGAACAACTGATCCCACCTAATATGCCATCCTTTACTGGTATTAATGTAATAGCAAAAAGAGGTTCTCCCGGTAATGTTTTAACATGCTTTATTTTATTCATTACATCATCAATATTTATATGATCGGAAGCTACATCAATAAACGGCAAAACATGATATTCAAAACCCTCTTTGCAATATTGGAGCGCATATTTATTTTCATCAATCATTATTAAACGGCTGGAAAAAAGGTTGTAATGTTTAATGGTCTTCAAGAGACTTTCTCTTGCTTTCGAGAGAGAGGTCTTTTTCTTATAAAATACCAAAAATTCCGTTGGCCTGCTGCCGGGATAATCTTTATTTTCAAATATCGACAAAGGTAGAATATTGTTGCCATAATTATTTTCCAGATATGCATTTCTTGCATCTTTACAGGTCTTCTGATTTTCTGTCATGATATTCCCAGGTATTTATAAGAAATTTCCAGTTCAGCTAAGTCTTTTGAACTTTGCTGTTGATAATATATACTGCATGTATGAATAGGATCTATTCTTTAATTTTATTTTCCGTTTCAGCATCCAGCCATTTCAGATATTCCTTGCTGCCCTTGATAATCGGAACAGCAATGATTTCCGGTGTTTCGTAGGGATGCAGTTTTTTGATGGCGGCTTCAACTTTTTTGAACAAGGATTCCCGGGTTTTAATCAGGCAAAGCCACTCGGAAGCTGTTTCCACCTTTCCTTTCCAGTGGTAAGTGCTTTCGATAGGGCCGGAAATCTGTACACAGGCGGCCAGCTTTTTTTCCACAAGATGCCGGGCGATTTTTTGTGCCTGTTCTTTGGTTTCGGTGGCTGTGGTTATTTGAATGAAGGATTTCATATTTCACCATTCAGGTTTTGTCCCCCTTGAGAGAGGGGGGGGGTCGCAAAGCGACGGGGGAGGAAAAACAATAACGTAGTGCGAAACTTTAGCTTCGCTTTAACGGATCTAAACATCCGTACTACATTTTCTTCCACCCCTTCTGTTTAACGACCTTGTAAAAAGCTTCAGAGGCAAGGCGCGCAAATCCCGAGGAGTGAGGCGTACATTTGGCGTACGTCGCAACGACGAGGGATGTAGGGCAACGTAGCATCTGAGTTTTTTTTCAATGTCGTGTGCATTCGTACATCATAATCGCCGCTGCCTGCGGCAGACTCAGGGAATCCGCTTTGCCACTTCCGGGGATGCTCCATTTTTCATCGGCTATTGTTAAAACAGTCTCCGGCAGACCGTGGCTTTCATTACCCAGCATCAACGCGGCCTTTTTATGAACCGGATGTGGCAACATTCCTGCACGCACATGAGAGCCAATGATGAAAAAACTTTTCTTAATTTCCGGAAGTGCCGCTTTTAAATCAATGTTGGGAATAATTGTCAAATGAAAAATACTGCCCATGGAAGCGCGTACAGCTTTGGGATTGATGTAATCCACAGAATTTGTACTCAAAATTATGCTGTCAAAGCCAAACCATAGTGCACTGCGCATAAGTGCTCCGAGATTCAACGGGTTGTTGATTTCGTGTAAAATCAGAATGTTACCGCTGGTATTCTTAAGCCATAAAGAAATATCCGGTTTGTTCTTCATGGCAACTAAAGCCATGATGCCTTCCGGCTCTCTGTCCTGTCCGATTTTTTCCCACTGCGTTCGCTTCAATTGATATACAGGGATGTCTTTTGCCGCGGTCGTGACACACTTCTCCCAGAATTTTATTTTTTCAGGAATAACGAGCAATGCCTTGATGGACCAGTCGCTTCTCAGCAGTTCTTCTACAACCTTGACGCCTTCAGCGAGAAGCTTTCCTTCTTCCTGACGCGTTTTACTGTCGTCAAGCCTTGCCCATTTTTTTAACTGAGCTTGCGAAGGCGTCTGAAATTCGGTTTGCATGGCATCAATCCTTCATCGTTACGTTAGGAATGTCTTCATACTTTGTATCCGGCCAGATAACGGAAGCTATAATTGATATAATAAGAATAGATGATATGACAATCAGAGAAATTCCGGTCGGCACATGGAAAAAATCCGTGATGAGCATCTTCACGCCGACAAAACTCAGGATGGCCGAAAGACCATAATGCAGGAGGTGGAATAATTTCATCAAACCGGAAATTGCGAAAAAGAGTGAACGCAGTCCCAGGATGGCAAAGACATTGGACGTGTAAACGATAAAGGGATCTGTAGAAATCGCCAGAACTGCCGGGATGGAATCGACCGCAAACAGGATATCCGTGGTTTCCAGCGCCAGCAAAACCGCCAGCATGGGCGTCGCGAAGCGCTTGCTGTTTTTGATGATGAAAAATTTGGCTTCCTGAAATTCCTTGGTCACCGGAATGACATAGCGAAGCACTTTGATCGCTATGTTTTTTTCAGGATGCACTTCAGTTTCTTTATTGAGTGCCATTTTGATGCCGGTGAAAATCAGGAAAGCGCCGAAAATGTACATGATCCAATGGAATTTGTTGATGAGCGCGACGCCGGCAAAAATAAATGCGGCTCGTGTAATGAGTGCCAGCAGAATGCCCCAGAAAAGCGCTTTGTGTTCATAAGCAGGAGGCACGTTGAAAAACCTGAAGATCAACAAGAATACGAAAAGATTGTCGATGCTTAGAGAGTATTCAATAATATAAGCGGTAAAAAACTCCAGCGCCTTGGAATGGCCGTAAAAATAATAGACCCCCGCGCCAAACAGGCAGGCAAGCGTCACCCAGAAGCCAACCCACAGCAGGGCTTCCTTCATTTTGATGACATGGGCCTTGCGGTTGAAAACGCCCAGATCCAGCGCCAGCATCGCAAAAATAAAAACACCGAAAATGATCCACCAGAGAGTCATTTACATATCCTTTTTATTGGTTGAAACCGAAACATGTCTACGCCAGAAAATGATGATCACTCCAAAGGCCATCATCAAAGCGCAAAGAACCTGCCCGATACTGACCGGGCCAATGATAAAATCAGGTTCGCGGAAAAATTCAATCATAAAACGTACAAAACCGTAGCCGAAAATGTATGACCCAAGCAAGAAACCTTCAAAACATTTCTTTTTTCTCATCAGCCATAGAACGACAAATAGGAATATTCCTTCAAAGAATGCTTCATAAAGCTGGGAAGGGTGGCGCAGGCTCTGTGTCGGATCAAGCGGAAAATACATTCCCCACGGCACTGTTGTTGCTCTGCCCCAGAGCTCACCATTGAGAAAATTCCCGAGACGCCCGAAAGTATAACCCAACGGTATGGAGGGAACGATTAGATCGGCAAATCGCCAGAAGTCGATTTTTCGTCTCCGGAAGAACCATATGGAAAGTAAAATAATGCCGATGACGCCGCCGTGATAGGACATCCCGCTGATGCCTGTGAAATGAATACCGTTGGAGAAAGAAAAGGGAAGAAATATTTCCAACGGATGTTGTATAAAATAGCCGAAGTTATAAAACAACACCTCACCGAGACGCGCGCCGATGATCATGGCCAGCATTGCCCAAACCATGTAATCCTGCAACATTTCCGCGGTATATTCGTAATGTTCATTTTTTATCCGGTAGACAGTGAGTACGTAAACGATGGCGAAACCTACCAGATACATCAGACTGTAGTAGCGCAGTTGAAAAGAGCCGATGCTGAAAATGGCAGGATTAATATGAGAAGGCAATTGCTGCCAGGTGCTGATAAAAGATTCCATGTTGTATTTATGTCTACCTAATTCATAGATTTTGTCACTTCGACTCGGCGCATGCCGGGGAGAAGTCTTGTAAAACAGTGTTGAAAAGATTCTTCGTCATCCCGACTCGTCGGGATTCCTCGGAATGACACTGTAAATCATTACGGATGCTCATTTGCCATTGCGTTTGATATGACAGACTTTAGTATGTCTGGCCTTTCAGTTCATCAACGTAGAGTTCTGCGCTGTAAATGGCGGTGGCGCCGTCGCCCGCGGCCGTAACCACCTGACGGAACAACTTGGAACGGCAGTCGCCCGCGGCAAATATGCCGGGGGCTGAGGTGTGCATATTATCGTCCGTTATGATATAGCCGCCTTCATCCATGTTCACGATATCGCGGAAAAGTTCCGTGCTCGGTGTCAGGCCAATAAAGATAAAGACGCCATCGGCATCGATGGTGGTAATGTTGTCCGATTCAACGTCGGCTACTTTCACGCCGGTGACAAATTCCGTGCCGGCGACTTCGACCAGTTTTGCCTTCCAGGCAAATTCGATTTTCTTTTCCGCAAAAGCCCTTTTCTGCAGAATGGCCGCGGCGCGCAACCGGTCGCGGCGGTGGATGATAGTAACCTTTTTGGCAAAATGGGTTAGGAACAGGGCTTCCTGAATGGCGGTATCCCCGCCGCCGACGACCACGACATCCCGGTTCCGATAAAACGGTCCGTCGCAGGTGGCGCAATACGACACGCCCTTGCCGGCAAATGCCTCTTCGCCGGGAACGCCCAGTTTGTTCCACTGCGCGCCGGTGGCAGCAATCACGCTCAACGTTCTGTAGGATTTATCGCCCACGGCGATTTCCCAGATCGCCGGATGATCGCTGGCTTTCTTGACGGATTGAACATCGTTGGCGATGATTTCCAGGCCGAAATTCTGCGCCTGTCTCTTGAATAGCTGCATCAGGTCAAAACCGTTGATGCCGTCGGGAACGCCCGGATAGTTTTCAATCAGATCGGTAATCGTTATCTGACTGACCGTTGACGCACCCTCCACCAACAGCGATTTCAGACCGCTGCGGGCAGCATAAATGCCCGCGGTATAACCGCCCGGCCCACCGCCGATGATAATCGTATCATAATCGTATTGAGGTAAATTTGCCGTGCTCACGAAAAACCTCCTGCATAAAGTTGCCATACTTTAATCAGGATAAGAGTATTTTGTAAAGTCCAAAAAACCGTAATTAATGTTTATAGTTTGATTTATTTATGATAAGGCACTTTCATCAAAAGGAAAGTTGATGAGTACTCTCAAAGGTTCGCAAAAAAAATATCTGCGCGCGCAGGCGCATCATTTAAAGCCGCTGGTCATCATTGGCGCCAAAGGCGTAACAGGATCGCTGATCGCTTCTGTTGATCACACTTTGAACGACCATGAACTCATCAAGGTAAAATTTGGCGACTTCAAGGAATCGAAAAAAGAAATCTCCGGAGAAATCGTCAAAGCAACCAAAAGCGAACTGATCGGCCTGATCGGCAACATCGCCATTTTCTACCGTCAAAACCCGGATCCGGAAAAAAGAAAAATTAAGATTCCGTAATTAACAATAAAACCCTGGAAGCTCTTTTATCTAAAGGTGCCCATGTCGTCTGAATTGCCCCGATATGAGATTAACAGAAAAATAAGGCAGGTTCTGGTGAGTCATAATGCCGACATGACGAAAATCAGCTATTCCTTCGTGCATCGAACGGTCTATGTATCCGGCAGTCTGGTCAGGGAGTCTCAGGGTGAGTTCAGCCTTTCGGTTGTTGAAGGAATGATCCGGGAACTCATGAAACTGCCCCGTGTTCAAAAGATTCAGTTTGATCTGGAAAACTGGATTATTTCCAACGAGCCCGGAGCATTAAATATCGTCAAGAAAAAAGGTCTGGGACAATATCCCACGAGCAAATACCAGCGTGAATAAATTCCTGAAGAGAGAGTGCTTTACTTAAAATAATAGGGCGCATTCCTAATAGTCTATATGATTGTCTTTTAGAATTTGGCTTGGTCCTTTTTAAATTAATTTGAAATACGAATTATGCTAAAAACATTTTCATTGGATCAAAAAATGCCATGGTACATGGCTTTATTCATACTCGCTTTATTCACGCTGGCCATGTTTGCCGATGTTTTGTTTTCCCCGGATAATATAATCCTTTCTAACTTTAGAACAGACATTGCCAGACAGTTTTTTTACTGGAGAGATTTTGGTTTTAGCCAGTTAGCACAGGGAACAATTCCATTATGGAATCCCCACATCTTCTCCGGAGCGCCATTCTTCGGGGGATTTCAGTCGGCAATCCTGTATCCGCCGAATATTTTATTTCTGATATTACCTGTGACCAAAGCCATTAATTTCAGCATTGCCTTACACGTTCTGCTGATTGGATTTTTCATGTATCTCTGGACAGCCTATCGCAAATTGCATCCGTTGGCGTGTCTTTCATCATCCGTTATGCTTATGTTCAGCGGTTCATATTTTCTTCACATTTACGCCGGACATCTTTCCAATTTATGCACGGTCGCCTGGATTCCTCTTATTTTTTTATGCGTCGACAGATTGTTTGATGAGCGTTCGCTGAAATGGCTTCTGATCGGTATTTTTTCATTGACTATGTTTATCCTGGCCGGGCATCCTCAGTATGTATATTATACCGCTCTGGTAATCATGATTTATTCGGCGCTTCGCCTGATGAAAGCAACGCACCGTTTCGGCATCATCGTCAGTCTTGCGGCCGTTTGCATGGGAAGCCTGCTGTTATCCGCGGTGCAGGTTCTCAGCGGTCTGGATGCCGCCGGGGAAAGTGCGCGCGGCGCCGCCTCGTATTTATATGCTGCAAGATTCTCGCTGCCTCCCGAAAATATGATTACTCTTCTTGTTCCTGATTTTTTTGGAGATGTTGTGAACATATCCTATTGGGGGCGGTTCTTTCTCTGGGAAATGTCGCTCTTTATCGGGGTCACCGGAATATCCATGGCGATTTATGGTGCTTTGTATGGAGAACGTCAAAAACGGCATTTTTCGCTAACAATGGTCATCATTCTTTTTGTGCTTGCGCTTGGAGCCCATACGCCGTTTGCCCGTATTCTTTATCATTGGCTGCCCGGATTTGATAGTTTCAGGGGCGCATCAAAGTTCATTTCTTTACTGGCAGTATTTCTGGTGATGCTGGCCGGTATCGGATTGGATGATTTGTTGCGAAATAAGTATCGAAGTTTAACAATGCCTATTACGCTTTTAATGGCAGGCCTGACGCTTTTGGGTGCGGCACTTTGGATATCGGTGTCCATGAGCAGTGCAAACATACCAAACCTTATTCAACAATTGATAAATTATATTGTGAGCACAAAAGAATCATATCTTGCGACCAATGTATATTCCAATCCCGATTTTATCAACGCCGCCAATCATTTTGCGATGAAAGCTCTTTTGCGTTCAGCGTTGATATTTCTGTTCCTGGCTCTTTTGTTGTTTGCCGTGAAATATCATCGGGTATTTATCTATATTATTGCCGTTTTGGGAGTTGTTGAAATTTTTGTTTTTGCCCATGCGTCGAAGCAGGTTTTTAATGCCGACATCCTGAAGCCTTCCGAAATGGATGCATTTTTAAAAGAGCATCCCGGAGATTATCGTATTCTGAATCTGGTCAATCCGAACAGTGCCATGTCCAGCGGCGCGAGGGATATTTGGGGTTACGATTCTGTAGTTCTTCTTCGTTACGACCGGTTTTTAAGATTCACACAGGGAATGGATCCGAATGATTCCACGCAGTATTTGGTTTTGGGGAAAGCTCATCGTTTATTGAATATGCTCAGATGTCGATATTTTTTTGTTCCTAGGAAGAATGAATTCTTAATCATTGAAGGAAAAGACGTGATGAATCATATTCATCTTATTCCGCACTGGCAGGTTATCAGTAAACCGGATGACATATTTAAGGAAATGAATAAACCGACTTTTGATCCGCGTCAGACGGTTATACTGGAATCATCGCCGGATATAGAAGCACCTAAAAAAGCGGGCATGCGAGAATGTACGATAGAAAACGCTTCGACGAATCATTTAACCATTAAAGCAAAACTCGCACAACCGGCCATTTTGTTAATAACGGATAACTTCAGCAAAGGCTGGAAAGCGGTGGCATTGCCGGCCAGTGCTCAGAAAAATTATACCGTCATGCCTGCCAATTACACGCTGATGGCAATCCCGCTGTCTTCGGGTGAACACCATTTGCGCCTCGAGTATAAACCCAAAGCTTTTGTAGCGGGGGCGTGGATATCATTGTCCGCTTTGATTATTTATTTAATCCTGGTATTTATCGCCGTAAGAAAATCAAAACCCTTGTAAAACAATTTTTATATTTAATCTGACAATGGTTTTGAGTAACAAGGCATCCGATGTGCAATATGCCGGATGAATTAAGAAAACAAGATTGAATCAGTTTTTAGACGATTTAACCTGCTGGGCGGGTGAAGATAACGAAGCATATAATAAAGCCGGTTGCAGGCTGTGATTCTTTCTTTGTGTGTTTTTCGTGTCATAGAAAAGAGCTATGTTGAAAATATTGTTTATGGCTTTTGTCAACTTTGTGAATTCTGCCATTTGTGCTGATGGAACAGGCTTGCCCGGAACGTTTTTAATTTTTAACGGATTCATCGGCGTGTTTCCCTGTCTCATTTCATAGTGCAGGTGCGGACCGGTTGCTAAACCCGTAGCTCCTACATAACCAATTAAATCGCCCTGCTGAACTTTTTTGCCCCGACGAATGTTTTTGCCGATTCTGGACAGGTGGCCATAGTATGTCCGGTATCCGTTGGGATGGTAAATAATAATGAGGTTTCCATATCCGCCTTTGTACCCGACAAATCTTACAGTGCCGTTTCCAATGGCGCTGACAGGTGTCCCCGTTGCGGCGACATAATCAATGCCATGATGAGGACGGCGGACCTTCAGGATAGGATGAAGACGGCTCTTGCTGAAATGAGAGCTTATGCGCCTGAAGCTGAGCGGTGCTTTTAAGAACGCTCTGCGCAGGGACTGCCCATCAGCGTTGTAATAATCTGTTTTACCGTCGTGTTCGAAAAGATACGCATTGTAGATCTGATTGTTATTGACAAATTCGATGGACAGAATTCTGCCATATTTTTTGAATTTTCCATCCACATACAGCCCTTCAACAATAATTCTGAAAGAATCGCCCGTACGGATGTCGGTGTTGAAATCAATATCCCAGGCCAATATATCCGCCATTTGCAGGGCAAGAAGATAATCTTCCTTTTCAGAGCCGAAAGCGGAAACCAGCATATTTTGAATAGTGCCGCCGATGGTCAAAATGCGTGTTTCATAGGGGATATTGTATTTACACGCCTGGAAGCAGCCGTCCACCCGTTCTATTTTGAGAATAGTGCTGTCATCAATTTCGTAAGTAAAAGAATTGATATAATTCTCATCATCCAAGGTGAAACTATAGGGTTTGCCCGGACGGATTTCCCGCGGAGAATGAACATTGGCCAGCGCTGTTTTTATTTCGAAAAGTTCATTGGAGTGCATTCCATATTTAGAGAAAATGGAGGAAAGCGTTTCGCCTTTTTTGATTTTGTCGTTTATGGATTTTACAGGCTTAGTTTCCGATACGGGAGCCGTTCCTCCAGATGAGTAAGCCATTTCCCCCGTGAAATGATTTATCAGGGATTGATGTACAGGGAAAAATCCGATCAAGACGAATAAAATGACTAACAAGATCAAGGTTTTTCTGTTCAATAAACGGCTCCTTATTTATAAAAAATAACGTTCGCAAAATACTGATTATAAAAATTATGTCAAGAAAAAAATGCTAAGCAATTGAAATAATTGGATAATATTTTAAGATTGATTTATGGTATTTAATGCGTTGGGGATAAATAGTGCCACATTACCTTAAGATAGTTTTCCCTGACACATCCCTGACTTGTAATATGGTTTTTGGATTAAGTATGCTAAAGAAAGCAGAGCCATTTCTGGCCCTGCTTTTTCATTTTTGCATCCTTATCTCCCGCAGGGAGCTTTCAATGCTTACGGCGTCTGGGGTTGTGTTTGAGGTGCAATTTTGATTTCCACCCTTCTGTTCATTTGACGTCCAGCCTCGGTACTGTTGGTTGCCACAGGCATGGTTTTTCCGTACCCGACAACTTCAATACGGCTGGAAGCTACGCCGCGCTGAACCAGCAGATTTTTCACCGCATTGGCGCGCCGCCTGGAAAGATCCATGTTATATGCATCGGACCCGACACTGTCTGTATGCCCTTCTACCATGATCAATGTTTGGGGATATTGATTCAAAACGCCGGCGACGCGGTTTATTTCAGAGTAAAGTCCCTTTCGTACTTCTGTCGAATTTGTATCGAACGTGACATCACCTCTGAAGGTTACCGCCAAAAGGTTTCCCTCCCGCGTAACGGCAGCAGCTTCGGAGGTTGCCAAAGCATCTCTCATATCTCTTTCCTGATTATCCATCATTTTGCCAACACCATATCCGCCCGCTCCACCTACCGCTGCACCTATGGCCGCTCCGATAAGAGTTCCTTTTGTGTCATGGGTTATGACTTGTCCCAGTATCGCTCCGACCGCCGCTCCACCTCCCGCTCCTACAAGACCGCCTTTTTGCCCTTTTGTCATCGTTCCAGTCTCCGCACAACCAGCCAGAAGCAAAATGCAACACAGTAACAAAGAAAATCTTTTTTTATTCATTTTGTCTCCTTTCAAAATAATAGTTTCGACGTTTTACATTTTTTTAGAAGTTATTTTTAATAATCTAATTATAAGCAACTATTGATTTACGCGTCAAGCAAATGTTGGCCACGTGAAATATTGAACGCTATTTGTTTCCGGTGAAAATGTTTAACAAAATTGTGTTAATGAAACGTTGACTGTCTTGCTGTAAGATATCAAATACTTTAAACTTTTCAATTTATCTGCGGGTTAACTGACGATATTTGATGCGATGGGGTTGGTTAGCGGCGGCTCCGTATCTTTTCTTATAATCCTCTTCGTATTCGGAATAATTACCATCAAAGAAAAGCACGTTGCTTTCGCCTTCAAAGGCCAGAATATGCGTGCAGATTCTATCCAGAAACCAGCGGTCGTGACTGATGACAACGACACATCCGGCAAAATTTTCCAGTGCGTCTTCCAGTGCACGGAGCGTATTGACATCCAAGTCGTTGGTCGGCTCGTCGAGCAGAAGGACATTGCCGCCTTCCTTGAGCATGCGCGCCAGATGAACGCGGTTGCGCTCACCGCCGGATAGGGTTCCCACTTTCTTCTGCTGATCGGTGCCAGAAAAGTTGAAACGCGACACATAAGCGCGGGAGTTAATCTGGCGGTTGCCGATAGGGATGATATCCTGTCCGTCGGAAATCATTTCCCAGATATTTTTACTGGGATCAAGCGAATCGCGGCTCTGGTCAACATAAGCCAGCTTGACCGTATCGCCGATGCGAATGGCGCCGGCATCGGGTTTTTCCTGTCCGGTAATCATTCTAAAAAGGGTCGTTTTCCCTGCACCGTTTGGACCGATGACACCGATAATGCCGCCGGGCGGCAATGAAAAAGTCATGCCCTCTACCAGAAGATTTTCGCCATAACCTTTGTTCACATCCTTGGTTTCAATCACCAGATCGCCTAATCTTGGTCCCGGCGCGATGAAGATTTCGCGAGTGCCGGATTCTTTATCCATCGTTTTTCCCAGCAGTTCTTCGTAAGCATTGATACGCGCCTTGGATTTGGCATGCCTTCCTTTAGGTGACATGCGAATCCATTCCAGTTCGCGTTCGAGAGTTTTTATCCGGTCGCTTTCCGCCTTTTCCTCGTTTTTCAGACGGTTTTGCTTCTGTTCCAGCCAGGAGGAATAATTGCCCTGCCAGGGAATGCCCTGTCCGCGGTCGAGTTCCAGAATCCAGCCAGCCACGTTATCCAGAAAATAGCGGTCGTGCGTGACGGCAATGATGGTGCCTTCATATTTTTGCAGATGATGTTCCAGCCAGGCAACGGATTCAGCGTCCAGATGATTGGTTGGCTCGTCCAGAAGCAGGATGTCCGGCTTCTGTAAAAGCAGACGGCACAGCGCGACACGGCGGCGTTCACCGCCGGAGAGCACCTTGACCGGTGTGTCGCCGGGCGGACAGCGCAGCGCGTCCATGGCCATTTCCAGACGGGAATCAATATCCCAGGCATCCAGGGCGTCGAGTTTTTCCTGAACCTCGCCCTGCCTCTCACAGAGCTTGGTCATGTCGTCATCGGACATCGGTTCGGCAAATTTTTCGTTTATTTCATTGTATTCCTGAATCAGATCCATCGTGCTTTGTACGCCCTGTTCCACAATTTGCCGTACGGTTTTATTGTCATCCAGACGCGGTTCCTGTTCCAGATAACCAACGGTATAGCCGGGAGAAAGAATGGTTTTGCCTAAAAAATCCGTATCCACGCCGGCCAGAATTTTCAGAAGAGAACTTTTTCCGGAGCCGTTCAAACCGATGACGCCGATCTTTGCCCCGTAAAAATAAGACAGATAGATATCCCTGAGTACGGGTTTTTTTTCGTAAATTTTACTGACTCCAATCATGGAGTAGATTACTTTGTTTCCTTCATTGGCCATAAAACATCTTTTTTCGAACGGGATTTTAAATGTAAGGGAATATCCCCTGGATAATTAAATTAAAATTTCTCTGAATATTGCCTTGTCCCTGCAAAATGCCCATGTGCCCCGGGAAAAGCCACTCAAGATCAAGTTTGGAAAAATTCAGAATGCTTTTTTTTAAAAGGGAGCCGTTGCCGCCGGGAAAATCCGTTCGCCCCACGCTTTGATCGAAAATCACATCGCCGCAAAACAGCGCTCTCTGGTCGGGCCAGTAAAGTCCGACGGAGCCGGGAGAATGACCGGGAGCAAGAATGATTTTAAATATCTGGTCTCCCAAAGCCACATCGCCTTCTTCCAGCGGCAAGTTTACATTCATTCTGGGAACATTGATGCCAAAAAGACTGTAAATATCACCGCCGTCGCTTTTTAAAAATTCGATTTCCTTGGTATGCAGGCCCACCTTGACGTGTTCCTGATCAAAAACTTCCGATCCCTGAAAATGGTCGGGGTGCGAATGGGTGTTGATGACAAAGCGGATATCTTCTTTTTTGATGCCGTCAGCGGACATCTGCTTGAGCAAGTTGGGCACATAACCGGTCAAGCCGGGATCGATTAAAGCATTGATACCGCCGCCTATAAAGAAGCTGTTGCAGTTGTTTTCGAACGGGCTGGTCCATTCATAGACATAAATATCATTTTTTAATTTCATTTTGACTCCTGTGCATTTGATTTGGATGGAATAAAAATCCAAAGTAATATGTATAGTAATATACCGGTGCCGAAACATATAACAAGTGTCACGAACAAAAGACGCCATGCCCAGGATGGAATAGGAGAACTTTCGCCCAATCCACCGCAAACACCGCCAATCCATTTATCTAAATCAGATTTTGTCAAATTTTGCAGCCAGTTGTCCTGTTTCATAATTGTTCCTCAAAAAAATATTATTTTCAAAACTTAGTTTTTTGTTAGAAAAAGATTTTCTACGGCCAAATCCGATATTCTGTGGCTGACACTGACAATATTTCCTTCTTTATCCAACAGAATGAATGTCGGTACGCCGATAATATTATAGTTCGTGGCAACGCTACCGTCGTCATCAACAAGGACCAGATAAGGGAACAAATTTTGTTTGGCAAAGCGTGCCACCCTTTCCGTGGATTCATTGATATCAATGTATAAAAACTTTAATCCGCGCAAAGCGTATTTATCGTAAAGATCTCTATATAACGGCATTTCAATGCGACAGGCGGGGCACCAGGTGGTTCCGAAAAACATCACCACGGGATTTCCGCGCTGGCTGTTAAGCCTGAATATTTTCCCCTGGATATCTTTTAAAGAAAAATCAGGGGCTGGAACTTTATCATGCCTGGAAAAAAAGCCAGGCCTGTATTGTCCAAAACACATGGCGACTGTAGCTAAGATAAACAGGGAAATCAAAGCCAGCAAAACTTTTTTATTCATCATGCCCTCGTTTCATATTGATAATGTGCCCGCAATATACAGGAAATATTCCGCCGCGCCAATTAATATCAGTCCGGACATGAATTTAATTTTTGTCATCCATTCTCCTGACTTGGGCAAGGAAGCAATAAATCCGGCAAAGGTGCCAACAATAATCAGCAGCGTTCCCATCCCAAATGCAAAGACAAAAAGCAACCCCATTCCCAGTAAAATATTTGTTTTTACCGCCACATAACCAAGTAAAACACCCAGAGCGGGAGCGGTACAAGGACCGATAACCACACCGGAAACCATACCGATGAGGAAGCTGTTTAAGAAACTTTTTCTATTGCTTGGATCGTAAAGTTTCATCAGTTTTTGTGGGACGGGAATTGATATGTTGAAAACATCCAGCATGGATAATCCCATCACCAGACACAAATTAGCCATAATGAAATAGGTCCAGGGCGTCGTCTGCATTTGTCCGAAAATTCTGCCTGATAAAGCTGCCGCCGCGCCTAAAGCTGCGTAGGTGATCGCCAGTCCAATGACATAAAACAAGGAAAGCATAAATCCGCGAAGCCTGGAAGATGATTCCTGTATACCGATAAATCCGATTGTTACCGGAATTAAAGGATAGGTGCAGGGAGTAAAGCTGATTAAAATTCCACCCAGGTAGGCGGCAAGAAACGCTAAAAAGACAGATGTCTCCAGATAGAGGGATAAATTGTTAATCAGGTTTTCAATCATCCGTAAATATCCTTATTTTGTGTTTCATGACAGGATAAAAAATACTTTCAAAAGTCAACAGAGAAATTGTTTATGAATATGATAATCTGCAAATTCAAAATTAATACAAACGAAAAAATGGTGCCGAAGACTGGATTTGAACCAACACAGGCATACCTCCACAAGTCGCTGAATGCAGAAATCAGGACATTCAAGGATAAGAAGGGATAGCAAGAACTTATTATGATGTCAAATAAAATGATCATTTTATCGCGGTAAGAACAGCAAGCTTTTCGTAATGAATTATACAAAATTTCGAGTCATTGAGAATTTTCCCGCCGATCGCATCATTCCCGAATGACCTGTTGAGGAGATTTTTCAAGAACCAAGGGATTTTCCACGCATTCTTTAAAAAATAAAAGTATGTCGCAGGCCTTTTTACCATCGAAGATTCGTTCATCTATGGTGAATCCGAATTTGATGACATCTGAAACTTTTAGCGTGCCTTCAGGTGTCACGACCGGTGCTTTATGCATTGCGCCTATAGTAACAAAAACCGATGCGTTCCCCCAGTCATAGAGATGATGATAAAGAGACTTTAAACCAAAAGATCCTATGTCTGAAACTACACACGAAGAAAACAAAGGGTTATCTTTATATGATGCATAGGGCAAAAGTCCTTTGTCAATCAGCCATGGATATAATATCGCGCAAAATGACGAAATAAAATTGGGAAGTTTCATAAAGAAATCGATTATATTTTCATTGCTGTCGGCCGGTTTTTTAACTGTGTCATTAATAATTTCTTTAATTTCCTTTGAGACGTCAAAAATATCCCATTCGGGTTGTCCAAATATTTTACGAAGAACAATTTTCCCGTTGATGTTTATAGCGAATGCTGCGGAATATTCACGTCTGGCGTAGAATTTATGATTATAAATAAATCTGTTTATCTCGGGAAACTGACTTGTTGTTCTAAGAAGAGCAGAAATGACCAGCTCAAAAATTGTGATATCATGACCTTCTTTTTTTTTGTTGTTTATAAAATTAACGGTGTGAGCAACGTCAACTTCCAGTTCATGCCAAACAATGGCTTCACTTCGTTTGGGCATGAAAAATGTGTAGCATTTCTGAAAACTGCTGATTGTTTTAAGATGGCGTCCATCTTTTCTTCCCATGTCAACCTCCGGCAAAACAGAATATTCATTTGAGAGTTTTACTTGAAACTAATCGTGGTTTGGTATACATGAACAATGCAAAAAGTCAATAAGATGTTGGTCTTTAAATGTGCGAATTAAATGCGAAAAATAAAAATCTCCTTTTTAATAATTAAGATTCAGGTTATGTTTAACATCCGGTGTGTTCTGAAAAGAGGGACATTATTACCGGAGCGGTAAATTAATGATGAAATGGATCAAGTTGTCATTACGCAATATATTAAGAAATAAACGCCGCTCTTTATTTACTATTGTCACCATAAGCATCGGTTTTGCTTCCATTGGATTGTGCTACGGATATCTTCATCATACCTATTGGGCTTTAAGCTATCTTGCTATTCACGGTGAAGGACTCGGACATCTGAGAATCAACAAAGCCGGATGGAAACAATATTCAAAGATGGACAAATTAAAATACATGTTTACATATGAAGAAACCCAAAAAATAATGAAGATTGTCGGTGAAGAAAAAGATGTGATATTGTCCACACCTCAGATTCAGCTCGCCGGTCTGGTGAGCAATGGTGAAATTTCCACTCTTTTTGTCGGTCAGGGTGTTGTCCCCAAAGACGATAAAATTCTTCAGACACAACGGTGGATCAAATATTCAAAGATCAAAGGGAAAAGATTGACGGAAGACGATCCCTCCGGTGTGGAGATGTCAAAAGGTTTGAGTAAATATCTCAATTTAATACCGGGGACAAAAGGCGTGGTTATGTCAAACACAGTCGATGGCCAGATGAAAGCTCTCGATATAAAAATAAATGGGGTCTACGATGCAGGAAATGAGATTTCCAATAACAAATTTTTACGATTCAATTTAAAATTTGTCCAGTCTCTCCTTGACACTCCATCGACAGAAAGAATCGTCGTTTTGCTCAAAGACGTCACAGAAACAGAGGTAATGCGTAAACGCTTACTAAAGAAACTCGACGCTGCCGGCATAAATTGTGAAATGCTGACATGGAATGAATTGTCAATGGTTTATTCCAAGGTAAAATCTTTTCTCGACGCGATCTTTATTTTTCTTTTTGTTATCGTTTTGTTTATCGCAGTATTATCAATCATTAATACCATGAGCATGGTGGTCCTGGAAAGAACAAGAGAGATTGGGACATTGCGTACGCTGGGTTTAAAACGCAAAGGCGTAACCATAATTTTTGCTTTGGAGGGAGCTTGCCTGGGGTTTTTCGGCAGCATAGCCGGTTTTGTGTTGCATAGTGTCGTTGTGGGTATTACCAGATATCATCCCATGCGCTACACGCCGCCGGGTGCATCGAGTTCCGTATTGCTTTATATAGATATGGTGCCCGATGCGCTGTTTGTATTATTTATAAACTTTATTTTGCTGTCCATGGCGTCAGCTGTTGTTTCCGCCAGGCGCGCAGCCGGTAAAAATATTGTCGATGCGCTGGGGCATACTTGAAATCTTAAACGAGTAGGCAAAAAGGTTTTTACGGATATTTCATATCAAACAGCGAAAAATTTTATTGTGAGACTCAAATTTCAAAAACGAAGTGCGTTGAAATTTGCCAGTCGAACAATCCCGCGATAAGCGGAGGGTATAATTCCCCGCCCCTTAGAGCGAAATTAGGGTTCAGTCCCGATAGCAATCGGGATTGCCTTGGGGTTCATACCCGTGATGCCGGAAATTCAAAAATTTCTGAATTATGATTTAACATAAGCTGGAAAATTGAAATAAATATTGTAGAGGTTATTGCTGAATTTTGAAAAATGTACTGGTTGCCGGAGCCTCATCCGGCATAGGACTTGCTGCATCGCGCCAACTTAATACTGACGGTTTCTGCGTCTACGCGGGCGCGCAATCATTCGGCAAAGAACAAATCGCATCCGAAGGGTTTATCATGTTGCCCCTGGATGTCACCGATGATTTGTCCGTACAGGAAGCAATCCGGAATATTATACAAAGAGATGGCCGCATTGACGCGCTGGTAAACTGTGCCGCGTTTTTGACACTGGGAGCCTGCGAAGACGTCTCCGCTGAAGAATTACGCCTGGTCATGGAAACAAACTTTTTAGGAATGGCACGCATGACCCGGGCAGTGCTGCCAGCCATGCGCGAACAGCAATATGGCCGTATTGTTAATATTTCATCTCTGAACGGTCTGTTCGGCATTCCTTTTCAGGGTGCCTATACAGCATCCAAGCACGCGATTGAAGGTTGGAGTGAAAGCCTTGCCCAGGAAACAAGACGATTCGGCATTTATGTGACCCTTGTGGAGCCGGGTGATTGTCGGGGCGGTGCTTTGAAGTACCGGACACGCGCGAAAGCTGCTGAGAAAAAAACTTCCCCTTATGCAGCATGGTATAAAAAAGCTGTCGACAAAATCATTCACGATGAACAAAACGGTCTCCATCCGGAGCGTGTGGCTCTTGCCATATCAAGCATTCTGCAAAGCCGGTGTCCGCCGTCTCGCCGAATTGTTGCAGATCCAATTCAGCGCTCGGCTGTTTTATTGCACAAGTTGCTGCCTCGTAGTGTATTTAACCGCATGATTGAAGTTTATTACACACCTGGGCAAGACGATATGCGATCTGAAATAAAAAAAATGGAGGGTAATTGATGCCGGGGGAAAAAGATCAGCTGGCTTCGGCATTGCAGCAGGTTTTAAATAAAAAACAATCCAATAGAGATCCAAGAGTATTTACTGAAGACGTCTCTGTGCAACTGGCGATACTGATGAAAGAAATGGGATTGTATCCTTACTTCATGCCGATATCAGGGCAAATCGGACCGCGAATAATCATTGACGGCAGAGATACCATTAACCTTGGCTCCAACAATTACATGGGACTGGCAAACCATCCGGATATGATTAAAGCCGGATGCGATGCCATGAGGAAATACGGTACGGGGTGCACGGGATCGCGCTTTCTCAATGGAACGCTTGAAATTCATAATGAACTGGAAGCAAAACTTGCAAAATTCTTTCAAAAAGAAGCCGCTCTTTGCTTTACGACGGGGATGCAGACGAACCTTGGCGTTATCTCTGGAATTACTCATAAGGGTGACCACATCATTTCCGATGAGAATAATCATGCCAGCATTATTGATGGCTGTCGGCTTTCACGTGCCAGCACTCATGTTTACAAGTATAATAATATGGATGATCTGAAAAGAGTTCTGACCGGTCTTCCAGAACAAGGTAACCGCTGGATCATCAGTGATAGTATTTTTTCCATGGAAGGGAATGTTGCTCAGATACCGCGTATTGTCGAACTGGCTGAAAGATACAGCGCGCGTGTAATTATTGACGATGCCCATGGTATTGGCCACTTCGGGGAGCACGGGGAAGGTATTTGCGGACATTTGGGGTTAATGGATAAGATCGACATCCTCGTCGGTACATTTTCCAAATCATTTGCCAGCATTGGAGGTTTTTGCGCGGCCGGCAGAGAGATTATTCAACACCTTCAGCATCATGCGCGCAGTTTGATTTTCAGCGCTTCGATGCCCCCGGCTATGGTTGCTACGGCCAGCAAAGCCCTGGATATCTTTTATGATGACGATAAAAGAAGAAAACAGGTTTTGCAAAATGCTTCCATTCTAAGAAAAGGTATAGAGTCTCTGGGGTTTAGAACTGTCCCACAAAAGATACCCACACCCATCATTCCCATTATTGTAGGAGATGTAATGAAATTAGCTTATTTCAGCAAGGGACTTCTGGAAAACGGTGTCTATATAAATCCGGTCATTCCTCCTGCGTCATCGGAAGCCATGATCAGAATGTCCGTTATGGCTACTCATTGTCAAAAGGATCTCAAAGATGCCCTGATCATATTGGAAAAAGAAGGCAGGAAACTGGATTTGATAAAATAACGAACTTATCGAGAATAACACATAATCATATCGCATTAACCATTTCAAGATTATAAATTGTTACCAAAGGAAGCATCATGAAACTCAAACAGAACCAAGACGGTAAAAAAGTACTAAAAACAATTTCCAATGATCGCACAAGAACCAATTTAATAAGAAAGCCTGAACACATTGCGTTGGTTTTTTTAGTTCAACGCATTCCTTCCTGGATGAGTTCAGACACGCTTACGTTTATCGGATTGTTAGGAAGCGCAATAACGCTGACGGGTTTTGTTTTAGCCGCCCATATTCAACCCTGCTATTTTTTACTGTGTGTTCTGGGTTTGGCCATAAACTGGTTTGGTGACTCTCTGGATGGACGACTTGCCTTCTATCGCAACAAATCCCGTCAATGGTATGGATTTACGCTTGATATTATCATCGATTGGATAAGTATAATTTTAATAGGTTTGGGATATTTGCTTTATGTTGAAGGCAACTGGAAACTGGCAGGTTTCGGACTCATTGTTTTGTATGGATGGAGTATGCTGATTACGTTGTTACGGTATAAAGTTACGGGGAAATATATCATTGATTCCGGTATTTTCGGACCGACGGAAGTCAGGATTCTCATAGCGCTCTTTTTAATTCTTGAAATATTTTTCAAAGACATCATTTTGTATTCTGCAGCGCTTGCTTGCCTTGTTTTATTCTTCATCAATATTACCGACTCTCTTAAATTGCTAAGCCTTGCTCATGGCAGGGATCTTGAAGAAAAGCAAAATAATTTATACGGGAAAAAATGATTAAAAAAATTTATTTTCATGGTAACTTTAAGCATTTAGCATTTTTCTGGTCTTATCGGAAAATAAACTGGCCTCAATGCTCTGGGTGATTCCCATATTGTCACAGTATCTTTTGATGAATCTCGTGATGCCTATGTGCCAGGGAGGATTACTTTGGATGCTATTGAAATGTTCTAACCTATTTTTCTGAAGGCATGAGATTTTTTCGTTCCTTGTATGCCCAAACGCCCAGAGCGATCATTAATGCAAGGTAAATCGGAATTCTCCAGAAAAGAGGGAACAGTGCGAACCGGGATTGAACAAAAAAGACTGCTCCGATGAATCCGAACAGACAAAGCATATGTGGCGTCAGTTCCCGTTTGTAAAGCCAGCGTCCCGTCAGGCGGGTTTGTAAGACGATGACTTGAAGAAATTGCACGCCAATCATTAGAAGCGAGGTAAACGCCGCGCCTAATAGTCCATGCTGGGGTATGAGCATCACTCCGAATGTCGCCGCAAACAGCAATGTAATCACATTCCGCTTCAGCATCAGTGTGCTTTCCCCCAATCCATAAATCACTTGAGAAGAAAGTTCACCGATTCCATTAACGAGCCGCCCGGAGAGGAGAATGAGAAACGCAAACAAATCGACGGAATACTGAGCTCCCGCTATGGACAGCAGTTCCTTGGGAAAACATGCCATGGTTGCGGCCACAGCGATCTGGATCATGGATACCATGCGAACGGTGTAGGAAAGGACATCCCTTAATTTTTCCCGTTGGTCATTTGATTGCAGGTGACTGACGATCGGGACGATTAGAGGATCATAACTCAACCGGACTTTCGCGATGCCGTCCGCGAGCATGCGCATGATTCCATAGACAGCTGCAGAAGCGGGTCCGAGAAAGAAGAGCACCATCCAAAGATCAATTTGTGTAATGATATTTGCTATTAACCGTGCAAACGCTACGGGCAATGAATAGCGAATCAGGCTTTGATCCACGGCTGTAATTCCTCTTTCAAGACTTGGGGGGAAATTATTTGCGAGGTATGTCAGAATGACGATGGCGCAAATCCATTTCGCTCCGAACAGGCTCCATGCCAGGGCATTCGAAATTCCCGTCGGCCAGAGGGCAATGGCCAGAATCGGGATAAAGGAAAGGGAAAGAAATTGTTCCCATATGGCGCGATATTGCGGTTTCCGGATTCCCATCAGGCATGCGGAACCATAACTGAGAACGACTGAGCCGGGAACGCTGAAAAGACAAATGGTGTAGAACCCTAGCGTAACATGTTCAAAGCCGGTTGGGATCCATGCCTTACCGGTTGATAAGACGAGCACGGCAAAAAAAATGAAGCCCCCACTTAGAAAAAGCACAATAAGCAACCACTTCCAGACTGTCCCGGCCGTCTGACCCTCTGTCGTTGATTGTTTCGGTATCCACCATGTCATCCCGGAGCTCATGCTCAAGCCGAGAATCGTGGCAAGTGTTGTACAAAATGACTGCATCGAGATGAAGATTCCAAACATCTCCTGATTAAAAAGTCTCGGGACAATCAACATTAACGGTGAAATAATGATTCTCAAAACCATTGCCGACATGTTGATAAACGAACCGCGAAAAATGAATCGGGTTTCAGACATGGTCGAGTCCTTCTTCACGGGATGGTTCCGGAACGACTTCCTGTGTCCGGTCTCCTAACCCTTTTTCCATCATGATGTCCACGAAGCGCTCTCGTTCGTCCGGAGGTATGTTGTTCAGACACGCCAATCCGGCGTTTGATCCGGCAACCTGTTTCCAGAACAGCTCTATGTTTTCAGAAACGGAGGACGAGGGAAAATCAAACATCGCATGCGGTGCGGAAAGGTACCGGAAGAGGTGTCGATAAATGCGGTCATGAGGGTCCCATGCAGACAGATTTCCGAAAAGATGCAGATAAAGACGGTCATGAGGGTTCCATTTCTTTTCCATGCTGTAAAGAATGGTATAATAGGAAATATCTTTGGCATCACGAAAACGCCGCTGGCGAGTTTCCTCCAGGATAGGCCCGAATTCCTCTTCGACGCGCCATGCCGTTGATTTGCGAATGACAAGAGTCGAATGTATCGGAAAGATAATTTCATAACCGGCAAGACGGTGCCTGCATCTTCTTAGGTGGTCGTAAGCGTTCGCAATACCAGAGGAGTAGATATTTGTTCGATACTGCGGCGATACGCGGGAATATTGTCGTTTTATCCACCTGAAATAGGCCGGATGAGTATGCAACTTAAGTGAAATTGATCTGTTCCCCTTTATCGTGAAAAAAAAGCTCGGGTTGATTGGTGAAAAATGCATAACATCGTCGTTATTGTGGAGAAAGATTTCGGACAACCCGTCAATACGATAGAGAAACGAACCAATGGCTCTGCTGTTAAATGTCGGGAGGCATTGTGCAGGAATGATTTCCCGGTGATCGATGATTTGGACTTGCCCCGAGTTGAGCAGATGAGATGCAAGGGGCGGAACCTGGGCATCGGTTACGATGAAGATTTTACGAATCCACGGCAGATATTTCAGAACGCTGTTGACGCTGAAAGTGATTTCTCCTACATCAAAGAAGCGGATATCGATATCTCCTGTATCGGAAACGTTTTTTGATAACGTTGCGTCTGGAGACTCCGAACGATACCGGTGACGTTTTTCCAGATGTACAGGATCGCTGCCATCGACATAGGTGAATACCATGTCTATCGGAATTTTCGATGTGACTGAATTCATGGGTTGCCCCTGTGCTCCTTTGTAATATCTACTCACCTTTTGAAAGCATCGATACAGAGTCCGTTGCTGTTTCAGCCAATCCTTTTTGCCTCATAACTTCTTCGAACCGCCGGCGTTCACTAATGGGCATGTTGTTCAGGCACGCCAGTGGAGCATGAGATCCGGTTATGCGTTTCCAGAGCAGATTACTGTTTCCAAACACGGAAAACGCAGTGAAGTCGAACATCGTGTTGGGGGCAAAAAGACTTCCCCAGAAGTGCAGATGAACGCGGTTCTGCGGATTCCATTTGTTTTCCATGCTGTAAAGAATTGTGTAATAAGAAAGATCTCTGGCATTTCGAAAACGTCTGCGGCGGGTTTCTTCCAGAATAGACCCAAACTCCTCCTCTACCCGCAGGGCTGTCGCTTTGCGCCAGATTTTCGTTGCGTGTACCGGCACGAGAATCTTACGACAGGCAAGATGATGCCTGCATTTTCTCAGAAGAGAATATGCGTTAGAAATCCCGATCGTGTGAAGGTTGGTGCGATATCCCCAAAATATATAAGATAACTCGGTCATTATCCATCGATACACGGCCGGATAGGTGTGCAACTCAAGGGAAATTGCTCCTTCCGCATTTGTTGTGCAAAAGAAGTCGGGGTGGATCGGAGAAAAATGCATGTAGTCGTCATTATTGTAGAGAAAGATTTCGGATAAACCATCGATGCGGTGGAGAAACGATTCAATGACGTTGCTGCTGAATATGGGCAGGTATTGTGAAGGAATGAATTCCTGAGGATCAACAATTCGGATGCGGCCTGAATTTAGAAGATGCAAAGAAACGGGAAGTCGTGGGGTTTCGGTTACAATGAAGATCGTGCGGATCCACGGCAGATATTTCAGCACACTGTTGACGCTGAACGTGATTTCCCCGACGTTGCGGAAACGGATATCGACATCGCCCGAATCGGAGACGTGATTTGATCGTACGGTGTCCGGGAGTTCCGAACGATAACGGCTGCGTGTTTCCAGATATTCGGGATCATCGCCATCGACATAGGTGAATACCATGTCTATCGGAATTTTCGATGTGACTGAATTCATGAGTTGCCGCGGCGCTCCTTTTGCTGGACAAATAATGCAATGGTTATTAATAATTACAAATTGAATTTAATGCCCAGCATTGCTTGATAATTAAGAACACCGCCATATTCCGTATCTTCATTTCCCACGTTAATCGCTGTAGTACCAAAAATATCCCAATAATCACCCAGTGAATATGAAAAGAGTCCAAATAATTGGCCGGAGCCATCATCGAAATTTTGCGTCCAGCGTAAGGTAACGGCTAATCTGTTGAATATGTTAACCTGATGATATTGAAGCATGACGTAGTTTCTGCGTAAAAATCTTAGCCCGGGATCTGTGGGTTGAGAAGAAAGATAGTCTAAGATATCTTCCTTGGTTTTCAACGCCCAACGGCTATTCTTTTTGTGTATCGTACGATCGTAATCGTCAGAAGCTTCTTGTAGAGTAGAGAAAGCCAGGTTGGCTTCATCTTTATCATAACCAACTCCATTATATAAATACTCCAGGGTTAAGGTACCTCCATTGAAAAACGTGTATGCCCCTCCGGCCAGAATGGATGGCCTAATATCATTGTCATCACTATGGATCTGTTGCAGGGAGGCTCCGAAACGTGATGAATCCTTTACAGGATACCACGCGTTGCTTCCTTGTCGTACATTTCCTTCTGTGTAAAGCAGCAGAGCATCAGATGCTGTCCATACACCGAAAAAGCCGAATTTATCCGTTTGATTGGCTTCCTTTCTTGAATAAATTAAAGATCCGTAACCGTTAACACCTGTATAATCAATCTTAAGGGCATAGGTTTTATCAAAAGGTTCCAAATTGGGGAGGGTATTACGTCCTTCATCCGTATTAGCAATCAGAGATATTGACCAGTCGGAATGGGGAACCAACAAAAGACGAACGAAATCCATTCCCTGAATTTCCGCGTAGGTATTGCCCCGGCCGTTATCGCTAAAAAAAGGATTAGACGGAGAAACAAGGAAAGAAGGACCCCATTGCAGATTTTCTCTTCCGTAGGACACAAAAAGTCTGTTCCACCCATTTAGTCTGACTAACCATTCGTTTACGTACCAGTCATCTTTTCCTTCTGTATCTCCTTCACGCATCCCTTCTTCCCAAAGCCGACAGTCGAGTTTCGCTCTGGGTTTGGCGGAAAGCTCCAGGTAATTTGAATTAAAATAGAAATCGGGCCTTATTTCCAGATCAGCACGATAATGCGGAATTTCAAGAAAATCATTGTTGGGATTGCGGCTCGATTCAACGGGATCCTGAGCAATTCCATAAGCGAGGACTTTCAAATCTGACGAAAAAAAATTCCTGATTTTTTGTAATGTCGTTTGGTTTTCGGCATCCATCAGTATCATATCGATATTTTCATCGGATAAACGTAATGCCTCCGGATTTCCTTCAACGGAAGGAGCGCTTGTAATACCTGACGTTTCCTCCGGAAGAGCTTTTGGAGATTGAGAGGAATATTGATCTTCGACAAACTCTTCATGAGGATTTTCTGTAGCCCGGGCTGGACTCGGCATCCATAAAAAAGGAACAATGACTAG
>CAYNWA010000011.1:87588-88742 GCA_964400795.1 uncultured Smithella sp.
TCTTTTTTTGAAAAATATTTTTTCATATTTTCTATTTTGTTAATAAATTGACATTAAACACAGCGTCAGGGATTTTTTTAAGGATTGGTTTGCCGTATTTGATAATCGTGTAGTCATCTTTTATTATCGCGCTTGTAATAATCGTTTTGGATACAAATTCCCGTGGTTTCCCATTGATGGTGACACTGTTATTATATTCGAATGTCGCAGACTTAAACAATTTCCCGGAAACCGTGTAGAATTCAGCCTTCACTCCAACCAGGCGATCTTTTGATATCCAGTACTTTATGCGATCATAAGTGGTCCGGTCGTCAATGGCTTCCAGATGCATTAATATACAATCTTCATTCTGTGCTTTGCTGTCTTCAGTGCTTACGATCTTGTAATCGCCAGTATAGTTGGTTGAAACAATATCACCATTCACTGCGCTCCCCATAAGTTTTTGTCTCGGCGAAACGGGGACGGGCTTGGATAATCCCGGATTGGAATACCATAAATTTCGTTCTCTCATCAAAATCCTTTGGCCTTTCACATTAGGGGGGGCCAGAGTAACCAATAGACAATTATAACCTTTCTCTCTAATCTTCATTGCCCGGTGTTGTTTCCGTCCTAATTCAAAGGACTCCATTAATACATTCACTTCAATGCCTTCGTAGCTGCCGCGAGCTTCGTCGGCCTTTTGCAGCATCTCCTGGGGACTCATCTGCGCTTGTCCCGTAAAAGCGGCAGTGAAGACAAAGACAATAAATCCCCATATGAACAGCAATTGTTTGTAGAATTTGTGACCCATCATTTTCTCCTAAAAGGCATTATGTGAATACGTTGTTAATTCTACTCTTTTTTTCAGTAATTATTCAGAAACATAGACAGAAACATAAATATTAATCAACAAGAAAATAGCGATGAGAAATGTTTATAAGATTCGGTGCCGTTCATGTGTCGGATACCCTTAAAGCAGTTGATTAAATGGGAACCTTTCTGAAAAAGGGGTAGCCAAAACCTTGAACGGGTGCCCTCAAATGAAAAAAGGGTTAGTCCGTGAATCAGCTAACCCTCTATTTTTTAAATGGTGCCGAAGACTGGATTTGAACCAGCACAGGCGTACGCCCACTAGACCCTGAACCTAGCGCGTCTACCAATTCCGCCACTTCGGC
>CAYNWA010000012.1:0-26378 GCA_964400795.1 uncultured Smithella sp.
GACTCTTCTTGTGGTCGTATTACTCTTTTTCTAAAATCTTTTATTTTTTACGACTTCCGCGAAATTAAACTTCATCATTTTTTGATTTTCAAACACGAAGCATTATGTAATACTCATCACATCTTTATCATCATTACCATCCTGTTTTTTAGGAGCTAAGAAAATGAAAAATCCTATGTCTTATCTCTGGACCAGGGAACTACCAGTTCGCGCGCCATTTTATACAACGGCAAGGGATCTGTTGTAGGCACAGTGCAAAAGGAATTTACACAAATCTATCCCAAAGCGGGATGGGTGGAGCATGATCCGATGGAAATCTGGGGATCGCAAAGTGGCGTGATCAGCGAACTTCTCGCCACCACGGCCATTAGTCCGGAAGAAATAGCAGCCATCGGAATAACGAACCAACGCGAAACAACCGTTGTCTGGGATAGACAAACAGGCAAGCCCGTTTACAATGCCGTCGTCTGGCAGTGCCGCCGTACCGCGGAAATATGCGATGACCTGAAGGCAAATGGTTTGGAAGATTACATAAGAAAAAATACCGGATTGGTGGTCGATGCTTATTTTTCCGGAACAAAAGTAAAATGGATTCTTGATAACGTGGAGGGAGCAAGACAAAAAGCAAGGAATGGAGATCTTCTGTTTGGCAATATCGACACCTGGTTAATCTGGAATCTGACAAGGGGAAAAGTACACGTCACCGATTACAGCAATGCTTCACGCACCATGCTTTACAACATCAAAGATCTTAAGTGGGATAAAAAAATTTTAAAAGAACTCGACATTCCCGAATCCATGCTACCGGATGTAAAGCCTTCCAGTGCGGTTTACGGTCACACGGATGCCAAATTATTCGGAACGGAAATACCGATCGCAGGTGATGCTGGCGATCAGCAGGCGGCTTTATTCGGACAGGCCTGCTACAGACCGGGCATGGTCAAGAATACTTACGGCACCGGCTGTTTCATGCTCATGTTGACCGGTGAAAAACTGGTTCATTCGCAGAACGGTCTGTTAACAACCATCGCCTGGGGAATCAACAATAAAGTGGAATACGCTCTGGAAGGCAGTATTTTTGTCGCCGGCGCTGCTATTCAGTGGTTGCGCGACAGTTTGAAACTCATCTATGATGCCAAAGACAGCGAGTATTTCGCCACAAGAGTGGAAGACTCGCTGGGTGTTTATGTTGTTCCGGCGTTTGTGGGGCTTGGCGCTCCCTACTGGGACATGTACGCGCGCGGTGCTATTGTGGGAATAACACGCGGAACAACAAGAAATCATATCATCCGCGCGACACTTGAATCCATTGCCTACCAGACCAGGGATGTTCTGGAATTGATGCGCAGTGAATGCGGACTGGATCTTTGTGAATTACGCGTTGACGGCGGTGCCTGCGCCAATGATTTTTTGATGCAGTTTCAGTCGGATATTCTGGGCGTCCCCGTGGAACGGCCGGACATTATTGAAACGACGGCGCTGGGAGCTGCATACCTGGCGGGGCTTGCGGTGGGTTTCTGGAAGGACCAATCCATGATCGCCGAAAGACGTAAAATAAACCGCAAATTCATGCCGGACATGAAAGAAGACAAACGAAAAGAACTCTACAATCACTGGAAGAAAGCGGTTAAACGTGCGATGAAGTGGGAGGAAGATTAAAAAGGCTGAAGGCTGAAGACCAAAGGCTAAAGGTTAAGAGGAAGAAAATTAAGCTTAGATGATTAAAACGGATGTCATCATTATCGGCGGGGGAGCGACAGGCTGCGGAATCGCAAGGGATCTGGCACTGCGCGGCATTCCTCACTGCCTCGTTGAAAAAGGCGACTTTGCGGCGGGCGCGACCGGCGCGTGTCACGGTCTTTTGCACAGCGGAGGCAGATATGCCGTCACCGATCCGGTTGCCGCCCGTGAATGTTATGAAGAAAATCTTATTCTCAGAAGGATCGGCAAAAAGTGCGTTGAACAAACAGGGGGGTTGTTTGTGCGACTTCCCGGAGATTCCAAGCGTTTTCGCGAATTATTTCTGCGGGGATGCGAAGACGTTGGAATTCCGGCAGAAGTTATTTCGTCAACACTGGCGATCGATCTCGTTCCAAACCTGAATCCGGACATCGAGGAAGCCATCCGGGTTCCCGATTGTTCCATTGATCCGTTCCGTCTCTGCCTGCTTAATATCCGGACGTCCGAACTGCGCGGCGGCATGATTTTCACACGGCACAAAGTGACGGAAATTATTAAATCCCACGGCCGCTGCACGGGCGTCAAGGCGGTTGATCAAACCACCGGCGAAGCAAAAGAAATTCACGCCAAAATCCTTGTCAACGCCACCGGTGCCTGGGCAGACATCGTTGCAACGCTGGCCGGATCCGAGGTGCCCCTGACGCTGGTGAAGGGGTCGCTCGTCATTACGAATCACCGCCTGACCAACATGGTCATCAACCGGTTGAGACAACCTTCGGACGGCGACATTATCGTGCCCAATGAAGCCGTCTGCCTAGCCGGCACAACATCGCTGGCCATTGAAAATCCTGATAACCTGCTGATCGAAGCTTCCGAAGTGGATACGATCATCAGCGAAGCTGGACGGACCATTCCTCATTTCAACAACACGCGCATTATCAGGGCCTTTTCAGGCGTCCGGCCACTGCTCAAATCAAAAAAAGCTGACAGCCACGAAATCACCCGCGGCTTTCAGATTATCAATCATCAAAACGGACTGCTGAGCATCGTGGGCGGAAAACTTTCAACTTTCCGGCTGATGGCGGAAAAGACGGTCGACGCCATCATGACAATTTTTCATTTGAAAAAAGCCTGTGAAACGGCGGAAATTCCGCTCGACGGTCAGGAAGAATTGAGCGGCTACCCGCTTTCCAAACGGCTCGCGGACATGACCAACATTGTTTGCGAATGCGAACTTGTTACCAGACAGAACGTGGAGAAAATTATCCAACAGACCGCAACCCGAAACGTCGGAGATATTTCTCACCGGACGCGTCTGGGCATGGGCCCCTGTCAGGGTGGCTTCTGTACCTTCAGGGCGCTCGGCATCATGAACGATATGAGCGTGATATCGCCCGAACAATCCATGGACATGCTGCGCGGATTTCTACAGCGGCGTTTCAAAGGCATCCGCTATGCGCTCTGGGGAGATCAGCTTCGCGAAGAACAGCTCGTCGAATACATCTATCTGGGCATCCTGTCCATGGAGAAACCGCAATGAGTGTGACCGAATACGACGTCGTCATCATTGGAGCCGGCGTAGCCGGACTGACCGCGGGAACGCTTCTTGCCGAACGCGGTTTGAAAGTTGCGCTGGTAACCAAGGGAGAGCCGACTGCATGTCTTTCCACCGGCTGCATCGATGTCTGTTCCCGGTTAAAAAACCCACTCTCCGGCATAAGGACCTTGCCTCCGGAACATCCCTACAATCTTGTTGAGGAAGAAACCGTCAGACAATCTCTTGAAAAATTTCTTGCGGATATGAAAGACGCCGGACTGCCTTACAGCGGTTCTGTGGACGCCAATCGTCTGATTCTTTCCGCGCTGGGAACATCCAAGATTTCCTGCCTGATCCCCTCTACCATGACGGCGGCGCCGCAGGAAAACCACGACGGCAGCATCCATATTATCACCTTCAAGGGTTTGAAGGATTTCTATCCCGGGTACATCGTCTCCCGTCGCCGCAGCACGACCTTTTCAATGTATGATGCAGGTGTGTCCACCACCATGAGTATCGCCGGCCGCTTTGAAGAGAGGAATTTTTTTGAAAAATTCATCGTCTGGATGACGCAACTCAACATTCATGAAAATATGATCGCTTTCCCCGCCGTGCTGGGCATGGAATCCGCGGCAGACATCGTCGACACGATATCGGAACGGACAGGCAAACCGGTTTTCGAAATACCGACGATTCCGCCATCCATGCCCGGCAGAAGACTGTTCAATGCGCTGAAAAAAACATTTCGTAACAAGGGCGGAACTATCTACTGGTCATGGCCTGTGGCAGGCATGGAAAAGACGGGAAAAATTGTCGAAGCAGTAACGACGCCCTCCGAAGGAAGACCCAACAGCATCAATGCCCGGGCGTTTATTCTGTGTACAGGCTCCTTTGTCAGCGGCGGTCTGACCGCCACACGCGAATGCATCCTGGAAAATGTTTTCAATCTGCCGGTTCATGTCCCCGGCCCCCGGGATACCTGGTTTGACAATGATTATTTTTCCTTGAATCACGGCATCGGTCAAGCAGGTATTATAGTCGATTCATCCATGCGCCCGGTTGATGCTCCGTGGAAAAATATTTTTGTCTGCGGCAGCATTCTCGCCAACACACAGATATTAAAGAACGGTTGCGGCCATGGTCTGGCATTGGCCACAGCCCATGTTGCGGCACAATCCTGCGCGGAGTATCTGCTCGATGAAATTTGAACATTGCATACGTTGTACGATTTGCGTGGAGAACTGCCCCGTCTTCCGGGTCAATCCGAAATTCCCAGGGCCGAAACAGGCCGGGCCGGACGCCCAACGTTTCCGCTCGGAACGGGAAAAAGCCGAAGACAGCTGGGTTTTTTTGTGCAGCCAGTGCAAACGCTGTGAAATGGCATGCCCCTGCGGTGTAGAACCGGCACAGATCATTCTGGAGGCGCAGCAGCGATACGGGAAGGAACATCCGCAAACCCCGGCGCACCTTCTTTTCGCCAACAACTATTATCTGAGTGCTCTCGGTTCCCTTACCGCGCCGCTGGCCAACTTTGTTGCGTCAACACAAACCGGAAAAAAGATTTTTCAAAAAATGGGCATCTCAACGGATCTGCCCTTCCCGAAATTCAGTTTCCGGACCATGCGCCGGGGAAAGAAAAGCTTCAGCAAAGGCAGAAAAAAAGTCGCTTTTGTCTACGGATGTTTCATCAACTTTTATCGACCTGATATTGGCAGGAAAATCATCCGCCTGCTGGCGGCAATGAATGTCGATGTTGTTCTACCGCCCCAGTGGTGCTGCGGCCTGCCCGCACTGGGCAACGGAAATCTGACGCTGGCCGAATATTTCGCAAAGAAAAATGCCGAATCCCTGTCGAATTACATCGACGCCGGTTACGACGTGATTTACACCTGCACCTCCTGCGGACTTTGCCTGCTCCATGATTATCCGGGCATCCTAAAAATACCTCAGGGAAAAAAAATTGCTGAAAATAGTTATGACTTGCATGAATATATTATCAATCTCATTAATGAAGGTTATGCCAAACCTGAATTTCAGGAAGTAAGACGAAACATCGCCTATCATATTCCCTGTCACCTCCGGGCCTTGAAAATCGGTTACCCGGCGCAAAAACTCATGTCGCTCGTTCCCGGCTTGGAATGTAAAATTCTTGATGACGCCTGCTGCGGACTTTCCGGCAGCTACGGTTTTAAAAAAGAAAACTCTTCTACGGCCGTTCAAATCGGCAACCTGGCCGTTTCCTTCATCAGAAAAACCGGCATGGACAACATTGTGTCGGATTGCGGTTCCTGCCGGATGCAACTGGGCGGCCTTTCCGGCATGACCGCTCTTGACCCCGCGGAAATACTCTGTGAATCACTTGGAATCAGCGAACCCCGATGAATGTTTGACAGAAATATTGTTTACAGCAGCGGCCTGTCATTATGAATTTTTTAATTTTGAAATGGCTATGGATTTTCTTTTAAGGCTGCAAGGTATTCATGCGTCAGGGTCTTCTTTGCGATACTCAAATCAATCATATCCCATGGCAGGATCTCATCCAATTCCTTTTGACGATACACGTAAAAATCAGGGTTGATATGAACTTCTTTCAATGCCTGTGCCCAATTTCCATCCAGTCGGTGCGCTGCCAGCAATATTTCTTTTACGCGCCGGTCACCTAACGTTAACAGGGCCTGAATGTAATTCCACTTCGGAATGTCATGAATCACCTTGACCTGTTTATCCTTTTGGAAAGCTTTTTCAATCTTTTTAATTTTTTTGCCGGCAAGATGGACATCTTCCAGGGCGCACCATTGAAATGGAGTCGCCGGTTTGGGAATAAACTGATTGACACTTAGAGTAATGCGGCGGAATCTTTTTCGGCCCTGAAACTTATTGCGTATATGATGCTGAATTTTTTTGGTAAGTTCGGTTATAGCATCTACATCTTCTTCTTCTTCCTGGGGAAGTCCAATCATAAAATAAAGCCTGATGTTGGGGATGTCTTTGACCGCCAGTAACTCCGTGGCATGGATTATATCTTCTTCCATAATCCCCTTGCGTAAAACGTCCCGCATTCGCTGGCTGCCTGCTTCCGGCGCCAGCGCAACAGTTTCTATGCCTCCTGCTTTCATCAATTCAACGATTTTGTCATCGATCTTGTCGATACGCAGAGATCCAAGACCGACCTGAGCCTTTTGCGCTATTATGTATTCACAAATATCATTCAGATCGGGATGATCGGATACCGCCGTTCCGATCAAACCTATTTTTCCCTTCTTTTTCAGACCGCGATCAATGGATGCTAAAATTTCCTGTTTGCTGCGGAAACGAACCGGACGATAAACAAAACAGGCTGCGCAGAATCGGCAACTCCGGGCGCAACCTCTGTTCACTTCCACCAGAAACATATCTTCCATTTCAGTCCGGGACGCGCTGATCACTTCTTCTGTGTAAAAGTCGTTGATGTTTTTAACACTCTTTATTTTAATCTTTTCCGGTATTCCTTCTTCTATCGGTTTTATCGACTGAATTTTGCTTTCCGCGGAATACGTTACCTCATAAAGACTCGGCACATAAATATTCAACAGTTTTTTTTGAATATTTTTTAAAAAGTCTTTGCGATTTTGTTCGAGATAACGCGCCTCTTCAAAGTGACTGCAGAACGGCGGCAGTGCTTCCTCGGCTTCACCAAGAACAAAAAGATCGAAAAAATCGGCTAATGGTTCCGGATTGAGCGTGAGGGCGATACCGCCGCCGATAACCAAAGGATGTTTTTCCGAACGATCTTTGGCCATCAAAGGGATGCCCGATGAATCCATCATTTTTAAGATATTGGAATAATCGTTTTCGAAAGATACGGAAAAAGCTAAAACATCAAAGTCGGCGATTGATTTTTGATTTTCCAGACTGAAAATTCCCGCCGTTCCGGAGACGAATCTGGCATCGTCCCCGGAAGCAGGCAGGAATGCCCTTTCACAAAGAAAGGAAGGTTGAACATTCAATAGTTTGTATACGGTTTGGAAACCCAGATTGGCCATGCCGGTTCTGTACTGATTGGGATAAGCAAGACAAACGGTATTGTATTCTCCCCAAATTTTTTTTACATATCCCTTTTCATTCTCCAGAATACCGGCATATATTTTCTTCAGTTTCCAATCCATGTTTTTATCATGGCCTATAAGTAAAAAAGAAAATCATGAACATTCATTCCTGAAAAATTCGACGCATCAATCAGTCAGCCTGACGCCTTAAAAAAGTGGGAATCTGTATATCCATATTTTCATTTTCATCACCAAGGCCGACAACGGCAACATCTCCATTATTCAGCTTTCTGTCCCGGCGGATGAATGTCGGCGTGGACAGGTCTTCCCTCCCGCCAAATCCGCGAAACCGCGTGACATTGCCGACGGATTCGTTTTTCCTCCTGGCAAAATCATCAAAACCGGTGGCAATAACGGTAATGCGAATCTCATCTTCCATGTTGGAATCAATGACCGTGCCGAAAATAATGTTGGCGTCTTCATCCGCTTCCTCCTGAATCAGAGAAGAAGCTTCGTTAACTTCGTAAAGGCTCATATCCGATCCGCCGGTAATATTGAGAAGAATGCCGTGTGCGCCCTGAATGGTATTATCTTCCAGAAGAGGAGACGAAATAGCCCGTTGCGCCGCTTCCACCGCCCGGTTTTCGCCGCTGGCCACGCCCGTGCCCATGATGGCCATGCCCATGTTGCTCATAACGGCCCGGACATCGGCAAAGTCCAGATTGATCAATCCCGGAACCAGGATCAGATCCGATATTCCCTTGACCGCCTGATAAAGAATATCATCGGCCTTTTTGAAGGCTTCCAGCAGCGACAAATTTCTTCCACCCAGGCTCAAGAGTCTTTGATTGGGAACAACAATCAGTGTATCGACCTTATCTCTCAGTTGAGCGATGCCCTCCTCCGCCTGAATGTTGCGCTTTTTACCTTCAAACTGAAAAGGTTTGGTCACCACGGCAATCGTCAGGATACTGCATTCGCGGGCGATTTCCGCGATAACTGGGGCAGCTCCCGTTCCTGTTCCTCCGCCCATGCCCGCTGTGAGAAAAATCATATCCGCCCCCTCCAGATAAGGCCGGATTTCATCGCGGGATTCCAGAGCGGACTGTTTGCCGATTTCCGGATCGGAGCCGGCCCCCAGACCTTTGGTAATTTGCGACCCGATTTGAATTTTGACCGGCGCGCTGGATACGCCAAGGGCTTGCGCATCCGTATTCGCGTTGATGAAATCGACTCCCTGCAGACAGGAGGAAATCATCGTGTTGACGGCGTTGCCGCCACCGCCGCCCACTCCAATCACCTTGCTTTCTGCCCGATTTTCGTTACATACCTCGGTTAATTCAAACCTGTTCTCTCCTTCCTTTCAAAACAATCCTGAAAACATTTTTTTAACGGTTCTTGTTATATTGCCAAACATTCCTGTTGATGCTCCGCTTAAAACGTTCTGATTGTGACCATAAATAATCAATCCCACACCGATGGCATGCGCCGGTGAATTGGCAATATCAGTCAATCCACCCACGTTAATGGGAATGCCTTTTCGAGCCGGCATATCAAAGATTTTCTCCGCCAGTTCGCTGATACCTTCCAGGAGAGACGTTCCGCCTGTCAGAACAACGCCGGCGGCCAGTAAATCTTCAAAACCGAATTTGACAACCTCGTTGTAGGCAAGGTTAAGGATCTCTTCCATTCTGGGTTCAACGATGCGCCCCAGTATCTGACGAGACACTTCGCGATCCTCCCTGCCTCCCAGACTGGGCACCCTGATGGTTTCATCCTTGGGGATCATGGCCGTCATGGCGCAGCCGTGTTTGATCTTGATTTTCTCCGCTTCACCCAAAGGCGTTCGCAAACCGGTGGAAATATCCGAAGTAAGGTAATTCCCTCCAACGGGCAATATCGCGGTATGCTTGATGCTTGATTCGGAAAAGATTGTTACGGATGTATTGGAACCGCCAATATCCACCAAAACAACTCCCAGTTCTTTTTCATCCTTGCTCAGCACCGCCTCACCAGCTGCCAGCTGTTCCAGAACAATACTGTCAATATCCAAGCCGACTCTATTGACTGATTTTTCTATATCCTGAATGGCGGAGATCGCCCCTGTCACGATATGCACTTTTGCTTCCAATCGGACACCGGACATTCCGATGGGATCTTTGATGCCTTCCTGACCATCAATGACATAGCTTTGAGGAAGGACATGCAATATTTTTCTGCCGACGGGGATGGCGATGGCTTCGGAAGCTTCAATAACTCTTTGCACATCCTTTTCATCCACTTCTCTTCCTTTGATGGACACGATGCTTAAAGAATTTTGACCCTTGATATGGCTGCCGGAAATTCCCACAAAAACAGAATTGATGCGACAACCGGACATGTGTTCGGCTTCCTCCACCGCCGTTTTTATCGATTCCACCATATTATCGATATTGACAACGGTTCCTTTTCGCATCTCTCTGCTTTGAGATGTTCCGATGCCAATGATATCAATTCCATTTTCGGTAACATCACCAACGATAGCAGTGGTTTTTGTGGTTCCAATATCAAGACCGACTAAAACATTGCTTCTTTTTCCCATCAGTGCTTTCACCTCTTTTTAGATTTTTGCCATGATCATAAATTTCTTTATATTAAATAACGATTACCCTTGTTGTCTGTTTTCACTTTTTCAGGAATATTTTTCCGCTTGATCGTGACTTTTGAATCATCGGATATATCAACATATAAACAACCATTTTTCATGCCCCTGTTTTCCAGATCGGCCAGCACGGTTTTTAGTTTTTCAAGTTTACTCTCAAAGTGCTCTTTCCCGAGCCTTAAAAACAATCCTTTGTCGAAAATCACTGAAAGCCCGAACACCTCATCAACATTTATCTCAGCAATGGTCCCCAGATAGGAATATTTTTCGGAACGAGACATCGTTTTTAATAAACCCAGCGTGCTTAAAACAAGTGGCGACTTCGTTTGTTCTTTTTCAGTAATTCCTGTAATGATCGGAAGATCCACTTCGTCGCTTTTCCCCAATCTTTTAAAAACAAAACCTTTCATGTCCATAAGATAAAAATCATCTGCATTTTTAACCAGGGCAAGAGGGGTTCTTTCCTTCACGTCCAAGATCAGCTTCCCGGGCAATTCTTTTCCGACATCAATATTTTCTACCCACTGATTCGCACAAATCCTTCGTATCACCGCATCTTTATTCACGGCCAGAAGGTTTTGAGCTGGTTTTATATTCGCCGACGTCAGAATATCTTTCTCGGTTAATTCCCGCAATCCCCGCACTGATATTTCTTTGATCTGAAAATAGGATCTACTCATGAGAGCACTATATAGATAAAAAAACAGGACGCTTAAAAATACAGCAGCGGATAGCAATACCGCAGCGGCAAAAAAATCATCGGACAGACCATTTAAACGCCGTCGTATCCGGTTTTGTTTGGTTGTAATTTCTGATTTCTTCCGAATGAATTTCCCAAGCATTAATTTTCTCCAATGATCACAACTTCTGTTTCCAGTGTAACGCCTCTTTCTTTTTGGGCTCTGAATTGAACAAGCTCAATCAGTGCCAGAATATCTGCGGCAGTAGCGCTCCGTTTATTAACAATAAAGTTGGCGTGTTTGAGAGATATTTGCGCGCCTCCCGCCGTAATACCCTTCAGTCCCATCTCTTCAATCAGTTTGCCTGCCGGTTGCCCGGGTATATTTTTAAAAACAGACCCCGCGCTGGGAAACTCCAGCGGATGTTTTTCCTGGCGCCACTGTAAAATTTCATTTATTTTTTCTTTAATTCTCCAACGCTCACCCCTTTCCAGCTTGAATCGGGCTTTCGTTATGATTGTGCCCGCCGGAAGGGATGTCTTACGATAGCTAAAGGATATTTCTTCTTTCTTCATGATTTTCCGGCTCCCGTCAGGATCCAGTACCGTGACCGATTCCAGGACATCTTTCATTTCTCTTCCGTAAGCCCCGGCATTCATCCAAACGGCGCCGCCTATCGTGCCGGGAATACCGGAACAAAATTCAAAACCGGTGAGTTCTTCCGCCACAGCTCGGTTGACAATTCTGCCCAGTCCCGCGCCTGCCTGGGCAGAAAGCAGCCCACCGTTTTCCTGTGTATGTTCGCAACTGATCTCTTTCATCCCCGTCATCAATAATATTGCTCCCCTGTATCCGCCGTCCCGTACAATGACATTCGTCAGATTTCCAGCCGGGAAAAATTTTATTTTATTTTGTATGAGCGTTTTAACAGCTTGTTCAAGCTGATCCTCATTTTCAATAAAAATGAGGGCGTCCGCATGACCTCCGACCGCAAGCGATGTATGTCGTGCCATCGGTTCATCATATAGTATTTTCTGGACCACTATATGCTTCAGCGCTTTTTTGACTTCATTCTTGCCGGCCATTACTTTTTTTTGCCCTTGCCACCAGTTGTTTGATGAAAGTCTCACCGATTTTATAAATACTTCCGGCCCCGATCGTAGCAACGGTGTCCTTTGCTTTAACCGTTTTTAAGAGATATTCCACGGTGGCTTCCGCGTTTGGAATATACTCCACATGTTTTTGTCCCGCCTTTCTGATCGCTTCGCAAAGCGCGGCGGAATTAATTCCGGCAATCGGTTCCTCGCTTGCCGGATAGATGTCGTTCAAAATCAGGATATCAACGTTACGGAAAGCTTGTGTGAACTCATCAAAGAGCGCCTTTGTCCGGGTATACCGGTGCGGCTGAAAGACCACTATTAATCTGTCCTTCCAGATTTGCCGCATCGCAGCCAGCGTCGCTTTTATTTCCGTCGGATGATGACCGTAATCATCCACCACGGTTATTTCTCCCACTCTCCCCTTGATTTCCAGGCGGCGCTGAACACCGGAAAAACTTTTTAACCCCTCCTTAATAATGGCTATATCCAGATTCAGTTCCCTTGCCACAGCTATGGCTGCCAGAGAATTATAAACATTGAAAAGTCCCGGCACCAGTAATTCAATTTTGATCAGTTTTTCCCCTCTATAGAGCAAAGTGTAACAGGTTTTTCTTTTCGAAAATTTTATATTCTCCGCGCTGTAATCCGCAGATGTTTCAATGCCGTAAGTTATCATTCGACGTTTAATCATAGGGATGATTTCCCGCACATGAACATTATCGTTACAAAGAACCGTGCAACCATAAAAAGGAACGATATTGGCAAACTTTAGAAACGCATGTTTGATTTCAGCAATGCCCGGATAGTAATCCAGATGTTCGCGATCGATATTGGTGATCACCGCTATGGTCGGCGATAATTTCAAAAACGATCCGTCACTTTCATCGGCTTCCGCCACAATAATTTCACCATCACCCAGGCGGGCATTACTGCCAATGCTCGCCAGTTTCCCTCCGATGACCATCGTAGGATCCAAATCACCCTGCGCCAGAATAGTGGAAACCATGGACGTGGTCGTGGTTTTGCCGTGACTGCCTGAAACGGCAACGGAAAATTTCATCTTGAGCAATTCCGCCAGCATTTCGGCCCGTGGAATCACCGGAATATTCTTTTGGTGCGCTTCAATGACTTCCGGATTGTTTTCTTTCACCGCCGTGGACGTTACAACAACATCGGCATTGCCGATATTTTCCGTCGCGTGCCCGATAACTATTTTCGCACCAATTTTTTGCAATCGCGCCGTTGTATCCGACGGTTGAACATCGGAACCGCTCACATTGTAACCGAGATTCACCAAAACCTCGGCAATCCCGCTCATCCCGATACCGCCGATGCCGATAAAATGAATGCATTTTACTTTGCGCTGCATCAGGCTTTTTTCTTTATCTTTTTTCATCGATCCTTCTGTACTTTATCTTTTAATGGTATCTGTTTTTTTCAGCCATTAACGTGATACAGGCGTCAACGATTGTTGCCGCGGCGTTAACCTTGCTGATCCTCAATGAATTTTCTTCCATCTGTCTTAATTTCTTCTCATCCCGCAGCAAATTCTCCACCACGCTGAACAATTTGGCGCCGCTGAGCTCCCGCTCCGGAATAACTGCCGCGGCGCCCTCGGCTTCCAGCACCTGTGCGTTCTTTGATTGATGGTCGTTGGCCGCCCAGGGATAAGGAATCAAAACAGCAGCCTTGCCCGCCGCAGTGATTTCCGCCAGCGATGTGGCGCCTGCCCGGCAAATAATTAAATCGGCGTCAGCATAAGCTTCAGCCATAGCCATAATAAAAGGCATTACTTCCGCCTGAACATCAAATTGCTTATAGGCTGTTTTCACTTCTTCCAATTGTCGCTGGCCGGTCTGATGCAGAATCCGTACAATATTTTTCATTCCCCGTAGTTGCGGGAGCATTTCCATGACACTTCTGTTGATCGCCTCGGCTCCCTGTGAACCGCCGAAAATAAGCAGTTGTCTGTATTTTTTTTCTTTTTTTATTTTACCATCTTTGGAAGCCAGCGATGTCCTCACCGGATTTCCACTGAAAATCACCTTGGTTGCCGGGAAAAAGGCTTTGCTCTGTTCATAGGTCACGAATATTTTATCCGCAAAATGACCCAGGATTCTGTTGGTGGCGCCGGGGATGGCATTTTGTTCCGCGATGACCGTGGCGACACCCATAAAGTGAGCTGCAAGCACCGCCGGACCTGATGCGTAGCCGCCTACACCCAGAACGATTCCCGGACGAAACGGTTTTAAAATTCGTCTCGATTGCCACAGGCTTTTCGGAATCTGATAGATGGCGTTCATCAAGGCTTTAATCCCCCGTCCTTTAACACCTTCAATATCAATTTCTTTGAGCTCATAACCCAGTTGACCAAGCAGTCTGCTTTCAATTCCCCTTTTCGTCCCGATAAAAATAACTTGCGTTTTGTCATCTCTTTTTAAAAATTCTTCCGCGATGGCAATCCCGGGAAACAAGTGCCCTCCTGTTCCTCCTCCCGCAATCACAATCCGCATCTTTTCCCTCGCATAAAATCAAACTCTTTCCAATTTCCGTTATGCCGTCTGGGTGGAAATATTCAATAAAATACCCACAGCCGTCATACTCATGACAAACGCCGTACCGCCATAACTTAAAAAAGGAAGCACCAATCCTTTGGGTGGAATAAGACCCATCACACCGGCAATATTGATAAACGCTTCCAGAGAAATGACCATCGTTATACCCGCAGCTAATAAAGTCCCAAAAAGATCAGGCGCTTTTAAAGCGATCATAAAACCGCGAAAAGCAAAAAGGGCAAACATGATGATCACAATCGTCACGCCGATAAAACCGCTTTCCTCGGCAATGATGGATAAAATAAAATCCGTATGCGGTTCAGGCAGATAAAATAATTTTTGCATGCCATCACCTATTCCCACGCCAAAAGCTCCGCCGGAACCGAAAGAAATCAACGACTGGATAATCTGAAAACCGGTATTGTCCGCGTCTTTCCACGGATCGAGAAAGGCTGTCAAACGTGTCAGTCTGTATCCTTTATATAAAATCAACGCTACACCCACCGGAATGAAAGCCCCAATCAGATATAAAAGATGTTTCATTTGCGCTCCCGCTATGTACAACATCATCAGCAGAATGGTGGCGACTATTGCCGACGTCCCGAAATCGGGTTCAAGCAAGATGAGCAAAATCACCACCGAGGTGGAGGCGAGAGGCACAAGCACTCCCCGGGTGAAGTTCGTGATCTGAAAAGCTTTACGCGTCAATAAATGTGCCAGGAAAATTACGATCATTATTTTCACCATCTCAGTGACCTGAAAGGAAAATCCTCCTAAATTCAGCCAGCGTGTAGCTCCTCCTCGCTTCATCCCCACCGAAGGGATGAAAAGCATGGTCAGGAAAACCAAAGACAATATTATTCCCGGATACGCAAATTTTCTCAGATAACTGTAGGGAACTTTTGTCATAATGATCATGGAAATCATGCCTAAAAAAACAAAAGCCAGTTGCTTCTTCAAAAAAAACAGACTGTCTTTAAACTTTTCCAACGCGATGATGGAGCTGGATGAATAAATCATCGCCGTCCCCACAACCACTAAAAGCAAAGTCACCAGAAGAAGAATAATGTCCGGTAATTTATCCTCTTTCTTATACGCCGCATCCATTTAAAGAGTCCTCACCACATCTTTAAAATAATCGCCCCGTTCCTTATAATCAGCAAATTCATCAAAACTGGCGCATCCCGGAGATAATAAAACAACATCGCCTGGCTGAGCGTCTTTGTATGCGTTCTCCACAGCGTCTTTCAATTTAGCGTTTTTCATGACGGGCTTATCTTCGCCGATCAACGATGCAATGCGATCACGTGCTTCACCGAACAAAAAGACCTTCTTGGTTTTTGTTTGGAGTAACGGTCGCAAAGACTCAAAATTACCGTCTTTATCCCGCCCACCTAAAAGCAGAATGACCGGTTTATCGAACGTCTCCAGCGCTCGCAAAACCGATCCGACATTCGTCCCCTTGGAATCATCGTAAAATTTGACTGAATGTTTTTCCCCCGCAAATTCAATCCGATGCGGTAATCCGCGAAAAGCGCCGACCGCTTTTATAATATCGTCCTGAGAACAACCACAAAGACGCGCCGCCATGATCGCTGCCATCACATTTTCCACATTATGCAACCCGGGAATATTTATTATACCTAAGGGATATTGTTCTTCCGTCACGCCGGGCATTCTAAACACCATGTTATTTTTTTTAATACAAATTCCTTTTTGCAGCACTCTTTTGGAACTGAATTTCATAACTTGCGCATTAATGATTCTATCCATTTCTTCCAGTGCTGGATCCGCAGCATTAAGAATTGCAAATTCATTTTTTGTTTGATTAGCAAATATTCGAGTCTTAATGCGGCGGTAGTCCGCAAAAGAACCATGATAATTGATGTGATCGCAGGTGATATTTAACATTACAGAAATAAATGGCTGAAATTTTTCTATCCACTGGAGTTGAAAACTGCTGATTTCAGCTACGACAAAGTCTTCTTGCTGCGAACCTTCCACATATTCGATCAAAGGATTGCCAATGTTTCCGCCGACAAACGTTTTCTTTCCCGATTGTTGAAAAATCTCACCTAACAGGTTTGTCGTTGTCGTCTTACCGTTAGTGCCGGTTATCGCAACGACAGGAACTTTCAAAAACCTGTAAGCAATTTCAATTTCGCTCATAACAGGTATATTCTTTTTCAGCGCTTCAACCAATAAAGCATTGTGGGGAGGAACACCGGGGGAAGGGACCACGATACAAGCACCCGTTAAAATACGTATATTATAGCCACCGATTTCCAGCCATTTCTCCTTGGCGATCTGTTCAAATTCCTTCCCCCATTGATCAACCGGCTGCTCATCCGTTACGATTACTTTCGCGCCCTGTTTTCCTAAAAACCTGGCCGTGGCAATCCCGGTTTTACCCATGCCGATTACGACTATTTTTTTACCGGTAAGATTCATACTCCCTCTAACGCAACTTCAATGTACTGATGGCCATTAACGCCAATAAAATAGAAATTATCCAAAATCTCACAATGACTTTCGGTTCCGCCCATCCTTTTAATTCAAAATGGTGATGCAAAGGAGCCATTTTCAGAATGCGTTTTCCGCCGGTCATTTTAAAATAACCGACCTGAAAGATGACTGAAAACGTTTCCACCACAAAAATGCCGCCGACAATGGCCAGTAAAATTTCCTGTTTGGTAATAATGGCCACCGTTCCCAAGGCTCCACCCAGTGAAAGGGATCCGACATCTCCCATAAAAACTTCCGCGGGATACGTGTTGAACCACAAAAACCCCAGTCCCGCTCCGACAAGCGCTCCGCAGAACACCGCGAGTTCTCCGGCGCCGGACACATGAACAATCTGCAGATAAGAAGAAGCTTTCACGTTTCCGGCAAAATAGGCAAAAAGGATATAGGTGGCAAAGCAAATGATGACGGGACCGATTGCCAGTCCGTCCAGACCATCTGTCAGATTTACGGCGTTGGCCGCACCCACTATAATAAATGTGGAAAGCGCAACGTAACCCCACCCGAGATCAGGCAATACCGTTTTAAAAAAAGGAATGGTTATTTGCGAATTAAAACCCGGTTTGAGGTAAAGAATAATACCGACAAACAAAGCGATTATGATTTCCCCGACCAATCGCTTTCTGCCCGAAACACCTTTGGCGCTTTTGCCAGCCAGCTTTTTGTAGTCATCAATGAAACCTATTAATCCAAAACCAACCGTCACCAGCAATACCAGCCAGACATAAACATCGGAAAGATTTGTCCAGATCAGGGTGGAAATAACCACGGCAAAAATAATGAGAATGCCTCCCATCGTGGGAGTACCCTTTTTCGTCAGATGACTTTGCGGTCCGTCATCCCTGATTTGCTGGCCGATTTGCATATCCTGCAGTTTCTGAATCATCCACTTTCCAAAAACCAGACAAATGACCAGTGCAGTGATGGAGGCAAAAATAGTCCGGAACGTTATGTAACGAAATACATTAAAGAAAGAAATCGCTGTGTGTAGGGGATATAGTAAATGGTAAATCAATTTAATGGTTCTCCTGATTAATGTATTGTTCCAGCGTCACCGTTTGTTTTATCCGGACAAAAATTATCGTATATTTTGGCCGCTATTCTTTCCATTTTCATCCCTCGGGACCCCTTCACCAGAATCCAATCCCCTTTTTTCAAATGCTCCTTCAGGTAATCAACACTATTGTCTTGATCCGACAAAAAGAATATGTTCTCCGATGACAGTCCTCCGTCTTGTGCCCCGGCAGCGGTAATCTTTGAGAAATCACCTTGGAGAAAAAGGGCGTTGACGCCAATGGTTGCTACCAGCATTCCTATTCTTCTGTGCATTTCATCCGTTTGAGCACCCAGTTCCAGCATATCCCCCAAAAACACAAAGCCATTGTGATTGGTTTTTAAGTCTTTTAAAGTCATCAGCGCTTCCCGCACTGACGCGGGGTTGGCATTATATGAATCATCAAGGAGAAAAGCTCCGTTTCGCAGTTTGATAATTTCCATACGGCCGCTGAATGGACGGAACGCTGTCAAACCTTCAGCTATCGTTTTCATGTCCATGCCTGCGGCAAAAGCAACAGCAGCAGCAGCCATAGCATTATAAATGTGATGAAGACCCATTATTTTCATTTCCACTTTTTGCGTAAGACCGCCTATCACCAGGTTAAAATTCACTCCTTTTACGCCGTTTTTTTCTATATCCTTCAGGGTAACATCTGCATTGGAACTCATGCTGAAAGTCACTTTTTTACCGTGCCATTTCTCCGAGGCTTTTGAAACGGCTTCATCGTCGAGATTAATCACTGCAATTCCTGACGATGGCATGTGAAGGAACAAATCGCCTTTTTCTTCCCGAACAGTATCCATGGAACCAAATCCTTCAAGGTGCGCCGGACCTATATTTGTAATCAATCCTATGGTCGGCTTGGCAATTTGCGTAAGTCGTTTTATTTCTCCCCGGGTATTCGTGCCCATTTCCAAAATCATAAATTCATGGTTATCAGCAAGATGAAATATCGTCTGCGGCAATCCCACCAAATTATTTAAATTACCTTCCGTTTTTAAAATTATTTTCTTCCTCCCGATAATTGACGATACCATTTCCTTAGTCGTGGTCTTTCCGGAAGAACCCGTCAAGCCGATCACAGGAATAGAAAATTTTTTTCTCCAATCGTGAGCCAGATCTCCTAATGCACATAAAGTGTCATCGACTTTAATAACCGCAAAATTTTTGTCAGCCCGAAAGCTAATGATTTTCTCATTATCATGCATTAAAATTCCCGCAGCCCCCTTTTTTAAAACTGCCCCGGCAAAATCATGACCGTCATAAATATCGCCCTTCAGAGCCACAAAAAGATTTCCGTGTTCTATCGAACGCGAATCAGTGGAAATCCCGTAAAAAGTCGTTCCCGGCTTCCCGGAAATTAAAGTTCCGTGCGTCGCTTTCAAAACATCGTTCAATAAAAACACAGGGGATTCTTTTTTCATCAATTGATTATTATCAACTCCCTGACTCTAAAATCTGCTTTGCAACAACACGATCATCAAACGGCATCTTTTCAGCACCTAAAATTTGATAGTCTTCGTGGCCTTTGCCCGCAATCAAAATGATATCTTCTCTGCCTGCTGCATTGATTGCTGCTTCAATTGCCTTTCTTCTCTCGGGAATTACCGTATATAAATTGCTTTCTCCATTGATCTTCAGTTTGCTTGATTCGACTTTTTTATATTTCCTTTTATCGATTCCGGCTTCTATTTCAACAATGATAGACATAGGATCTTCCGAACGTGGATTATCAGATGTAACAATGGTCAAATCGCTGTATGTCACGGCAGCGTTTCCCATCAGAGGTCTCTTGCCCCGATCTCTGTTACCACCACAGCCAAAAACGGTTATAATTTTCTTTTTTTTCAGTTCCATTAAGTTTTGCAAAACCCGCCTTAAAGCATCATCGGTATGCGCATAATCAACAAAAACATTAAAACCTTTTGAAGATTTCACCGGTTCCAGTCTTCCCGGAACATTAGATAAATTTTCAATGCCTTTTTTAATAACCGGGACAGGAATTTGTAAAATAAAAGCCGCTCCCATGGCGGCTAGAATATTGTAGAGGTTAAATTTGCCGATGAGAGGTGATTTTATCAATACGGAATCTCCCGCCAGATTAATTTCTGCTTTTATTTCAGCCAGCGATAATTCGAAGTTTAAAACTTTTATCGCACAATCGTTTTCTATCCCGTACGTAAGCGCCGGAAGAGAGACTTCTTTCAAAATCCGTTGCCCTGATGGATCATCGACATTGATAACCATCGTTTTGAAATGAACTTTCCTGCTTCGGGGTAGAATTTCAGAAAAAAATCTTTTCTTCGCCTGGAAATAATTTTCCATTGTTAAATGATAATCAAGGTGATCACGGGTAAGATTGGTAAAAATTCCCAGATCAAAATCACAATCATCAACCCTTTTCAAATCAACAGCGTGGGAAGAAACTTCAGCAACAATATGAGTAATACCTTCATCGGCCATCGCGCGCATGATTTTCTGCATTTCATAAGATTCCGGAGTTGTATTGGGAGCGTCATAAACTTTATTGTTGTAACGATAATTGATGGTGCCTAAAACTCCACATTTGAATCCCGCTTCCGTTAAAATGGATTCAAGAAGGTAGGAGATTGTTGTTTTTCCGTTTGTGCCAATAACGGCAATCAGCGTTAGGCCCGCCGAGGGGTCTCCAAAATAATTTTTTGCCAGAATGCCCAGCGCGCGTCGACTATCGGTTACATGAATTGCCGCAACGTGAGAAGGAAGTTGTAATGATTTCTCGTAAACGATAAATTCAGCCCCGCGAAATACGGCGTCCATGATAAAATCATGTCCGTCATTTTTTAACCCTGGAATTGCGACAAAAAGAGAACCCTTCTTGCATTGATCCGACGAAAAACATATATGAGATACTTCTTGATGAAGATCTCCTGAAACGTCTATTATATCTAACCCGTCAATTAATTGAATCAGTTTCATTCAAACCTCAATTATCCAACGCAAAAACGACTTTACACAAACGTTCAGCCTCTAATGATGTATTCGCCGGCGGGTACTGACGAACAGCCCAGCCATTGCCGGATATTTTAAGTTCTATGGATTCGGCTTTTGCTTTTTTCATTGCTTCTCTGATGGTTAACCCTATAAAATTAGGCATGGATGACTCATCTTCTTCTGTAAAATTTTGCGGAATTAAAGTTTGATCCGCAGAAACAAGTTGCACCTTTTCCATTTTGTCTTTTTCAAAAACAGGAGTTTCCCGTATATTCGTTTTAAAACAATTGAGTATTTGCTCTGAGATCTTTTTAAATACCGGAGCTGATGCAATACCGCCCCATTTATCCCGTTGGGGCTCGTCAAGAATTACCAGGATAGCAACTTGCGGATTGTCAGCCGGGAAAAATCCCATAAATGAAGTACGTACTTTTTCCGACGAATATACACCGCGGGTAGAATCGAATTTTTGCGAAGTTCCTGTCTTGCCGGCAACAGCGACATTAACAATTTGCGCGTTTTTACCTGTCCCGTCTTCAGCGCTGACAACATCGGTAAGCATTTTTGTGAGGCGCTTCGCCACGCCTGGAGAAACAACCTTGCGCACCACCGTAGGCGTGTAGAGTGTGATCAGACGATTATCCTGATCAGCAATTCCGCGCACAATGTAAGGCTTCATGAGAACTCCATTATTGGCAATTGCTGAAACAGCGGTAATTAATTGAATTGCCGTAACGGAAACTCCCTGACCAAAAGCAATCATTGCCGTATCTACCGGCACCCAATTTTTTACGGACCGCACTGCCCCGGGAGACTCACCGGGCAGATCAACTCCCGTTTTTTCACCAAAACCAAACTTTTGAATGTAATTATAGAACTTTTCTTTGCCCATCTTCTGAGCTATTTTTGCCGAGCCGATGTTGCTGGAATATTTCAAAATCTCTCTGACGGTTAACGATCCGTAACGTTTTCTGTTGGCTTCATGAATGACACGATCGGCTACTTTATAATTTCCGTTCTCACAATAAAATCTATTCGATTCCTTGATGATTTTTTCCTCCAGAGCGGCGGCAACCAAAAACGGCTTAAAAGTGGACCCGGGGTCATAATAATCAGTAATAGCTCGGTTACGCCACACGTCCGGTTTAACACCCTTGACGTTATTGGGATTAAATCCAAACTGGTTAGCCAACGCCAGAATTTCTCCCGTCTTGGGATCCATGACAATGGCCAACCCCCCCCTGGCGCCTTTATCCAGAACGGCTTCCTTTAAGCTGGTTTCCACAAGATATTGAATTCTATTATCAATCGTTAAGACAAGATTAACATTCTCATTTCTCTGATCTTCACTTTTTTCCACACGGAGAAACAGCTTTTTACCTTTGGCGTCGCGGGCCCAGGCAAGTTTCTCCGATTTTCCCCTCAAAACATCATCGTATTTGTATTCCAACCCTTCCAGGCCATTCGCATCCAAACCGACAAATCCGAGCAAATGGCCAGCTAATTCGCCATTGGGATAGAAACGTTTGGGTTCTTTAACCAGGAAAATACCATCGATGCTCGCTTTTTCCACTAAGGCAGATTGTTCTGGAGAAATTCTTCTGGCCAACCAGCAAAAATTTCTGGGCCTTGAGAGTTTTTTGAAAACCGATTCGTGGTCTAAATTGAGAATTTTTGCAATTTTCCTTGATGTTGCTGCTGGATCAATGATTTTGGAAGGATCCGCGCAAACGGAATCAGCCATGATGGATATGGCTAGTTTTTCACCGTTACGATCAAAAATTATTCCTCTTTCCGCCTGCAATTGCAGTGTAGTGGTATGCTGCCTTGTTGCCAATTTTTTTAGCTTTTGTCCGGATAAAACCTGTAATTGAAAAGCACGCGATATTAGCGCTACAAACAGAATGAAAAAAAACATGAAAATCATAACGATTCTGAATTTCAGTCTTTTTTTTGATTCAGCGGCCATGTCACTCTCCCGATTGTTTCAAAACAATAACTTGATCATTGTCAGGATAAGACATTTGCAATTTACTCTTCGCAATGCTTTCAATTCTTTGCGGAGATTTAAGCATCGCATGTTCCAGCTTTAATTTCTTTTGTTCTTCCAGCTTTTGTCCCTGAATACTCAGTTCCGCGGCTATACCGTATTCCAGTTCCGTCATGCGAATATGGGAACCTACGTAAATCAGCGCGACAAACATTAACACGATAGCGAAAATGATGAATGTCGGATACTTGATGCCTAAAGAAGCCTCCTGGTTTTCTGTCAGACGCGGCATAACTCTTGTGTCTAATGACTGCGCGGATTGTGCCATCTTATGCCCTCCTCGCTACTCTTAATTTAGCGCTGCGCGCACGTGGATTGGTCTGAATTTCTTCCGCAGATGGCACAATAGCTTTTTTCGTTAAATTTTTTAGCTTGGCTTCTTTTTGACAGACACAAACCGGAATATCCGGCGGACACACACAACCTCTTTCGAGAAAACGAATTTCGTCTTTTACGATGCGATCCTCCAGTGAATGGAAAGAGATAACGCAAAGATGGCCACCCGGATTCAAAACCTCGGCAGCCGCATGAATGGCCGGTTTGATATTATCCAGTTCATTGTTGACGGCGATTCTAATCGCCTGAAAGGTTCTTGTGGCAGGATGAATCCTTTGCCACTTTAAATTACGGGGCATACAGGAAGCAATGATCGCCGCCAATTGCGTTGTCGTTTCAATAGACGATTCCTGTCTTCTTTTTGATATTGCCCTGGCTATTCTTGACGCCATTTTTTCTTCTCCGTAAAACCTGATAATTTTTTCCAGTTCGTTTTGCGCGAAGCTGTTGACAATATCGTAAGCGCATAAATTCAAATTGCTATCCATACGCATATCAAGCGGCGCTTGCTGACTAAAACTAAAACCTCTTTGGACATTGTCCAGTTGATGGGACGAAACTCCCAAATCCAGAAGAACACCATCAACTTTTTTTATATTTAAATTTTTTAGTATGTTTTCTAAATTAGCAAAATTTGCTTTTATTAAAATCTTTCGCGAACCAAATTCTGAAAGTCTTCTTTCCGCAAACCGCAACGCCTCATCGTCACAATCAATCCCGACTAAGAATGCATCTGTGTTTTTAAGTATTGCATAAGCATGGCCCGCACCTCCGACCGTGCCATCAACATAAACGCCAGCCCTGCTGACTAACAGTGAATCAATAACCTCTTTAAGCATTACCGGCTCGTGATAGAAGTCGGCAATCATGTTTTTAAATTCCCAGATCAGCTATAAAGTCAGTGTATTTGTCAATTTCACCGGCGATTTGCTTCTGTCCTGCTTCGAAACGGTCTTTCGACCAGATTTCAATGTTCTTCAACATACCAACCAGAACAATATCTTTTTCCAATTGAGCGTATGAGCGCAAAGTCGGTGGAATGAGCACTCGTCCTTGCCCGTCTATATTACAGTCCACCGCTCCCGACATAAAGAAACGCTGGAAAGATCTTACTTCCTTGCGTAGTTTGGATTGATGGGCTAGCTTCTCCTCAATAATCAGCCACTCATCGTACGGAAAAACCATCAGGTACTGCTCCCAAGTGGTAATAACCAACTTATTCTCATATTCTTCCGAGAATATTTCGCGAAATTTGGAAGGGAAAATTATCCTTCCTTTTTCATCGATCGTATGATGATATTGCCCCCTGAAAACAGCCATCACTTTCCTCCACGATAGACCACTTTACTCCACATGGGCACTATAAAGGCGGCACTTACCTTTGTCAAGCAAAAAATTTAACTTTTTTTAGAGCTAAGTAACTTATAATTACAGGAGAAATAGGGGAAGGATATGATCAATGATTCAGGAGTGAAAAATTTTAAAAAACTTATAATTTTAGATGAGATAATTTTTTTAATTTTTAGTCTTACGTATCAGACGCGTTTTCTTTAAGTTGTTGTATTTGTTTATTTTTAATACTTATATACTGTTTTACTGCCTGATTATGTTCATCCAAGGAACTGGAAAAAAAGTGTGTACCGTCATTTTTGGAAACAAAATAAAGATAATTAACCGGCGCTGGATTCAGAACTGCTTTCAACGAATCCAACCCCGGATTGGCAATAGGTCCCGGCGGCAAACCTTTGATCAAATAAGTATTATACGGGGATTTTCTCTTTAGATGACTTCGTAAAACCTTCCCTTCAAAACTATCCAGGTTATATACAGCGGTGGGATCACTCTGTAGGCGCATGCCTTTTTTTATTCTGTTATAAAATACAGCAGCAATCAAAGGTTTTTCAAAATTTGTTGCTGATTCTTTGCCTACCATAGAAGCAAACGTAACAAACTGGTGTTCATTTAACCCCATGCTTTTCGCCCGCTGGATCATTGCCGGTGTAATTTTTTTCCAAAACGTTTCAACCATTCTTTTCATGATCCGGCGAGTATTCATGGAACGATTAAATTCATAAGTATCAGGAAAAAGATAGCCCTCTATTGACTCCGCTTTTATATTCAGAGATTCCAGAAATTCCTTGTCTGTGGCCAATTCAAAAAACATTTCTTTATTGATCAGCTTTTTGCTGATTAAAATATCTGCTATCTCCCGCATGGAAAGATCTTCATGAATCAGAACAAAATATCGCTTTATATCTCCCCGCATCAGTTTATTAATCATTTGCCAGGGAGTGATCAGTGAGTTGATTTCATATTCTCCCGCGCGAATCCTGAGCCTCGCTCTCTTGATCACAGCCAGATTATAAAAGAAAAAACGGTTTTTGATCAGCCCCGCCTCGTCAAGGATTTCCATGCTTTTCCAAAAACTTGCCCCGGTCGGTATGTCAATCACCACATTAACATTCTTCGTGTTTATGGACCTAAACGAGTAATTTAACATCAACGCAGCATAAATCGAAATCGCAACAGCTAAAAGAATAAAACCACGACGAATGATTTCGTGCGAAGAAAAATATTTCTTAAAAGAATCTTTTAAAGCAAATTTGTTTTTTTTGATGAGTTGTTTCCAGTAATTTTTTTTATTGGATTTGTTCATATGGTTTTGGGAAATCATTTATTAACTATTTGAAAATAGAATCAAGGTAACGCTGAAGAATCAGACAGGCTGCCAGTTTATCAATCTTCTCTTTTCTTTTATTCCAACGGACACCGGCGTTTATCAATATTTCTTCAGCTTCCTTCGTGGAAAAAGTCTCCTGCCATTTGATAACCGGCAGAGAGAAAGTTTTCTCCAGTAATAACGCAAAACGATTCACTTTTTCACACTGGATGCCTTCTGAACCGTCCAGTCTCATTGGATAACCTATCACTATTTTTTCAACTTGATAATCTTTAAGCAGATTTCTCAAAATTTCCCAGTCATGTTTCCTGGTCTTTCTTATAATCGTTGGCAAGCCTTGAGCGGTAAGACCCAACTCATCACAAACAGCGACACCTATTCTTTTTTCACCATAATCCAAACCAAGTATTCGCAAGCAAGACCTCTTTTGCAAGGCTTGTAACAATTCCGCCTCCTATTTTCAAGAATTAATTCGACAGGCTTTTTTCTAAAAAAATGGTTTTTATTTGATCCGATATTTTATAATCATAGCTTCCTAATA
>CAYNWA010000012.1:26388-47719 GCA_964400795.1 uncultured Smithella sp.
TTGTTTGTTATTTTTTCGGCGTCATTTTATCAGGATAAATACATGAAACATTTTGTTCTCGGAACAGCCGGTCATGTGGATCATGGGAAAACGGCTTTAATTAAAGCTCTCACAGGTATTGACACTGATCGCCTAAAAGAAGAGAAACAGCGAGGCATCACCATTGAACTTGGTTTTGCATCACTGACGCTCCCTTCAGGACAGACGCTCGGTATCGTTGACGTTCCGGGCCATGAAAAATTCATTAGAAACATGGTGTCCGGTGCCGCCGGCATTGATTTGGTGCTGCTGGTTATTGCTGCTGATGAAGGAATCATGCCGCAGACCAGAGAACATCTGCATATTTGTTCTCTTCTCGGTATATCCCAAGGTGTCATCGCCCTGACTAAAACAGACCTTGTGGAAAAAGACTGGCTGAACCTTGTCCAATCAGACATAATCGATTTTATCAAAGGAACATTTTTAGAAGATGCACCAGTCATTCCCGTCTCCGCCATCAAAAAAGAAGGTTTGACCGAACTCGTTAAGGCGTTGGATTCCACAACCAGTAAACTTGCAGAAAAGACAGATGACGGTATTTTCCGCCTGCCGGTGGACCGTGTATTTACCATGAAAGGATTCGGCACAGTCGTCACCGGTACGCTGGTATCCGATCACATTAAAACGGGAGAGGAAGTCCAAATACTTCCCGAAAATATTACCGCCCGCATCCGGGGTATTCAAGTGCATAATCAGTTGGTGGAAGAAGCGTGGTCCGGCCAGCGTACAGCCATTAATTTGCAAGGCATTGAAAAAACTGTCATTAATCGCGGCAATGTTCTTGTCCGCCCTCAAACAGTCTGGTCGACGCAGCGGTTGGATGTGTTTATAGAGTATCTTGCTTCCAACGCTAAAAATCTAAAAAACAGATCTCTGGTGAGACTGCACACCGGCACCAGCGAAATTATTTCACGCATCATTCTTCTGGAAAAAGATGAACTTGCACCGGGTGTGAAAAGCTTTGCCCAGTTAGTTTTGTCGGATAAGGACGTCGCCGCCGCCGGCGATCATTTCGTATTGCGCAGCTATTCACCTGTTACAACAATCGGGGGGGGAAAAATCATTGACCCTCTGCCGAAAAAACATAAAAGGCTGAATGATAAGATTATTGAAGAGTTGCATTTACTGAGGCAGGCAACTCTGCCGGAAAAAATTTCCGTTATTCTGGAAAGAACCGGTTTTACTGGCATCAGTTTACAGCGCCTGGCCTTTCGTTTGGGCATTAAAGCAAAAATAATCCGGGAATCACTGGAAAGTTTATTATCCAACAAGAAAGCTTTCCTGTTCGAAAGTGATGACATGTCTGTTATTTCCGCCCATTTTTTCAATCAACTGGAAGATGCCATTGTCGAGAATGTGACCGTTTATCACAAGCATCATCCTCTAAAAGGAGGCATGTCCAAAGAAGAATTGAAGGGTTCGCTCAAAAATGATATTTTGCCAAAGCTCTTCAACATAGTTATGAGCTCACTCAATAAAAAAGGACTAATCGTAAGCGACAAAGACAATGTGCGACTGGCTGAACATCAGGTGGAACTGGCCGGAGATCTGAATTCTTTGCGCAAAGAAATTGCCGGAATTTACAGTCAGGCGAGTCTGACTCCGCCTTCACTTAATGATGTTATGAACCATTTTAAAGATCGGAAAACAAAGGCGCAAAGCATCATCAATTTAATGCTTAAGGATGGAGATTTGATTAAAATAAACGAAGAGCTTTGCTTCTGGAGTGAATCGTTAAATAAATTACGCAACGATTATAAAGCCATGCTGATGAAAGACGGCAAGGCCACACCGGCTACTTTTAAAGATTTAACCGGTCTTTCCCGCAAATACATCATTCCGTTGATGGAATATTTTGATATGAATAAACTTACAGTCCGGGTTGATGATCACCGGGTTTTAAGGAAGCAAATATGAGTAATCATAACAGGATCATTAAAAAAATAAAAATATGTTCCGGTAACATTGATTCTATCACAAGGTCATCTGCTAAAGTGATTCAGGAAATAATGCTGACCGTTAAGATTAATGGAGAGCCCCTCGCTAATATCGCCTGTGCGGGCACTCATCTGGAAGAATTGACCGCGGGATTTTTAAGATCGGAAAGAATTATCAGCAGAAAAAGTGAAATCGCGAGCATCAAAATCAATAACAACAAAAGCTGCGCAAACGTTATATTAAAGAGTATAAAAAATATCCCCGTCGCTTCTATCAAAAATATCTCGTCCAGCGGAGCGCGGGGCAAAACCAATATAGGATTATTGAAACCGCTAAACATCCCCGTCGATTTAAGTTTGAAAACATCTTTGGTGCTGAAACTTATGGATGAGCTTTTAAATGGATCAGCAGTACATAATCAAACAGGAGGAACGCACTGTTCGGCACTGGCCGTCGGCAAAAAAATTGTCGCTTTGCGGGAAGATATAGGCCGCCACAATACCATTGATATGCTAAGCGGTTATGCCCTTCTGCAAAAAAAAATGCTCAACAGGGCAATAATTTTAACCACGGGAAGAATTTCTTCTGAGATCGTTTATAAAATATGGAACATGGGCATGCCAGTGATTATTTCACATTCCGCTCCCACAGCAAATGCAGTTGCATTATCGAAAAAGGCAAATATTTTGCTTATCGGTTATGTTAGGAACGGCCAAATGACCATTTATTCTCATGAAAGGCGGGTGAAAATTTGAAAGCCAAAGAAATTTACCTCAAAGATATTAAACAAGGAGACAAAATCGCTTCTTCTTTTCTTGCTGCGGAAAAAAACATGGCCTTTTCACAAAAAGGCTCCCCTTATCTGACCGTGAAGTTAAAAGATAAAACAGGTGAAACAGAAAGCAAGGTTTGGGAAAACGCCATCGAACTCGATAAGCTTTTCAGAAAAGGAGATATTATCTTTGTCGAAGGAAGAGCCGGCAGTTACAAAAATTCGACTCAAATATCCATTAGCAACATCAAAAAAATCTCCTGGGAAGAGATCGATCCCGCCGATTATCTGCCTGCTGTAAAAACCGACGTCAAAGAAATGTTCAACGAACTACTTGGCTATATAGAAAAAGTCGACAATCCATATTTAAAAGCTCTGCTTAATGCTTTTTTTCAGGAAGAAGAAACCTCTTCTCTTTTTCAGAAAGCTCCCGCCGCTAAAGGGTTTCATCATATTTATCTGGGTGGTCTTCTGGAACATACGTTATCGGTTGTGCGCCTACTGGAAAAAGTAGCCGATCATTATTCCATCCTCAGTAAAGATATGTTGATTGCCGGCGGCATTCTTCACGATATCGGCAAAATTTACGAATTTTCCTACAATAATATAATTGATTACACCGATGAAGGAAGATTAATCGGCCACATTGTCATGGGTGTGGAAATGATCAATAAAAAAATGGCCGCTATTGATGATTTTCCTTCACATTTGGCTCTGGAATTGCGGCACATCATTCTCAGCCACCACGGTGAATTTGAATTTGGGTCTCCTAAACGTCCAAAAACACTGGAAGCTTTGGTGGTTCATTATATTGATGACCTGGATGCAAAATTTAATGCTTTTCATACCTTTATAGCTGATTCCGCCAACAAGGATTCCGATTGGACTGGCTACAATCGCTTCCTGGAGCGCTTTCTTTACAAGACAAAGACCGCTGAACCGAATATTCCCGATTATTAATAAAAATTAGACTTGCTTTATTGAAGAAAAAAAGCATAAGAAAGACGCTCCGCAAAACAACTGAATAATAAAAAACTATTAATTGATTCGCGATAGTTAACAAAATTATTTTAAGGGGGGGTATAATTTAGTTATGGCTTACAGAACGGATACTTTATGCGGTATATTTCATAACCAGGCATTGCGTTATGGAGACCAGGTTGAGCTTCTTCGGGCGAAGTTCGATATGAATGGCAACCCCAGCAACCAGTGGCACTCACGAACATGGAAAGATACTCGTGATGAAGCGATAGGCCTTGCCAAAGGCTTGATGGTTCTGGGATTAAACAAAGGCGATCGGGCAGTCATTTTTTCGGAAAGTAGACCAAGATGGATAATCGCCGACCAGGCGATTCAGGCCTGCGGGGCCATTGGCGTTCCTCTGTATCCCACGTTAACCCTTGAAGAACTGGGGTATATGACAGCTGATAGCGGTTCCAAAATTGTAATCGCCTCTAACCAGGATAGAGGAGAAATGGCCATCAAGGCGAAAGCGCAGGGTGTGCTCATCGAAAAAATTATTGTCATGTGTTCGTGGGACGGTGCAAAACCGGAAGGTGTTTATACTTTTGAAGACGTAATAGCCTTGGGGAAAGACAAGATAAGCGACCAGGACGTGGAAAATAAAATAAACGCAGTCGTACCTGAAGACGTCGCTTCCATAATATATACGTCAGGAACCACGGGCAAACAAAAAGGCGCTATTCTCACTCAGAAAAACTGGGTATCAAACATGCTTCAGGCTTCCAATTCCACACTGGTGCGCCGTCAACGTGAATTGGGCCTTCATCTGACATTCCTTGTTCATCTGCCCATGTGTCATGTTTTCGGCAGAACCAGCGACTATCATGTCGGAGCGCTCCAGCAGGGCGGTATTCTGGTTTTTGCGGAAAACTTTGAGAAAATTCCAAAAAATATGCTGGAAATCAGACCCAATGTTATCATCAGCATTCCCCGTTTATGGGAAAAAATATATGACACGACAAAGTCAATTATCTCGCGACAAAATAAGACAACGCAATCCATTTTTAACTGGGCTATGAAACTGGGCGAAAAATACTCCGAGGCGATGGCTACCGCCACAAGAATGGGGCAAGTTGATTTGCTGCAATTTGCCGCGGCAAATATTCTGGTTTTCAATAAAATTAAAAAGACAGCCGGTCTGGATCACGTGGTTCTCGGCATATCCGGCGGAGGAAAACTCTCCAAAGAGGTTTGTATATTTATCCGTTCTTTGGGTATCCAGTTAAGCGAAGGTTACGGCCTGACGGAAACATCACCGGTTATCAACTTTAACGAGCCGGAATTCAATGCCAGTTTCGACATCAGCAAAGCCAACTGGTTTCAAAACAAGATGCTTGACTTAACGGTGGATCTGATGGTCACGAAACAGGCGATGGGGCTGTCTCCTTATACCAATCCCATTCGCTCCTTAGGTCTTTCCCTGGCCTACAATACTGTTGCTCATAAACTGCAGATCAAGCCCGGCACGGTTGGTAAACCGGCCATCTGGACGGAGGAGAAAATCGCCGAAGATGGTGAAATTCTGGTCAAGGGTCCCCAGGTATTTAAGGGATATTGGAATTTACCTGAAGCAACCAAAGAGGCTTTCACGGATAATGGGTGGTTCAAAACGGGAGATATCGGCGAGTTTGACAAGGATGGATTCCTTCTGATTACCGACCGTAAAAAAGAACTGTTTGTCACGTCCGGCGGTAAAAATATCGCGCCTCATCCCATTGAACTGGCCATTACAGGAAAGCCATATATCGATCAGGCCTGTCTTTTGGGTGACGCGAGAAAATACGTTTGCGCCCTGATTGTTCCCGATTTTCCGGAACTTCACCGCTATTCCAAACACAATGGAATTCCGGCATGCTCCGACAAAGATCTTATCGCCCATGAACAGGTCAAGGCGTTAATTCAGAAACAGGTGGATGAAGTCAATGAAACACTGCCTCGCTACGAACAGATCAAGTACTATAAGGTACTGGATAAACCTTTCAGCGTGGAATCGGGGGAATTAACGCCGACGTTGAAATTAAAACGTCGCATTGTTTTCGAAAAATATAAAGACGAAATCGAAAGTATGTATCAGAATTAAAACAAAACATTCGATGACAACAAGCTAAAATCGGAAAAACTGAAAAATAAAAGAGGCGCGTTTTTATGGACACGCCTCTTTTATTTTTCCAGTAACCAAGTTCTCTCAGACGACTTTTCCATATATACATAACATACGGCATTATTGTATTTTTTAGTTTTAAAAGATTTATATCCCAATTGATCATATAGATGTATATTTCGAGGATCACGCAAACCGGTAAATAATTCGAATCTTTTTACCACATTCTTGAATTTATTTTCTATCTCCCTCATCAAAGCTTTACCGATTCCATGATTTTGATTCTCCGGAAGAACGATCAACTTGTTGATGTAGCAGGTACCATTGTTACTATATGCGCGTACCGATCCGACTATCGTGTTTAATATTGAGTCTTTTAAAATTGTACAATGATTAAATTCATTCTCCAAATTTTTCAACGTTTGTTCTATTTGAGGCATGGATTCCAAATTAAAAGTTCTTGCTACTTCCCGAAAAGCTCTTCTTTGTATATCAAGAATCATCGGCAAATCTTCTTTCAAGGCACCGGCAATAATTAATTCATTCATAGTTCTGTGAGATTATAAAACAAAAATTTTTTGTATAAGTTTCTTTTTATGTCATACGAATTTGCCAAGTTGCATTAAGAAGGATATCGAGTCGGCAGTGAACTGTAATTCGTTTGTTGAACTGTCCTACTTCAGCAGGGCTAGGAAAAGGCAACGAGGCTTATTAAACACGCGTGACCTCCAGATTATACGTTGAGTCCCAGACTTCGTTCGGGAACAAAGATAGCCGAATCACGGGTATGAACCCCAGGGTAAGCCCTGGACCCTAATTCCGCAGCAAGCTGCGGGGTATCATACCCTCCGCTGTGCGGGATTGTTCGACTTACAAATTTCAATGAACTTCGTTTTTGAAATTTGAGTCTCACAATGAAAGCCGGCTTGGCACTTATTTTCCTTTAAAATCCGGTTTTCGTTTTTCCATAAAAGCGACAAAGGCTTCTTTCAGATCATCTGTTGTCAGCAGAAACATGTTTTTTTGTATCGCCAGATCCATTCCTTCGCTGACGCTTGTATTACGGCTGAAATTAAGAACCTCCTTCGTGCACTCAATGGCCAGCGGAGCGTTTTCTATGATTTGCGCAGCCATCTCGCGGGCAGCCTCGTAAAGCGCCGCCTGATCAGCATAGACATGGTTGACCAACCCCATTTTCTCAGCCTGCTGAGCGTTGTAAAAAGCTACAGTAAAAGCGATTTCCCGGGTGTATCCCTGCCCAACAATCAGGGGAAGGCGCTGAAGTGCTCCCATATCGGCGCACAAGCCGATTTTCGGTTCCTTTAAACAGAATGTTGTATCCTCGGTGCAGAGGCGAATATCGCAGGCGGCAATCATATGAAATCCGGCGCCAATGCACTGACCATGCACCGCGGCAATGACCGGTTTGGGACATTCTTCAATGGCATTGCAGCAATCAAACAACGGTTGTGATTTTTTAATCATGTCCCATGGAGCCCTGGTTGTTCCCGTAAAATTTCCGGCGGCATCCTTCAAATCCAGTCCGGCGCAAAAAATTCTGGCTTTGCTCTTCAGGATGATAGCCCGGACGTCATCCATGGCACTCAATTTTCTGAAAACATCCGTAATTTCCGAGGCCAGTTCCAGACTGACGGCGTTTAAACTTTTCTCTCTGGTCATGGTTACCGTCGCGATGTTTTCTTTGATCTCCAGTTCAATATATTTATAGGTCATAAACTTCTCCTTATATCAATTCTAAATCAAAGCGCTATTTTTGTTGTCGTCGTTGTCGGATTCCTCAACGTATGTATAATACGCCTCGTCGCCTCCGCCTAGCCGCCTCAATATCATCTTTGATTTAGAAATGATATTGCTTTCTATTTTTTATATAAAGAATTTTTGGCGATGTATTGCCGAACTTTATCCGTGGTAAGATACTTGATGGATTTCCCTTCTTTGACCATGTTTCTCATTTGCGAAGACGAAATATCCAAAAAGGTCGTGTGACGAAAATATATTGTATAACCGGTCGGACCTTTAAATCCATCCATTTTTTTATCATATGTAAATTTCGCCGCAAATTTTTTCGGTAGAATTTCGTTGAGTCTCATATCGTCATAACCGGGACGGGTCATCACAGCAAAGTTGCACAGCAGAAGAAGTCTTTCCCAGTCTTTCCATGTCGTTACCGCCTGAAAAGCATCCTGTCCTACAATAAAATAAAGCTCCAAGTCTTCCATGTATTTATTGAGAATATATTCGACCGTTTCAACCGAATATGATTTGCCCGCGCGTAATTTCTCCACTTCGGAAAAAGAGAAGTTGACATTATCTTCGATGGCCAGACGAATCATCTGCTCGCGATGATTGAAAGAAGTGATTTCCGCCTCCAGTTTGTGCGGCGGTCTTGATGACGGCACAAAAATAATACGGTTAAGATTGAAAATTTCCAGCATTTCTTCGGCACCGCGCAAATGTCCGAAATGAATCGGATCAAACGTTCCGCCTAACAGTCCCCATCTCATGTTCTCACCTGTCCGTTACCGTAAACGATGAATTTTGTCGTTGTCAACTCTTCCAGACCCATCGGACCGAAAGCATGCAGCTTCGTCGTGGAAATACCGATTTCAGCACCAAGACCAAGTTCAAAACCATCGCTGAAACGCGTGGATGCGTTGACCACAACAGTGGATGAATTGACCTCATTTAAAAAGCGCTGGGAGTTGGCATAATCATCCGTGATGATTGATTCTGTATGCAAGGACCCATATTTCTCTATGTGAGCTATCGCGTCATCAATATCCGCGACAACTTTAACGGCCAAAATCAGATCAAGATACTCCGCGTACCAGTCCGTTTCGGTGGCTTTTTCAATTTTTTTCAAAATCGATTTTGTTTTTTCACACCCTCTTATCACAACACCGGCTTTCTTTAATTTATTAGCCACCAAAGGCAAAAATTCCCGGGCGATGTCTTTATGCACCAGCAAGGTTTCCAGGGCATTACATACGCCCGGACGCTGAGTTTTGGCATTAAGACAAATATCAACGGCCATATCCATATTTGCGCTCGCATCCACAAAGACGTGACAAACCCCCTTGTAGTGTTTTATGACCGGTATCTTTGATTGAGCAACCACCGCACGGATCAGCTCCTCCCCGCCGCGGGGAATGATCAAATCGATATATTCTTCCATCTGCAGCATTTCGGATACAGCTTCGCGATCGGTAACCGGAATAACCTGAATCGCGTTCACTGGTATGGATGTTTCCTGCAATACTTTCTGTAGGATGGATGCAATCGCCAGATTGGATCTGATTGATTCGGAACCGCCCCGCAATATCACGGCATTACCCGATTTGAGACATAATGCCGCAGCGTCCACTGTAACGTTGGGACGCGACTCATAAATGATCCCAATAACTCCCAGAGGAATGCGCATTTTGCCGACCATAAGGCCATTGGGTCTGCGCCACATGGAAATCACTTTGCCAACAGGATCAGGTAGCGCGGCAACTTCTCTTAATCCTTTGGCCATCTGATCAATGGTAACCTGTTTTAGTGTCAGACGATCCAGCATGGCTTTGGAAATACCCGCTTTTTTCGCCTTGACAACATCCTTGGAGTTTTCTTCCATCAGAACCTTGCTGTTTCGTTCCAGTTCATCCGCCATTTGCAGCAGAGCCTTGTTTTTCTCTGTCTCCGTTGCTCTGGATAACTTTCGTGCCGCCATCGCCGCATCCTGGGCTATTTGCTGTACAGATTTATTGATATTCACAATATGTTCCTTAAAAATAAACTTGCATTTTTTCTTATATTATTGATAAAAACTGCCCCTCATTAAAAACTCAGCAAAAGGTTGCTGTTCGTTGTTTAACAACAAGAAATACTGATGTCAATCTACAAAACAAACGTTTGCGTGTCAAGGTCTTTACCCGGACGGATATTATGAGTAGACTACGAATTAAGGCCGGTAAAAAAATATATCAAACCATCAAGGACGGTGGGTTTAATTTCGATTCCATTTCGACATATTTCGGACCGGCGGTGGGACCTCGCTGGCTTATTGCCAGCGGATTCGATTTGACTCTCCTTAAGGAAGGATTGTTGGGACGCAAAAAACCTGCACAACTGGTCGGCTCGTCCGCGGGAGCATTTCGCTTTGCGGCATGGCTCCAGCCGGAAACCATGCAATCGTACAATAAACTTTTGGATGCCTACATCAACGTAACATATACCAAACAAGATACACCGGTGACAGGATTGGGAAAAACTACCCAGATTGTCAATGCATATCTGGAAGATGACGCGCTTCCCTTTGCTCTGGCCAATAAAAAATATCGTCTGGTTATCATTACCGCAAAGGCACGTGGTCTGGTCGCGTCTGAAAATCACTGGATACAAAAAACAGGGCTTTTAACATGTCTGATACTTAATTATTTCAGTCGCAATAACATTCATAAGTTTGCCGAGAGGGTTGTTTTTTACAATGCTTCCAAGCCGCCGGCATTTTGTTTGAAGCCATATTTCCGGGGAAACTACGTTCAATTAAATGAGATTAATTTCAAATATGCCGTGCTGGCATCCGGCGCCATCCCGCTGGTCATTGAAGGTGTACGCGATATTTATGGCGCACCGCGTGGCGTGTATCGCGATGGCGGCTTGATTGATTACAACCTTACACACCAATTTGCCGAGCGTGAAAATGATGTTGTCCTTTTTTTTCATCATCAGGAACGCATCATTCCCGGATGGCTTGATAAAAAAATAGCCAAACGCGTTCCGGAAGCTCATACTTTAAGCAATGTTTTAATGGTTTTCCCATCAGAGAACTTTGTGGAGAATCTCCCTGGTGGTAAAGTGCCCGACCGTACTGATCTCGTCACTTTCATTGATGATCAGGTAACAAGGATCAACAACTGGCGTAAGGCCGTGGAATTATCCGCGTCGCTGGGTGAAGAGTTTCTGGAACTGGTGGAAAGCGGAAAAATTCGTAACATCGTTGAGCAACCTTAAGACCATTCCATTAAATTTTATGCAATGAGTTAAAGTGAATAATAACGAAAAAATTTTCCGACTGAAAGAAATTTTAAAAGACTGCGTGCTTTGTCCACGCAAGTGTCATGTTGATCGAACAGCTGGAGAACTGGGCCACTGTCGATTGCCTGCAAAGATTATGATGGATTGCGCACTGGCGCACCACGGAGAAGAACCCCCGCTTTCTGGAAACAACGGGGCCGGTACGATTTTTCTTTCATCATGTAATTTGGGCTGTATTTATTGCCAAAATTATCAAATTTCTCACAGTGCTGTAGGTCAAGAGCTTAACCCCAGACAATTGGCCGATGTCATGCTCGATTTGCAGAACCGAAGATGCCACAACGTTGAACCGGTAACGCCCACTTCGCAGACACCGTTGATTATGGAAGCTCTGTTGCTAGCTCGTACAGAAGGTCTGAAAATTCCCTTCGTTTACAACTGTGGTGGTTATGAAGATCCGGAAATTATTAAACTGCTGGATGGCATGGTGGAAATTTATCTTCCCGATTTTAAATACGGTTTAGAAGAGGATGCTGTCATGTTTTCTTCCGCTCCCGGATATCCGCAATACGCGTTGGACTCCATAAAAGAAATGGTGCGCCAGGTTGGCGACGAGTTGGAATTAAATAATGGCGTAGCGCAAAAAGGAATCATTATTCGTCATCTGGTTTTACCGGGACGGGTGGAAAATTCCAAAGAAGCTTTAAGATTAATAAGAAATGAAATCTCTCACAATGTTTTCTTAAGCATAATGTCTCAGTACACGCCGACTGTAAAAGTTCGTAATCATCCGATTTTAAAACGAAGAATCACCCGGAACGAATATGAACAAGTAACGAATTACGCTCTGAAGTTAGGGTTTAATAATTTATTTGTTCAGAAAGTCAACGACTACGAACTGACGCCGGATTTTGACCAAGACAATCCCTTTGATTTATAATTCATTTGGCATGCAAAGTAATTTACAAAAAATCTACGATCGTTTTGCCGAAAAATACGACAAGAATCGCGGCCAGTTCGACATGACCGATGTCATTGACGATTTTTACAATAGATTGCCTGATCAGCGGGGTCATCTTCTTGATTTGGGGTGCGGCGCCGGTGAACCTTTCCCGGCATTCTTCATTGAACATGGCTGGCAGATGACCGGCGTGGATTTTTCCGTTAAAATGCTGGAACTGGCCCATCATTATCAGCCGAAAATGAAAACGATACTGGCCGATATTCGTGAAGTTGAACTTCCCCATGAACAGTTTGAAGCGGTAACTTCCATTTACTGTCTTTTCCACATTGAGCATGAGAAACACGAGGAGGTTTTCCGCAAAATTTATCGCTGGCTTAAACCGGGAGGTCTTGCTCTTTTCACTTATGCCACCAATGAGTATACCGGAGCGGATATTTTTAACGGATATAAGGACTTCATGAATGAGCAGTTATTTTACAGCCACACAACGCCTGAAAAATTGACCGAAATATTAGAATCAGCGGGATTTAAGATAGAATCATTGCAATATCGCAATATAGGAGGAGAAACTTTTCTGTGGGTAACTATCGCAAGGCCATGAGTTTTATGATCAGGGAACCTCAAAAGTTTGAACTCCTGCAGGTGGTTTAAACTGAAATTCCTTGGGGGAAATGCCCATATTGATAGAAATATTGGGAAACTTTAATGTTGTAGAATTGCCCATAGCATCATCAAAGCTTAACTGCAAAATATAAAAATTGTTTTTGTCAATTGTTAGTCTCACCGAATCACAAGATGCCATCTTCTGTTTGGGAATTAAAATGAGTAAATAATTCCCTTCGTGATCCAGAGCCCTTGGTTGGGCATACTTGACGATGAAATCATTATTTAATTTTCCTGTTCCGCTAAAGAAATTAATTAATAACTCGGACTGAAAAATACTTTCCGATTTCTGCCGATAGGCAACTTTTTCTTGAGAAAGATACAGCCAGGCTGTTTGACTGTTAATCACCAGTTTTTTCCCTTTAGGTTTGACATAATTCCAGGACATATTCTTAGGGTTCTTAAAGAAAACCCTGCCCTCTTCCCTTTCCGTCCTCTTGATTGACCTGAGAGTTGTCTCCTGAATAAAATCAGCCCGAAGATCTTTTGTCTGCTCATAAGCGCTCTGAAGTTTTTGCACGATATCGCCAACGGGCGGAAGTTCTTCAGAAAAAACATAACTCGGTAAAGCAATCCACGATAAAATAAGGCCAAGAGCAACGCCAGCTCGCATAAATAGTTTATTTGTTTTGGAAAAAAATTTTATCATTTTCTATAAAAATCGGGGCGCCAAGTGGCACATCTTTTTCTAAGAAGTTTATATCTTTTATCAGCCAGGTAATATAAGTAACGATGATAAAAGGTTATATTAATAAGCTATTGATTATATTGATATTTTTATTTGCACAAACCTTGTGCAATTTGGTGTAAAATCGTAACAATTACGCACTTACAGAGTTTATCAACAAAGTTATCAACAGCTATTTCCACAGTCTTGTGGAATACAAATTCAAATACCCGTAGGAAAGGAGATTCTTAAAATTTTTCCTTTTTTATTTTTTCTTTCCGTCGAATATTTTTACGCGCCAGCCGAAAGGATCTTCCGCCAGACCATACTGGATATTCAGTATTTCATTGTATAATTTTTCAGCCAATGGTCCGGTCTGACCCCCGTTTATTGAATATTCCTTATCACGGAAATAAATATGTCCAACAGGTGAGACGATCGCCGCCGTTCCCGAAGCAAACGCTTCTTTTAAAGAACCCTTTTGCGAGGCTGTTATGACCTCGTTAATGGATATCGGCCTTTCCACAACCTTTGTTCCCAGATGTCTGGCCAGCGCCAGAACCGAATTTCTTGTCACACCCGGCAATATTGATCCGGCCAACGGCGGTGTAATCAATTCATCTCCCATAACAAAAAAAATATTACTGGTACCCACTTCCTCCACATATTTCTTTTCGGCAGCATCCAGCCAGAGAACCTGCGTGTACCCCATATTCGTCGCAATTCTACTGGCGTAAAGGCTCGCTGCATAATTACCAGCCGCCTTGACATGACCGATCCCCCCACGCACCGCTCGAACATATTCCTCTGAAACAAACATTTTTGTTGGAGAAAATCCTTGCGGATAATAAGCGCCAACCGGGCCGACAACGATGAAGAACAGATATTCGCTCGACGGATGCACTCCCAATGCCGCTTCCGTCGCAATCATGGTCGGACGGATGTACATAGATGTTCCCGCTCCGTGAGGAATCCAGCTTTTTTCCAAAAGAACCAGTTTTTTCATGCCTTCCATAAAGAGATTTTCGTCAATATGAGCCATGCAGAGTCTTTCTGCAGATAAATTCATTCTTTTAATATTTTCCGCCGGTCGGAAAAGATATATTTCATTTTGGAGACCACGATAAGCCTTGAGACCTTCAAATATTTCCTGACCATAATGCAGACACATGGCGGTGGGGTCCAATTTTAAATCATGGTAGGGCTCGATGATGGCGTCATGCCATCCCTTCCCTTCTTTGTATTTCATGGTGAACATGTGGTCGGTAAATATCTTGCCGAAACCCAGTTTTGATTCATCGGTCGGCTTGGATTTTCTTTTTTTCAGTGGTGTTTTTTTAATTTTAATTTCCATCAATGCCTCTTTCCCCAGGCTGCTGTCTCGTCCATACTTTTTATTTGGAAGTCGGTCTGGTATTAAAAATTTTTTTTGACATAACACTAAATTAAACTTCTATCAAGGCTTCGGTACTGAATTGCTTCAGCAACGTGAGACGTTTTGATCGATTCATTATTTTCCAAATCGGCAATCGTACGGGATACCTTCAATATCCGGTTAACCGCTCGGGCGCTTAATCCAAGTTTTTCAATGGCCATCTCAATCAGTTTATGCGCTTCTTCATCGATCTCGCAAAATCTACGAATTTGTTTCTCTGTCATCCGGGCGTTGCAGAGAACACCGTTAGAACCAAAACGTTCCTTCTGCAGATCCCGCGCCTTATTTACGCGTGTTCTAACTTCCAAAGATGACTCGCCGGTTTCTTTATCAGAAAGCGCCCTGTATTTAACCGAGGGCACCTCAATATGCAAATCCATCCTGTCCAAAAGCGGCCCTGATATCTTAGACTGATACTGACGGATCTGTTGGGGACTGCAACGGCAGGTGTGAACCCGATCACCGAAATAACCGCAGGGACAGGGGTTCATCGCCGCGACCAGCATAAATTTCGCAGGGAAAGAAGCCGTTACCGATGAGCGGGTAATCGTTATCGTGCCATCCTCCAATGGCTGTCGCAGGGCTTCCAGCGCATTTTTCTTGAATTCGGGAAGCTCATCCAGAAAAAGAACACCCAGGTGAGCAAGACTAATTTCCCCGGGACGGGGAGTCTGACCGCCACCCACCAGACCGGCATCAGATATCGTATGATGCGGAGAACGAAAAGGCCGCACGGCCATTAACGTTTCCTCCTTATTCAGGAAACCCGCAATGGAAAATACTTTGGTAACTTCAATCGCTTCATCAAAAGAAAGATCCGGCAATATCGTCGGCAATCTTTTGGCCAACATGCTTTTCCCGGAACCGGGAGGGCCGATCATCAGCATATTATGACCTCCGGCTGCTGCTATTTCGAGCGCTCTTTTAGCCTGCTTTTGTCCTTTGATCTCATTAAAATCCGAATCATATTTATTCGTCTTTTGAAAAATCTTATTAATGTCCAGAACAAGCGGTTCAATATCCCTTCTTCCTTCCAGAAATTCCACAACATCTGGCAGGGTTTTTACCGGTATTACCTTAATCCCTTCTACCATAGCTGCTTCCGTGGCGTTTTCCTGGGGAACAAAAACAGACTGGAGACCTATCTCTTTTGCCTTGAAAGTGGCAGGCAGAATACCGTTGACGCCTTTGATCGTTCCGTCAAGAGAAAGCTCTCCGATAAAAAAACAGTCCCTCAAGGCAGCTTCTTTAATCAACTCTTCAGCAGCCAGAATGCCTACGGCAATGGGCAGATCAAAGCCGGTCCCTTCCTTTTTGATATCGGCCGGAGCCAGATTGATGGTGACGTGACTGCGCGGGAAACGGTACCCGGAATTTTTGATCGCAGCCTTGATGCGGTCCCGGCTTTCCTTAACAGAAGCATCGGGTAAACCGACCGTAGCAAATTGAGGCAGGCCCTGTGATGTATCCACTTCTACAGACACAGGATAAGAATCCATGCCAATGACGCTCATGCTGATAACTTTAACGAACATCGCGCCTTCTTTCAAAAATTTTGGGTGGGATATTAACGGATAGAATTATTTATATCAAGATATTTCATGAAATATTTTCATCCATTCGGAAATCATCCTGCCATTGTTTATCATTTTCAGGCTGAAATCTCATGGTAGCTTGTAGCCTTTCTCTGCAAACAATCTGAGGCAAGCATCTGCCACAGCCTCGTCAAAAAGAATTCCCTTATTTTTTTTGATCTCTCCCAAAGCGGGTTCAATCCCCAGCGATGGACGATAAGGACGATGGGAGGCCATGGCTTCGACCACATCCGCCACCGCCATAATACGGGCTTCAATGATAATTTCATTCCCCTTAAGATGATTGGGATAACCCGATCCGTCAATCCGTTCATGATGCTGATGGACAATCTGTGCCAGAGGCCACGGAGATTCCACGTGCTTCAGCATTTCATAGCCGGTCTGGGGATGTTCCTTAATCAAGCAAAATTCAAGTTCCGTCAATTTTGTAGGTTTGGTTAGTATCTCCGTGGGCACGGAGATTTTGCCTATGTCATGGATAGAACCTGCCAGAAAAATGCCATCAATTTTGTCCTTATCTATTCCCATCTCCTCAGCTATGGCACAAGCCAAATGCGCAACCCGGAACTGGTGACCGGCTGTATAGGGATCTCTGGATTCCAAAGCCGATACCAAGACCTGAATAGTAGTGCCAACCGCTTTCTTGAGACTTTCGAGTGTTTTCTGGAGCGTCACCTCTGCTAATTTACGCTCTGTAATGTCGTGTACAATCCCCCGGAATCCTCTAATTTTATCTGACGCATCTTTCAGTAATGATACAGATGCTTCAATATATTTTTTAGTCCCGTCTTTTCGTATAATCTGCCAGTCAAATTCCTTGGCCGGTTCTCCTGTTCTGTATACTCTATTAAAGGCTTCAAAAAGCTTTTTTGCATTTTCCTCATTTGTAAATTGCCGGTTATTCATTCCAATCATCTCATCCTGGGAATACCCCAGAATAATGCACATGGAATTATTAAAAAATGTAAAATTACCGGCAAGATCAACTTCATAATAACCATCCTCAATATTTTCCAGAATATTTCGGTATTTTTCTTCACTCTGTCCCAGGGCTTCTTCCGCTTTCTTTTTATTGTTTCTTATTTCAGCTTCCCGCAATTCCCTCGATACAGCCGGACATAGACGAGATAAGTTTTTCTTCATCAAATAATCATATGCACCCAAACGCATACACTCAACGGCTGTTTCTTCGCCAATCGTCCCGGATATAATAATAATAGGAATATCGATATTGGTCTCTTTAAGAAGTGTAATGGCTGCCGGAGCACTGAATTGAGGCATTTTATAATCACAAAGAATGATATCCCACTGATTTTCTTGAAGCGCTTTTTTCATATCATTGGCGGTTTCCACCCTTTGATAAAAAGGATTGTAACCGCTTTTTTTAAGCTCACGGATTATAAGCAATGCATCATCTTCCGAATCATCAATTATTAATGCCTGAAGCGTTTGATCTTTCATGGACGACTATCCGATTTTATAAATAATATTGGGAATTAGAACATTGAATCACGGTGAACCCCTAAAGTAAGCTTTTGAAACTATTCCGCAGCAAGCTGCGGGGTATTATACCCATGCTTATGCAGGATAATTCGACCTGCAAGTTTCAGCGCACTTTGTTTCTGAAACTTGGGGCTTATTACCCTCTGCTGCGCAGGATTGTTCAACTTACCCATTCCGCTACGCTACGCTTTCGGAATGGGAGTTTCTCAATAAGGGTTACAATCTTGACGACTTTTCATCATTGAAATACGAGTTTATTTCAGTAATATTATGCTATTTACTTTATACGATGTCAAGTAATGATAGCCAATAAATATTTATATCAATAAAATTTGATTATTTATCAAATAACATATAATGAAACTTAAATAATATTAAAATTTTATCAAGATAATGTGTGTTTAAACCCTTTATAGAAAGACTTTGTTACTATATGCCTTTCTATGGATTCCAACCGGCAAGTCTTGCCCATAGCCACCAGACGGCACGTCCTTTTAAAACGCAGTTTAATGTTTCACTGTGCGCGCAACCGCCACAGTTTGTCGCCAACGTCGTCAAATCATGACTGGGATTTGCTGCAATCCATTGCGTAGCCCAGTTTCCATTTGAATAATTACATCCGTCATCGGCATTCAACAACATATAATTGGTCGCACCATCCGGATCATAGCTCTCAATATCGGCAAAATCAAAAAGTATCTTGTTATTGTTGTTGCAGTAATCACGTATTTGCTGATTGCGCAGATTCAGATTTTCCGCAGAGCCTGTTCCATCCAGGTGACCGGTCATATAAACAAATTTAACATTAGGATAATCCTGTTCCAGTTCGTTCATCAAAGCGAGATAAGTGTCGATATCTTCCGACGAAGCAGAACTTACCTGGCCGCACCAGGACCAGATAATCACATTGATATCGGAATTGGTGTTCAGGTAATTGCGGGTTGCAGTCGCCCAGGCTGTCCGGTCAGGATTGCCTAAGTCGCTTGCGCTGGAAAACGGCGAATCACGCAAGTCAAGGCCATTGTATAAATTATCTGCAGCGGCCAAAGCATCCATCCCTGTAATCAACTGGCTGCCATGCGACGTATGACCGTAAGCAATATGGAGAGAAGCCTTGGCCTGATTGATGGCATTTTCAGGAATGGACTCAAAATCAGATGCAGCCGTGTGATCCGCCACTATTGCATTTGCTGGAGCAATCGGTGCCGCCGTCACAGAAACATTTACTGTGTACGTTTTAGTTGATGAATCTTCCGCTACAACCGTGTACATTACCGTGGTTGAGAAATCATTTGGGGTTATGCCACTGACCTGAACCACCTCTCCAACAGTCACGCTCTGACCGGTCGTGGCAAAGGTAGCAACAAGAGAATTCAAAACTGTCCCGTCAGGAACTGTCAAGGTTATGGTATCTTCTCCTATTACGCCGCTTATACCCAGTATCGAAAATGCGGTAATATTTTTTTCAGAGTTATGAACAGGTGCATTATCCGTTCCGCCGCCACCGCTGCAATTAACAAAAAGGAGCGATAGTGCAAGGCAGAGAACGTAAATAAAGCAAGAAGATTTAAGGGATATTTTTGAAATCATTATTCAATCCTTTATCGCTGGGTTATTTGTAAACTTGATACTATTTGTGCGGTTAGTTTATGTCAATTATTATTTCTCCGGCAAATGAAATAGAAGTTTAAAAAATGATGCCGTGCAAGAATTCTTGATCGGCAAAAAAAATTATTGCGTTTCTTGACTCATCAATTAGCCTGTGCTAAGAGCAATATCAATCAATGATTCAATAACAAACTCCGAAAAAAATAATGTAATGAAAAAATTATCCCATATTAATCAAGCCGGCAATGTCCAGATGGTGAATGTCACGGCAAAGGCAAAAACAGTGCGTAAAGCGAAAGCGCGTGGAATGGTCAAACTGGATGCACGAACTTTGAACTTAATAAAAAAAGGTTATATTACAAAGGGCAGTGTTCTGACCATCGCCAAAATCGCCGGTATTATGGCCGCAAAAAAAACGGGAGAGCTCATTCCCCTTTGTCATCCGCTGGAATTAACCTCGGTTGACTTAACGTTAAATATTGATGATAAGAATACGCAAATTATTATAGAATCTGAGGTGCAAATCGCCGGGAAAACCGGCGTGGAAATGGAAGCGCTGACAGCGGTTAGCGTTGCCGCCTTGACGATTTATGACATGTGTAAAGCGGCAAATAAGAATATAACCATCGAAAACATCATGCTTTTGGAAAAAAGCGGCGGGAAAAGCGGACCCTTCAAAAGGAGCGACTAACATTATTCTTAAAAATCAAAATTGGTATTTCAGCATAAGGAATCAAACCAGGATTTACAAAAATGGAACAGAGCGTTTTTAAAATCAAGAAGGCTTTTCTCATACCCTTTATTACACTGGTTTGCCTTCTGGGCCTGTTGTTACTGATCAGTTTAGTCAAAGGTCAACCATGGGAAAAAATGATTCTGGGAGTGTCATTTGCCGGAACTCTTTTTGTTGGAACTGAAGCTGCAAAAAGAGAAATTATCGTAACCAAAGATGGTTTGAAAATAAAAAAATTTTTCCGTGTAAAAAATATTACCTGGCCGGACATTACACATTTAGCCGTTGTTGAGTTAAACAAGAAGGCATTCTTTCTGATGACGACAACCAAAGGGTTTTATTTTTTTTCCAATATGATTGAAAATCACGCTTTACTTACTCAGCGTATTGTGGATAAGCTCGAACCTGGAAAAGTTGAAACAGAAATCAGGACTTATCTAGAACATCCTATTGAGCGTCGTTCATTGATAGTAATCTGCTGGTTTATTGTATTAATTATTAGCACTTTTATAATTTTAAAATTCTTATCGGCCTAAGTATTAGGCCGGTTTTTTTAAAAACCATTTTCATATTCAGCCTTTCCGGGAAGGAGCAAACTTTAAGATGCGGTCTAAAAAAAAGAGTAAATCGGAAATTGTCATGAATGTTAAGGCATCTCCTTACGCGGCAGTTGAAGAAATAATTGAAAAAAAACTGGAAGATATTGCAACCATCTTATCTTCTTCCGGTGATCGTAAAAGCAAAATATATGAAGAAGTTATGAAAATGGTGGAAAAGGGCTTGTTTAAAATAGCTCTGCGCCGGTCAAACGGCGTGAAAAGTTCGGCGGCTATTTTTCTGGGCGTTAATCGCAATACTTTTACGGATAAAATGACCAAGCTGGGCATCAATTGTAAAAAAAGCAAATGATCAATAATATTTAACTTTTTCACTAGTCAGCAAATCGACAAGGTCTCTGAAAAATAATCTATTAAACTCAGGAACGGTTTTTGCGTATCACATTGTCATTTCCTTGGGGAGACAGAATCACTCCCGTAGTTTTTTGTAATGGTATATTGTCGAATCGTATTGCAAGGCCATGTAAAATATCAAGAAACATTTTTTTCATATGTATTCTTTCCGTTCTAAGAAAATCGACAACGGCACATCAAAAAAAACAAATTTGTTGAATAATTATTTTATGAAGAAACTAAAAATTCGTAAGCCTATAAAATAATAAGGAGATAGTGATTGATACAAAAATGTTTAAT
>CAYNWA010000012.1:47731-79839 GCA_964400795.1 uncultured Smithella sp.
GCCTGAAAAAAATTTAGCGGAATACTTCTTAAACGGTTCCCAAACAATCAAAGATATGGAGAGAATCATAGATGAACTTAAAGAAGAAGAAACGCAGGAATATCTCTTTTTTCAAACAGAAAAAGCAAATAATCTGTACCTCATCAATGAAGAAATAAAAACTTTTCTGGCAGATGAAGAGAAACGGTTGGAAGATCAGGCATCCGCCATCCAATCGACCGATCTCGAATTAATTAACCACCGACTTCTTTCGCTGAAAGATATTTGCTGGATTTTAGAAAAAGATATTCTGGCCAATCTTAAAAAGATTCTGACGCTTACCGGGAAACAAAAATATTCCGACGTCGATCCCGTAACTTTTAGCAAATACAGAAAGCTGAATCTTCTGTTGAACGCTCTGGACCGCCTGGAAGTAAGAGGACGTGACTCAGCAGGAATACAGTTAAGCTTTTTTTTGAAAAATGAAAAATCATTACAAAATATCATGCGACAAATGACCAAAAATGGATTGTCCGACGATTATCAGCGACGGACGCAAAAAGGTGATTTGATAAATCAATCTATTTTCGTTTCAAGAAATCAGAAAAACGATGACGGAAATATCAGCATAACCTTCACCTATAAAACCTTTTCAGTCGTCGGCGAATTGGGGCGTAATGTCACCGAGTTGAGACATGTCATCCAAAACGATCCTATTCTTCAGTTTTTCGCTGCCGAGGAATCGGCTTGCGAAACAACCCTGATTCACACCCGCTGGGCGTCTGTTGGTTCCATTACTGAAGAAAACTGCCATCCTGTTAACAATTATACCATCCTCCCGTCAACATCGGCCTACCCCCTTTATCCGGAAATGGAGGCGCAGATTAATGTGGTTTTAAACGGTGATATTGACAACTATCCTGCTCTCCGGCAGTCTCTGGAAAGCCAAAGTGACCTCATCGCTCCGGACGTTACGACGGATACCAAGATTATTCCTCTGCAAATTGAAAAATATCTGAAAGTGGGCAGGACTCTGACGGATGCTTTTCGTCTTGCCCTCAATGATTTTGAAGGATCGCATGCCATTGCGATGACCAGCAATCTGGAGCCGGGCAAGATGTTTCTGGCACTGAAAGGCAGTGGCCAAGCTATTTACGTAGGAATCAGCGCCGATCAATACATGTTTTCTTCTGAGCTTTACGGGTTGGTCGAAGTGATGCCACTTTTTATCAAAATGAACGGAGAAGAAAACAACGGCAAGTCTAATGGACAAATTTTTGTCCTTGATAAAAATGCAGGAAGCGGTCTTGACGGTATAAAAGCTAGCTTCTATGATGGCACATCGATGGTCCTTACGAATCATGATATACAAACTGCTGAAATCACGACTCGGGATATTGATCGTAGTCATTACCCCCATTATTTCTTCAAGGAAATTTCTGAATCCTCAATGTCCATAAAAAAAACTTTACGCGGCAAATATCGAATCACTGTTTCCGGTAAATCAACACCCCAGGCGATATTTAACATCGGTAACGACATTGTTCCTGCTTCCGTGCTGAATGCTCTTCAAAATGGTTTGATTAGAAAAATTGTCGTCATTGGTCATGGAACGGCAGCTGTAGCGGGGCAAGCTGTATCCGACGCATTATCAAAATATCTTGACAGCAGAGGCATCAACATTTTTGCCTGCATTGCTTCGGAATTCAGTGGTTTCGGATTGAAGGACAATCTCTCTGATACATTGGTCATTCCGATTACACAATCGGGCACAACAACCGACACCAATCGCGCTGTCGCGATGTCCAAAGAACGTGGGGCGCATATCATTTCCATCGTCAATCGCCGACAGTCGGACATTACAGCGAAATCGCATGGTGTATTCTATACCAGCGATGGACGTGATATTGAGATGTCGGTTGCTTCGACTAAAGCGTTTTACGCCCAGATTATAGCGGGACAGCTGCTGGCCCTGTATTTCGCCAAGCTTCTTGGCACGCGAACCGACAACGAAATAGCGACGGCTTTACGTAATCTTGAATTGTCATCGTGTTTAATGGATAGAATCTTTGCAAACCGTGAAGCCATTGCCGCTTCGGTGAAAAACACCGTTAATAAACGTTACTGGGCGATTGTCGGCAGCGGTCCCAACAAGGCGGCAGCCGATGAAATACGCATCAAGCTTAGCGAACTTTGCTATAAAACTATTTCTTCCGATATTGTCGAAAATAAAAAGCACATTGACCTGTCCGCCGAACCTTTAATTCTGGTCTGTGCCTCGGGCAACCCCCAACCTGTGATGGAAGACCTCATTAAAGATGTCACTGTTTTCAAAGCCCACAAGGCAACAGTAGTCGTGTTTGCCGATGAAGATGATCATCGTTTTGATCAGATAGCCGATTCAGTTATCGCCATACCTGTCGCACCTTTTACGCTATCGGTTATTCTCAATACAATGGCCGGTCATTTATGGGGCTACTATGCAGCTCTCATCATCAACAACGAAGCTCAAATATTCAGAGAATTACGCAGTCGTCTGGCATCTGAATTCTCGAAAAGAGAACGAAGGAACCTATCCGCTTTTGATATGATCGCCGATGTTTCTCTCCGCCGAATCATCAATGATTTCTACGCGCTTTTCAACGCATATCGCCTAAACGGATCTTTTTGCCTGCTAAATAGTAAAACCATCGTCAATCTATCCCTGTTGTTAAAATATGCTTCGGGCAAACTGCCACTGCAGGACATGCGTATGGACTTCGCATTGAAAGAAAATCTTGTAAATCCATTTGACGCACTGGATACGACCCTGGGAATGGCCATCGATGAACTCGCCCGTCCGATAGACGCCATCCGTCATCAGGCAAAAACAGTTACCGTGGGCACTAGCCGCAAAGAGCAAGAACCAAAGGGAATTATTTTTGACATCCTGAAAGATCATCATTTTTCAATGATGAATCTAACCTATCGCGAAATACTGACTATCAAACGCTTACAGCCCGCTGTTGCTTCTGTGAAAGGATATACCCTTTACGATATCAGCGGTCTCGATGAAAAAGGCAATCCGTCAGATTTCTCTACAATCGCCGTCCGTAAAAAAGGAGGGGTTACCGTTCATATGAACTCCCGCGCTGATTATTCCACAACGCTTATGGGGGTAAAAAAAACTATTGTTGGCACAGGCCATGTCTACATTGGCCGTGGTAAAATAGACAATGCTTCTATCGTTATTATTCCTTTGCAAAGAGAAGAAACCAAGATCAGTAATCTGCTTTTAATTCACATCATCTTTAATGAAAAGCTCCATTTATCCAAAAAGATAGAAGTTTTGGGACACAGATATGATGATATCCGAAACATGATCAATGAATATAACATTACATGGAACGATCAATTTTTGGAAACTATATCTTTGGAATCACTTTTCAGCGAACCTATCGAAGACATTGCAAAACTTATCAAATCAAATAAAAACAAAAAAAATGCAGAATGAACTTTATAAGGCATTGAATATATTTAAAAATAAATATTTGTTTGTAAAATGTAGAAAAGCAAATTTTTTATTTGACAAAGATTTTTTTTGAAAGTAAATATACGGCAAACGGTTGCCGATTATACGATGAAACAATTATTTAATCCGGAAGATATCGAAAGAAAGGTCATTTTGATTCTGAAGATTCTGAACGAAAGTTCAGAATCACAGGGAGCGCGTGTCATCGCGAGAAAAATGAAGGAATGCGGCATTCAATTGAGTGAAAGGACGGTTCGCTATCACCTCAAACTGATGGACCAAAGAGGATTGACGAAACTGGTAGGTCGTCGTGACGGCAGAATCATCACGAGTCTGGGACTCGATGAAATGAACAATGCCCGCGTCCTGGATAAAATCAGCCTGTCCATTTCTCGCATCGATGTTCTCTCCTTTAAAACAACTTTTGATATTAAAAACCGCAGTGGACTCGTCCCTGTCAACATTTCTTTCCTTCCCCAACATCAATTCAAAAAAGCTCTTGCGGTAATGAAACCTGTTTTCAAAAAAAAAATTGCCATTTCCGATCGTGTTGCTGTTGCTCATGAGGGAGAAAAACTGGGAGAGGCAGTTGTTCCAGAGGGGAAAATTGGTTTGGCCACGGTGTGCAGTATTTTGATTAACGGCGTGCTTTTGAAACACGGCATCCCGATTGATTCCAAATTCGGCGGAATATTGCAGGTAAAAAACAATGAGCCTTTAAGATTTGTCGAACTTATTCATTATGCCGGATCATCGCTTGATCCATCGGAAATTTTTATTCGCGGAAAAATGACGTCCGTAAAAGAAGTCGTCAAGAAAGGTGAAGGAAAAATTTTGGCGAATTTTCGCGAATTACCAGCGCTTGCGCTGCCCCTGGTAGAAAACATCGTAACTGAATTTAATAGAATAGGTATTCACGGTATGATTTCTATTGGCAAAGTGGGAAATCCCATCTGTCAGACCAATGTAGATATAAATAAGGTGGGCATGATTCTTCTGGGTGGACTCAATCCTGTTGCTGCCGCTTACGAAGAAGGTTTTGATATAGAAAATAAGGCAATGTCCACCATAATGGAATATGAAGAAATGTTGAGCGTCGAAAATATACAATAAAAAAATTAGAATTATTGAGGAGGATTAAATTATGTCAGTTATCAAAGATGTCATCGCCAAAGTTAAACAGACAGACCCCAATCAGCCGGAATTTCATCAGGCTGTTGAAGAAGTTATGGAAACCCTGGAACCCACCGTAAAAAAACACCCCGAATTCGTCAAAGCCAATATCTATGAACGCATTGTGGAACCGGAAAGAGCAATGCAATTCAGAGTTCCATGGGTAGACGACAAAGGTAATGTTGTTGTCAATAGAGGATTCCGTGTGCAATTCAATAACGCTATCGGTCCGTTTAAGGGCGGTCTGCGTTTCCATCCTTCTGTCAATTTAGGAATTATTAAATTTCTCGGTTTTGAACAGATTTTCAAAAACGCGCTGACCACCTTGCCGATGGGCGGCGCCAAGGGAGGTTCCGACTTTGATCCTAAAGGAAAATCGGATGGAGAAGTCATGCGTTTCTGCCAGGCGTTCATGCGAGAATTATTTCGCCATATAGGCGCAGATGTTGACGTACCCGCCGGAGACATCGGGGTTGGTGGCCGTGAAATAGGTTATCTTTATGGTTACTACAAAAAAATCCGTAATGAACACACCGGCGTTCTGACCGGAAAGGGAATGTCCTATGGCGGAAGTTTAATTCGTCCGGAAGCTACGGGATACGGAACAGTGTATTTTGCCGCAGAAATGCTGGCCACCCGCAAGTTGAATTTCAAGGGCAAAACGGTAGCCATCAGTGGCGCCGGCAATGTCGCTCAGTATGCGGTCGAAAAAGTAAATCAGCTGGGTGGCAAAGTCATTTCTCTTTGCGATTCTTCAGCCTGTATCATTGATGAGGCCGGCATTGATGAAAAGAAGTGCAATTACGTGCTGGATTTGAAAAATGTCAAACGCGGTCGTATTTCGGAATACAAGAACAAATTCAAAGCGGAATGTTTCGAAGGGAAGAATGTCTGGGATGTCATCCGGGAACAGGGCATAAAAGTGGACATCGCTCTGCCCTGCGCGACACAAAACGAAATCAACGGCAAGAATGCCGCCGCACTCGTGAAAAACGGATGCATCTGCGTCGCCGAAGGAGCCAACATGCCTTCGACACCCGAAGCAATCAATATTTTCCAGGACAAGAAAATCCTTTACGGTCCCGGCAAAGCAGCCAATGCCGGCGGCGTCGCTACTTCCGGCTTGGAAATGAGCCAGAACAGCTTAAGACTTTTGTGGACCCGTGAGGAAGTTGACAACCGCCTGCTGATCATTATGAAGAGTATTCACAAGGCCTGCTATGATACAGCGGAAGCGTATGGTAAGAAAGGTGATTACGTAACCGGCGCAAACATTGCCGGGTTTACCAAAGTTGCCAATGCGATGCTGGCCTATGGGATTGTATAATTTAATTTAAAAATACAGAGGCGGCCTTATGGACTCTAAATCGATATCCGATGAAAAAATAAAACGGTTGATTGAAAAGGGCGTAAAGATTCCCAGTCCCGAAACAATATACATCGGGGATGAAGTTAATCTCAGCCAGATTTCCGAAAAGGGTGTCACCCTGTATCCCGGCTGCCGAATCTATGGCGAAAAAACCGTCATATCATCCGGCTGCAATCTGGGTTATGAAGCGCCGGTGACTGTTGAAAACTGTCAACTCGGCTCAAAAGTTGAATTGAAGGGTGGGTTTTTCAGCAAATCTGTCTTCTTGGAAAAATCCAACATGGGAATGGGCGCGCACGTCCGGGAAGGATGTATCCTGGAGGAAGAAGCCGGTGGCGCGCATTGTGTTGGGTTAAAGCAAACCATTCTTTTCCCGTTCGTGACCTTGGGCAGCCTGATTAACTTTTGCGACTGCTTCATGGCCGGAGGCACCAGCCGCAGCAATCACAGTGAAGTCGGCAGTTCTTACATTCACTTTAATTTTACGCCCGATGCCGACAAAACAACGCCTTCTTTGCTTGGCGATGTTCCACGGGGGGTAATGCTCAACCAACCTTCTATTTTTCTGGGAGGTCAGGGAGGCATTATCGGACCCATCCGTATGGGGTTTGGCAATGTCGTGGCAGCGGGTTCTATCCTGAGACACGATTATCCTCAAGATAATCAACTGATTTTCGAAAAAGCTCCCGGAAGCAGCATGAAAAACTATGTGCCGTCGGCTTATCCGAATTTAGCACGAATTGTTGAAAACAATGTTCTCTATCTGGCAAATCTCGTGGCGCTGGAAGAGTGGTACAAGCACATCAGAAAACATTTTTTACAAGCTCAACCACTAGGTTCTTTCCTGTTTACCGGAGCCATGGAACAACTTGCATCAGCGAAAAAGGAACGCTTAAAAAGATTGAAATCCATGGCGGGAAAAGCCGGCATCCCCGTCATCAAACAAAGATCGCAAAAGTATTTGAAAGGCAGACGCGAATTTCATGAACAGATTGAATACATTGAAGATCTGTTTAATAGGGAATTTGCCGATGAGAGAGAAGCAACAAAAAAACTACGCAATGTGTTCCTAAAAAAACTGGAAAAAGCGGTCGCGAAAAATCAAACCGGCTATATTGAAACAATCCAGGCATTGCCGTCAGACATATCTTCACAAGGCATCGCCTGGCTAAACGATATCGTAAATGTTCTTGGTGAAGCTGTAGCTCGGGCTCTGCCCTCTCTGGGTCTATTAAAAAAATATAATAAAGATGAATTTGATTCTCAAATAAGGAACAAGAACAAAAAAGGAGAAGTAGATGGGTAAATTATTTGGTACTGACGGAATCAGAGGGGAAGCAAACACCTATCCCATGACACCCGAAATCGCATTTGGTGTCGGACGCGCCATTGCGCATTTATTTAAAAAGAAAGGCCACCGTTCCGTCATTATTATTGGAAAAGATACAAGACTTTCCGGGTATATGCTGGAAAGTTCCCTGGAAGCAGGGATTACTTCCATGGGAGGTTATTCCTATCTGGTTGGGGTCATGCCGACACCGGGCATCGCCTTTGTAACACAGAGCATGCGTGCTGACGCGGGCGTGGTCATTTCTGCATCCCATAATCCCTTTGAGGACAACGGACTGAAAATTTTTGGAGGAGATGGCTACAAGCTAACCGATGAACAGGAAGAAATAATCGAAGATTTGATCCTCAACAACAAACTTTCCGACTTGATGGCCACAGGACAGGATATCGGGAGAGCCTTTCGGCTCGAAGGCGTGAATGGGCGTTATATCGTTTTTGCAAAGAATACCTTTCCGCGCAATCTCAACATGGAAGGCATGAAAATTGTGCTGGACACAGCCAATGGAGCTACTTACCGTGTCGCGCCGGATACGTTCAATGAACTGGGCGCCGATGTTGATGTCATTCACAAAACGCCGAACGGCATCAATATCAACGACAAATGCGGTTCACAGCACACAGAAATCCTTAAAGAAAAAGTGGTGAATAATGGAGCATCCCTCGGCTTGGCCTTTGATGGAGACGGTGATCGTCTTATTGCCGTGGATGAAAAAGGAAACGAGATCACTGGAGACCAGATCCTTGTCATCTGCGCCAATGTTCTTAAAAAAGAAGGAAATTTGAAGAACGATCTTCTGGTCAGCACCGTCATGAGCAATCTAGGTTTAAAAATAGCCTGTAAAAAATATGGATTCAAACATCATGCGTCTAAAGTGGGAGATCGTTACGTTCTGGAAGACATGCTGAAGATGGGATCCGTGATTGGCGGAGAAGAAGCCGGCCATATGATTTTTTTGGATCATCATACAACCGGTGACGGAATTATTGCCGCCCTGCAACTGGTCGCTGCCATGGTCAAAGAGGGCAAGCCTCTTTCCGAACTGGCGCGCATGATGGATATTTTTCCGCAAAAATTGATAAATGTAAATGTGAAGAGAAAGCCGGATATTGATCAAGTTCCGAAACTCGCGGAAGCCATCAAACAGGTGGAAAAAGAACTGGGTGAAGAAGGACGAGTGCTGGTCAGATATTCCGGAACTCAGAATATGTGTCGGGTCATGGTGGAAGGGCCATCGGATACAGTCACCGCAAAATATTGTCAACAACTTGCCGACATCGTAAAAAGCGAACTAGGATAATAGCAGGAGAAAATTACTATGGCGATTACTGTTTATGTTACCAAAGATTTTGATCAGATGAGTGGAGTTGCTGCGGGTATTGTCATCAAAAAAACTGTTGAAACACTCAAAAAGAAGAAAGAGGCCGTTTTAGGACTGGCCACAGGTAATTCACCGACAGGACTCTATAAACATTTTGCTAAAGCAGCCAATGACGGAAAGTTTGATTCCGGTCGCATCCGCAGTTTCAATCTCGATGAATATGTCGGTTTGCCGGGCGATAATATTCAGCAGCGGGTCATTCACCCGGAAAGTTATGCTTATTTCATGATTCAGGAACTTTTCAGTCATCTCCATAAAAAATTTATTGAAACACGCGTTCCTTACGGGTCCTTAATTGACCAGAAAATTCTAATCAGGGAATTACGTAAAAACAAACAGGATTGGGAATTCAAAGGGACCGATGCGGGAAAATCCATCGCCATTAAAGCCAAACCAAACTCAAAGTATCTGGCATGGATTCGAAAGGAAATTCTTGACGGGTACGCACGGAAAATAAAATTAGCGGGAGGAATCGATCTACAGATTATCGGTGTTGGCGGCCGTGGCCATGTTGCTTTTCACGAGTCAGGCATTCCTTTCCACGGCAGTTCAGTTCTTTTAGTCAAACTAGATGAAAACACCATTGCCAATGCTGTGGCGGACGGACACTTCAAAACCAAGTCGGATTCGCCGCAATACGCAATCAGCATGGGTGCAGAACTGGTATATCAGGCAAGAACCGTCGTTCTGGTGGCCAACGGCGCACGCAAAACAGAATCCGTTACCCGCTCGCTTTTGGGTGATGTTACTCCGGAAATTCCAATATCTTATGGTCAAAAATATGCCGACAAAGGCGGCGAACTGATTTATGTGCTCGACCTGACTGCGGCGAAAGATCTTTTAACAAACCCGACTGAGCTCAAAGACAAAGGTATTGTTTTAAAAAATATGGCCTAAACTACGTTTGCCACGGCATCACAAAAACAGCGGGGATATTCATAGTGAAAAATACAAAATTTATCTTTGTTACCGGTGGCGTTCTTTCTTCGCTGGGAAAAGGTCTGGCGGCAGCATCAATTTCAGCCTTATTGGAAAGCCGCGGATTGAAAGTCAGCAATCAAAAGCTGGACCCTTATATCAATGTAGATCCCGGAACGATGAGCCCGTTTCAGCATGGCGAAGTCTTTGTGACCGATGACGGTGCGGAAACCGATCTTGATCTGGGACATTATGAAAGATTCTGCTCCACCTGTATGGGAAAAAGCAACAATCTGACAACCGGACAAGTTTATTACTCCGTCATTACCAGAGAGAGACGCGGTGATTATCTCGGCAAAACCGTGCAGGTAATTCCTCACATCACCAATGCAATAAAAGATTACATCCGGGAAACGGCGGCCGGTTTTGATGTTGCCATCGTGGAAATCGGAGGCACGGTCGGTGATATCGAAAGCCTTCCTTTCCTGGAAGCCATCCGTCAGTTCCGCAATGAAATTGGACGCGACAACGCCATTTTCATTCATTTAACGTGGGTCCCGCTGATCAAGACCGCCGGCGAGGTCAAAACCAAACCCACCCAGCACAGCGTCAAGGCGTTGCGCGAAATCGGCATTCAGCCGGATATTCTACTTTGCCGGACGGAAAATTTTCTTGCCGAAGATATCAAGGCGAAGATCGCCCTCTTCTGCAATGTAGAAGTCAATTCCGTTTTCACCGCCAAGGATGTTACCTGCATTTACGAAGTCCCGTTAATTTTCCACAGGGAGGGATTGGATGGTAAAGTTGTTGATTTGCTCAACATCTGGACCGGACAGCCTAAACTGGAAATTTGGGAAGATGTGGTCAACAGGTTTAAGAACCCGCCGAATGAAGTATGCATTGGCATTGTCGGGAAATATGTTAATTTAACAGATTCCTATAAAAGTCTCAACGAAGCGCTCGCTCATGGAGGCATTGCCAACAACTGTCGGACAAAATTAAAATTTATTGATTCGGAAAAAATTGAAGCCGAAGGAATCGGCAAAAAGTTTGATGATGTTGACGCCATTCTGGTTCCCGGAGGTTTTGGTAATCGTGGTATAGAAGGCATGATTCTCGCCGTTCAGCGCGCAAGAGAAAAAAAAATGCCTTTCTTCGGAATTTGTCTGGGAATGCAGATGGCTGTCGTGGAGTACGCCAGAAATATTTGCAAATTGGACAAAGCCAACAGCTCCGAGTTTAATCCGAAAACGCCATATCCGGTCATTGACTTACTTCCCGAACAGCGCAACGTCAAAGAAAAAGGCGCCTCCATGAGACTGGGCGCGTGGCCTTGTGTTGTCGAATCTGACTCGTTTGCTTTTACCGCTTATGGACAGACAAAAATATCCGAGCGGCATCGTCACCGCTACGAATTCAACAACGATTACAAAAAGACACTCACGGACAAGGGATTGAGAATCACCGGCATGTCACCTGATGGGAAACTGGCGGAAATCGTCGAGATCCAAGAGCATCCCTGGTTTCTGGGATGTCAATTTCACCCGGAATTTAAATCGAGACCAGTAAAACCTCATCCTCTCTTCAGCAGATTTGTTGAAGCTGCTTTGAAAAACGCTCAAAAGAAAAAACAGAAAAGAAAAACAGGGAAAAAACAGGATCGAATTAATGAATAATATTGCAGAAGAATTTATAATTGTTGCGTCCGCTTGTTTTTACGGAATACATAGCCATATCGGATTTCTTCAGCAAAGAATCCCTGTCCTCACAGTCATCGGGATAGACGGCAATTCCTATACTCGCATTGGAAGAAATTTTATTATCAGACAAAACGAACGGTTTCTGCAAAGCTTTCAAAATTACTTTTGCCACACCGGCAGCATATTCCATTCTATCCAGATCCGATAATAAAATCACGAATTCGTCACCTCCCAAACGGGCAACGGTATCGTTATGACGCAAAATATTTGTCAAACGATTTCCAATCTCCTTAAGTAAATTATCGCCAACCATATGTCCAAGATTGTCATTAATATCCTTGAAATGATCCAAATCAAGCATCATTACGGCAAGCTTGTTTCTGTTTCTTTTGCACTGAGCCAAGGCCATTTGCAAACGATCCATAAACAACGTCCTGTTGGGTAATCCCGTAAGAGCGTCATGTGTAGCCATATAATTCAGTCGTTTATCCCATTCCTTGCGTTCGGTTATATCGCGTATGATTCCCTTAAATCCGATGGGTCTGTTGGAAGAATCTTTTCTTAGAGAAACAGATGCTTCAATATATCTCCCTGTTCCATCTTTCCTGATAATCTGCCAATCAAATTCTCTCGTCGGATATCCTGTTTGGTAAACCTTGTTAAAAGCCTGATATACTTTTTTTGCCATATCTTCGTTGGTGAAGACCTTATAATTCATGTTCTTGGTTTCTCTGTTGGAATACCCTAACATGTCGCATACTGAATCGTTAAAGAAGATTAGATTGCCGGCAAGGTCAACCTCGAAATAACCCTCTTGAATATTTTCTAAAATAGTCCTGTATTTTTCTTCGCTTTCACGGAGAAATTCTAACGATTTTTTGCGTTCAGTAATATCGCGAAGATTGATAATCACCGCGTCCACAGTGTCATTATTCAAAAGACTGCTGGCCATGGACTCAAATATAAGCCAGTGTCCATTTTTATGTCGAAGACGTACTTCCGAACGTATAACAGGAGTGTTAAGATCATTTAATAATTTGTTGAATGCTTCAACTACATTACCTGAATCATCAGGATGGATATTTTCCAATCCATTGCCGCCTATTCTTTCCTTCGGTTTGTACCCCAGAATTTTTTCAACAACAGGATTCTCATAGGTTATAATTCCTTCGCGATTCACGATAACTATAATATCCGAAGACTGATCCGTAATCGTTTTAAAAAGTTGTTCTTCCAGTCGTATTTTTTTCTCCATGCGCTTTCGTTCAGTTATATCTATAAAAATGCCCAGCGCCGCCCGTTTGCCTTTAAATAATATGGAGGCAACCGTTTCTAAGACCCATATTATTTCTCCACTTTTTGTAACAAATCGATATTCATAGGGTTCGCAACGACCCTCTTTCAAACACTGTATCGCCTGTTGTCTTACCTTTTCTTTATCATCTTCATAGATATTGGTTAGAGAATATGAGTCGATGAGTTTCTTGTCTGTATATCCGGTTATTTTTTTATATAATTCACTTACATAGACAAATTTACCATTCTGGACGATATATATTCCCACCCCGGCATGGGCTATAATTTCTTTGGAAAGACTGGACAAATCCTCCGGCTGGATTCTATTCTTAATAACTGATTTTTTTTCTGATTTTTGCTTTACTGTCATCTTCGTTCAAATCACTATTAATCTATGACAACCACATTAAATCATGTATAAATAATCAAGCTTATTAATTTTTCTTCAATATTGCGGCGCAGAAAATAGGTTAAACTTACGTTTTCTGTGAAGTATATTACTGTTTCGTTTATATGAAGAAAACGCATAATGTCAAGAATTTTTTTAGCTAGATTGCAGCGTTAGACTCGGTCTCATAAAACAAATAAAATCATTTTAACAACAAAATATCAGGAAGTGTAATGAAAACAAACCAGTTTATGCTTGACAGCCATGAATAATTGGGCTAGATAACGCAACCTTAATGAGACTTTGTGAGTCCCAAATTTCAGAAGCGTACAACCCAAAGGTCACTATAGGTGTACTGAAATTTGCTGGGCGAACTATCCCGCCACGTAGTTGGCAGGGACGCGAAATAAAACAATATTGTTAAATTTTAGGAGGATATTTTGGCAACACATAAGTCGGCGGAAAAACGTGACCGTCAGAATAAAAAAAATCGTCAGCGCAACATAGCCGCCAAATCGGCACTTAAAACAAAGATTAAATCGGTAATCGCCGGAGTGGAAAGCAAAAATAAAGAACAATCCAGCAATGCATTGAAAGCCGTCATTCCCACCTTGTCTAAAGCGGCTTCCCGTGGTTTAATTCATAAGAAAAATGCTTCCCGCAAGATTTCCCGACTGACCAAGAAAGTCAATGCTCTCAAATAATGAGTCCTCAGTTTTTGACGAGTAGCGTACTGAAACTTGCCGGGCGAACTATCGATGAAACGAAGTCCTCTGAAGGGTATCTGCGACGGATGGGGATCAATACAAAAAATAAACAAAAGCGGCACACTCTAAAGTCTGCCGCTTTTCTATTTTCCTGCAACTTCCCGTTCTTTTCAGCATGAAATTCATTCTTTTAGAGAAAATTCTGCCATCTTGATCATTTCTCTCTTAGTATTTGCTTTGTTCTCGATAATCATTTACAAATGAATATAAGGAAGATTTATGAAAGACAGCAAATGCGATAAATCGTCTTACGGCGATTTAATAGTGGACATTGGGCGTCTCTTTATCAGCAAGCCTTATGCAGTCGGAACACTAGAAGGATGGGGTAAGGAAAAGCTGATTGTTAATGTATCATCCTTTGACTGCACTACATTTGTGGAAATTGTTCTTGCTTTAGCCCAATGCGCCGTCGCAGCAAAATTTTCAAAAAATGAATTCCGGACTAACTTAAAATTAATCCGTTATCGTCACGGAAAGATTGATGGCTATTCCTCACGACTACATTATTTTACCGACTGGCTGCGCAACAATGCAAAGAAGGGCATACTAACCGATTTATCCCGTCAACTGGGAGGGAAACCTCAACACAAAAAAATCAATTTTATGACCAGCCACAAAAAATTGTATCCGGCATTGGAAAACAAAACGCAGCTTGACAAAATGATCATGGTGGAAAAATATCTTTCCCGCAAATCGTTCCATGTCATTGGCAAAAATGAAATAATCTTCCTGAAAGAAAAGATCAGAAATGGAGATATCATTGCGTTTGCCGCAAAACAGAAAGGATTGGATCTGGCACATGTCGGTTTCGCATTATGGAAAGGGAAAAGCCTGCATCTTTTGCATGCCTCAAAAAAGGAAGGCAAGGTGACAATTTCAAAGGAAACGCTTGTCGCTTATCTGAAATCCAACAAAAAATTCAGTGGCATGATTGTCACGCGATTTTTACAGCATCATTAAAATTGACAAACCCGTTTGCAAACCGTCAAACTCACATTTTTATAAGCCTATTTCTCAAGAACATTGTTGAATAAATTACTTGACAGTGATTGAGCGTTTAATTAGTATTATTGAGCAAACACTCAATATGACGTTTATGATTTTTTAATGACCTCAACGGGAAATAACCACAGAATATAAAAAGGCATATGAATGGGTAACGACAATCGTCAAAACATTATTAATGCCACGGATCGACTTCTGCAAATTCATGGCCTGGCCCGTCTCACCATCAGTAAAATAGCAAAAGAGGCAAAAGTCGCCGAGGGATTGATTTATCACCACTTCAAGGACAAGGCCGAGCTCATTTTTGAAGTGGTACAAAATCGCGTGCAAGAAGCCAAAAACCTCATGCAGAATCTACCGCTGGAAATCGGTAAACGTACCCTGTTGGAAAATCTGGAAAATATTCTATTTGCGGTTTACCGCGCTTACCATGAAATCACGCCGATAATCTATTCCATCTTTGCCGACCAACATTTGCATCTTCGTATTCAGGAGATTATAGAAGAAAGAGAAAAAGGTCCTCAATACGCTATTCAAGGGTTGACGGTTTATCTGGCCGCGGAACAAAGGCTGAGGCGTCTTTCGGCTGTTGTAGATACTCCAGTACTCGCCAAATGCCTGTGGATGCTAAGCACTCAGTTGGCCATGCTGGAAAATCTCATGGGCAACAAACCCGATGAGAAGCAAGTTCGCAATGAAATCCGCAGTTATTTAAAAAACATTGTCATCGGTCTTAAACCTCAATCTGAAAAAAAAAATCAGAATTTAAGAAGAAAAAATAGAAAACCTATTTAATATTTATTTATCATAGAAAAGAGGTGCCTAATGAAAAGCAATAAAAAAACAGGATTAATTATTTGTTTAATCATTTTCATTATCAGTTTGATCCTGGTCGGCTGTGGGGAAAAGAAAAAAGGTGGTTTTATGCCAACACCCGAAGTTGCCGTGATAACCGTACAGACAAAGCCTGTTGTCACGACAACAGAATTGTCCGGTCGAACGTCTGCCAATTTAGTGGCAGAAGTACGTCCTCAAGTGAACGGCATTATCCAGAAACGTTTATTTACGGAAGGATCCGACGTTCAAGAAGGACAGCCTCTTTTTCAAATAGATCCTGCCTTGTATGAAGTCGCTCTGAAAAATGCAAAAGCAGCTTTGGCCCGCTCCGAAGCACAACTATCAACAATGCAGTTAAGAGCGGCTCGTTTAAAGGACTTGCTTGCTGATAGAGCAGTCAGCCAACAGGATTATGATGATGCCTCCGCCGCGTTGAAACAGGTAACGGCCGATATTCAGTACGGCAAAGCCTCTGTGGAAACCGCCCGCATTAACCTACAATATACCACCATTACAGCTCCGATTTCGGGTCGTATCGGACGATCAAGCGTCACGGAAGGAGCCCTCGTTACCGCTCATCAGCCGGTCGCCCTAGCCATCATCCAGAAACTCAATCCCATGTATGTAGACGTAACTCAATCCACTACGGAAATTCTTAAATTACGCCGCCAACTACAAAAAGGCCAACTCTCCAAAAACGGTGAAAGTCAGAAACAGGCGCGACTCATTCTGGACGATGGTTCGGAATATTCATGGAAGGGAAAGCTTCAGTTCCAGGACGTTACAGTCGATCCGACCACCGGATCGGTCGTATTACGCATGGTATTCCCCAATCCCAAAGGCATGCTGCTGCCGGGCATGTTTGTCCGGGCAATCATTCAGGAAGGCGTTCATAAGAAGGCCATGCTCGTTCCCCAGCAGGCCGTTTCCCGTGATCCCAAAGGGAATCCTCTGATATTCACCGTTGATAAAGAAGGAAAAGTTCAGCAAAAGCAGCTCACACTTGACCGCGCTATCGGTAATGAATGGCTGGTGTCTTCGGGCCTCGAACAAGGCGACCGTGTGATCGTTGAAGGAATATCGAAAGTCAAACCGGGCATTCCTGTAAAAGTCGTTCCTTTTGAAAACAGTGAAAAGAAAAGCGGGGACATGACCAACGCCGCCCCTCCCGCTAAAACGAAATAACGGAGGCGTCTGATGTTATCGAAATTTTTCCTTGATCGTCCTGTTTTTGCCTGGGTCATCGCTATCATCATTATGGCAGCGGGAGCACTCGCTATTTACAATTTACCCATTTCTCAGTATCCGCCGATCGCCCCGCCAACGATTGCCATTGATGCCAGCTATCCCGGAGCATCGGCGGAAACCGTCGAAAACAGTGTTACGCAGATCATTGAACAAAAAATGACCGGTTTTGACAATCTGCTGTATATGTCCGCCACCAGCGATTCGGCGGGGTCATCGCGTATTGAACTGACTTTCAAGGCGGGGACCGACCCCGACTTCGCCTGGTCTCAGGTACAGAACAAACTGCAACTCGCCATGACAAGTCTTCCCGATACCGTGAGAAACGGAGGTATCACCGTCAACAAATCCACGCGCAATTATCTACTGATCGTAGGACTGATTTCGGAAGACGGCAGCATGGACAGAAACGATCTGCAGGACTATGCAAAATCCAATCTCGAAAAAATTCTGGCTCGGGTGCCGGGCGTAGGGGAGGTAACTGTTTTCGGCAGTGGATATGCCATGCGTGTCTGGCTTAATCCCGACAAGCTTACAAGTTACCACCTGACGGTTGATGATGTCATCGCAGCGTTGAAAGCTTACAATGTGGAGGTTTCTGCCGGTCAGCTCGGCGGGGCGCCGGCTCTGCAGGGACAGCGTCTCAACGCCTCCATTGTCGTTCAGAATATGCTGAAAACTCCTGATGAATTTGCCGCCATTCCTGTTCGTATCAATCCTGACGGTTCTATTATACGGATTCGTGATATTGGACGGACGGAACTGGGAACGGAAGTCTACGACATCCAGGCAGAGTACAACGATAAACCTGCAACCGGTCTGGCCATTCGGCAGGCGGCGGGCGCCAATGCCCTCGATACCGCGGATGCCGTTAAAGCAAAGCTGGCGGAACTCAGCAAATTCTTCCCGCCGGGATTGAAGGTCGTCTATCCCTATGAAACAACCCCTTTTATTAAAGTGGCTATCAGTGAAGTTGTCAAGACTCTTTTCGAGGCAATTCTGCTGGTCTTCCTGGTCATGTTGCTCTTTTTAGGAAATATCAGGGCTACATTAATTCCGACCATTGCCGTGCCGGTGGTTCTTCTGGGGACATTCGGGATCCTGGGACTGTTCGGCTACTCGATCAATATGCTCACCATGTTTGCCATGGTTTTGGCCATCGGTCTTCTTGTGGACGATGCCATTGTGGTCGTGGAAAATGTGGAAAGAATAATGTCCGAAGAAGGCATTTCGCCAAAGGAAGCCACTGCCAAATCCATGGAACAGATTACAAGCGCGCTCATCGGCATCGGACTGGTTCTTTCGGCCGTCTTCGGACCGATGGCATTTTTCCCCGGTTCCACCGGCATTATTTACCGCCAGTTTTCCATAACCATAATTTCGGCCATGCTTCTGTCGGTTGTTGTTGCCTTGATTCTGACACCGGTGCTTTGCGCCTCGCTGCTCAAACCGGTCAAAGCCGGACACGAACCGGCCGAAAATGCAAACCCTCTTCTGCGTCCTTTTTTCCTTTGGTTTGACCGCGTATTTTTTGGACTGAGGAAAAAATATGTCGACATGGTCGGACATTCCCTGACCAGACAAAAACGCTACCTCATTGTTTTCCTCGTGATCGTCGTTGCCATGGGATTTTTGTATTTGCGCATGCCCACGGCTTATCTGCCTGATGAAGATCAGGGTATTCTGCTGGCTCAGGTCCTCATGCCTAAAGGATCCACGATGGAACAAACGAAAGCGGTAACGAAAAAAATAGAGCGTCATTTCATTGAAAATGAAAAAGAGGCGGTGGAATCCTGTATGACCATCTCCGGCATAGGCTTTTCCGGCCGTGCGCAGAATAACGGCATGGTGTTTATCAAACTAAAGGATTGGAAAGTGCGAAACCGGGCTGATCTAAAGGTCAAAGCGGTTGCGGGAAGAGCTATGGCCGCTTTTTCGGGTATCCGGGAAGCCATGGTATTCGCTTTTCCGCCACCCGCTGTTGCGGAATTGGGCATGGCCAAGGGAATCGACTTCGAACTTCTGGATCGGGGCGGACTTGGCCATCAGGCTTTGCTTCAGGCCCAGTTCCAGCTTCTGGGAATGGCATCAAAAGATCCCCGAATGGCCTCTGTCCGTCCTAACGGCATGGAAGACGTTTCCGAATACAAAATAGACGTGGATTGGGAAAAGGCCGGCGCGCTGGGTGTCCCCATATCATCCATTTACCGTACGATTTCAGCTGCGTTCGGCAGCGCTTATGTCAACGACTTTGTCAGAAGCGGTTCCGTCAAGCGTGTTTTTGTGCAGGCGGATGCCCCTTACCGCATGCTACCCAAGGATCTGGAAAAACTATACGTTCGCAATACATCAGGGAGAATGGTTCCGTTTGCTTCCTTTGCTTCCGGCCGCTGGACATCCGGATCACCAAGACTGGAGCGTTTCAACGGTTTTCCTTCATTAAACATCTGGGGTGAAGCTGCCAGCGGAAGGAGCTCGGGTGAAGCCATGCAAGCCATGGAAGAGATTGTCGCAAAATTACCACAGGGAATCGGATATGACTGGACCGGTCTTTCGTATCAGGAACGGGTAGCCAGCTCGCAGGCACCACTCTTATACGCTTTCTCGGTTTTTGTCATCTTCCTGTGTCTGGCCGCGCTTTACGAAAGCTGGACGATTCCCATCTCGATTCTGATTGTTCTGCCGTTGGGTGTCATCGGCGGCATTATTGCCTCCAGCATGCGGGGAATGGCGAATGACGTCTATTTCCAGATCGGTTTGCTCACCACGTTGGGTCTCACCACAAAGAATGCCATCCTGATTGTTCAGTTTGCCAAGGGGGGAATGGAAAGAGGGATGGGACTCATCGAGGCCACTCTGGAAGGGTCAAAACTTCGCTTCCGTCCCATCTTGATGACATCTTTGGCCTTCGGCTTTGGCGTTCTTCCTCTGGCCCTGACCACCGGCGCCGGCGCGGGAGCTCAAAACGCCATTGGTACCAGTGTGCTGGGCGGGATGATCAGCGCTACAGTCCTGATTGTCATTTTCTCACCATTATTTTTTGTGCTGATTGAAAAACTTTTCGGCAGAAAACATAAGCCAAAAACAACTGCAACAACCAACGTGACTTCATCAGAGGTTCAATAATATGTATAGAAAAATAATTTATTTATTATCCATCATCGCTATGTTTGCGGCCGGCTGCACGATGGCCCCTCAATATTCGCGTCCGGACGCGCCGGTGCCTGACCAGTGGCCGACGGGCCCGACCTATCAGGAAACAAAAGGGGATGCGACTGAGAAAACGGCTGCGGAACTCCCCTGGCGGGAATTTATTACCGATGACCGCTTGCGCAAGGTCATTGAAATGGCGCTTCATAACAGCCGCGATTACCGGATTGCGGCTTTGAACGTTGAAAGAGCAAGAGCTTATTATGGCATTCAACGCGCCGAACTCCTGCCTTCTGTCAATGGAATCGGAAGCATGTATAAGGAACGCACACCGGCGGATCTCTCGTCCAACGGCAGCGCTTACACCGCCGAAAGATACGACGTCAATCTCGGCATTGCCTCATGGGAAATAGACTTCTTCGGACGCATCCGCGGTTTGAAGGACAAGGCGTTGGAAGAATACCTCGCCACGGATCAGGCTCGTCGTAGCGCTCAAATTATGGTCATTGCCTCGACCGCTCAGATTTACCTTGCTTTGGCTGCGGACGCGGAGGTTCTTCAGCTCGTTAAGGCAACCCTGAAGACTCAGGAAGATTTCTATGGTCTGATTAAAAAAAGATACGACGTCGGTATGGCTTCTGAATTAGACCTTCGTCGGGCTCAAAGCCAGGTGGACGCGGCCCGGGGTGATGTCGCTCTCTATACCCAACTGGTGGCGCAGGATGAAAATGCCCTGAATCTTCTGGTCGGTTCGCCTGTTACCCGGGAGCTTCTGCCCGCGGATTTGAAAAACGTCACGCCTCCCCATGAGATTTCCGCCGGCTTGTCATCCGCGTTGCTTTTGTCACGGCCGGACATTCTGGCGGCGGAACATCGTCTCAAAGCGGCCAATGCCAATATCGGAGCAGCCCGCGCGGCTTTCTTCCCGCGCATTACCCTGACGGCTTCCGCGGGAACAGCCAGTGATGAATTATCCGGTCTTTTCAAATCCGGCACAGGCACCTGGATGTTTTCTCCCCAGATTGTCATGCCGATATTTGATGCCCGAACCTGGTCAGCCTATGAAGTCACTCAGGTTGAAAAAGAAATTTCCATTGCAGAGTACGAGAAGGCCATCCAGACAGCTTTCCGGGAAGTCGCCGATGCCCTCGCTGAGAGAGGATCCGTTCAACAGCGTCTCGCAGCACAACAATCTCTGACTGACGCGCTTGCGGTGACGTACCGTTTATCCGAATCGCGTTATAACAAAGGGATTGATAGTTACCTTTCCGTTCTCGACGCGCAACGCTCTCTCTATGGAGCGGAAAAAGGATTGATCATGCTTCGTTTCACCGAGATCAACAATCTCATCACGCTCTATAAATCCCTGGGGGGAGGAAAAGATCTTTAGGAAAAGGTTCTCACATGGCCAAAAGACTATTGCCGCTTGCCATTGTGTTGCTTGCGGCTGTACTGACACCGCATCTGTCACGCGCATCAGATTACCAGGCGCGCATGTCGGATACGTTCACGTTTTACATGGAGAATGACTTTTTCGAAAATCTGGACCGTTATTATACGCATGGAATGAAACTTTCCTGGATTTCCCGTGACCTTTCCAATTACAGAGATTTAAAATCGTTACCATCATGGATGCACGGACTCATCGAAAAAATTCCTCTGATCAATGAGCCGGAACAGCAATATTCAGTCTCCTTGTCTCTCGGACAAAATATTTACACGCCGGAGGATAAGGAGAGGAGAAAACTGATCAAGGACGATCGTCCTTATGCCGGCGTGACATACCTCGGAGTTGGCCTGCACAGCAGAAATAAAAAGCACATGGACACTTTTGAACTTGACGTCGGAATCGTCGGACGACATTCCTACGCGGAAGATATCCAGACGAAAATTCATGAATGGATGGATTCAGAAATCGCCCAGGGCTGGAAAAACCAGATTCACGATGAACCGATTGTTAATTTATATTTTGAACGCAAATGGAGACTGCTGCAATTAATAAATTCTTCCGGTTTGGGTCTGGATATGATTCCGCACACCGGCGTGGCCATTGGAAACGCCTATACCGGAGTCAACGCAGGTGGACAGGTTCGTTTGGGCTGGAATATGCCGAATGATTTTGGAACATATCTGATCCGTCCGGGCTCCGACAGCAGCGCCCCTCTGGACGATACCGATCCCCGTTTTTTTGCGCCCCTGCGCCGTTTTGGCGTGCATGCTTTTCTTGCGGTTGACGGAAAGGCTGTTGCCCGCAATATTCTGCTTGACGGAAACACGTTCCGTGACAGTCACAGCGTCGACAAAGAACCGTTTGTCGCTGATTTGATCGCAGGTGTCGGCTTGATTATTTACCGCGTCAAGATCACTTATTCCTATGTTCACAAAACGAAAGAATTTAAAACGCAGAAAGATGAACAAACTTTCGGGGCCATTACCGCCTCATTTACGTTTTAAATCAAGAATTACAGAAATTACAGGAATATAAGATATAAGCCCCAGGGCAAGTCCTGAACCCCGCCCCAAGGGACGGGGTATTATATCCATGCATAAGCAGGATAATTCGACCTACAAGCTTCAGTACACGTTGTTTCTGAAGCTGGGGTCTCATTACCCTCTGCTTTTAGGGGGATTGTTCGACTTACAAATTTCAATGTACTTCGTTTTGAAATTTGACTTTCACAATAAATTTATATCAGGGTTTTTCGAAGTGATGATAATCCTTCGGCTGATCAAAATTCCCACCCCAGTGCCAGCCACGCCTGAGAAATTCCTCAACGATGGGATTGTCCGCCGTAAAAGTCCCCCTTTCTTCTGGTCGATATTTCGCTCTTTCCGGAACAACCACGCCGTTGGGATAGATAACTGGATTTTGCACCGGATTGATATCCACCGCCTTGCCCAGCGAATGCATGGATAGCTTTGTTGTTCCCTCAATGACTCTGAAATTAAAAGATGACGAATTATTATCTGCCATGGAATTGCCATCATGCCATTGATAAGCAACGGTGGGAACAACTTTCCCGACAGGAAACAGAATTCTTTCAATATAGTTAAATATATCATAGATGTCATCTTCCAGTTCCCTGTTAACAATAATTTGTCCCTGATGCTTCCTGCCGTCAAACGAATAATAAAGGACGTCAACAAGCGACAACGTAAGAATAATCTCCTCGGGAGCCGTTGTTCCTTCAACTGCTTCGGAAAAACTCATCGAGCTATCCACGATTACTTCTTCGATACCATTCATTGATCGTTCCTTTATATAATTCCTTTACGATTAAATTCATCACGCTTCCCGGTAAAGATACTTCGCTGTAAATTCCACGGACTGTATTATAATCCAGATGATTGTAATTATCCAGAAGCGGTGTAATCATCACGCCGGCCATATCCACCGCTCCCGGAGAAATAAATATTCTATTGTCATCTTTTGCGAAATAAGAATCCGGGCGGTGCTTTTTACGCATAAACACAACCAGTTTCCAGCAATTAACAGAATAATAGCAAATGACATTAACCGGCGGTTCATCATTGATTTTGAGTATTTTTCGCGTTGTTCTCAACAGATTAAGGAATTGCTCGGTTAACGCCTCTGCGTTTTTCGATTCCAAAGCAACTACAGAACGGTCAAAAATCTCTGAGCGGCTGTATCGAATGGGAGACTTCTCTTTGACCGGCGAAAGTTTCTTTAATTCCCGCAAAAAGGGAAGGAATTTATGGGGTACAGCTTGAAAATGCAGATGATCAGGAGCGGACGCGCCGCAGGCCGGACCATTGTAAAACACAGCATAGCCGGGCATGTCGGCACTCAATTGCAGAAGCCAGTTCATTGATGAAGCAATGTCCTGCGGTTCATGTTTCAGTGAAACGATCGTAAAATGATGCTGAAAAATCGGCGCGGGATTGCAGAGGATCCAATATTCATTTCTGTATAAAATCCCCATCTGTTGTGGCGGCAGGTTATTTTCGCACAAAAAGCAGGGTCTGGCGCTGATAGATCGCGCATCAACTGCCGCGCCGCTGCTCACAGCCCGCGCGGGGTTGTATTGCAGATAAACTTTATAAGCGCCGGATAACTTTCTTGTATGAGCGGCAGCCAAATTCCCACAGGACTCAGCCAGTGTAAGCCAGGTTTTCTTTTGCGTATTATAAAGACTCTGGCAAATCAAAGGTAACGATAAATCTTTCCCACCATTAAATTCAGCGAAGAGTCTTTTGTTGTCCTGAAAAATCTTCCCCGCATTGCCCATTTTTCTGGCCTCAATCTCCGCGCTACGCAGCGTATCTTTATAAAAATCGTTGGCGTTCTGCTTTTGAATTGAAAGTCCGGCATCCGTATTATCCTTCCAGCGACGGCACCAGTATAAATTTTCATAAATCCTGCCGATTTTATATTCACGGGTAATTCTCAGCGCCACGGCGTAATCCTCACCGTAACTGACATTGGGAAAACCAATCCGACGGAGAACGGACAAATCAAACGCTCGTGGAGCCCCCATACCATTAACGCGCAGTAAATTATTGTGTCCGTTGGCCTGAGTCCATTCACGATGATCGATAAGTCCCGGTGGAATTTTCTTCAACCGCTCATTGACTATAATGTAAGAACCAACCACCATCGCGTATCGTCCTTTGCGTAAAGTATCCACTATTTTTTGCAGAGTTCGTGGAGAGCTGTAAAGATCATCCGAATCAAGCTGGACAACATAACGTCCGCAGTGCGGCGAATAGATTGCCTCATTCCAACATCCGCCGATTCCCAGATCGCGCCGCGAAGGGATCAAATGATGAATGTGAGGATATTTTACTGTAAACCTTTTCAGTATCTCCGTGGTGCCGTCAGTGGAATGATTATCGACAACAATAATATTGAATGGAAAATCAGTTTTTTGTCCCAAGGCGCTTTTCAGCGCGTCGGCAATCGTCTTTTTCCGATTGAGCACCGGAATAATGACACTGGCTTTCCATTGATATTCATCCTCTTCTTTGTTCACGGTTTTTGTTCGTTGAGTCAGGTAAGCTCCAATGCGCTTCAGATGACCCGTTGCAATCTTTGCAAATTTTTTCTGACGACGATAATTTTCTTTTGCCACGTACGCAAAATGCGCCTCCGTCCGGCTGCCGGTCTTTTTTATCTTCTTCTCTTTCGCGGATACCGTATACAAAAATTCCGGCACATGAATTACTTCATAATCAGCGGATATTTTCAGTCGCAAATCATATAAAGCCGTATCTGTATCGGACGGCAGCGAGACGTACTTCTGCAAAGCAGATTGAACAGCTTCGCAGGAGAAAATCAGAACGTGGCCTAAATTAAAATCGTCACGGATACTGCCTGTTTGGTAATCGATTAATGGATGTTTAATCAGTTTTTTGCTTTCTCCCAGCATAAAGTCCGAATAAACAATACCGGCCTTCCCGTTTTCGGCAATGGTAATCATGCGGTGTAAAGACGATTTTCTCATGCTGATTTCTTTTTCAGCATTGATCAGCAAAACATATCTGCTGGATAACTTTTTCAGAAACGAAGAAAGATTTTTGATTTCTTTAACATCGACCTGGCTGGAAGAAAGGAAATCAAGAGCTTCATTTTCATCATTGAAGGGGATAAGAAGGAACCGACCGAATTTATGAACTTGCGAAGTCATGTTTGTAAAGAATTTTTATTCTTATGATATTCATAGTAGGGACTGTTCCCTGAACAGTCCAAAAAACGGCGCATTCAAGGAATGCGCCCTACCTCTCATCTTCAAAGAGTGTCAAATCCCACTCCGCTGCGCTTCGGGGATAGCTCGACCAGCAAGCTTCAGTTCACTTTGTTCCTGAAGCTTGGGTCTCACTATAGTTTAGCTTGACTCATTATCCCACGTCGCTGCGCTCCTGGGATAATTCGACTAACGCTTCGGACTTCGCGAAGCTTGTCCTCAGCGAGTCTCATTAAAAGCCGGACATCATCAAGTTAAAGGCTTTTTCCGCCATGTCGTTGGCCAGCTTTGTCAACGCCTGTTTTCTAGTAGATGGAAGTAAATTGATGTCTTCATTCAGCGCGTAATCAACCGAGTCCGTTATATCCTTCGAACTCCAGATAACTTTACCGTTGGCACTATCCTCAAAGATTACTTCCATGATAATTGTCGCCCGCTCTTCCGCTGCCAGGTCATTTTTCAAATGAGAAAGCGGCGATGTATAAAGATTCGCAATTTTCCCCCTGACCGTTGCGTCCGCAACTTCCGCGCTTTGCGCGATTTTAAAGCGGCTGTTTTGGATGAACTGATTGATGAAAGCCGTCCGGACGTAATTTTCAATTCCCGCCTGAGATGTTCTGTTTTCAAATGCATCCACATAGATTTTTTGAATACGGTTATCGATGGATTCTCCCCGCGGAGCAAAAGAATAACCACAGGCGAATAGAATAGCGCAGGAAATACAAATTATTGTGATTTTAATTTTCAAATGGATTTCTTTTTTCATCATAGTACCTTTAATTATAACGCATTGGAGCTGTGTCGAAATATTTTTGCTAATTTCACTTGTTCGCAGCAAGTCTCAATCCCACTACACTACGCTACGCTTCGGGGATAGTTCGCCTTACGCTTTAATGAGCCTTGATTTTCCGAAACGTAGTGATCGGAAAATCCTAGAGCGAATTATCCCGCCACCTTCAGGTGGCAGGGACGAGCGTCACTCCGCTAGCTCTCAGAGAGTGTCACTACTACATTCACCAATTTCTTCGGCACGTAAATAACTTTCTTGATCTGCATTCCGGCGGTCATGGATTTTATTTTTTCATCGGCCAGCGCATTGGCCTTGATCGTTTCTTCACTCTCATCCACCGGCACCGTCATCCGGCTGCGTACCTTGCCGTTAATCTGCACGACAATCGTCATTTCCTCTTCGCTGGCTATTGCCGGATCGAATTCCGGCCACGGTATGTCAGATACCAGATTCGTATGGCCGAGCAACTGCCAGAGTTCTTCCGTGATATGAGGAACAATCGGCGCCAGCAATACGATGGCCGCTTCCAGCGCCTCACGAACCACAGACAGCGCAAGCTTATCATCGCCCGTTGGACGTTTGACCTGATAAACAACATTCACCAGTTCCATCACGGCGCTGATGGCCGTATTGAAATGAAACCGGTCTTCAATATCAATGGAAACCTTGCGGATCGTCTGGTGGGTTTTGCGCCTGAGCGCTTTCAAATCGCCTTCCAGTTCCAACGCGCCGGATACAGGAGCTACGCTTTTGATGTCCGCCAAGTATTCGTCAACAATGCGCCATAGTCTTCCCAAAAAACGGAAGGAGCCGTCCACACCCTGATCGCTCCATTCCAAATCCTTTTCCGGCGGTGCGGCAAACAGGCAGAATATGCGCGCCGTGTCGGCGCCGTATTTCTTGACCAGATAATCGGGATCGACGACGTTTTTCAGCGATTTGGACATTTTCTCCGTCTTGCCGATAATAACGTCTTTCCCGCAGATGTGGCATTTACCATCTGCCGCTTGATCGGGGAAAAGATAACCGTGCTCTTTGCACTTCATCGTTTCCTTGCAGACCATGCCCTGCGTCAGCAGATTGGTGAACGGTTCGTCCACGCCGATCACGCCGAAATCGCGCAGAACCTTGGTATAAAAACGAGAATAAAGAAGATGCAGGATAGCATGTTCGATACCGCCGATGTACTGATCCACGGGCATCCAGTAGTCCAGTTTTTTTCGATCCAGCCCCGGCTTGGTATCACAATCCGGGCAGCAGTAACGGTCGAAATACCAAGACGACTCCACGAATGTATCCATCGTGTCCGTCTCCCTAGCGGCCTTGCTGCCGCACTTCGGACAGGTTGTCTCCACGAATTCTTTTGAAGCGGCGAGCGGTGAGCCGCCTTCGCTGCTTAATTTAATATTCTCCGGCAGAATAACCGGCAAATCTTTTTCGTTCACCGGAACGATGCCGCATTTATCGCAGTTTATCATGGGAATCGGCGCGCCCCAGTAACGCTGACGGGAAATACCCCAGTCGCGCAGACGGTATTGAATGGTGCGTTTGCCCTTTCCTTCCTTTTCCAGAAAATCGGCGATGGACTCCAAAACCTTGGTGTTTTCCATACCGTTGAACTGCCCGGAGTTGACCAAAACACCTTCGTCAACATACGCTTCGGTCATCGTTGCCGCATCAAGCGTTCTGTCTTTCGGTGAAATGACCACGATCAACGGCAGATTGAATTTCTTGGCAAATTCAAAATCGCGCTGATCATGCGTGGGCACAGCCATGACACAGCCGGTGCCGTAATCCGCCAGAACAAAGTTGGCCGCGAAGATCGGCATTTTGCCGCCGGTCAAAGGATTCGTGCAGTAGGCATCCAGAAACAGGCCTTCCTTTTCGTAGTATTCGGATGTCCGCATCAGCTTGTCCTGCTTTTTGACTTTCTCGACAAACGCATTCACATCTTTTTCGATGGCCTTGCCTTTGGTCAGTTCCATCACCAGCGGATGCTCTGCGGCCACCAGCATGAAGGTTGCGCCGAAAAGCGTATCCTGACGGGTGGTAAAAACCTGAATGACACCCTTGCCGTCGGCCATCGGAAAATCAACCAGGCAGCCGTAGCTTTTGCCGATCCAGTTTTTCTGCATCGTCATGACGCGTTCCGGCCAGCCGGGCAGCATGTCGCAATATTCCAGCAGTTCTTCAATATAGGAAGTGATTTTGAAAAACCATTGATCCAGCACTTTTTCCTGAACTTCTGTACCGCAGCGCCAACACTGGCCGCCTTCAACCTGTTCGTTAGCCAGCACCGTGTCGCACTTGGTGCAGAAATTGACGGTGGAACGTTTTTTGTAAGCCAGCCCTTTCTCATACATCCAAATAAAGAAGAGCTGTTCCCATCGGTAATATTTCGGTTCGCAGGTGGAAACTTCGCGGTCCCAGTCATAGCTGAAGCCCATGCGTTTGAGCTGTTTTTTCATGTGATTGATATTTTCGTTCGTCCAGATGGCCGGATGAATTTTATGCTCGATGGCGGCGTTTTCCGCGGGCAGACCGAAGGCGTCCCAGCCCATCGGATGCAGAACATTGAAACCCTTCATGCGTTTATAACGGGCAACGACATCGCCGATGGTGTAATTGCGGACATGGCCGATATGAATTTTGCCGGAAGGATAAGGAAACATCTCCAGCAGATAATATTTTTTCTTTTGCGGATCTTCGATAACCTTAAAGGAATTTTCATCCTCCCATTTCTTTTGCCATTTCTCTTCAATAACGAGCGGTTCGTACTTCATTTTTCAAAATCTCTCCGGATAGTGAATGTTGACGATTTGCTTAACATATCGACACGATGAGCGCAATGCCTTTATCTGATACCAATTCTAAATCAAAGGAAACCCCGGCGCATGCTGGGTGCTACGTCATCTACCTGGTCCCGCTGAAGCGGGACAGTTCAACTAACAAATTCCAGTTCACTGCGTTCCTGCAATTTGAGTTTCACTGCCGCCTCAATATCATCTTTGATTTAGAATGGTATAAAAGACAATTTTAAAAATTGAATTTAGTTTCTTTGAAATGCTAAAAGGTAACAAACAGGTTTAAAAATTTTTCTATTTCATAGTTCATATACTCTGATTTGATTCCAAACGCCTTGAAATTCGACAGCAAAACATCCATCTACAGTTTTTGCATTTTCAGAATCTATACGTACTTTAAATTTATATTTTCCAGGTGGGTATATTTTGAGATTTCCATCTGAATTATGTTCTGTAAAAATAAATAAACTATTATTCTGAGTTTGTATGCCATAGCAGATGTCAAGTCTTCGTGGTATATCGTTTTCAATATTTTTTGGGTTGAAATCTTTTTCATGTGCCCATTTAAGAATCATCGGCGCTGAAAACATTTTGTGTTTCGTAAAATTGCCATTTTTGCCTTCAATTTGAACATCTATTAATCTTGCACGACAATTTTTTGCGATTTCTTTTCCATCGTTTTTGACCATGAGATGGCAGAAAAAGCCTTGCACGTTATTCAATTCTGCAATTCCTCTCAAATGATAAGTTTCGTTGGCATCATAATAAACAACAAGCTTTGGTCTTTTGTAATATTTAATTACTTTATTTATCCAAAAGAAAGGGTTTAGAAAATTAAGAATAGATAGTAATAATTCCATACTTTTTTCACATTTATACAAAATTTAAACATTTTCTATAACTATAGTTTGTTATTAGGGTCAGCGCCCTGTTTATTGATTTTTGCAGTAACGTGGAGTTATTTATTCTGGAAATCGACCTTGACAGGCTTTCTTTCCATATCCGGTGATTCCAGTTCGAAGAATTCCGCCTTCAGGAATCCGTACCATGTTGCCACCAGATTGGAGGGAAATGACTGCGTCTGGATATTATATTCACGCACCATGGCGTTATAACTTCTTCGTGCAAGTTCGATACTGTCTTCGAGATTTTTAAGATCGGCCTGAAGCTGCATGAAATTCGCGCTGGCTTTGAGTTCCGGATATGCTTCGGCAACCGCGAACAATCCACGCACTGTTTCCAGCAGCATATTTTCCGCTTTAGCGCGGTCAGTAGGAACGGTTGCCTTCATCGCCGATGACCGGGCTTCTCCATATTTCTCAAAAAGACCTTTTTCATGTGCGGCGTATCCTTTAACCGTTTCTACCAGATTGCCGACAAGGTCATAACGCTTTTTCAGGAGGACATCCACATCCGCCCATGCCGATTCGACATTGTTTTTATACCGCACAAGGCGGTTATAAGCTAAAATGACAACGATAACGACTATGATGATGAATAATACTATGAACAGCATAATAACTCTATTCTCCTTTGTCAGCATATTTTATAAATATTAACCGGAAGCATCACATTTATCAATACATTTAACAATGTGAGTTCTGTGGATATAATACTTAATCATTCATCACACAATTGACTTATACATTATGTCTAATAATTTTTTCGTGCTAGAATTGTTTCGCATTCAGTTGCCAGATTATTGAGCGATTCCAGTCCGCCTGCGTTATCAACTGCCATTAATAAGTTTTCCAAACCGTTGGGGATGTGATGAAGAAAAGCGGGCTTGTTTTTTTTGAGTCCGAGAAATCCATAAGCGCCCAGCGCTTGCAAAAGCCGCTGCACCGAACCCATCCAGAAATTTTGGACAAAATCCTCACGGCTGTATGTGGGCTTCATAAGCTCATAGTAGAAATCCAGAAGCTCATTTCTTTCTTCATCTTCAAAGGTAACATAAGGATCGCAAATCAGTGAACCCAAATCGTAAAAAAGACAGCCTATACGCATGCCCTGAAAATCAATCATCACGGGCCTGTCGTTTTTAATCATGATATTTTGCGATTGAAAATCACGATGAATGAGGGACGGTTCTATTTTTTGCAGGAGTTCGGAAAGCGCGTCCAGTTCTTTGTTCAACTTCGCGGTATCTGCTGATGACAATTTTATCTTGCAGACTTCCCAGACGAGATTTTCCAGAAAATAATCGTGTTCCCATTTGTAAAGCCTTGGACCATAACTTTCCGACAGTTGCAGATTAGAGGAAACTGATTTCAAGTCAAAGGAATGCAGCCGGTAAATTTGAGCGAGTACATGCAAATAATAATCGCGCCGCTCATCCCAGGGCTCAAATCTGAGCGACCACAAATCAACTTCACCTAAATCTTCAATCAGCAGAAAATGCTTTGAAATGTCCTGTGTGATAATTCTCGGTACATTAATTTTTAGCGATGCCATAAATTTGTTGATGCCGGCCCAGTGGGCGTTTTCCGCCACTTCATCGCCGTAGTGCATGAAAATAAAGTTGTCTCCATGCGGTAGAGAGACTCTGAAAAATTCACGATCGGACCCGCCCTTTTTGATCGGCTCAAGATCAAAATCGGTCTTGCCCAGATGTTCGGTTAAAAATTTTTGTATTTCCTTCTGCATAAGTTCTACTTGATGTTGTCATTTTTCGAATGGTCCACACTTTTTTGTCATCCCTCTATGTAAAAAAGCAAGTCCAAATAATCTATAATGGGCGAT
>CAYNWA010000013.1:0-61144 GCA_964400795.1 uncultured Smithella sp.
TTAATGGAAAAAATTTCTTGCACTCATTACATGACGGCATCGATAACACCTCCTTTTATTGTTTGTTGTTATTTTTGTTTATATTTTATATTCATTACACTTTACTTCATTATCTCTATGTTTTATTTCTCTATCCCCTGATAACCTTCCTTTCCTTATCCTGAGCAAGCAAAACATTCCCGACATTACGACGTGCCTGTCTTTTCAAATCCAGAACCGCCTATCGTTGTCACAAAACCTTGCTGGCGATAAAGGTCCGCATGAATTTCCAGGAAAGACGGATCAATGCCATCTGTTTGTCTATGCACCCAGTCTTTGCCAAGCCAGGAATACTTGTCCTGACAGTAGTTGTGGAAGGGTATTAAATCGACTCTATTCACATGCCGGGGAAGCGAAGCAAGAAAAGCGGACGCCTGAGTATGAAATTCGATGCTGTCATTGAAACCTGGCACTACGGGAATTCGTAACCATATATCAGAATCTGTTTTGCACAGCAACTCCAGATTTTTCAGAATGATTTCGTTTCTAACCCCTGTTTTTTCGAGGTGCTTTACCGGATCGAGATGCTTCAGGTCAAAAAGAAAGATGTCCGTATATTTGGCAAACTCTTCCAGGATACTGAAGTCGCAATACCCATTCGTGTCAAGGCAGACGTGGATCTCTCGTTTCTTTGCCTCTTTAAGCAGTTCCAGAGCAAAAGCAGCATGCAACGTGGGCTCGCCACCGCTTAATGTCATACCTCCCCCTGATGATTCGTAAAACGGTTTGTCTTGTTCTACAACATCAAGGATCTCGGATATACTCATGGGCTTTCCCACCACTTCAAGAGCCTTGTATAAGCAGGCATCCACACATTTCATACAATTATCGCATTTTGCGCGGTTTATTTTCTGATAGGTTGACCCCTCGCAGTTGGACAGTTCCGGTTCTATGGGAGGATTGATGGCATCTCTGGGGCAAACTTCCAGACAAGCGCCGCACTGAACACAAAGCCTCCTCTTCCAGTAAATTTCCGGGTAACCCGCAATCGTCTCCGGATTGTGGCACCATTCACACTTCATGGAACATCCCTTGATGAACACATTCGTCCTGAATCCGGGACCGTCGTTCAAGGAAAATTTGGCAATATCAGTGATGAGTACACGTTCTTTCATTTATCGTGCTACCCTCCCCGAATTCAAATGATTTACAAAAATAAAGTGTCCGCCATCATGCGTCATCATAATAGTCTCTTCGCTACTTCCTTCATGTTCTGAATTTTATCCATTTTCTCAATCTTTTTTTTCAAGCTAAGCGACTTTTTCTTTCCCAGTATAGGCTCGCATAAATCGATAAATTTGCTGGCCACACGTGCTTTCTTCACCTCCAGGGGCGGAATCTGCTGAAGGATATCGGAAAAGGCCTCGAATTTTTTTCCGTTATTGGTTTCAATCTCGACAAGGGATTCCAAGGCCAGCATTTTAGGATCATTAATGACATTGATCTTTTTCATAATCGCCCTCACTGCAGGGTCATTCACTTTTTCATCGGTAAAGACCTGCATACCTGTTTCTTCTCTCAGCAGGGCATTCGCCACACAATAAGGAATGCAGAACTTTCCTTCCAGCCCGCTCGCCGGCTCGGTTTTTCCTGCCGCCGAAAGCGAAAGCGTTGACGCATGGACTATAATGCTCTTGATATCATTCAATTCGATTTTCTCTCCTTTTACAACGGCCAGTGCTGCTTCCAGCGGCGAATGGGTTGCGTGACAGGATGCATGGTACTTCTGATTGAGGTTCTGTATATCCCAGACCGTACCCAGCGCATTGACGACATCCTCATTGACCTTACCCTTCAGAGCCTCAAAAAAACCCTGGGGTCCTTCAAGAATATCTTCAGCACTATCAAAACCTTTTTCTGCAAGAAGCGCCGCCAAGAGACCCGATTGAGAGGAACGGCCTGCATGGAATGGTTTGCACATGGTTCCGAATACGCGTTTTAGTCCTGACGACTGTGTGCCGCCAATGCCCAAAGCATACGTGGCCTGTTTCTCGGATAAACCCAGTAGACGAGCGCATGCTGCCGCGGAAGCAAGATGACCTAACGTTGACGTCGCATGCCAGCCTCCCATATAATGGTCAAGACTGGCGCAAGAACCTATGGTTCCTCCGACCTGCAGACCGATAATATAAGCGGTAAGAAAATCTTTTCCTGATTTACCCCTCCACTCGGAAAGTGCTAAAAGCGACGGGAAAATAGTTACCGAAGGGTGTCCAAAGAAGGAAACCAGCGTATCGTCGTAATCAAGGGTATGAGAAGCTGAACCATTAATCAACGCGGCGCTGCTTACATCCTTTTTCATATGATAGCCGATGATGGTTGCCTGTTTCTTGCCTCCCACCATATCCGCATAATCAACAAGGATTTTGACCAACGGATCATCTTTGCCCGCAAACGTAACAGCGAGCCAGTCCATGAAAGCAACTTTTGCATGCTCGTAAGCCCACCCGGGGATATTCTGTTCATCCGTATTAACGATGAACGAGGCAAGTCTCGCAGTCAAACCAGTGCCATTCCCACTCATTGAAAGCCTCCTTTTCGTTTGTCTTCAAGCTTCTTAATAACAGAAAACCGTTTTACGAACCCGTCTGCAATGCTGTAGGGATCGCTTTTGCCGGAAAGGATAAGTTCCAGCTCTTTTTCCATGTTACCATTACCCGTGATTCGCTCCTTGATGAGATTCACTATTTCTGTCTCCAGGATGCTTGTAACCTCTTGACGAACATGTTCTTTTTGGTGGTGGGGACCTTTCTTTTTCTTCTGAATAAAATCAGAAAGAATGTCAACGAAGTTATCCATGCCTTCCTTGGTCAGGGCAGAGGTCTTAATCACCTGTGGAATTTCCTCTCCAGCATCGGCAGACAGGTCAAGCATGGCGGAAATCTCGGATACGATAATATCAGCGCCATCCCTGTCGCATTTATTCACGACGAACAGGTCGGCAATCTCCATGACTCCCGCTTTGATCGCCTGAACACTGTCGCCGCCTCCCGGGTATGTCACGAGCACGACATAATCCGACGCGCTTACAACCTCTATTTCATCCTGACCTACACCGACAGTTTCAATGATGACAATATCCCTTCCGGCAAAATCCATGATTCTCACAACGTCGCGGGCTGCCTGACAAAGACCTCCAAGCATTCCGCGGGTTGCCATGGACCTTATAAAAATATTGTTGTTGGTGCTTATGTCCCGCATCCTGATTCGATCACCCAGCACGGCACCACCGGAGAAGGGACTTGACGGATCTACGGCAATAACACCAATCCTATACCCCAGATCAGCCAATTTCTTTGCAAACTCGCCAACCAGTGAACTCTTACCCGCCCCCGGAGAACCTGTGACTCCTATGACGCAGGTCCGCCCCGTTTTGGCATAGATGGCCTTCATAACATCTTTCCAGCCATGCTTCCGATCTTCCACATGCGAAATAAGCTTCGCCAAAGCTCTTTCATTGTTGTCTCTGGCGGCTTCGATTATCAATTTGAGTTTCTCTTCCACCATCAAGACCTTTTCTTCAACTCGAACAAACGGATTATTTCCAACTCGCTAAATTTTCATTGGCTTCGCTTCGCCGAAAACTTCTCGCAACACATCGCAGATTTCCTGAAGCGTTGCATCGTTTTCAACGCATTCACATATTGCGGGCATCAGATTCTTATCTTGATTTTCAGCCTGAACCTTCAAATTTTTAAGAGAGCTTCCAACAGCCGTGCCATTGCGTTCGCTCTTCAACCGGGCCAGATTTGCCTTCTGGCGTTCTTCCGCTGTTTTCATAAGTTCCGGATCATAGGTCGCTTCCACGCAACGATTGATGGATACATCGATCTCATTATCACCCGTGAAACAATTCACGCCAACGACCAACTCTTCCTGATTCTCTATCTTCTTCTGGCGCTCGTAGGCACTCTTGGCCACCGCCCTTTGCATATAACCATTTTCAATAGCGGCAACTGCACCGCCCATCTTCTCAATTTTCTCCAACTCGGCCAGCGCATTTTTCTCGATGTCATCCGTAAGTGATTCCATGAAGTACGATCCTGCCCATGGATCACAAACGTCAGTCACTTTTGCTTCAAAAACCATGATTCTGGACGCATCCTGCTGCAGTTGTGTCGCCTCCTGGGAATGACCGAGGCCGAGCGGCTCGTCAAATGGAGGAAACGCACCGGGAATACCTCCGGACATTCCCGCAGCCATCCCACCGACAACGGCACGGGCGAGATTGTTGAGCGGCCTTTGTAAAGTAGTGCTGGAGCAACCGATGTGCGCCGTGATAGGCTGACGAATTTGCATACTTTTGGGATCCTTGGCGTTGAAGCGTTCTTTAAGAATATGAGCCCACATCCTGCGGGCTGCCCTTTGGAAAGCAATTTCATGATAGATTTCCATACTGCCGCCGAATGCATTGAAGGTGAACGCCGGGGCGAACTCATCTACCTCGAGTCCCCCTTCGATTCCGGCCTCAATATAAGCAATGCCATTGGCCATGGAAAATGCCAGATCCTGAACTCGGGTGGCACCGGCTTCCCTCATATGGTAACCGCCTATGGAATTGATATTGAACTCCGGCATATGTTTACAGCAGAATACACAAGTATCACGGAACAACCTCAATGATTGCGCCGGTGGATAAATATATGTTCCGCGTGCGATGAATTCTTTGAGAATATCGTTCTGCGGTGTGCCTGTTAATTTTTCCAGCGGGATACCACGTTTCTTGGCCAGACAGGCATACATAGCAATCAGGACCGCGGCCGGCGCGTTAATCGTGAAATTAGACGGCACCTTGTCAATGTCGAGAGGACCGGTAAACGCCTCGTAAATGACCGCAAAATCCTGTAGAGAATCTACGGCGACTCCAACTCTGCCTACTTCTCCTTCAGCAAAGGAACTGTCCGAATCATAACCGCACTGCGTAACCAGGTCAAAGGCGATATTGGGACCGCCAATACGCCCCATGGACTGCATTCTTAACAGGTAATCACGATAATCGGCAGGAGTTCCAAATCCGCCATATTTTCCTGATCGCCCTGTACCGCCCCATTCCGATCGGTAACCGACTTTTGCCGCAAAATTTGCGTATGCTCTCCAGAATTCGAAGGGATTATTTCCCGCGGTATAGGGAAACTGACCGGGGAATCCGACCTTTTCCATAAAATGAGAACTATCCGAAGAAAGAGGGGGGTAGAAAGTTGTAGGGCTCTTGTCCAAGTTAAACTTCTTCACACGCGGAGAGACAACTTCATCCTCCCATTTCTTCAAAGCCTCTTTAATTTCTTTTTTACTGTTTCTCAATATTCAGTCCTTAAGTAAGTAATTTATGAACTTTCTCCAAGCTTCGTGCGGATGAAAGCTGCAATATCTTTGATCTTAGTGCCTGAAGTGAAAACGCCACCAACACCCATCTTTTCAAGATTTTTTTTGTCTTCTTCCGGAATAATACCCCCAACAGTTACCAGGATATCGTTTGCGCCTTTGGCCTTTAGTCCATCCATGACTTTTTTTGTCAATGAAAGATGAGCCCCCGAAAGAATAGAAAGACCAACAACGTCAACATCTTCCTGTACTGCCGCCGAAACGATTTGCTCCGGACTCTGGCGCAAGCCTGTGTAGATGACTTCAAAACCTTCATCTCTCAGTCCATAGGCAACAACATGGGCACCTCGCTCGTGACCGTCCAACCCGGGTTTGGCAATGAGAACTCTAATCTTTGAATCACCACCCATAATAACCTCTCTTTAATTCTTTCTCCAATTTATTCAACATCAATGTAATAAACTCACTGGATCCCCGTTTTTTTCTGAGCTTTAATTAATAAATTTTTTGCAAGATAAATGCCAAAAACTTAATGATTCCCAATAAGCCGATTTTCAATTATCTTTTATTATTCCCTATACTATCAGTCAGAAAATCAGTCCTTCTTATGGGACATATTTGACTCATTAGTGCCCATTATAAAGAAGTTTTTTTACATGAATAATGAACCCTAAAATGCAATAATGGACTGCTTTTTTTACTTCTTTGTTTCATTTAAATATGGTTGTATGAAAGACTGGTCGTAAAAACATATGCCGGTATCAGCCCGCAAAACTTGGGAATATGGCATCCAAGTTGCTTATTATTAACATTATGTCATGATCTGTTCCATCAAACAGGTCACTGTTTTGTACTGCATTATTTAATAAAAGGAGGGCACAAGACATGGTTTCGGCAGAATTGAAATCAAAAGCGGATATGCTGCTCGATACAGGCAAAAAGAAATATGGAGAAGGAAAAAACGGGGAAGCTCTGGAGTTATTTAATCAGGCTCTTGATATTTTTAGACAAAATGCTGACATGGACGGCGAAATAGCCGCTTTGGGTTATATTGCGGTGATCTACCATTCAATGAATAAATTGGAAAAATCTTTAGAGACTTATATGTCACTACTTAAAGTTTTTGAGAATTTACATGAGGTCACCGCTCAGGGAAAAGTTCTTAACAACATTGGATTGATTAATGCGCGGACGGGAAAATATGAAGATGCTTTGAGAAATTTTAACAGAGCGCTGGACATATTCAAGTCTCTTAATAACAAAAATGCCATTGGAGACCAGCTCGGAAATATCGGATCTGTTTATCGTGACATGAAAGACTACGATAAAGCGCTAACTGCCTGTCATGACGCCATGCTGGTCTTTAAAGAAATTCGTAATTTTGCAGGCATCGGAGATCAATACAGTAATATAGCGTACTTATATGTCATGAAAGGCGATTTGTCCAATGCCCTTGACTGGTACAAAAGTGCCGTTCCTTTTTATACCGAAACCGGTGACACAGATAAAATCAATATGACACAGCAAAATATAGAAAGCCTTGAGAAACAAGGCGTCGTGTAGATGATCAGACAGGGGGAATCCCCCCTGTCCATATTTTTTCTTATTAAACCCAAAACGAACCGTACATTGGTCACGCATCCGGTATTTCTACAGAACAAACAACGGGATCAGTATTATTGTTCGGCGTGTTCACTTTATTATCTTGTCAGGAGTTGTGCCTGTTCAGCCTCATCCAATGAATCATACCCCTTTTCTTTTACCAGATATAAGTAAAGCTCTTCCGCCATATTAATCCCTTTCATGTTTTTATCCAGAATGTCAAAGTGTAATAATTCCAGTGTAGCATTGGAATAGGTTTCCAGCTCACCCCTGAGATATGTCTCGAACGAGGTCATGAAGGCCGAATCTTCAACACTGGTCAAAGGGCGTCCTGCGCTCATGATTCCAGGATACTTTTTTATCATCGCACGCTGCCATGTACATTGAACGTCGGCAATCTTATCAATCAGGGGATTGGTGCTCAGCTTTTTGATAAGGTTATCCATACGCGCATATTTTTGCGTCATGAGATTTGTGCCTTTCTCTTCCGCTTTTTCAAGGTCATTCAGATAACTTTGCAACGTTTCCCGCGACCAGCATGAAAACTGCGCTCTCCGATGAAGTTTGAAACTCTCCGGATAATCCTGACACGAACTTTTTCCGGCTGAAGGTACGCTCAAGAACATTTTTAGTTCTTTGGCAAGAATTTTTTCGATAATATCTTCGTTGATCAAACTCATTTTTCCCCACTCCTTTTTTGTTTGTACCACGCATACGTTGCCTTCATTCCATCAAGAAAGGGCGTGTACGAAAACCCTATCTCTTTTTCTATCAGCGTCCCGGCATAGACAAGATGTTCGTCAAGCGGAAAAGGCAAAGGGACTCCCAGAGCGTCAATTTGGCGAATGCTCATGGCCTCTACGGTAATGTGTTCGCCCGTGATGAGTCTAAGCACATCCATCAATCTCGGATAAGAAACCAGTTCTTCCCCTGATAGGTTGAACGCTTTTGTATAGGCCTGCTTGTTGCCGATACAGGCGATGATCGCGCGAGCCACATCCCATACGGATACAAACGTGAAAAGCGCAAGTTCGTTGTCCGGAATAATAATGGTTTTCTTTTCCCGAACCAGATCAAAAAAATAACGTTCCCGCGGCGCATAATTATACTTCCCGTAGATGAACGTCGGACGGAAGATCGTCCAGGGAATACTGTTTCCGGAGCATTGAATTTTCAGTTCTTCTTCAGCGCGGTATTTATTATAGGCATAATCACCGTGAGGTCCCTGTTGCGGACCGGCCAATGGAGCCGCTCCTTCACGTATCGGAATGTCATAGGTTTTTTCGTAAACCGAAGCTGTACTGATAAAGATATATTGGCCGATCGCATGAGGCGGGAGCGCAGAAATCATCATGGCAATATCTTCGGGTGTATAGGCACAAAAATCAACCACGGCATCCCATGTTAAAGAGGGAACCGCTTCCTGCACGGCCTCCGCATCATGCCGGTCGCATTTGATTTCGGTTATACCTTTCATGTTCATCGGCACTTTCCCCCTGTTCATAACGTAAATTGCATAATCAGGGATTTGGGAGAGTTCTTCCACAAAAACTCTTCCGACAAAATAACTTCCTCCGATGACCAGCACATTTTTCATAAGCGGTTTATCTCCTTATCCGATCCAGACATTTCGCTCACGAAGTTTCTTGTCTTTTATTTTACTCTGAATGATCGGACCGTGATCCAGCAGAAAAGTGCTGGAAGAATCTGTAAGACTCTCAGCTTGAAGCTCTGCAATAATCAGAGAACAAATCTCCTCGACGATTCCCAATTTCAACGAAGAGTCCAACGTTTGTATCAATAAATTTATTTTTTCGTGAACCTCTTCGCCCAATCGCGGCAAGGCAACCAGAGCCCTGTTCATCCATTTGTAAAAAGGGGTGTACTGTCTGTTAAGAAGAAAAACCAGCGAAATGACATCGACGCAAAATTTTGTTTCGGCATATCGCGCGGAAAACTGATCCTCCCTTTTCAGGCAACGCCCAAGGTTATATTGACCGGATTGGGCAATCGTCATACATCGAGCGGCTAATTTTTTGAGCCGGACATCATCCGGATAAAATTGAAGAAGCTGGTTACGAATCGAGCTAAACTCTCCCAGCGGATCGTAAAAAACCTTACCGTTGGTTGCCGCAGCCAATGCCGATTCGGGAAGGATCATCCAGTCTTCATTCTTTTGAGGAACACTCCTGTATCCTATAAACCGGGAGTAAAAATTACCAATCTCGAATACACCAACTCTTTCGTCGCCCCAATCGCTCTGTTCCCTGGGACCGTAACCTAAAAATATACGGGGAAGCTGTTGGTACTTCAGTCTCAGTTCTTCGGCAATGTCATCATAATCCCCGCAGGTCAACCAGATACAAAATCCGGGGCCCCAGTCATGGTCACGGGAAATTTCATCGTCAAAACCAAAACACTCGGAACCGTCCCCCACGAGCCCGCATGCCATTCTTTCGACATGAAGGGGGAAACATTCCCGGATCATGGGAAGGCCATGTTCATGAAAATATTGCTCGGCAAGCGTCAGGCCATTCATTTTTAAACGTTGAATCGTTGTGAAAATAATTCCTCAAGCCTTTTTGATGAATCGTTCAAAATATGATCGTGCAGTGAATTACCGTGAGCGTCCATCGTCACCAGCGCCGGCAGATCTTTAACCGTTAACACCCACATCGATTCAGGTTGTCCGAATTCCTCAAGATAAACGCCTTCGACTTTAACGATGCATTCTGCGAGATATTGTGCCGCGCCACCGACGGCATGAAAATACACCCCTCCGCATTCGGATAAGGCTTTTCGGGTTTTATCCCCCATACCGCCCTTGCCCATGATGGCGCCGGGACGAAGCTTGGATATGATTTCCGCCTGATAAGGTTCCTCCCGCATGGATGTCGTGGGACCGGCTGCGGTAATTTTCCATCGGCCCTTTTCCTTAATCACTACCGGACCGCAGTGATAAATTACAAGACCCGAAAGGTCTATGGGAGATTTGTTCCCTGAAGCAAGGTACTTGTGAATCTGGTCACGCCCGGTCACTATCCGGCCGGAAATGCTTACCATGTCGCCAACGGTAAGTCCCTTTATTACATTGTGTTGAAGTGGTGATATGATTTGTTTTATATCCATTTTTTAATGTCTCCCTTTTCCGTGAGTTCCACAACATAGCGTCGGGTAGCCCAGCAGGAGTAGCTAACCGTCACAAAGTAACATGCCGGATGCCTGCCGGCATAACCAATCTTAACTCCCAGCAGGGTTGTCTTTCCTCCGAGACCCATGGGACCGATGCCCATTTCATTTGCCTCTTTTAGAATCGTCCGCTCCAAGGATGCCAGTAATGGCGACGGATTCTTATCGTTCAGTTTCCGAAAGAGTTGTTTTTTCGCAATGAAGTAACCGGATGCCCTATCTCCGCCAATGCACACCCCCAGGATTCCCGGGGCACAACCCTTTCCCTGCGCCTGAAATACAGCATCCAAAACACAGCGTCGTACGCCTTCCATATCCCTGCCTGCTTGAAGTTTCGAATGAGGCAAACTGTACTGAGTACTCATGTTTTCCGATCCACCTCCCTTGAGCATAATGCTTATTCTGGTCGGCCCATTAACCGGTTCAAAATGAATCTGCGGCACATGCATCCCTGTGTTATTGAGTGTGTTTTTCTCAGTAAGCGGACAAACACAGTTTTGTCTGAGGATGCCTTCATTCGTAAGTTTTTTTATTCCATTTATTATTTGTTTCTCCAGACGAAACACTAATTTGCCCGGTCTTCCTTCAATGATAGCCAGAACCGTACCGGTGTCCTGGCAAATGGGAAGGCTTTTCTGAGATGAAAGAGCTATACTTTTTAAAATGATATCCAGTGTTGTTTTCGCGATGGAACCGCTTCCTTCTCGTGCGAGTGCCTTTTTAACGGCAAGCACAACATCTTCCGGTAATACCGTACTCGTCTTACGAATGAGATCATACATATAAAAGCTCCCCAATTTATATAGTGTTTAATCAACGGCAATAGAAAAGCAAGTATAATGCCAATAGCTTCATGTTTTATTAACATACTAATATCATGTGTTCTCTAAATAATACATCAGGTGTTCAGTTGAAAATACATAAAGAGATAGTGACCAGAAATGTCCCTTAAATGACCTATGCATATTTTTAAAATACCCCCCTCATTTTATAAAAATATTCAGCATACTCCGCACTTGTCTACGGAAAACGGAAAAAAATGGTGCATACCTTTCCAAGCATACAGCCTTAGATACGCGTTGACTAATTAATATGAATGGGTTATGACTGTCAAACAAATTTCCAGGAGGAGGTATGTCATGAACTCTTGTCGTATTACTCGTGTATTCCTGATTTTCTTTGTCTGCCTTAGTGCATTTTTCCTTACTAATCTTTATGCATCAGCGCAAGGATTTGAACTAAAAAGTTCGGCCTTTGTTTCCGGTTCAATGATTCCTTCTCTTTATACCTGCGAGGGGAAAGATATTTCTCCTCCGCTCACTTGGTCCGGAACACCAGCCGGCACCAAAAGTTTTGTCCTGATCTGTGATGATCCGGACGCACCTGTCGTCACCTGGGTTCACTGGGTGTACTTTAATATTCCAGCTTCCGTTACTTCTCTTCCCGAAAATTTATCAAAAACCGAAAAACCGGCTCAGGGAGGTATTCACGGCAAGAGCAGCTTCGGTGATTTCGGTTATGGCGGTCCCTGTCCACCCTGGGGAACGCATCGCTACTTTTTCAAGCTGTATGCTTTGGACACCGTGCTGACACTTCCTTCAGGGGCGAAAAAGAAAGACCTGTTTAAGGCCATGGATAAACATGTCCTAGGCAAAGCCGAACTTATGGGAACCTACAAAAAGAAATAACTCATATATGCTGTTTGCAGCATATATGAGTTATTCGTTGAGTTATTTTCTGTATAAACTTAGTCTACCTTGTCCAGGCGAACGCCATGTTTCTCTTTTAGAGCGACTTTCATGATTTTACCGGTCGCTGTCATGGGCATTTCTTCAATCATCTCCACATGGGAAGGATATTTGTATTTGCTGACTTTACCCGTGAGAAACTCGATGACTTCCTCTTTTGTGATCGGCTTGCCGTCTTCGCTCTCGATAAAGGCTTTGCCGGTTTCTCCCCATTTGTCATCCGCGACGCCGATGATGGCCACATGTTTTACTCTCGGGTGGTCATAGAGAACCTTTTCGATCTCCGCCGGATAGACATTTTCGCCACCGCTCCGGTACATATCCTTGGCTCTATCCGCGATGTAGAAATAACCATCCTCATCCATGTAGCCAAGATCTCCTGTATGGAGCACGCCGTTGACAATGGCGTTTGCCGTTGCTTCAGGCATATTCCAATAACCGCTCATGACCTTGGGACCAACCGCCACGATTTCACCGATTTCACCCGGCGGCAGTCTTTTGCCACACGCATCTTCAATCCACATTTCAGTCCATTCTCTGGGTTTGCCGACAGAACCGGGTTTGAGCTGAAGTTCCTCATAGGACAGAACCGTCATGGCCGAATTCTCGGTCTGACCGTAACCGACGCCCACTTTAATTCCTTTTTCTTTCAGTTTATCCAACAGCGCCTTGGGCGTTCTCTCACCGCCTCCAATAGACATGATCACGCTGCTGCGGTCTACTTTGTCCAATTGACCGGAATCCATAATAAGGCGCCACATTGTGGTCAGGGCAAAAACGACATTGGCTTTGTATTTTTCAATATCGTTGCAAAACTGCACCGGATCAAATTTTTCCCGCAAGATCATGGTCATACCGCGGCCGACGCATTGTAACAAACTGATAAAAAGACCGCCGGAATGAAACAGCGGCAACTGCGATAGAAATACAATACCGTGAGCTGCCGTGCCGGTTAAGCTGATAACCTTAAAGTAAGACTGACTATGATTGACAACCGCACCTTTGGGAGCTCCGGTAACGCCTGACGTATAGATAATGCCCAGCGGGTCTTCAAAAAATACCTGCTCCTTCAGAACCGGTTCAGTGAACGGGAACTTGTCAATGTGATCGTGGAAACGAACAGCCCATTCAGGACACGGAGGGGCATCCGTGTCGCTGCCGGGAAGCCAAATATATTTGTCCTTGTCCACCTTTATGTTGCTTCTAATTTTGTTAACGTTGTCGAAAAATTTAGCATGGAAAAAAAGCATGCTGGACCCGCTGTTATTGAGCTGGTATTCAAGCTCACGGCCTACCAATCGCAGGTTCAGAGGCACAAGAATAAGACCAATTTTTGCTGCCGCAAAGAATAAGTAAATAAACTCGGGACAGTTTTGAAGGTAAATAGCCAACCTGTCTCCTTTCTTGATTCCCGTGCTCAGTAAATAATTGGCCATTTGATTGGAACGTTCATTCAATTCTTTAAATGTGATCGGCACATCCTCAAAAATGAATGCTCTGCTGTTTGGTATTAAATTGGCCTGAAATTTCGTTATTTGTCCAACATTCCATACCCCACTCATACTAATTCTCCTTTCTTGAGTTTCATCAAAATAATATCTATTCGCTTGCGAAAGATTCCAACGGAATATTCATCGCACTTTGTTCATCTTTCTTCAGGTTGTCCGTCTTGGCCGGTACAAGTCCTGTAATGCGATTAATGAAGAACTTTGCTCCTTCAATCTTGCCACGGTAGAAGGCTTTCTCCTGTTCACCCGTTGAAGGATCGACGAACTTCTTGGTGGCTTCAATGGCTATTCTGAGATGCAGCCAGCCTACAATAGCGTCTCCAAGGCAGTTAAGGTAATCGCATGCGCCAATCAGTGGTACGTAAGGTGTTGTACCGATCATCTTGGAGAAATCTTTTGCTGTCAATCCACAGGCCGTTAAAGCCGCTTTGACGATGGCCGCTTCTCCCTTGAGAGAGTCTATGGTATCGGCTTCGTTAATAGCTTCTGCGGTATAATTGAGCAGGTTAATAAAATAAGCTCCTTTTTTCAATCCGAGCTTGCGTCCCAGAAGGTCAAGAGCCTGAATGCCATTCGTGCCTTCATAGATTGCATTGATCTTCTGATCTCTCATCATCTGTTCAACCGGATACTCGCGACAGTAGCCGTAACCGCCATAACTCTGCACGGCCAGATCGCACGCCATCATGCCCATATCCGTAGCGTAGGATTTGACTATCGGAGTGAGAATTTCAATCATACCCTCCCAGTACTCTTTCTGTTTTTCCAATTCCTCTTTATTGGCGTTAGGATCCATAGCAATCGAATACATCGCGCTGAACACATTATCCATGCAGAAATAGCACAACATACACAAAGCACGGATGCCTTCTGAAATGGATTTCATCTTGAGAAGCATTCGGCGAATATCCGGATGATTAATGATCGCTATGGCAGGAGCATCTTCAATTTTCATCGCCATGGCGATAACGTCACATCCCTGGATTCTCTGTTTGCAATAATCAAGAGCATGTAGATAAGACGAGGTGGCAAGCGCCGCGCCGATCATGCCGACGGCCTGGCGTTCTTCATTCATCATGTTAAACATAATCGGCATTCCCTGGCCTTGTTCACCCATTAACCAGCCGATACATTTGCCGTTGTCGCCGAAATTAAGAGTACACGTGGCGCTGCCATGAATGCCCATCTTGCTTTCGATGCCGCTGCAAAATACATCGTTAGATTCTCCGAGTTCGCCTTTTTCATTGAATCTGATTTTGGGAACCATGAAAATGGAAATACCGCGCGTTCCTTTCGGATCGCCTTCAATTCGGGCCAGAACCGGATGGATAATATTCGGAGACAGATCCTGATCGCCGCCTGAAATAAAGCTTTTGGTGCCGACAATGGAGTAGGAACCGTCAGGATTTTTTTTGGCGGTGGTTTTTAAAGCTCCGACGTCGGTACCGGCGCCCGGTTCCGTCAGACACATGGTTCCCGCCCATTCGCCGGAATACATTTTTTGCAGAACGATGTCACGCAGAGGATGCTGAAAGTAATTCTCCATGAGTCTCGCCGCACCGTGTGTGACACCGGGATACATCATAAATGCCGGATTACAGGACAGCATCATACAACCGCAAGACGCTGCTACCATCGCCGGGAATCCCTGACCGCCCACTTCAGGCTGATCGGCCATGGCCACGTAACCGGCTTCGCAATAAAGTTTCCATAGTCTCTTGTAAGCTTCCGGTGTTGTTACATTACCGTCTTTATAGGTTGCCTCGACCGGTTTACGGTGAACTTCGTCAGGATAGGTAGGTGCAATTTCCTGCTCGGCAAATTTTGCTGCCTGGTCCAGAGCCATGTTACATGTATCAACATCAAAATCTACATAACGACCCTTGCCCAGTATCGTATCTTTTATCTTAAATACTTCAAACAACTGGAATTTCATATCTCTCAAATCAAACCAAAGACTAGCCATAAATTTCTCCTTACCTTTTTTATTTTTACGTCAAAAACAAGTCCTGTTCAAAACGACAAATTTTTGCAAGAAAAATGCCAAAGGCATCATCCCTTCCAACAAGCCGATTATTAACCATCTTTGAAAAGTATTACAAAATATTCAAACATAAAGTCCCCTTAATGGGACATATTTGACTAATTAGTGTTCATTACATCAAATTATTTTAAAAAATAAAGCGCACAATACAATGCTTGAGACTATGACCCTAAATGAAACAGATTGTTTCTTCAAATCTCTATGAAACCTCTGGCTTTTAAAACATCCTTTTAAAAATAATATCCTTTTTCAATTATCAGGTACAAATTTTGCTCATAGTTCCGTTTCGGCTTTATGTATTTCGTCCGGCTGATGAATGAAAATGGATGTTGCTAAAATTATGAAATGTGTCTCGCACTTCAGCTTTTATTAAATGGCGCGCAGGAGTTTATTAATGAAGAAGAAAATTCAGTATCAAGTTTCGTCATCCGTGAATGAAACCATTCTCGAAATTACTTTGACCGCTGAAATGTCAAAAGATACTATCCCCCAGATGGAACTTGAAGTAACCAGTATCATCAAAACAAATAATTTAAAAAATCTTTTAGTAGATTTCCGTTCCATTAAGGGACGTTTCGGATATATCGAAGCCTACGAGCGTGTCAGAAATTATCCTCCGGATAGATATAAAATGAAGAATGCTATTGTCGATATTCCGGAACATTCAGACTATGCGTCATTCCAGGAGACCACTGCAAGGAATGCCGGACTATCCTGGAAATCTTTTACCGATATAGATGCAGCAAGAGCCTGGCTCAAGAACGATCAGTAAGAGACGAAGAGCCTGTTTGTAATCTTTTTCATTCGTAAAATTACATTGTTGTCAATGTCAACGTTCATTTCTTAATTTTCAATCCTAAATTTTTCGATACTGTTGGTAAAAAAATGAACATCGTTAAATATTCTTAAATGCGGTTCACAAATAAAAAAGGACTGACTATTAAAAGATCAGCCCCTTGATTTTTCTGGCGCGCCCAGGAGGATTCGAACCTCCGACATCCAGATTCGTAGTCTGGCGCTCTATCCAGCTGAGCCATGGGCGCTTTTTTTATAATTGCAATTCTGACGATGAAATTAAAATCCACCAAAAGAATTTTTTGCAATAAACTGGCGGAGAGAGCGGGATTTGAACCCGCGGTACACCTTTAAAGGGCGTACAATCGCTTAGCAGGCGATCGCTTTCGACCACTCAGCCATCTCTCCGCTTTGTATCATGGTCTATCTTCGAACACGGCGGTAACATTGACCGCTTGTTTTAGTTTTCTGGCGGAGGGAGCAGGATTCGAACCCGCGAGGCTTTCACCCAACGGTTTTCAAGACCGCCGCCATCGACCACTCGGCCATCCCTCCATTTATAATTGTTTTGACAGTCCTTACGGATTGATTCTTTCCAATCCTCTCATATACGGACGCAACGCATCGGGAATGATAACACTTCCATCCGCCTGCTGATAGTTTTCCAATACTGCCACCAGTGTCCGTCCGACTGCCAGGCCGGAACCGTTTAATGTGTGAACAAATTCCACCTTGCCGCTTTCTTTTCTACGAAACCTTATGGATGCGCGGCGCGCCTGAAAATCTTCAAAGTTACTACACGACGATATTTCCCGGTATGTGTTTTGTCCGGGAAGCCAGGCTTCCACGTCATACGTTTTGGCTGAAGAAAAGCCCAGATCCGCTGTGCACAGACAAACGGTACGAAAGTGAATCCCAAGTTTTTTAAGAACTTCTTCCGCGTTCGCCGTCAGTTTTTCCAGTTCATCATAAGATGTTTCCGGTTTGGAAAACTTAACCATTTCCACCTTATTGAACTGGTGTTGACGAATCAAACCTCTTGTATCCTTACCGTAAGAACCGGCTTCCGCCCGAAAACAGGGGGAATAAGCAACAAAATAAACCGGCAACTTTTCTTCTTCCAGAATTTCGTCCCTGTAAATATTGGTTACCGGAACTTCCGCTGTTGGAATCAAATAATATTCCATGCCTTCAATTTTAAAAAGATCTTCCTTAAATTTCGGCAGCTGGCCGGTACCCGTCATGCTTTCCGCATTAACCATAAAAGGTGTCAACACTTCCGTGTAGCCATGCTTCTCCGTATGCAGATCCAGCATGAAATTAAAAATCGCCCTTTCCAGTTGAGCGCCCGCTCCCCGATAAACCGTAAAACGTGCTCCTGCGATTTTTGCACCGCGCGCGAAATCGAGAATATTCAAACTTTCGCCCAGATCAAAATGCTGTTTGGGCTCAAAGCTGAAATCCGGCTTTTTACCCCAGGTGCGCACAACCGGATTGTCTTCGGAACCGCTGCCCTGCGGCACGGATTCATGCTGCACATTCGGCACAATCATGACAAAGGCATTAAGATCTTCTTCCGTAACTCGGAGTCTCTCGTCATATTCTTTTATTTTTGCTGACACTTCGCTCATTTTTTCAATTAAGGCGGATGCGTCTTCTTTCTTTTTTTTCAGTTCACCAACTTGTTTGGAAACACTGTTGCGCTCATTGCGCAGCGTCTCCACTGCCTGTAAAATATCGCGCCTTGCGGCATCCAGACCCAAAAAACGGTCAAAATTTATGTTTTGTCCGCGCTCATTCATCTTCTGTCGAACAACATCGATGTTTTGTCTTAAATATTTAATATCTAACATAAAATAACCTTTAAACCAGCAACCTGTCCTGTCTGGCAGAACAAAAGTTCCTATCATTTTGAAATGTCGAAGTCAATGATTTTGTCGGATGAACTGCTATGATGGGCGGGTTAATCTCTTTTTCAAAATATTGATGATGGCCTGCATTTCCGGACTTTTCATAAGATAGGCGCAAACGAAAAAGACAACGGCGCCACTTACAACTGTAACAGCAAGATAAATCAATCGGATTTTAAGATGGGCGTCAGTATTCCACGGCATAAAATATTCAATCAATTCAATTGCGCCAAGCATCAGCAGCGCGGATAATACTATTTTGGAAACAGACGAATAAAATGCCCCATCAAGATATGTTCCGATTTTTGTTTTCAAGACGCGGGCAAGAACCAGGACATTAACGATGGCGGAGATCGAACTGGCCAGCGCAATGCCATTATGTTGCAGAGGATACATTAAGATCAGACTTGCCACGACATTGATAATCAACGCGATGAATGCAGCTTTGAGTGGCCATTTAGAATCCTGCAAAGAATAAAAAGAAGAAATAAAAACACGCAAAAGCGAAAATGCGCATAATCCCAGAGAGTAACAAAACAAAGCCTGTCCGGTGTAAACTGCGGACTGAACATCAAAAGCGCCCCGTTGAAATAAAACGGAAATAATCGGCAGATTCAGCGCCATGAGAGCGACCGTCGCCGGAATCGTCAAAAAAAGCATCAGCCGTAAGGAAAAAGCAATGCCTGATTTCAATTCATCCATCTGACCGGTGGCAACATGCCTGGAAAAGCTGGGCAGCGCCGCTGTTCCGATGGCAATAGCAAAGACACCCAGCGGCAGTTCCATAATCCGGTCGGCATAAAAAAGATAAGTCACAGAACCACCCGGCAATAAGGAGGCAAGAATGGTTCCCACAAAAACATTAATGGTGCTGACACCGGCGCCAAGAACAGCGGGCAGCATCAGCAGTCCTATTTGTTTTATGCCGGGATGTTGCAGATTAAATTTTAATTTTGGCATAAAGCCGAATTGCAGCAAAAACGGCCATTGCATCGCCAATTGTAAGACGCCACCGATCAAAACGCCAACGGCCAGAGAGGTAATCGGTTCGGCAAAGAAAGGCCGTAACAGAAATGCCGCGGCAATCATGGCAATGTTGAGCATCACCGGCGAGAGGGCCGGAGCGGTAAAATGCCGGAAGGAATTCAGGATGCCCATGCACAACGCAACCAAGGCAATAAAGAAAATATAAGGAAACATCAAGCGATTGAGAAAGACGGTCAGTCCGAATTTCTGCGGATCGGAAATGAATCCCGGCGCGATGAGCCCGACGATAACGGGTGAAATTAAAATGCCGGCAACCGAGACCAAAGCAAGAATTGCGGCAAGGATGGTAAAAGCATTTTGCGCCAGTTCAATGGCTTCCTTTTTTGATTTTTTTTCCATATACTCGGTAAAAACCGGCACAAAAGATATGGTCAGAGATCCCTCGCCCAAAAGCCTGCGGAGCATGTTAGGAATCCGGAAAGCGACCCAGAAAGCATCCGTCATCCAGCTGGCGCCGAAAAAGGCGGCAATCACCATATCACGCACCAGTCCAAATACGCGGCTGACCATGGTCGCCGCACTGACAATCCCGGCAGCTTTGACGACTTTTGAATTTTCCAAGCTTTTTGTTTTTGTCATAAAGATTGGTCTGCTATTTTATATCTTCATATATTTTGCAGAAAACTTTTTTGCTCGAAGATTTTATTGGTTTTTAGAAAAAAATCGATCTTCGATGTTAATTCCGTTTTGTCTATATTGTGAATCATAACCGTTTTTCGTCTCGATTTCGCACCAGAGGATATTTCCATTTGGCTTTTTTTCAGTCCCAGTTCCCCGGCCAGCAATTTTATGCAGGCCTCGTTAGCCGCGCCTTCCACGGGGGGCGCAGTCACTTTGATTTTAAATGCACCATCCTGAATACAAACGATTTCCGCGCGGGACGCGTGCGGTATAACCTGAATATCAAAGGTCAGACCTTTTTTTGATTCTTTTAAATTGATGGTATTACGCAAATGAGCTTTCCTTTTTTCTCTGACATTAAATCATCAGTGAAGCATGACGTATAATTTGCACCAAAAATAAACGTAAAAAAATAATGGCAAGAATAACGATGAAAGGTGAAAAATCGATTCCTACATTGCGCATGGGCAGTATTCTGCGGATCGGCCCCAAAACCGGTTCGGTCAGGCGATATAAAATGATGACAATTTGATTATAGGGATCAGGATTAACCCAGGAAATTACCGCTCGAGCAATTATAACAATCATGTAAGTTAACAAAATGATATCTAATACTTCGGCAAAACCAATCATCAAATATTTTAATACAAACATAAAAAACCTCCTGCCAATCAGCTTATAAGCTTATCCGGAAACCGCTGTAGAAACGGTCATAGCAAATTTTTCCAAAACGTTATTAAATTCCATTGGTTTTTCTATCATGACCATATGGCCGGCACCCGCGATTATTTCCAGATTTGATTTCTGAATTTTCGCGGCAAGCTCGCGAGACAGATCTGGCGGTGTCATTTTGTCTTCCGCTCCGCAGATAATTAAAGCGGGGACCGTAATTTTTTCCGCTTCGCCCGTCAAGTTGAGTTCGTCGCACGCCGAAAGATCACCGTATAAAATATTAACCTTCGACTGGGAAACATTCTTTTGCAGCACTGTTGAAAGGCGAGCACGGTTTTCTTTCGCAAGCGAAAACTTGCAGATCAAGTCTATTATTTCTGCCGGTATCTCGGACGGATTTGTTTTTAAGAATTCCAGCATAAAAGGATTCACCGGCATTTTCATGCCTCCGCCGAGACAGACGATACCGGTAATTTTTTCGGGATGATCGATGGCGCATTGCAGCGCGATAGCCGCACCCAGCGAATGTCCCACAAGTATCGGTCTATTCAATCCAAGAGGTTCCAGCAACTTACTTATCCAAACACCATAGTCTTTTATGTGACTTTCACCGCTTCCCCCGGAACGACCGTGACCGGGAAGGTCAATCATAGCTATGTTATATTTCTCCTTGAGTTGCGCGTACTGATTCAGCCAGGCCGTGTGGTCGCCGCCGGAACCGTGGATAAAAATCAAACTTTTTTTATGCGTATCGTAATCACTTTTGCCCATCAGGCAGGCAATTTTTACCGATTCAATATCAAAACACTTCAGCATATGTATTTAATTCCTTGAAATCTAACTATCACAAAAGCGAATTGTTGTGCAATGAAAGAATAGCGCATGAAAATACTTGACCGTATTCGTGTTAACAAGATAAAAGAAATAATTATTATGGAGGAAGCAGGCCATGTTTAAAGATAAAAAAATCGCAATAATCGGCGGCGGGAAAATGGGCAGCATCATCGCCCAAGGGTTAATCACGAATAAAATTGTTTCCGCCAAAAACATAACCATCACGGACATTGATGCCACAAGACTTAACTTCCTTCGCAAATCTCTCAAGACAAATGTTTCCCATGACAACCCAAAAGCCGTGAAAGAGGCTGATATCATCATTCTTGCCGTCAAGCCGCAGAACATGGCGGCAACCCTTCAGGAAATCAGTTCTGAAGTTACAAAATCCAAAGTTGTAATTTCCATAGCGGCAGGCATTACCACAAAATTTATTGAAAGCCATTTCCTTAAAGGTGTCCGGGTCATCCGGGTAATGCCCAATACGCTGGCGCTCGTCGGAAAGGGAGCGGCGGCAGTAGCCGCGGGGAGAGGCGCCAAGGCAAATGACGTCAAACTCGCGCTCGCTATTTTCAATGCCGTGGGCATCAGCGTTGAGGTCAAAGAAAAACTTATGAATGCGGTAACGGGATTAAGCGGCAGTGGCCCTGCTTATTTTTTCCTGATCATCGAAGCGCTGATTGAAGCCGGATTAAAAACGGGATTGTCGCGTGATCTGGCGAAGAAACTGGCAACACAAACCATGCTGGGAGCCGCCTGCCTGTGTATTGAAAGCGATAAAGAACCGGCAGAGCTCAGAGCAATGGTGACATCGCCCAACGGCACCACCTTTGCCGGTTTGCAAGTCATGGAAAAGAAGAAAATACGCGACATCATCATTGCCACCGTTGAGGCAGCAACAAATCGCTCCAAAGAACTGGCTAAAGGGAAATAACGTCAATCGTCTTTTGAAGCGTCATCGGTCTCTTGTGTGGCAATTTTATTTTCCTGCTTTTCATTGTTTTCAGCAAAATGGTTTTCTTCTTGTTTCGCTTTTTCGGTAATACGCAGAAAAGATAAATCTTCTTTTGCAGAAGTTTCCAAAACCACTGCCGGCAAAATGTTTTCCGCCACAGCAACTTCCGTTCCGGTATCCACTGTTTTCCTTCTCTTATGACGAGGTCTGCGCCGGCTTTTTTTCTTGGTATGTTTTTCTCCGTTTACCGGAACATGATCTTCACCATTGGAATGTGGAGTCTCCTGGGTGTTTGTCTCCGTAATGTCTTCAGGATGACCCTGAGCGTCAACATGTTCTTTGGCCTTTTGCTGGATTTCCACCTTGTCCCAGGGTATCTCGGCGCTTCCGGCAATATTTAAAGTGATCTCGAACTCCGTTTCCAGATCCAGCAGCTCGCTTCTTTTACGATTTAAAATATAATCAGCAATCTCATGAGGCAGAATGATTTTCAATTCGGAACAAATTCCTTTCACAACTTCCGATTCAATCTTGCGAAAAGCTCCCAGTGCGGCAGCTTCCAGAGACGGACGCAGGCCGCTGCCCTTGCAATAAGGACATTTCGTGTAACTGATTTCCTGAATGGTTGATTGTTTCTTCTGCCGTGATAATTCAAGGATGCCGAACTTGGAAATTCTGGAAAGCTGAATTCTGGCCTTGTCGATACTGAGCGCTTTTTTGAAAGCTTTTTCCACCTCTGCGATATGTTTTTTATCCATCATATCGATAAAATCAATGGCAATCAAACCGCCCAGGTCGCGCAGACGCAATTGCCGGGCAATTTCTTCACAAGCTTCAATATTGGTTTTAAATGCCGTTTCTTCGATATTCTTCTTATGGGAGCCCCGACCGGAATTGACGTCAATCGTAATCATCGCTTCCGTCGGATTGATGACAATGTGACCTCCGGATTTCAGGTCCACGCGCTCCTGATAGATGACACGTATTTGTTCCTCCAGATTATAGTTGTCAAAAAGAGGGGTCTTTTCCTTGTAATGTTTGAGCATTCTTATATAGCGTGGAGAAATGGCTTTGAGGTAGGCGCGCATCTTTCGAAACGTTTCCAGATCATCGATGAGAATTTCTTCAATTTCGGAGGTCAGGTAATCGCGGATACTGCGTACGCCGAAGTCCGTTTCCTGGTAAATCATGGAAGGATGGTCAATGCTGTGCACTTTTTTGTTGATTTCTTTCCAGAGACGCACCAGATGCTGGTAGTCGCGGGATATTTCCTGCTTGGTCCGGTTGTATCCGGCCGTCCGCACGATAAATCCCATATCTTCCGGGATTTTAATCTGCTTCATGACGTTTTTTATTTTCTGTCGGTCTTCCTCGTCTTCCACTTTCCGGGAAATTCCGCTGCCGGGTTTGTTGGGAAGCAACACCAGATATCTGCCGGGAATAGAAACATAAGTGGTCAGCAGCGCTCCCTTATTGCCGACGGCTTCTCTCACGGCCTGAACGATGATCTCCTGGCCGGCCTTTAAGACAGGCTTACCGCTGGATTGGCCGTTTTCCGGTTCAGAAAAATACTCCGGGCTGACATCTTTAAGTGGAAGGAAGCCATCTTTGCTGCCGCCATAATCAACAAAGGCAGCCTGCAGGCCGCGTTCAACTTTAAGAACTTTACCCTTAAAAATATTTCCGGTGATGGGTTCTCTTGTCGGCATTTCAATGTTGAAATCAACCAAAATGCCTTTTTCGTTAACCGTAGCCATCCGCATCTGTTCCTTATGAACAGCGTTAACGAGCATAATATGTTTCATAAATGTCCTTTTTCGGTCGGCTGGCATTGGGGCACGAACACGCGCCCAACAGACATCCTGGGTGTCTATTTGTAACAATACCGCTCAACCTTTTGTATTTATAGAAAGGCGCTTACATCGCCTTTTCCTATTCTAATAATTTCCACATTGTCATCCACCAAACTGATGACACTCGATGGTTGTGGCATAATCATACCACCATCTATAATTAAGTCAACGGTCTTGCCGAAATATTCTTTGATGACCGAAGGATCACCGAGGGTTTCGCCCTGCTCCGTTTTGACACTGGTGCTGATAATCGGCTGACCGAGTTCCCTGACCAGTGAAAGGCAAATCTGATTATCCGGCACCCGGATACCTGTCGTTGTTTTCTTCGGTAATATAATTTTGGGCACCAAGCGCGACGCCTCCAGAATAAAAGTATAAGCACCCGGCAAAAGCCTCTTCATGGTTTTATAGGCGTAATCGGTAACTTTGGCATACTCGCTGATATGTTTTAAATCGGCACACACAAAACTTAAAGGATGTTTTCTGTTTCTTCTTTTCAGTTCGTAGATTTTTTCAATGCCTCTCTTATTGGACAAATCACAACCCAGACCATAAACCGTGTCGGTTGGATAAATGATTATCCCGCCGTCGCGCAATACATCCGCGGCTTTTTTGATGAGCCGCATCTGCGGATTCTGGCTGTTGATGGAAAGCAGCATTCTTTAACTTCCTGTAGTTTCTTAAACTTTCGCGAAAGTCATATACCAAAAACGCATCTTTCGCAACAGCACTTCACAGGAAGGTCAGAAACCAACCGGTATTATTTGATGTTAAGATTTTCCTCCTTGCTCAACTTATACTGAATACTGTCCACCAGCGCCTGCCAGCTGGCCTCAATAATATTTTCAGAAACACCGATAGTACTCCAGACTTCTTCGCCATCCGTCGAATCCACAAGCACCCGGACGCCCGCGCCTGTTCCTTCCGAACCTTCCAGCGTGCGTACCTTGAAATCCACCAGATGCATATCTTTTATCTGCGGGTAAAATTTGGTCAGTGCCTTGCGCAGGGCGAAGTCCAGGGCATTAACCGGACCGTTTCCTTCCGCGGCGGTTAGTTCCTCTTCACCGGCAACGGATATTTTGATGGTCGCCTGGGATAGGCATGGATTGTTTTCCGTGCGGGAGGTAATCACGCTGAACGTTTCCAGATTAAAAGGCGCGACAAATTCACCGATGGCTTTCTTGATGAGCAGGGAAAGCGAACCGTCGGCGGCGTCAAACTGAAAACCGCGATCCTCCATGAGTTTAACTTCATGCACAATCTTTTTACTGACCGCGTCATTTTTTGTCAGATCGATCCCCAGTTCTTTGGCTTTGTATTCCACATTACTTTTCCCGGACAGGTCGGAAACCAGAACGCGCCGGTGATTGCCAACCCGTTCCGGCTCAATATGCTCATAGGCCACCGAGTTTTTGACGATGCCGCTGACATGCACACCGCCTTTGTGGGCGAAGGCGCTGCGTCCGACAAACGGCCTGGAATTCAGCGGCGGGACATTGGCCACATCACTGATATAATGAGAAAGATTGGTCAGCTGTTTGATGGATTCCGGCGGCAGACATTTTTTTCCCATCTTTAATTGCAGATTGGCGACCACCGTGATCAAATCGGCATTGCCGCATCTTTCACCGTAACCGTTAACGGTCCCTTGAACCATCACGACACCTTTCTGAACGGCGGCAATGGTATTCGCGACGGCAAGACCGCCGTCATTATGTACATGAATCGCCATTTGCTCCAGAGGAACATGCGCGGACATTCTTTTCACCATGGCACAGATTTCATGAGGGAGACACCCACCGTTGGTATCGCAAAGAACAATATAATCAGCTCCCGCAGCCAGCGCGGTTTTCACCACTTTGGTGGTATAACGGGAATTGTTCTTATAACCGTCGAAAAAATGCTCGGCATCAAAGAGAACTTCCTTGCCCATGGATTTAAGATATTCGATGGAATCGGCAATCATCGCCAGATTTTCGTTCAAGTCCGTTTTTAAAATATCGGTAACGTGCAAATCCCATGATTTCCCGACAATGGCGCAGGCGGAAGTTCCGGCTTTGATCAAAGCCTTTAAATTCGGGCAGGATTCGGTTTTGGTATGGGCGCGGCGCGTACTGCCGAACGCCGTCAAGCGGGAATTTTTAAATTTAATATTTTTCGCCATTTCGAAAAAACGCGCGTCTTTCGGATTGGAACCGGGCCAGCCGCCCTCAATATAATGAAAATGAACATCATCCAGGCGCTGGGCAATGCGCAATTTTTCCTCCGCCGAAAAATTGGTTTGCTCCCCCTGCGTGCCGTCCCGTAAGGTTGTGTCGTAAATCAGTACTTTATTTTTCATTTTCCCCTCTCCTTCAAGAAAAAAACCGCTGCGGGGCTTGGCCAGGCAGCGGTTTTGAATTTGACTTATTTAGAGTTGATACTATACCTCGCCACCGCCTCCTATGCAGAAGCTAATTATAATGTTGATAATGATTATGGCACGAATATCTTTTTTCATAATTCCTTATGAACACTTAATTTTTTTATATACTAATTTTTTCAATAGCTTTTGTCAATAGAAAATTCATTTGACACAATAGTCACGTGTACTTATACTCGCTAATCAAAAAGTCTTTTCAAATTTTGTTTGCAGCGTTTCATAAAGAACAGGAGCTGAAGGTTTAATGCCCAAACTTGACTGGATCGGCAAAAAGGCAGTTGTCAATCATCACCGCGAGGTTCCCTTTCATCTACTGAAAAACAATGATGAACTTTCCGTGGGCGATCCCGGCAGCGGCAATCTGCTGGTGCAGGGTGACAACCTGATTGCGCTCAAAGCGCTGTTGCCCTACTACGTCGGACAGGTCAAGTGTATCTATATTGATCCTCCTTACAATACCGGCAATGAAAGCTGGGTTTATAACGATAACGTCACCAGTCCGGAAATGAAGGAATGGCTGGGCCGCGTCGTGGGCAAGGAATCGGAAGACCTTTCCCGCCATGATAAATGGCTGTGCATGATGTATCCGCGATTGTCGTTACTGCGGCAATTTTTGCGCGATGATGGTGCAATTTTCGTTAGTATTGATGATAACGAGTATGCAAACCTTTGTCTATTAATGCGAGAGATCTTTGGAGCACAAAATGATATTGCTACTTTGGTATGGGAGAAAGGTAAAAAAGGCGATTCAAAGCTTGTTTCCGAGACACATGAATATATTGTTTTGTTTGCTAGAAACAAAGGCTATCTAACAAACCATAAAATCAAATGGCGTAAAAGGAAAGCAGGCGTTGATGCAGTTCTACAATATTACAATGATCTTCGTGGAAGATTTGGCGACGACCACAACGCCATTCGTAAGGCCATGATGTCGTGGTACCGATCGCTTGAAAAGAAAGACCCACGAAAAGCCCACAAACATTACAATTGGTCTGATGATAGGGGTCTTTATTTTCCAGATAACTTTCATGGTCCTGATGATGGAAGAGAAAACAGGCCACGCTATGACATCATACATCCAATAACGGGAAAGCCTTGTGCTAAGCCATCTACGGGTTGGCGCTGGGAAGAAGAAACGACGGAAAAAGCTCTAGCCGAAACACCACCACGGATACATTTCGGCAAGGATGAAACGATAATCCCAAACCGCAAAAGCTACCTCTTTGAAGTGGATCAAGAACCTATGATGAGTGTTTTTTATAAAGATGGCCGTGCAGCAACACTTGAGGTTGAAGGGATTCTTGGTGCAGGTGCATTTCCGTTTCCAAAGGATTCTGACTTACTTGCAGAATTGATTGGGGTTGTTACTGAAGATGATGACATTGTTCTGGATAGTTTTGCTGGCTCTGGCACAACAGGGCATGCAATTTTGAAACTCAATCAGTCCGTTGGAGGTCGCCGAAAATTTATCCTTGTAGAAATGGATATTGATGTTTGCAAAACTAAGACAAGAACACGTTTATTAAAAGCTGTTGAAGGTTACACTTACTCCCCTAAAAAGGGAAAACCATCTTCTGTTTCACCGCTCGGTGGCGGATTCCGATTCTGCGAATTGGGAGAACCGCTTTTTGATGAACGCGGCAATATCCGCCCTTCAGTCAGTTTTGCCGATTTAGCGCGTCATGTTTATTTTACCGAAACAGGCGAACCACTGCCCATGATGGAGAAAATAGTCAGTCCTCTTTTGGGTGTTCACAACGGGACGGCTGTTTATCTTCTTTACAACGGCATCTTAAAGGACAAGACGGTGAAAGGCGGCAATGTTTTAACGACAAACACTCTGGCCGCGCTTCCCGGCCATGAAGGCACCAAGGTCATTTACGGCACAGCCTGCCGCATGGACGCTGACCGTCTGCGGCGCGAAGGCATTGTCTTCAAGCAGTTGCCATATAAGCTGAAAGTGGGGGTTGTATGATTCTCAAAACATATCAGTCCGACGCCTTGAATTGGTATGAAAAGTTTCTCAAACGCTGCCGCGAAAGTGAATATCCTCGTGAGAGTTACGCCAAAACAACAGAAGAATGGCGCGGCATTGCGCTACGGTACAATCCGCTAAAAAATCTCGGAGAGGTTCCTTACGTGTGCGTGCGCATCCCCACCGGCGGAGGCAAAACGCTCGTCGCGGGCATGGCTATCGAGCGGGTCAACCGCAGCCTTCTGCAAACACCTTTCAGCCTGACATTATGGCTTGTGCCTTCCGATCCGATTCGCGAGCAGACTTTAAAAGCGTTGCGTGATTCATCATCTATTCTTTGCCGGTTTGTTTCCTCTGCGCTCGGCGAATTGACCGTGCTAGATATTGAAGAAGCGTTGCGTTTGAAGCCTCATGTATTGAACGGGTCGAATGTCATTCTCGTTGCCACGATGCAGGCCTTCAAGCAGGAAGATACGGGGCGTCTCAATGTTTACAAACAAAACGGCAGTTTAATGGAACATTTTGAGGGGGTTGCCGATCCTGAAGCTTGCGGTGACGGATCACTGGTTGATGTGTTGCGAATGAGGCACCCATTTGTCATTGTGGACGAAGCCCATAATCAGGGAACACCACTGGCCTTTGAAACGCTGGCACGCTTCGAGCCTTGCGCCATTCTGGAACTGACTGCCACGCCCGATCGCACATACCAACCCAGTAACGTTCTTTACAGTGTTTCCGCATCGGTATTGCATGATGAAGACATGATTAAGATGCCGCTCACGCTGGTGCAGCGACCCAACTGGCTTGACGCCTTGCGCGATGCGATTACCTGTCTCAATACGTTGCACGAAGCGGCCAAATCTGAACATGCCGCAGGCGCAAATTACTTGCGCCCCATCATGTTAATTCAGGCGGAACGCAGAGACGCGGAACACGAAACCTTGACGCCGGAGCGGGTGAAGAAAGCATTGCTGGAAGATTTCGGTATTCCGGAGAAGGAAGTAGCCATTGCCACGGGCGCAAATGATGAAATTGCCGACGTGAATATTCTTTCCGAGGACTGTCCGCTTCGATTTATCATTACCGTGGACAAACTGCGCGAAGGGTGGGATTGTCCCTTTGCCTATGTGCTTTGTTCTTTGCGCAACACCAGTTCGGCCACGGCAGCGGAACAGATATTAGGACGCATCCTGCGTCAGCCTTACGCGCAAAAGAAAAGTCATGCCGCGCTGAATATGGCTTACGCCTATCTGACGTCGCGCAATTTTGTTGCCACGGTGGAAAGCTTGAAAGACGGACTGGTGCGCAACGGTTTTGAACGGCAGGAAACTAAAGATTTAATCAATATTGCAGATGCAACCCCGGATGATGATCTGCTCAGTTATCAAATGAATCTGACCTACAGCACGCCGGAATTGCCGGAAACTGAAAACATCCCAGATAATCTTTTGAAGAAAATTGAGATCACGCCGGAAAACGGCGCGATTACCTTGAAAGGTTCGTTTACCGAAAATCAGGTCAAGGCGTTGGAAGGGGCGTTCAAAACACCGGAAGGAAAGAATGCGCTTCACGAAGCTGTGACGAGATTGCGTCAGCCGCGTAAAGTTCTACCACCTACGCCTTCGGAACAGGGCGAATTGTTCAGCGTTCCCCTGCTACAATTCAAACAGGGAAATTTATGGGAACAGTTTGAGGAAACGCATCTTTTGCAGGGCGAATGGAATCTGCTGGATTATCCATGTGAACTGCCCACATTTACCAAAGGCTATAAGACAGTTGAAGGCGGATTGATGTATGTGGATAAGGAAGATGAAAAAGTTAAGTTTAAATTTTTAGATAAGCCTGTCAGCGATCAAATTAACTTTGACTATCGTTCGAATCGTTCACAAGTTGATCTCGTGGACTGGCTGGCGAGAAACATTCATGATGATAGCATTTTACCGGATGAAAAAGCAGCCTATCTCAACAAGGCCGTTGACTGGCTTTTGGCCAACGGTTTCAAGCTGAATGAACTGAATTATGAACAATTCCGTTTGCGCGATGCGTTGGAAGAAAAAATAAAAGATGCAAAACATCTGGCTATGAAAAAGGTGCATCAGACATTGCTGCTTAATCCCGAAGATTTTGCGGTCACTGACAAGCTACAGGTTATTTTCGAGCAGGGACATTATGCATACGATTCTACCTATTGCGGATTTACGGAATTGCCCAAACACTTTTTCCCTCAGATCGGCAACCTGAAAGGCGAAGGCGAAGAATTTGAATGCGCACGCTTTCTGGCAACTGAACTTGAAGGCGTAAAATGCTGGGTGCGCAATGTCGAATGTAAGAAATCGTCCTTTTCATTGCAGACGGCAAGCGACCGTTTTTATCCAGACTTCATTTGCCAAATGGAAAACGGCGCTATCCTGGCGGTGGAATACAAGAACAGCCGCGACTGGGATTTGCCGGAAAATGTTGAAAAACGTCAGGTCGGCGAGCTCTGGGAAAAGCGCAGCAACGGCAAATGCTTCTTCATCATGCCCAAAGGGACAGGGGATTTTGAAGCCATCCGACAAAAGGCTCAAAAAGCGTTAGAAAATGCGAAAAATCATTAATAAACACCAGTAAATCAATATTTATCTTATTCCTTGACAAATCTCCTCTCATTTTGTAGAACAAATACCATATAGTATTTGTATTAATTATTAATATCAATAATATAGGTGTATAAAAATATGACAAATATTTTATCATCACACCCCCATATTTCTTTTAAAAGATACTGGCAGATTGATGAGAATACTTTGTTTATTCTCGGGCAATGCGAGGCAATCATCAGGATTATTTCTGCCGCACCGCTGGAACCGGAAACGCGCCGGAAGTTGTTGCAGGTTTCCATGCGCAACGGCGCACAGGCCACCACGGCAATCGAGGGCAATACGTTATCGGAAGAAGAAATCATCAAAATTGATGAGGGCGGTAATTTGCCGCCCAGCAAGGAGTACCTGCAGAAAGAAGTTCAGAATGTTATTGCCGCTTTAAACCTGATTCGAAGCGAAGTTGTATTTGACGGCAAAGAGCATTTGATTACACCGGAACTCATCACATCCTTTCATTATTATATCGGGAAAGATTTGGGAGATCATTTTAAAGCGGTACCCGGTCAATTCCGTTCTGCCGGGCATGATGTTATTGTCGGTTCTTATAAACCGCCGCTGGGTAAGGATGTCGTTTCGTTGGTTGTCCGGCTATGCGACTGGCTGAAGGAAAGTTTTCATTACGAAGACGGGAAACAGCATTTTATCGAACAGGTTTTGCAAGCCATCATCACGCATGTTTATATTGCGTGGATTCACCCATTTGGTGACGGCAATGGGCGAACGGCCAGATTGATTGAGTTTTATATTCTTTTAAGGGCCGGATTGCCGGATATCGCGTTGCATATTCTATCCAATCATTATAATGATACGCGTGCAGAATATTACCGGCAACTCGAACAGGCGGGTAAAGAAAAGAATTTATCCCGTTTTATCAGCTATGCGGTATTGGGTTTTCGCGACGGTCTGAATGAGGTTTTGGATGTTGTGCAAAAGAATGTATTAAAAACAGCGTGGCGCAATCATATCTATGAAGTTCTGGACAGTAAGAAAGCAGAAGGAAAGACAAAAGCGATTGTGAAGAGAAGAAGAGACGTTGCGCTTAATTTCCCGACAGATTCTTTTGTGAGCATTGAGTCTTTATTAAATAACAATCCGGCTTTCATTAAGGCTTATGCCAATTATTCGCCCATGACGCTGAAAAGAGACTTGCAGGAATTGGAAAAATTAGAATTAATTGTAAAGCAAGATGATACTTACAAAGCGAATATTGAAATCCTGAAACAAAGCATGCCTCTGAAGAAGATTAAAAACAATGCAAGATAGAAAAACTGCCTGCTGATTGTTTTTGATTCGCTCAAGAAAACTTAATTGTCTCCAATCCGGAAAAGATAGATTTATCTTCCTGCACGTGAAAACTGATGATGAAAGGTATCCGAATTCTTACGAAAGTTTATTCATTGCCATTTGTGAAAGATTTTCCTTTTTTAAAGAAAATGCCTGTGATAGTATTAAGCTATAAGTTAAAGATAGCCTTTCAAGTCACAGAGAAAAAAGACATCCGCGCTTTAATCATCCGGATGTGATTCGGGTATCCCGCAACATTAACAATAAGGGGGTTTACCTATGAAAAAATTCTTCATCCTCTGTCTCGTTATGACGATTCTCCTGCCCTGCCTCGCCCTGGGCGAAGAATTGCCGATCGGTAAAACAAAAACCAGCAAAGGCAGTGTTTTTGTCATCCGCGCGGGCAAACAAATTCCCGTCTCCGTTGGAGATAAACTCTTTCAAAATGATACGATTCGCACAGGCTCTGCAAGTTCGGTGGGAATCATCTTCGAAGACAATACGGTTTTATCTCTTGGTTCCAATAGCGAAATTGTAATTGATGAATATGTTTTTACACCCGAGAAGGGTGCATTTTCGATGATCACACGGATGCTACAAGGCACAGCCTCCTATATTTCTGGTATCATCGGAAGGCAGTCTCCGGAATCGGTGAGGTTTCAGACGCCTGACGCGACCATCGGTATACGCGGCACACAATTTCTGGTCAAGGTCGCAGACAATCAGTAAAATCTTATAACGTGCAATAAGGCTTTTTTCTTTTTAATGGTGTCTCACGAAGGAGTCGGATATGAAGAGATTGATCAATATGTTTACCTGTTTTAGTCTTGTTTTGTTTTTAGGTGGCTGCGCGGCGAAAAGCATGGTGGTATTAATCCCGGATCCTGACGGTCATGTCGGACAATTGACCGTGGCCAACGACGGCGGAAAACAGATTTTGAACGAAGCGCATCAATCCGCTGAAGTCAGGGACAGACAAACTCCTCCGCGTATAAAAAAATTAACTTCTGATGAAATCCGGGCAACTTTTTCAGATGCGTTGTCTGCCCAGCCATTAGTGCCGGCAAAATTTATATTATATTTTCTCCCGGATTCCAACGAATTGACGGAAGAGTCCAAAGCCATGCTTCCTCAAATTATCCAGACGATCCAGCAAAGAGGATTTCCGGATATCGTCATTTCCGGACATACCGATACCGTGGGGGATAAAGAATACAATTACACATTGGGCATGGAAAGAGCACAGACAACCGCAGAAATCATGATAGCCCATGGTGCTTTGCCGGACAATATCAGAGCGACTTCGCATGGTGAGGGAAACCCTCTGATTAAAACCGCCGATGAGATTGCGGAACCCAAAAATCGAAGAGTTGAAGTTGTGATAAAATAAACAGCCCTGTCGGCACGGGAAGGTTATTCATGAAGCAGGATACACCCGGACGTCCCTCCCGCAGTTTCAGAAAAATATTCGGCTTAATCGGCACCCCGGAAAGCCTCCGTATTATTTCATGGGGGATTCTTTTCACGTTTGTGCTTGTTATTGTCTTTGTCATCAGGCCAACCTTGCTGCAACGGGTTGATAATATAAATTATGATTACCTTTTGAGAAGTTTCCCCGACAATCAGGCAAGCAGCAGAATTGTCATTGTCGATCTTGACGAAGAAACCCTGAAAAAATACGGCCAGTGGCCATGGCCTCGCTACCGGGTGTCTGAATTATTCGATAAAATCGCGGTTATGAAACCGGCGGTGGTCGGCCTCGATATTATTTTTCCAGAACCGGACAGAACATCTGCGGGACGGTTGTTGAAAGATCTCGAAGATACTTATAAGGTGAAGGTTGCGATTGACCGACTTCCCGGAGCATTAAGCGATAACGATCGCATTCTTGCCGAAACACTTGCCCGGGGACCGTTTGTTTTGGGCACTAAATTCCTGTTCAGCAAGACAGAAAAGGGTTCTGAACAATGCGTTCTGCATCCCGTCAAGTTGTCGTTCATACACAATGCCGCGGAACCGGAAAAAAGCACGGGGCTTCCGGAAAGCACCGGCGTCTTGTGTAATTTAAAAATAATCTCCGAAAGCGTTGACGCATCAGGTTTTGTTAATTTCAGTCCCGACTACGACGGCATGTCAAGACATATGCCTTTGCTTATTCAACATCATGGAGATGTTTATCCAAGCCTGGCGCTGGCCACCGTTCTAAAATTCAGAAAAATCGACAATATCATTCTTAAAAAAGACGGGAAGATATTAGAATCCATTCATTATAACGGCAATACTGTTCCCGTTGATCCGCACGGCCAATTGCTGATAAAGTTCCGGGGACCGAAGGGCAGCTATGAATATATATCCGCGGCGGCGGTCATGGAAGGCCGTGTTTCATCAGCGCGGATTCAGGAGCGCATCGTATTCATCGGCACGTCGGCCTACGGATTGAAAGATTTGTTAATCACGCCTTTTGATCCGGTCTATCCCGGGGTAGAGGCCAATGCCACGGTGGCGGATAATCTGCTGACGGGTGATTTCATCGCCGTCCCTCACTGGTCCAACGGCCTGATCGTCCTGCTTATTCTCAGCCTGGGAATTTTACTCAGCTTACTGATTGCTTTCGGCAATGCCGCCTACGGTTTTGTTATCATGCTGTTTTTCAATGTCGCGCTTTGGTTGACGACGCAACAGATTTTTTTCCGTTCAGGACTTTTTATCGGAACCGCATTCCCGATCGCCTCCGTCACATGCATCTACATTTTCCTCACCGTCATCAAACACCGGCTGGAAGAAAAGAAACGGCTGACCAGCATGCGGGAACTGCTGACGACCCAGGACATCACCATCGAAAGCATGGCCAACCTGGCTGAATACCGGAACAGAGAAACCGGCGGCCACATCAAGCGCACGAGGATGTATGTCAAGTTACTGGCCGAACATATCAAACACAATCAACGGTACAAACAACTTCTCAGCAATGAATATATTGACATGCTTTATAAATCGGCCCCGTTGCACGATATCGGTAAAGTGGGAATCCCCGATCATATCCTGCTCAAGCCAAACGAGTTGACCGAAGAAGAGTGGAACATCATGAAGACGCATACCACCAGCGGCCGTGATGTGATCGAATCTTCCGTCCGCAAACTCGGCAAAACATCTTTTCTGACCACGGCCGAAGAAATGGCTTATACCCATCAGGAAAAATGGGACGGCTCAGGATATCCACAGGGACTCCAAGGCGATGCAATTCCCATCAGCGGCCGGTTGATGGCGCTGGCCGATGTTTATGACGCCCTGATCAGCAAGCGAGTTTATAAGTCACCCTTTGCCCATGCCGTAGCGGTGGAAATTATCAAAAAAGGAAGGGGGACTCACTTCGATCCCGACATGGTTGATGCTTTTCTGGAAATCCAGGAGCAATTCAGAAAAATAGCCTATGAATTTGCCGATTCCCAGGAGGAACGGGAATCATTGGAAAAAGATACAACGAACAAGGGTTCAACACAGAAATAATTTATCATCTTCAAACACGCAAATCTATATCAGGTAAATCTGATTTTTTCCAGCCCGGAGAAAACAGCTCTTTCTTCCTGCCAGTGAAAACCAATAACGGGAATGTTCATTTTTCTCAATTCCGCTCCGTAATGAGTCATTCTATCCTCCGGCAGAACCAAAACAGGAGAAGGATTCAAGGCGGCGGCAGAAGTCTGTAAGAGCAATCTGCCCACGGCGGCCATGATGCTTTTTTCTTTTGCATCCGTGACAATTTCAAAAAGGTGGGAAATTCTGTTTTCGGCAGGATCAACCGCGAAAAGTTCGCTTTCCGCATCATTGCCGATTTTTATTTTTTGCCGCTTAAGCTCAGCAGCCAGCCGACTTACAACCAAATCATGATCGCAGGCAGAAACTATTTCATCCTCCGGCAGAGGTGTTTCACTTCCGATCAAATCTTCCCGAAAACTGATTTCTGAAAAATCCATTTCAATCTGCGCCGATTCGGCGGCGGATAATTTCATAATCTCTATTTTTTTCACAAACTGCGCCGCCTGCGGGGCAAAACGATCGGATTTAAGATTGCCGATTACCGCTACCTCACTGATGCAGTCCCCATCCTCCATCAACGACCAGACGCCGCGATAATTTTGTTCGAAAAGCGATTTGCCGACGCCTTTTTTCCCGCCACCGATTTTGCCGCGGTGAATTACAAAGACATTACTCCAATGGTCTTCGGCAAACGCGCCTCCTGTTTTGCGGTCGATCTGCGACCAGGGGAAATTAATCTCGGAGGCAATGGAAAGCACACCGGAGGCTCCGGGCTTACCAATCCCAAAAGCGTTCCAGTAACGAACGTCTTTGACAGTCTGGGAAAATTTCCAGATGCCCAGGTCCTTTAACCAGAAAACTTTGGCCGGGAAACTCGCGCCCTGATGCCCGAGCTTTACTTTTATTTCCTCTTCAATAAAAAGCTTGAACTTTTTATTAAATTGTCCGGCATATTTGTGAATTGCCTTTTGATCCGCAATAACTTTGAGCATAAATAACTTCCTGAAATGTTATTTCATGTCCTCCGCTGGCGGAGGTGTCCCGATGTCAAATCGGGACGGAGGTGGATATTGTAGGGACTGCTCCCCAAGCAGTCCGAATCGGCGCGTTCGGGGAACGATCCCTACATCTATTTCGCGGCCATAATATACGAGAATGCTTCACTAATCCAGCCGTTTTTTAAAACGCATAATCGCGCCGGTAAAAACAATGATTCCCAGAATAGAGAGAGCCAAATATTGCGGCCACATAACATCCATTCCCACGCCTTTCAGAAAAATGTCTCTGATGATGACCAGAAAAAATCTCAACGGATTAAGATATGAAAGCCATTGCACAACGTTAGGCATATTGGCAATAGGAAACACAAAGCCGCTGAGCATAAAAAAAGGCAGAATGAAAAAGAAAGCCGTCATCATGGCCTGCTGTTTGGTCGATGATATTGTCGAGATAAAGAGTCCGATTCCCAAATTACTCAACAAAAACAAACATGCCGCTATTAAAAGAAGCACAAAACTCCCTTTAAAAGGTATCTCAAACCAGTAAACAGCAACAGCGGTCACGGCAAAAAGCTGGCAAAGTGCAATAATAATATAAGGAATGGTTTTCCCGATAATGAACTCATATGATTTTAAGGGTGTCACAATGAGCTGTTCCATGGTGCCGTCTTCTTTCTCGCGGATGATGGCAATGGAGGTAAGGATGAAACTTGTCAGCATGATGAGAAATGCGACAATGCCGGGAACAAAGAAGTACTGACTATCGAGATTGGGATTGTACCAGGTCCGGACCCTTGCATCCAGTTTGCCGTAACTCATGTCAACGGGATAAAGTTTACGCAGTTCCTCGCGGTTGAATCTATCTAAAATCGATGCTATGTAGGCCACCCGGACAGATGTCATGTTGCTCATCGAACCATCGACAAGAAACTGCACCGGCGCCGTTCGTCCTTCTCTCATGACCGACGCGAAGTCATGGCCGATCTTGATACCCACGTCTATTTTTTGCTTCAGCAGCAATTCCGTCATGTGCTTCTCATTAGCGACAAAATGAGTAACATGAAAGATATTATTGCCTTCGAAACTCTTGATGAGAGAACGGCTTTCGTAGGTTTTGGAATAATCCAGTACCGCCATCCTGACATTTTTGATATCGTAGTTAACGACATAACCGAACACGAACATCATAATAAAGGGCATGATCATGATCATCGCCCGGTTACGTTTGTCATTGAAAAGCTGAATAAATTCTTTGCGTACCAGTTCTCTGATTCTCAGCCAGCTCATAGACCTTCCTTTTTCAACATTTTATAATTTAAAAAAGTCAGCACGATAAACATCAGCAGCAAAACCAGCATACTCGGCCATAAGTAGGCTATGCCCAAATTTTTCAAATAGATTCCCGATAAAATATCGATAAAGTATCTTGCGGGAACAACCAGCGTGATCATCTGCAAAAATTTCGGCATATTGATAATGGGAAAAACAAAATTAGAAAGAAGCAGCGATGGCAGATAGGTCGTCAAAATGGCCATCTGATTGGCCAGCATTTGCGATTTGGTCACGTTGGAAATCAAAATGCCTAAAGACAAAGCGACGCTTAAATAAAGCGATGCGGCCACCATCAGCAACCCAAAATTCCCTTTCATCACAATGCCGAACAAAAGCTGTCCGAGCAGAACGGCGATCAATAAATCCGTCAGTCCGATGAAAAAATAAGGAATCGCCTTACCCAGAAGAAATTCTCCCGCCTGCACAGGCATGGATTTGATTGTTTCCATTGTGCCGTTTTCATATTCACGGGCGATAATCAGCGACGTAAGAATCGCACCGACAATCATGATGATGACCGCGATTAGTCCCGGAATAATAAAATTGCGGCTTTCCATGTCTTCATTAAACCAGATGCGGACGCGGCCATCCACAGGAGGATGGATTTGATCACGTCCCTGCCGGTTGAGAAAATTAATCAGCATTTTTTGATTGTAGCGCTCGACAAAAGCAGAAATGTAGCCGCGGACAATGTTGCCAAACGAAGGATCGCTGCCGTCAATGATGATCTGTAACTGGATTTCGCGGTCGGCGCCGATGTTTTTTTTAAAGTCCGGTGGAATAACAATGGCCAGTTTTGCCCGATCATGATCGAGAAAATCAACGGCGTCTTTTGATGCGGGCAGCAGGGCGGAGACGCGAAAATAAGGCGAGGCATCAAGCTTTCGGATGAAATCCCGGCTCAACGCCGATTTATCGTAATCAACAAATACCGTTTCCACATTATCCACATCCAGACTAAGCGCGTATCCGAAAAGAATAATCAGCAAAAGCGGGATGGCAAACGCCAGATAAAGACTCCGGTAATCGCGGATGAGATGATAAAATTCCTTGCGGGTGACGGCCTTGAGTCTTATGAATTTCAATTGTCGTTCCTCTTCATCAATTTGATAAACGCGTCATTCAAATCGGCATCCGGTTTATCCGGACAGGCGCCGGCAATAATCTGTTCAGGCGTCCCGGAAGCTACGATGCAGCCTTCATTAATCATGACAATTCTTTCGCACAAACGCGCTTCATCCATGTAATGCGTGGTGACAAATATGGTCATTCCACCATGGGCAAGCTGCTTGATGAAATTCCAGAAATGTCCACGGGTGACGGGATCAACGCCAGACGTCGGTTCATCCAGAAACAAAATATCCGGTTTATGCAAAAGCGAGCAACCAAGCGCCAGACGCTGACGCCAGCCCGTTGGCAGATCCCTGGTTTTGCGATTGCGCGCATCCTGCAGGTGCGCCATGTTCAAGACCCAATCAATGCGCTCGGACCATTTTGATTGCGGAACATCATACACTCCCAGATAAAAACGCAAATTTTCAAAAGGGGTCAGCTCTTCGTAGAGAGAAAATTTTTGCGACATGTAACCGATGGACTTTTTTATTTCCTCCGCCTCAGTCACGACATCATAACCGGCAACCATCCCGCCTCCGGACGTGGGCGTGATGATACCGCAAAGCATCCGGATGGTGGTGGATTTGCCGGAGCCGTTTGAACCGAGAAAGCCGAATATTTCGCCTTTCCTGACCGAAAAAGAAATTTTATTAACCGCGACAAATTTGCCGAATTTTTTCTCGAGATTGGTTACAGAAATGGAATCAGAGTTGGAATGCGACATCGGCAAGCTCCCCGTCTGCTATCTTGATTCGTTCAATCATCGCCTCCTCCAGATTTTTGAAATCCCCGCGAACAACAGCTGGAGGCGCCACCTCCAGCAAAATGGATTTATGCATTAATCCCAGCCTATCGCACTTTTCACCTTCATCAAGATAAGCTGTGGAAACGATAATCGTCATGCCTTCCTTCTGCATATGATCCAGGATATCCCAGAACTCACTTCGGGATACCGGATCAACACCGTTGGTCGGCTCGTCCAGAATCAGCACCTGTGGTTCATGAACCAGCACGCAGGCCAGCCCAAGCTTTTGTTTCATTCCACCGGAAAGATTGCCGGCCAGCCGGTTTGTAAAGGGCAGAAGGTTGGAAAAGCCGAGATATTTATCCTTTCGTGATTTTCTTTGAGCGCGCGGCACATCGAACACATCCATGAAGAACTGCATGTTTTCATCGACAGTCAGATCCTGGTACAATCCGAATCGCTGAGGCATATAACCGATGATATTTTTTATTTTTTGTTTTTCGGCAACAACATTATAATTGTCGATAAAAATTTCTCCGCTCGATGGCTTCATCATGGTGGCAATAAGCCTTAGCAGCGTTGATTTGCCGGCACCATCGGATCCGACCAATCCCAGAACATCGCCCCGCGCGACATTTAGAGATATGTTTTTGATAGCTTCAACGTCACCAAAGCGCATGGTGACGTTTTTGACTTCCACGATATGTGGAGATTTTTCCTGGGAAGCGACCATGAACAGACTCCGCTATTCCATCAGCCAGGCATCAGCCGGCATGCCCGCCTTAAGCTGAAAGTCAGGATTGGCAATGGATATCTTGACCAGATAGACCAGTTTGACTCTTTCTTTTTTGGTCTGGATAATTTTAGGCGTGAATTCCCCTTCCGGAGAAATAAATGAAACGATTCCCGTGTAGGTTTTATCAGGAAAGGTGTCAATTTTGACATTTGCTTTTTGTCCCGGTTTGACCTTGCCTATTTCCGTCTCGTCAACAAATATTTTCAAATCGACACGGGAAAGGTCCGAAACAGTTATAACTTCTCTGCCGGGCGTTACGGTTTCGCCGGGCTCGATGTTACGGCTGGTGATAACGCCATCCGTGGGCGACATCAACCGGGTGTAATCAAGCTGAATCGATGTTTGATTTAAAGACGCCCTTGCCGCACTGATTTGCGCCGAAGCAACGTCGATATCCTGTTTAATCGCATCTATTTTGGTTAAATTACCCTCAGCCAGTTTGAGCACGGATTCGCTTTCCGCCAGACGTGATTGCGCGATTTCATAATGAAGTTTCATGGTATCGCGTTCTTTTTCTGTAACAACTTCCTTGCTGAAAAGCTCTTCAAACCGCCGGTAGTTGCGCTCCGCATCTTTAAGTGTGTCCTGTGTGCCTTTAACAGAAGCCTTGGCGCGGGTAACTTCCGTGGGAAGAGTTTTTGTGCTTATTTCAAGCATGGTTTGCAGTTGATTTTTTGTTTTTTGTGCCCGTTCCAGATTGGCCCTGGCCTGAGACTGACGTGATGCAAATTCTGATCGGTCAAGTTCGGCGATCAGCTGATTTCTGTTTACAGACTGGCCTTCCTGAACCAGGACTTGCGCGACACGTCCGGCAACCTGGAAAGACAGATTCGTTTGCGTTGTTTCTATTGTGCCGGAATAAAAAAGTCCTTTTTGACGATTATTTTTCTGACCGACATACACAAGTGACCCGACCACCAGAAAAAGAATTATAAAAACAATCATGATGATTCTTTTCTTCAATGTTTATCCTCCATTTTTAACAAGCAGTAATATTTGTTTCTTTGTCATCGCTTTATCGCTTTGAGAACGAGAGCGGACACTTCCTCTCCCAGACTTGATTTTAATTTTTTATCATGGGCTTTCAGCGCCGCAGATATCCATGATTGTTTGTCTTTAATCGGCGAAGCTTTTTTATAAAAGAGAATTGTTCCCATGATCATCATATGAATAAGAAATGGTACGGTGTCGATAAATACTGCTCTTTTTTTCCCCTCATCGAGGATACGAGCCAAAATGGCCAGGACTGAAGCAATATCTTCCATCACAACACGCGGCATTGTCACGCCACCGGAAGCTACCTCCCTCATCATAATGGACGGCAATTCCGGATTTTTATCCACCGTTTCAGCAATAAACGTGATATAGGCTTTTAGTTGTTCTTCCGGATTTTCCGACGAGGCCACGACCTGAGCAATATTCTGAGCAGTATTGCCAATAACCTGATGGATAACATGAGCGTAGAGGGTGTCTTTATCGCCGATTTGATAATAGATGGTTGCTTTGTTGACGTCGGCTCGATCAGCAATGGCATCAATGTGAGCTCCACTGTAACCCTTTTCAGCAAAGACAGTCCTCGCTGCAGCTAAAATACGTTCAGTCGTTTTATCTGATTTTTCTTTACGGTTTTTCACCCGCATCTTTTCCTTCAAAGTAAGCAACAATAAATTATTTTAATATTTAACTAAACGGTTATTTAAAATGAATGGTTAAATTTAAATAAAAAATTGTGTGTTTGTCAAGACGTTTTGTTGTGTATGATTTGCTGTGTGCGGATAAAAAATGCCCCATGATTTATGATATCATGGGGCATCAGGATTTTCATTTACAAATCTATTTTGTGACTATTGTTTCTATCAGGGCATCAACGCGGCGATTCTTTCTTCGTCCCTCTGCAGTGTTGTTGTCAGCAATTGGCCTGTCCGGTCCATAACCAACAGCGTTTATGCGTGACTTATCAATACCGAATTTATCAACCAGATATTGGCGAACGCTATCGGCCCGTGCCTGAGATAGTTTTATATTGTTGTCGGGATCATTAAATCTATCAACATTATCTGTATGGCCCTCTATCACAACACTGGTTTCCGGATGTTCTTTCATGAAATCAGCCAGTTTTTTTATATTATTATAATATTTTGCCTTAATAAATGATTTTGCGGTATCAAACTCAAGATTAAGAGAAACGGAAACCTTCTCCTGTACCGGCGGTGGCGGTGGTGACGCTTTTGTTTCCGGCGGAGGCGGCGGGGGCAGAGGCGGGGGAATTGCTTCTTCCTGCTTTTGTTCGGTTACGGCAACAATTTTTTCCCTGCCAAGCCGAACCGGCAACACCCTATTCCGGCTTTTGTGTGTCAGGGATTCCCCAAACCACATATCACGGTCATAAAGAAAATTGACAACCGTGGCTTGAGAACCCTGGATTTCCGACGTCCATAGAAACCCCCCTGTTAATTTTATCAATTTTGTAACATGAAACCCGTTGTTTCCAAATATTGATCTGTCGTACAAACCTATGAGTTCATCCTTCGTCGGCAGTCTCCAACCACTATAACCCCCTCCGTTATAATTATCACAATAGTCCTTGGCATCTTGCCAGTTTACATTTGCTCCATTGTCCGCGGCCGCCCACAGCAGATTTGTTCGCTGGTCCCATACCGTACCATCATCAGAGGCAATGAAATTGCCATCTCTGGCTTCTTCCGCCGCGAAAGAATATTTCATCATGATAAGAGCCGTTATCAAGATGACCGTTACTATCAATACTCTTTTCCCTAATGTCTTATCCATTAGTTATTAACTCCTCCTCTATGGGTAGTTTTCTTCTACAGACGAGTTATTTTTCTGAGGTTCTCAATTTTAATGATTAATTACTTCTATGTATTGCACAATTTTTAGAATCCGTCAATTACCGACTCAATGTTATTTTTAGCCGTTAAATTTCAACCTTCGATTTTTAAAAAATTGGGATATGAACGGAGGAATACTAAAAATTATATTTATCCCATCCATGAAACACCTTGCTCATTTTGATTTTATCTTTTTCATCAGTGTTTGTATCTGCCCGTCTTTTTCACTCCACAGTTTTTGCACCCATTGATGCATGGCATCGCGAAAAGCCGGGTCGTTTTCATAATCGCCGTGCAAAAGGTGCTTCGGAATCTCGATGGTCCTCATCCGCACGGTAATACGTTTGACTCTGCCGCAGAGGAAATCGCCGAACCCGGGAATTCCATCGGGATATATAATGGTGATATCCAGCAGGGAATGAAATTTTTCACCCAGTATGTTCAAGGCCAGCGCCAGTCCGCCGGATTTGGGACGCAACAGATGTTTATATTCACTGTTCTGTTTTTCGTGTTTTGCCGGAGTAAAACGGGTGCCTTCCAGAAAATTCATGACACTGGTGGGCATTGTGGCGAATTTTTCACACGCCTTGCGCGTTGTCTCAAAATCTTTGCCTGCCTGTTCCGGATGCTTTTTCAGATACTCCGAACTGTGACGATACAGAAAAGGGAAATCCAGCGCCCACCAGGCAAAACCCATGAAAGGCACCTTGATCAGCTCTCTTTTAATAAAAAATTTCAAAAGTGGAATTTTGCGATTCAACAAATGCTGCATCACCAAAATATCCACCCAGGACTGATGATTGCTGACAACCAGATACCAGCCGTTACGATTCAGGTTTTCCGCACCCTGCACATCCCACTGAGTTTTCTGAGTCAGCCACATCCACTCGCTATTGCCGGCAATCCAGTTTTCGCCAATCCATTGCAGAATTTTATTAATGACTTTCAACAATGGCGGCCAGGGAATCAGGATTTTCGGAATGGAAAACACAAATAAAATAATCACCCAGAATAAAATATTGATAACCAGAAGCAGGCTTGCTATCACCCCGATAACTTTTGACGGCAGGAAATTCAGCATAATGACAACCCTAAAAATAAAATATTTACATCAAGTTAGGCGAGCATAAGAAAAAGAGATTTACAAGTCAAGAAATTTATAGCATAGTCGCCGCGAATTAAAAAACCCGTCTCCGAGAAATAACCGGTTGTGTTCAAAACTGTTATAAGTCTGTTAAATCAGTTATAAATCATAACCCTTAAGGATATAGAAGAATGGAAAAAAATCATTTACGTAATATTGCCATCATTTCCCATGTCGATCACGGGAAAACCACGCTGCTGAATGCCATGCTGAAGCAGACGGGAGTTTTTCATGCGAACAGGGTTGTGGAAGACCGCGTGATGGATTCGATGGATTTGGAAAAAGAGCGCGGCATCACCATTATAGCCAAGAATACCGCCGTCAATTACAACGGCGTAAAAATAAATATTGTGGATACACCCGGTCATGCCGATTTCGGCGGCGAGGTGGAACGCAGCCTGAACATGGTGGATGGCGCAATCCTGCTGGTGGACGCAAGCGAAGGGCCTCTGCCTCAAACTCGTTTTGTTTTGAAAAAAGCTCTGGCTCTACATTTGCCCATTATTCTGGTCATCAATAAAATCGACCGTAGCGACGCGCGCATCGATGATGTCATCAATGAAACCTATGACCTTTTTATTGATTTGGGCGCGGAAGAAAATCAAATTGAGTTTCCGATTCTTTACACCAATGCCAAAGCCGGAGTCAGTCATAAAAAAATCGATGACGACAGCACCGATCTATATCCTCTGCTCCAGACCATTATCGAATATATGCCGCCTCCCAGCGGAAACGACGAAGAGATCCCGCAGTTTCTGGTCACTAATCTGGATTACGATCCCTATGTCGGACAAATTGCCGTGGGACGCCTGCAGAGCGGTAAACTGGAAATGAACAATAACTACAGTCTCTGCACCGCGGATAAGATAATCTCCGGAATCAAATTTTCCGCACTTTACACATTTTACGGCCTGATAAAAAAACAGACGGACGTGGTTGAGTCCGGCGACATTATTGCTCTGGCCGGGATCAATAACGTCAAGATCGGTGACACCATTTCTTCTTTTACCGACCCGCGTCCGCTTCCCCGATTGCTTGTAGATGAGCCCACCGTATCGATGATGTTCTATGTCAACGACAGTCCCTTCGGTGGCAAGGAAGGGAAGTTTCTCACCTCGCGACATTTGCTGGAGAGACTGGAAAAAGAAGCTCTGCGTAATGTCGCCATCAAAATTAAAAAGCTGGAAAGAACCGACGCATTTGAAGTTTGCGGACGCGGCGAACTGCAAATGGCGGTGCTCATCGAAACCATGCGCCGCGAAGGTTACGAACTGATGGTTTCCCGCCCACGGGTCATCACGCGGGTAATCAGCGGCAAAACGCACGAACCGGTCGAGCGGCTATTTTTGGACATTCCGGAAGAATTCGTCGGCAAAATCACGGAGAAACTTTCCATCAGAAAAGGACGCATGGAAAGCCTGGTGAACAAAGGATCAGGAAGGGTCAGCATGGAATTTCTGATTCCGTCACGCGGATTAATCGGATTTCGCAGTCAATTTCTAACGGATACCAAAGGCGGTGGCGTAATGAATTCACTTTTGGAAAATTACGCTCCATGGTCAGGCCCGATTCCCCAGCGTTTGAGCGGGGCTCTGGTTGCCGACCGGCCCGGCCGGGTTACATCTTACGCCAGCTATGCGATGGAAGATCGCGGCGAGATGATTGTGGAAATCGGCACGGAAGTTTACGCAGGAATGATCGTGGGCGAGCGCAACCGTGGCGGCGATCTCAATGTTAATATCATCAAGGAAAAGAAGCTGACTAACATGCGGGCTTCCACATCCGATGCCACGGTCATTTTACGGCCGCCGCGGGTTTTGTCTCTGGATCAGGCAATCGAATTCATTGCCGAGGATGAACTGGTGGAAGTTACCCCCAAAAGCGTCCGCTTGAGAAAGATGGAACTGGATGCAACCAAACGCCAGATGAAAAGCCGCAAAGAAGAATAAAACATATTTAGTCATACCGGGATTGGAGAGAGTATCGCAATTATGTTATGTTCGTTCATCGAAATGACCAGGGCTTGGTTGATATATGAAAGATGCTGACATCAACACCATTATTAAAATACTGAAGAACGAGCTGGCCGTGGGAACCATCCCGATTGTTTCGCATTTAGCGGAAGATCAACGCGATCCTTTTGTTATTTTAATTTCCACACTTTTAAGCCTGAGGACGAAGGATGAAGTCACGGCCGTGGCCACCGACAGGCTCTTTGAACTGGCCTCCACACCGGAAGAGATGCTCAAAGTCCCTTTGGATAAAATTGCCAGAACAATTTATCCGGTGGGTTTTTATCGTGTGAAGGCAAAAAATATTCATCACACGTGCCGGGAAATAATCAACCGTTTTAATTCTAAAGTGCCAGACCACTTAGACGACTTGCTGAGCATCAAGGGCGTGGGACGCAAAACGGCCAATCTGGTTGTCTCGCTCGCCTACGGAAAGGATGCGATTTGCGTGGATACGCATGTACATCGAATTTCCAACCGTCTCGGCTATGTTAAAACGAAAACGCCAGACGAAACCGAATTTGCCCTGCGCAAAAATCTGCCTCGTCGTCACTGGATTATTTACAACACCATCATGGTTGCTTTCGGTCGCAAAACCTGCAAGCCGATTTCTCCCCTTTGCAGTCAGTGCCCGGTCAATAAATATTGTGATAGGCTCGGTGTTACCTTGAGCCGCTAACACGATCTGAACAAAGATCGATGGTACAGGGTCAATATTTCCTTTATATACAAACTGAACTTCATGTAGTAAAATGGAGACGTAACACGGAGGTTAGGCCTGAAAAAAGAGGGGTGATCCGTTATGGAAGAAAGAAGAAAAGAAGAACGGCTAAAGGTAATAAATGAGATCACGATATCCGTAGTCGCCGCAGATAAAAATATTATCATAACAAAAGGATTCCCGCATAATTATAGCAAGGATATTTCTGCTTCCGGAACAAAAATTAAGACAAATATCTTCCTGCCTGTCGATACGCTGCTGAAAATAGATTTAAAATTAAAGACGCTGGGAAGACAGATTACCTCATTAGGAAAAGTAAAATGGGTCAAAGTAAATATAGATGATAAATCGTATGATGCCGGCGTCGAGTTTGTCGATACACCCCGTGAAGCGATCGAAAAAATCAAGTTTTATATCTCGCAGATCAGAAAATTACATGAAGCCGATAAAAAAGCCTAAGAAGCCCACCTTTCTCGAACAAAAACTGTCTTGTCAAGACAATCAATATGGTCTTGATTGTATGTGAATCTACAATTCACAGTAATGATTCGTACGAAATCAAACCACATAAGCATGTAAGGGCAATGATTGTCAGTAAGCTATGATAAAAAAATTCATCAACAACTTTACAACCGCATGGAAACGGCCCGGATGGCGATGGGCCCTTTTGTGTGCACTCATTTCGGACATTCTGGGATTTGCTTTCACATTTACGCCACCGGCGTACTGGATAATTGATGTCGTTACAGTGATTGTATTATTCGTCGTTATTGGTTTTAAATGGGCGCTTTTACCGGCACTCATTGTCGAGGCAATTCCCGGTTTACAGTTGTTTCCGGCATGGACCCTGGTTGTACTGGCATTGGCAGTCACAAAAAATAAAAATGAATTGCCATCGTAAACGTTTGAACAGGTATAGCTTTCTGAAGTCCTCAATTTTCAAAATATTAATTTTACGCGAGGTTACAGCGAGTAAGACATAAGATATATGAGGTGTCTGTCCCATCAAGTATTATAGTATCAATACAATAAATTGAAGGCAAAATACCCTGTTTTCACAAATCCTATTTCCGCGAGTTGGCCCTTTCCATCAGGATCGGTGATGGATTGGTAATTGCTGCGTCGTAGAAAAGTGTGCTTCTCGGGTATAATTTTTTCAGACGCCTAACATATTCCTGCGTTTCCGGAAACGGCGGTATGCCGAAATAACGATCAACGGCTTTTTCTCCAGCATTGTACGCAGCCGTCGCGAGCTCAACATCCCCTCGATAATAGGCCAACAACCATTTCAGGTATCTGATGCCCCCTTTGATGTTTTGAGACGCATTAAAAGCATTCTTTACATTGAAACGTTTGGCGGTGCTGGGAATAAGCTGCATCAATCCCATGGCGCTTTTAGGAGATGTTGCTCTTGTTTCAAAATCGGATTCCACGGCTATGATGGAAAGGACATATTTGGAATCGATATCGTACCAGTCTGATATTTTATTCGTCAAATCTATGATCCATGATTTGTTGCTGGGCAATGATTCAAGATAACGATCAATATGAATGGGATTTTCACCGGGGATGATTACAGGAGGTGGATGCTTCTCAGGCAATACGCCTGATAATAAACATGGCGGTAGTTCCTGAGATTTGAAATTAACCGTATCCAGCATATCGGAAGCTTTACTATGTCCCTGTTGACTAGCTAATGAGAAAAGCGATGCGGCAAATGTCCTGTTTTCCGGCACGCCTTTCCCAAAAGCGTATAGCATTCCAAGCCTGTATTGCGCCTCCGTGCTGCCCAATTTGGACGCTTCACAGTATATGGTCGCTGCCCGCCAGAACTCTTCGTGACTTTCTGCAGAGGTTTCATAGATTGCAGCTTCATCCAGGAGGGCTCTTATCGTTGGTCCCCCTTCAATCATTTCTGAAGAAGCCGCGCCTGATATGGCCACAGAAGTCATGAAGATGAAGATGCAACAGCACAGAAAGATTTTGAAAGCTTTACACCACATCTCTCTTTGCCCTTAGCGATGAGAACCTGATTCTGATAATAAATTATTCTTCAATATGGGAATTATAAAGAGAGTTAATGTTGCATGTCAATTCTTTTCTCAATAAGAAAGGCAGATTATAGTACGTATAGCTTCCTGAAAGAAACAAGCTCTCACCCTAGACAAAAAAGCAAGCTTCCAACCCGTTATCAATAAAGCTATTTACCTCTTTTAAAAATAATGAATAGTGTTATTATGATATTTAACTAATCAGGAAGAGCGCTAATCGTAGATGCGATGTCTTGAAAAAGTTTTATAATGATTGCGATGGTCGGAGGGTATGTGTCTGGGTTGCTCGGTGCTGATTCTTTTTTCGCTTTATTGGCAGGAAGTACCATTGGCGGCCTCCTTGGCATATGGGACGCCTTCAAACTCCATGTATAATACAAATAGAGGTGATTTTTGAACTTTTTAGAGAATATTGAGAAACAAAATAAATCTTTTATAATAGCAATAGGATATATAATCATCGGTGTATTAGGTATTATTGACACCCTGACCGGTAAAGAATTAGATTTTTCTCTATTCTATGTGATACCTATACTCATAGTTACTTGGCACACAGGTCTTGGTCTTGGGATAGTATTTTCTCTCATAAGTGCCTTAGTATGGCTTCTTTCGGATGTATTATCTGGAAATGTAACATTGCTTTCCATTTATGCATGGAATACTCTCATCAAATTAGGCTTTTTCTTAACAATAGCGTTTTTATTGTCAAGGTTATTAACCGTACTGGAACATCAAAGAGAAATAGCCCATACAGACTATTTGACAGGAGCACTTAATTCACTCTTCTTTTATAATGTTTTGCAGATGGAAATTAACCGTTCTCTGAGATATAAAAATCCTTTTACTATAGCTTATATTGACCTGGATAATTTAAAAACTGTGAATTACGAGTTCGGGTATGCTACCGGTGACAAAGTATTATGTTTTGTTGCCAATCAAATCAAGAATAGTCTGCGAAAAGTAGACGTGGTTGCAAGGCTTGGAAGTGATGAATTTGCGTTGCTTATGCCAGAAACAAATCAGAAATCTGCACAAGTTGTTCTTTCTAAACTTCAACACAATATTTTAGCCGGGATGCAAAAAAATAATTGGCCCGTGACACTTAGCATCGGTGTCTTAACATGCTTTGATGCGCCGCCAACAGCAAATGAAGCAATAAAAAAAGTGGATGATTTAATGTACTCAGTAAAAAAAAGCAGTAAGAATAATATCAAATATGCCATTTATGAAAACGTAAACTTAATGTAACACCACAATATCAATGGTAAATATGGATTATGTTACGTATAGGTAGGTACATCATTTGATTCTTCCTGTAAGTGAGTATTCAGAATTATTCAAGCGAATAATTTCTTTCATATGGCATTTTTTGTCCGTTTTAGATGTCAAGTCCAAAATTACCGCACCAAGTATTACCTTGACAATAGGATTATAGAGAGTAGGCTTTAACAAGGTGGTCTGTAATATTTTGTTTCTATTTCCTTTCTTAACCCCGCCTAATTTCTTCGTTAACTGCGTGCACGCACTGACTCGTATGAGGTAATGATGGAACATTTTATAAAAGTCCGTTCGCATGGGAAAGCCCTGATTGCGACAGCTGTTGGTGAATTGAATGAAGCCGTTTATTTATTGATGCGTCAAGAAATAGTTGAATCAATAAAAACCTGCAATGCGAAACATATATTAATAGATATTCGCAACGCGATTGTGCATGCTTCAGTTATGGAAATATATCAATTTGCTGAATCAAGTCTTAAAATGTTTCCCTTGGGGTTTCGGTATGCGGTAGTATATTCGGAGAAGACAATGTCAGATGAAGATGCAATATTTGGAGAAACAGTAGCTCGTAATCGGGGAGGGCAAATTCAAGTATTTAGAGATATTTCTAAAGCAAAAAAATGGTTGGCTATTTCTGAAATAGAATATGAATAATAATCTACGCTAGGGAATCCATAAGAAGTGTTGACCAAAACCAGTGGAGGTTGTGACGATGAAGGAATTGATTAAGTACATATCTCAGGCTTTAGTAGATTTTCCGGACAAGGTTGAAGTAAATGAAATCATCGGCGAACAGACATCTGTAATTGAATTACGTGTGGCAAAAGAAGATATGGGCAAGGTAATCGGAAAGCAGGGCAGAATCGCCTATGCTATCCGCAACATTTTGAGTGCCGCATCCGCCAAAATACATAAACGGGCAGTTTTGGAAATTCTGGAATAAAAAATGATTCTTTTTGTTTGCAGGTAAATGCAACAAGCACTTCTTACTAAATGTTGTTTTTATAATTTCTCCGAGTTACTCAACCTTTCAAATGGTAATCCTCCAAGTCTGCTGACCACCAAATACTGTGGATAAGTAGGTGCAACAGTTGTCAAGACAAGACGTAATTGGACACTGTGCGCCATGTGAAGTATAGGTCAGGACAGCAGGTGATAGCAACGACCTCATTGGACTTTCGTTGATAATTCAAGTATAAATCAAAATAAATAATTTTAGAGGAAGATGAATTAATCATGAATGCTCAATTAGGAAAGGTACGTTTTATTCGCGGGGACAACGACGGCAAATATCCTTTTAACCATTCCGTTTATCTGGCAGGAAGGGATTGCCGGGTGGCCATCGATCCGTCCTGCGGGTTGCAGAAACTTTCCGATTTGAAACAAAAAGAAAGGGTTGACCAGGTCTGGTTGTCGCATTGGCATGAAGACCATATGGGATTTTTATATCTTTTCGAGCATAGCCCGCTGCGCATCTCGGAGAAGGATTTTCCGCCTTTGACCGATATTGAAATATTTTTAGATTGGTACAACATTAAGGATGAACACCTCCGTGGACTCTGGAAAACCATTGTGCTGAATAATTTCAATTATCGTCCGCAAAAGGACGCTCTGTTTTTTCAGGATGAAGAAACAATTGATCTGGGATCTCTTAAGGTTCAGGTCATTGCCACACCCGGCCACACGCCGGGGCATCTCTCATTCTTCATTCCTGATGAAGAAATTCTTTTCCTCGGGGATTATGATCTGACAACATTCGGTCCCTGGTACGGGGATCTTTATTCCAGCATCGAACAAACCATTCAATCCATTCGCAGGCTCAAATCCATTCCCGCGCGCAGATGGATTGCTTCCCACAACACCGGTTTTTTCGAGAGCAATCCCGGAACGTTATGGGATGATTATGAAAATATCATTTATCAGCGCGAAGAAAAAATCCTGAATTTTCTGAAAGAACCCCAATCGCTGGATGAAATCGCCGGGGCGTGGCTCATTTACGGCAAACCGAGGGAACCCAAGGAATTTTTTGAATCGAACGAGCGTGCGCTTGTCACTAAACATATCGACTACTTAGAAAGAAATGGAAAGATCATCCTTGACGAAAACAGATATGTTAAAATATAAAATTACAGGCTCAAGTATTTAAAATAGTTACAGAAAGAAAAAAGTTGACTAGCGTATGCCGTTTTGGTATTGTCCAGCCGCTTTTAAATTCATTATCAAGAGATTTTTATGTTTACGATATTGACAATTTTACACATTTTAGTCTGTTTTGTTTTGATCCTGATCGTTCTTCTGCAGGCGGGCAAAGGCGCCAATATGGGTGCGGCATTTGGCGGTTCCAGCCAGACCGTTTTCGGTTCTACCGGGGCAGGCACATTTTTAGGAAAGTTGACAGCGGGAGTGGCAATTATTTTTATGCTGACATCCCTGACACTTACTTACATGGCCAACCATAGAGGGTCTTCCTCTTTAATGGAGCAAAAAACTCCTGCTGTAGATCAAACTCTTCCTGTGAAAAGCCCGGACACGGCAACGCTGCCGGCGCCTGTGGCAAACCCGGATGCAACGAAAGCGCCGGCAATACCTCTAGCTCCGGTAAACAAGTAATTAAAAGCTCTTTTCAAGCTGATAATCCGGCGGCCGGGTACGTGAGATACAAATTCAGGTAAGGCTGCTGGGGTAAGGATATTCTAAACTTTCAGGTGCCGAAGTGGTGGAATTGGTAGACACGCCATCTTGAGGGGGTGGTGGGACCTCCCGTGCTGGTTCAAGTCCAGTCTTCGGCACCATAACAATGACAAGGAGTTAGCTGATGCATCAGTTAACTCCTTTTTCATTTTCGGGCAACTGGTCACCCTTTTTCAAAAATCTATTTATTGCTAATGACGGAAAGGTTTGATTTGCGCTGTTAAATTCATATTGAGGCACTTTTTATCAGTCGATTCACTTCCGCACCGTATGCATTCATTTTTCTTTGTGATAAAAATCTTTCAGGATGCCCGGCATCCTGCGCGAGCCCCAGCAAATGGCTGTCGGAAAGAAACATGAATACGGCACGGTTTTCAGCTTTTGCCCGATGAAAACGCCAGATGTATAATTTTTTAAACAACTCTTTCTGATCCCGATCAAGGTTATCGTAGCCCTTGACTCTTTTATAACCCTGACGATTGAATCTTTTTTCATGCCAGTCGGTGTCGGCAATTTTGGCAAATGCTTCGTCGGCAATATCTTTCAATTCTTTTACGCATAATGCCGACAATTGCTTTTCGTAAAGTACCGGGAGATAGATAACATCCTGCGCGGCATATTCCAGTTGTTCATCCGACAGAGGACGATTATCCCAGCGCGAGCGCTGTATCTTCTTATTTTTCTTCAGATCAACGCCTAAAAATTCCTTAATGACATTCTCCAGGGATAACTGCCGAAAGCCGAGAATAAGCGCCGCCCGATGAGTATCGAAAATATTTTTGAAATTAAATCCGTAATCTCTTTTCAGCAGACGGATATCATTGTCCGCGGCATGGAGAATCTTGAGAATACGATGGTCATCAAAATACCTGCCTAAAAATGCCAGATTAAAACTATCCAGAGGATCAAATACATAAACGATATTGCAGGCATGAATCTGAATCAGACAGAGTTTTTCTCTGAAATAACGGAAAGAATCATATTCGGTGTCAATGCTTAAAACGTTCGCCTGTTCAAAATCGTTAATAGCTTGCGTTAATTTCTTCTGCGTATCCACAAAAATCCATTTCGTTTTCATAGCGGTTAACTTAACCGAAATGCAAATATAAAGCTACAAAAATGAAAGAAAATAATCAGCAGAAAAATCGTTTGACTGGAATGAAGAGCATATTTCTATTTGACCACCATTGGAATACCGGCCACCATGAAGACAACTCGTTTGGCGGACTTCGCCAGCGTTTGATTGGCCCAGCCAAGCGCATCGCGATAGACACGCCCCAAGGGATATGGCGGAACCACGCCCAGGCCTACTTCGTTGGAAACCAGCAGCCATTGACCACCAAATCTCGCCTGTGCAGCGATCAGTTCATCGATTTCGACATGAATTTTACTCATGATAATTTCGGCCGGGGTGCTTTCAGGCAACGATGCGATGATGTTGCTGACGAGCAGAGTGATACAATCAACAATGACAATATCAGTAACAGGCGGTTTTATTTTTTTTCCGAGCCCTTGCTGAATTTCAAGCGTGTGCCAATCGGCCGGCCGCGACGCTTTATGCTTGTTAATACGCGCAACCATTTCATCATCACCGGCAGCAGCCGTAGCTATAAAAAGAACGGATTTACCCGATTCGCGCGCAATCTTTTCAACGAATGAGCTTTTACCGCTGCGAACACCACCCAGAACGAGAGTCATGCCCTTGTCAGGAATTTTGAGGTTCATATGTGTTTTCCTTATACCCATTTGCTTCTTGCTCGACACAACAATCGGATGAGATATTTGAATTCATCATTGACTTTAACACCGCCCATGACGTGAGAAAATCATTTTCAGAAAAGACTTCTACAGTCAAGACGCCGCGGTAATCGGAATGGATAAGTTCATCCAATACGACCCTTAATTTTTCCCGGGGAACATGCGCCAATGATTTGTGGTCGCGTTCTGCAATACCGTGAATATGAATAACGCGCGTACGCGGCAGAGCATTTTTTAAATAAACTATCGGATCGTGATTATCCAGCCAGAGATGTCCTATGTCCACTGTACGACTGATTTTAATCTTATCCAGCACGGGTTGATAAAAATCCAACGGATAACCTTCCAGATTTTCGACGGCCAGTTTCTCTACGCCGCCGGCCCACTCTCCGACGATTTCCAATGACCGCACCGCTTGGTCTTGCCATCGCTGCAAGCCTCCCACAGGCGCACCGTTGCGGACAGATTTTCCGTCAAGGTGTAAAACATAAGCCCACGGTTTAAGATCGCGGGTACTATCGATGACGCGACGAGCCTTTTCCAGAGAGATGTGATTCGAAGAACCATCATCTGCCAAACGCAAATCAAGCGGAAGATGAACCGTGTAGGTCATGTCATGATCGTCAGCAATTCTGACAAGCTCGGTAATTTGTTCACGACTCGGCAGGTTGTTCGGACCGTCATCCACTTCAAATAACACCAGCTCCACGTCCTGCACTTTCCCGGCCAGATAGCGGACATTGGATAAAATATCAGTCGGGATAATATACGAGGTTGTCCCTAATCGAAAAGGATATTGAATCATTTCACTCCCAATGTAAAAATCAGCAAAACGGCTGTTTCAGTGACTTCGACCAACATGCCGAACACGTCACCCGTGATACCGTTGATACGTTTATAGGCTATCCCCAGAACAGCTGCGGCAACCGGCATCACAGCAAGCACTGCCAGTAAACCCTGCATACCCAGAACAAAAGCCAGACCCAGCGGTAAAATTGCCGTGATAAAAATAGCGCTGCGTCTTAATCCTGAAGCGAAATCAGCGCCCATTCCATCGGAACGCGCAGGTCTCAGCAATCCCGCGGGCAATATCAACCAACGACTAATGGTCGTTGCCAGGACAATGCAAAAGCCGGAGGAAGCCGTCAGCAAACTCAGCGCGACGGCTTTAGTCAATAAAACTAAACACAATCCAATGCCGCCGAAAGTCCCGAGATGCGGGTCATTCATGATTTCCAGCCGCCGCTGGGGGGAAGCTGAAACCGGCAAACCATCGCAACAGTCGACCAAGCCGTCAAGATGCAACCCGCCGGTTAAAATGATCCAGACCGCCAAAGTCAACACACCGGCCACCAGCGGCGGGAAATATGATATCAATAATTGCCAGGCCATCCAGGTCAGTCCACCGACAACAATTCCCACGAGCGGAAACCAGCTTCCGGCGCGGCCACTGTCGCCCGGCTGCCAATTTTGCGGCATGCCGAACGGGAGAATGGACAATAAACCAAAGGCTGTGCGTAAATTACGCATGGTTTTCTTTTTCCACTAATCTATTTCCCTCATCGTATGAAACCCCTCCACCTCCGGCGCTTCGCGCCACCCCCGCCAGCGGGGGACAAAGACGAATCATCCTTTATCGCTTACACCGGCTTCGGCGAATGTTGCCATTTCCCTGAGAATGCGCGATGCGGCTTCAATCAGATGAAAAGCAAGCACAGCGCCCGTGCCCTCTCCCAAACGCAGATTAAGATCAAGTAAGGGATTTAAGCCCAGGTGCTTGAGCATGGCCCTGTGCCCGATTTCAACAGAGTTGTGAGCGCTGAACAAATAATTTTTTACATCCGGCACAAGACCCACTGCGATCATGGCAGCCGCCGTTGAAATAAACCCATCCACAACAACAGGAATTCGTCGCGATGCGGCGGCAATCATCACACCGGCCAAACCGGCAATTTCCAAACCCCCGACTTTACACAGGACGTCCATCGCATCTTTCGGATTGGGTTTGTTCAAAGCGATGGCCTGTTCAATAATTTTAACCTTATGTGCCAGACCGGCATCATCAAGCCCTGTGCCGCGCCCGGTAACTTCGGCCACCGGTAATCCCGTTATAACAGCAACGATTGCCGAAGACGGCGTCGTGTTGCCGATACCCATATCTCCGGTGGCAATCAAATCCAGGCCTTTTTCAGCAGCTTGAGCCAGTACATTCATGCCGACTGCGATTGCTTTTTCGGCTTCATCGCGGGTCATGGCCGGACCCTTTGCCATATTACGTGTCCCTCTAGCAACTTTACAACGCAGAAGTCCCGTCAGGGATGGATCAAAATCAGAGGCGACACCAATATCGACAATGGTCACGCCGGCGCCGGCCTGTCGCGCCAACACATTAATGGCCGCTCCGCCGTTAAGGAAATTCATCATCATTTGCGGCGTGACTTCCGCGGGAAAAGCGCTGATTCCCTCCAGCGCGACGCCGTGATCGGCAGCCATGACAATGATTGCTTTGTGATTAATATCGGGTAAAGGATCGGCTTTCATCCCGGCCAATTGAATGGAAATTTCTTCCAATCGACCGAGGCTCTTCGGTGGTTTCGTCAGAGTTTTTTGCCTGGCTTCTGCTTTTTGCGCGGCAACAATATCAATTTCGGGAATAGTCGGGTAATTCATAATAATCCTTTTATACTTTCCTGTTCAATCAGTGATGGCACCCATTATTATCGGGAGAATTGAATCTCCGGATGTAAGACTAACGCCATTTTCTCAATGGCATCAACAATGCGCGGGGATGCTCTGTTAATCAAGTCTGCGTTCATCGGATAAATCTTATTATTTTTGACTGCCGGCAGTTCTCTGAATTTTTGCCAGAATCTTCTGACTCCTATAAACTCCTTATCATTGACCATCGGTGCAAAAATAATTATTTCCGGCGCTGCCCCGATGATGCCTTCCATGCTGTAACGGGGATAGTTGGCTATATCAAGACCGGCAACATTAACCCCTCCGGCACGTTCGATGACTTCATTGATTAACGTGCCTTTTCCCGCTGTAATGATCGGTTCCAAACCAATCTGGAAAAAGACGCGCGGTTTTCTTTTATGGCGTACCTGATGGGCAATATGGTTTAATCTCTTTTGAAATTTTGCAACCATGTCACCGGCTACTTTTTCCCGATTTGTTATTTCACCGATATGCAGGATGCTGTTCAAAACATCTTTCGTATCCGAAGGGTTTGTAACATAGACGGGCAATTTAAGTCTTTCCAACTTCTCCACCGTATCCTTCCTGTTTCCGTCAGCGGTGGCAATAACCAAATCCGGCTTTAAGGAAACAATCTTTTCTATGGAAGGATTGGTAAAACCGCCAATGCGCGTTTTTTTGAGTGCCGCCGCCGGCCAGTTGCAAAAAGTGGTTACTCCCGCTATTTTATTTTCCAGACCAAGCGCATAAAGCGTTTCTGTAATTCCGGGAGCAAGCGAAACAATCCTTTGGGGGGCTGGAGTTATATCGAGTTTGCGGCCAGTTTCATCGGTGACCACACGGGCGCAGACTACGTTTACGCAAAAGACCGTTATCACAACCGTCAAAAATAATATTAGAATATTATCTTTCCAGCGGGCAAATTTAAAACTCAACAGAAAGCCCTCCCTTCACGGTAATGCCCGGCATCGGATAATAGAAATTCGGCATTCCGTACTGCTCGTAATCCAGCGCAAAAGAAGAATATTTTTGGTTGAAAATGTTGTCAATCCCAAAAAATACTGTAACGGTAAATTTATCAAAGGTTGGCTTGTATTGAGCATAGAAATTCAGCAGCGTGTAATCATCCAGTTTTTCAGTATTGTTGTCGCTATCACCGGACAGAAAAGCTTTTCCCACAAATTTTATTTCGGGCCTCAATGTTATGTTGTATGGCAGATAAATTTCCACTCCACCATGAGCCATGTGTTGAGGCACCATCGGCATGTCTTTTTTGTTATAAACTCCTTTCTCATACGTGGCCTTATGATACGTATAGTTTCCAAAAACTTTGGCATATTTCGGCCAGAGATAGGAAAGAGAAATTTCTGCGCCATCGTGGCGGGTTTTGCCTACGTTACGGTTTTCTCCTAAATACATTGTCGGATCGTAAATAACATACTCTATTTCATCCTCCATATCGATGCGGAAAAGGGTTGCGCTAAGTTTGAGATTTTCGAGGGGATAATATTCCGTTCCTAATTCCGCGCTCTTCCCTTTCTCTTTTTCCAATGTTCTGAGAAAAGGCGTGGGAACGCTATAACCATTGAAGGACGCAACCTCATCCAGAAAGGGAATGCGATAAACGGTTGCATATTTGGCAAATAGTTTTGATTTCTTTCCCCAAAGCCAGGTCAGCCCTCCTTCGTAAGCTTCGGCCCTGTATTTTTGCTCATTATCGAAATTGTTTGAAGATGTCACAAGATCATTATTTGTGCCTTCAATTGACGTTCGTTCAAAGCGATAACCGGCGCTTAGAATCAGATTTTTCATAATGCTGAATTCGTCGCGTATATAACCTCCCAGCGATTCCCGCTTAAGATCCGCATTGCCCGATCGTATCGTTCTTCCCCGATCGCTGTAGAAAGTTTTTTCATAAGGTTCGTTATAATAATCCACTCCCACGATCACTTTGTTGTGAAATCCGAAAATATCTTTTTCCAGAATATATTTCGGTGTAATTCCGTATGTGTCTGCATCTGTATCGGCGTAATTGAAGGAATACCACGACGGCATATTGCTTTGCAGATCTTTTTTCCCGTACATGAAATTGATTTCAAACTGTCCGAACGATCCCCAGAAGGATTTCAATCCCAGATTAACGTTGGTATATTTGTCTGAACCGTCATTATCATCGTTGGCATTCATATAATAGTCCGGCATGGCCGGTTGATATTGCCGTCTGTCCTGGTCCATTTGTTCTTTTGTCAGAGCGCCGGGCAATTGATAATCTATTCTGTTAAATGAAATCCCCAGAGAAAGATTCAACAGGTCGTTGGCGAAATATCCCACATCAAGACCGCCGCCCTGCGCCGAATACTTTGAGCGGTCCCGGTATCCGGAACTGAAATTGTTTTCGCCCGTCAGAGCGTAAGTCCATTTATCGGTCGCACCGGTTACGCCAACTCGCTCATTGTGCAGGCCGTAACTTCCCACAAGAATGGATGCGTTAAATTTGGGTGCGCCTTTCCCTTTTTTCGTGATGATGTTGATCACTCCGCCGATGGCTGCGTCACCGTAAAGAACGCTGCCCGGTCCCCGAACGACTTCTATTTTTTCAATCGTATTGACCGGCATTTGCATCCAATTGACAGAAGACATATCCGTCCGGTTTAAACGGCGGCCGTCGAGCATGACCAACGTTTTTCCAAAAGGATTGTCTCCGCCGAAACCCCGCATATCAATAATGGCTTGTGAGGCATTCCCGCTGTAAGTCCGAAACTGAATGCTTTCAATCTTATTGAGTGCCTCGACAACCGTTGTGGCGCCGGTATTATTGATTTCTTCCTCGGTAATGACAGTGATATTGGCCGGAGCTTTGCGAATTTCCTGCGTGTCGCGTGTCGCCGTAACGACGACTTCTTCCATCGTGACCATCACATCAGGGTTATTTTTTTCTTCGGCTTGTACGGGTG
>CAYNWA010000013.1:61154-76036 GCA_964400795.1 uncultured Smithella sp.
TTCCGCTTACAGTTGCGGGGCAGCGCCGGACTTTAACCGGCTTCCTTTATTTGGTAGTCTGATGCCAATTCCGTTTTTTTAGGCAGCCTCCATACACTGGTTACTCTTCAAAACAGAATTGCTGCTAAATTGTCAACAATGTCGATCGAGGTGAACCGTCATGCGGATTTTGATCAACCATAACGTTGACATCATACACCTCTTTTATGTTTGCGGCGGTTATAACATCCGCGGGCATTCCTATAGCATATATTTTTCCGGAATCAAGCAAAATTATCCTGTGAGCGTTTTGCGCGGCCAGATTGATGTCGTGCGTGACAAAAATCACTGTGAGTTTTTGCGATGTGTTTAATAACCTCAACATGGATAAGAACTGAGCCTGATGTTTTAAATCCAGAAAAACCGTGCTTTCATCAAGCAATAAAACTTTCGGTTCCTGGGCCAGGGCACGGGCAATCAAAACACGCTGACGTTCACCGGCGCTCAGCTCATCAAAACGTCGCGAGGCTAAATGAAGTGAATCTGTTTTTTCCATCGCTTCATGAACGATCCGGTAATCTTTCTTGTCTTCAAAACGGTAATTGCTTAAATGAGGAAACCTCCCCATCAGCACGATTTCTTCCGCGTAAAAGGAAAAGGATACGGGTGTTTCCTGCGGAACAATAGCAACTTTTCGCGCGATTTCTTTTCGCGCCCATCGGTTCGTTTCTTTACCATCGATGAGCATTTGTCCGTTATCGGGTAAAAGCGTGCCGTTGATGATTTTTAAGAGCGTGGTTTTCCCGGAGCCGTTCGGCCCGATAACAGCGACGATTTGCCCTTCCTCAACGTTAAAGGAAACGCTTTCCATTACAGGCTTTGTGCCATAGCTGAAATTAATATTTCCGGCGTTGATTATGGACATGGTTACCACGCCTTTCTTTTCAAAAGAAAAATAAAGTAAGGCGCACCGCAAAGCGCTGTGACAACTCCGACCGGCAATTCAGCCGGGGCAAAGACAAGCCTTGCTATCGTATCGGCAACAATTAAAAATGACGCTCCGAACAAGGCGGAAACCGGTAGTATCAGACGGTGATCGGACCCGAAAACAAGACGCATCAAATGAGGCACCATAATCCCTACAAAGCCGATTATTCCGGCCAGAGAAACCGCCACAGAAATAATCAGCGAGGTTACAATCATGAGCCACTGCTTTGTTTTCTCCACATTAACACCCAGATGTTGGGCTGTTTCCTCGCCCTGCATAATCAGGTTAAGTTTCCGGGCCTGCGCATAAAGCAGGATAAAACTTAAAAGCAGGCATACACCCACTATCCAAATTTCTTTTGCCGAAGCGTTCGAAAGGTCCCCCATCAGCCAGAACGTGATGCTGTGCAGCTCCATGCTGTTGACAATCGAAAGAAAAAAAAGAATGGCTGCGGAAAAAAAAGCGTTCACAACAACACCGGAAAGCAACAGCGAGTTATCCATAAGAGGACCCCGGTTTCCTCCGGCTATGACAAACACCAGAAAAACAGTGGCCAGTGCTCCCAGAAAAGCAAGCAGAGGAATTCCCAGATAAAAAGACCCGGCTCCGATAACAATACCGATAATGGCTCCCAGCGCTGATCCTCCGGATATTCCCAGAATGTAAGGATCAGCCAGAGGATTTCGTAAAATGGCCTGAAAAATAACGCCTCCCAGCGAAAGTGCCGCGCCGACAATTCCCGCAAAAATAATCCGCGGCAGACGCACGGAAAATAAAATCAGTTCTTCTTCTGAAGAAGTAGAAAGATTTCCGGTGAGCGCTCTGAGCAGGTAACCAGGAATCTTACTTATCTCAATATGAACACTTCCCACAGAAAGAGAAACAAGGCATAGCACCAATAAAAATAAAATCATTAGAATGCTGACTTGCAGCACCCGCGACAGAGTAACACGACGGTAAATGGGCATTTTTCTCCTTTAGAGTTAAAGGGATTCAAGCTTTTTCTGAACCGGCAGCAAATTTGCCTTTTACTTATTTCCCAAAAAACAAAAATCCCCGAACCAGAAAGTCCGGGGATGCCGTATTCCATCCTCAATAGCATTAAACGATGTCCTGACTATGCCCTCAATAGTTGCCATCAACATCATTATTTAGGCAGGTTTTCTGGCTTCCGGATCAACCAATTTGCCGCGCCTTCCCATTTTTACCAAACAGTGGCCTATAGCGACTTTTGTCCCCGGTTACAGCGGCGGGTCCACGACGGATTTGCACCGTCTTCCCTTACAACCCTTGCGGATAACCTAATGATGAAGTAGCTATATCAAGTTTTATTCTTTGTCAAACAATGAAATCGGACAGGAATACAGTTTATCGTTGACAGGCAATGTCGTTTTTTCTATACACAATTAAATTATGACAAGTTCTGAAAGCAGTGCATTAACACTTCCCCAATTTACAGGCGATTTTCAATGAAAGAAAAAAATTTCTTTTCATTCCTGTCAAGTTTACCCCGTATAATTTTCATGAAAGAGACCCGGGGCATTGCCCTGGTCGTCATTAAACAATTGGGTTTCATAAATATTATAAAAATATTGTTCAAAACGGTTTACAAAACCGGCCTTATAAAAAGTATAAAAAGCATTTTTTCTTTTAAACTTGATGATCTTGTGGCCAACTATTTTGCGTCGATGTGGGAAATTCTCGACGACAGAGAAGCGATCATCACAGGAGAAAAGAGAATTACCTATAAGGAGCTGACGGACAGAGTTCTTCGGCTGGCGAATGGATTACAGGCGCTTGATTTAAAACCAAGAGACAGAGTTGCCGAACTTCTTTATAACGGGAACGAATTCTTTGAAACGCTTTTCGCGGGATCGCTTATAGGATGCCCCATGCCTTTTTTAAACTGGCATTTAAAGGGAGATGAACTCGCGGGCGCAATCAACAGAGCTGCGCCGAAACTTTTGATTTTCGATGAGGAATTCTATAATGAGGTGTTCGCTATCAAAAATAAACTTGTTACGGTGAAACATTATGTGATGGTCGGAGCCAATCCCAGAAACGATATTATACTATTCGAAGATTTATTGTCCAAATCCCCGAATACCATGCCCAAAATCAGTATCACCTTCGCGCTCAATCCCTATAGCGGCGGAACCACCGGCGCTCCCAAGAATGTTAATTACTTTGACGGATTTGGTTATCTGGTGAGCAGCACATCGGAAAAGCCAAGAATATCGCTTCAAGAATATTTGATACTTTTGGCGAAGCAGTTTAGTTTTGTTTATTGGTGTGGCGCTCATAAAATCAAGGATAAGGAGTCGGCCAATATCAGGCTTTTAATGCCAAGCCCGGTCTATCATGCCGCATCCGTTATTGGATGGATTCCTCTGTTTTTTTTCGGGGCAACCGGAGTCGCCATGAGGAATTTCAACAGTGAGGAATTTCTGAAGCTGATAGAAAAAGAAAGAATCAGTTGGATATTCGTTGTCCCGACCATTATTGACAGACTTTCGCATCTTTCTGATGATGTGAAGAATAAATACGATTTGAGTTCGATGAAATCTTTAATATGCGGTTCCGCACCGGCATCTCCGGAACTGAAAGCAGCCGCCAATAATTTTTTTAAAGCAAGGGGTTGCAAGAATAATATACTATCTGAATTCTACGGTTCATCCGAAACGGCGGTCGTCACCGTTCTCCTGCCTGAGGATTATGAAAAAAATCCCAAAACGCTCGCAAGTGTCGGAAAGGCTCGCGGCGGCCATCTTGGCATTTACAACAAGAAAGAGGCCAGATGGTGCGCGCCGAATGAACCAGGCCATATATTTGACCGAACCGTGATGACGGAGAGCCTAAAATATTCAGGAGCGCCTGAAAAAACAAAAAGCGTTTTTGAATTTGTTGACGGAGTGCGATGGTTCGATGACGGCCTGATCGGATATATGGATGAAGATGGTTATGTTTATTTGACGGGAAGAGTTAAAGAAATGATCATCTGCGGCGGCGTGAACATCTATCCTAATGAGATTGAAAGGGTCATCAATAATCACCAAGAGATCGCAGACGTCGCGGTGGTCAGGGCGCCGGATAAAGATTGGGGCGAGTGTGTCGCCGCCATCGTGCAGCCGAAGAAGAACTCAAAAATCACTAAAGAGGAAATACTGGAGCACTGCAAAAAGAATGGTTTGCACGGATTCCAAATTCCCAAGATTATCGAGATTTCAGCGGAGCTTCCGAGGCACATCGACGGAAAACTCATCAAAAGAGACCTTGAAGATAAATTCTGGCAGGGTGTGGAAAGAAGGGGGTGAATTTATTTTACTCTCAAACTGACGCTACAGTGCAGGTTTTAAAAAATTAATCCGCCTACTTCACAAAATCAGTAATTTCCTTGAACAGGGAAAAGTCGGTGTACATTGGCCAGTCGTTATGGTGGGCCCCTTTGATTATCCACATCCGTTTTTGGCCTTCGGGAAGAGCGTTATATAAATTGACGGCGTGTTGAACCGGCAGGATTTCATCCTGTTCAGCACCAACTACAGAAATTTTATTCTTAAAAGATTTAAGATTTTCGATGCTGTCGTACTTGTCCGTCAAAACCAGTTTTACCGGCAGAAAAGGAAAGAGAGTTTTTGCAACGGATGCCAGCGTGTCCCAGGGTGTAATCAAAATGATGCCGGCGATGGGAACGGATGTCTTTTTGGCAATGGCAGCGACAACACCGCAACCCAGTGATTCGCCCACCAGATAAAGAGGTTCTTTGTATTGTTCATATGCCAGGCGAACTGTTTCCAGACCGGCAGCAACAAAAGGTTTTTCCCCCACCTTGCCGGGACGTCCGCCGTATTTGGGATACTCGGCCAAGATTACGCGGAAACCCAGATTCATGAAAGGCTTTAAATAAAATCCCCTGTCCAGTGCCGTGCCGCCGTTGCCGTGAAATAAAACAATCGTGCCATTGGGCGCCGACGCTTTCTGTGCAGCGACCAAACCCTGATAATCATCAGCCGTCGCCTGCCATAGTTTCAGATGCTCATACTCAAGTGCCTGAGGCGTAGGCCACTGTGGCTCGGGAAAATAAAGAAACCTGTTCTGCATATTACAGCCTCCTAAAAAAATTGCCGTCAATAAAAAGTATAATGGAATGATGGGCGATAATTTCTTTACATGATTGAAGCATAGCATCATGATATAATATAAAAATACGGATTATTGTTGACAATGGATTACTATCTAACATGCAATAGCCACCACTGTCATGCCTGGGTAGACATGAATGACACGAAAAAAGCATTACTGAGATGCCAGCCAATCCAGAGCTTCTTCTTTGGAATCTTTTAAAACCAGGTTTGTACGACCTGTGAAAAAAAGAATTCCATTGAATATTACTTTCTTGAGTCCTTCAATGCCGACAATAGCGGTCATTTTCATGTATGGCTCATTATGTTTGCTGAACTCCTTGAGTTTTTGAGTTATTTCAGGAGAAGCACTTCCACCGTGGACACTGCAAAGACTGAGTATTGACTTGGGGGGTTCTTTTTCAATTTCTTTCTCAAGGCGCGTTATGAAATCATGGAATTCTTTCAACTTCTTTTGATAATCTGATTGATGCGTTACAACATCCATGTATAAGATTCTTTTCCCTTTGTGTTGAATCCATTCGTAGCTTGCCATACAATATCTCCTTTATATTTAAAAACTTAAGACTAATGCCAGCCGCAGCAGAACATGAATTGTAAAACGTAGAATTTACTGCTCCACCAGCCAATCCATGGCCTGTTCTTTTGTGTCCTTCAAAATAAGATTCTTGCGCCCGGTGAAAAGGAGAACTCCACTATAGATAACTTTCTTTAGACCTTCTACACCGATCAGAGCGGTCATTTTGATGTATGGTTCATTGTGCTTTGTGAAATCCTTGAGCATCTGGGTCATTTCAGGATTAAATTTGCCGTTTATGACGTCGGCAATGCAGAGAATTGATTTGGGAGGTTCTTTTACAACTACCGGCTTTATACTTTCCAATCTTTCTTTTAATTCTTCGGTCGTTTCACTTGCGATTTTCATGTAGAGAATGTTCTTGCCTTTATGTTGAATCCACTCGCAACTTTTCATAAAGCACCTCCTACTTGAAAATTTTTGTTAAAAGTAACATAACAAACTCAAAAAATCAAGGCAGTTCAATAACATAAAGGCTATGTTTAACTTGCCGGCTTTATTTAATCAAGTTATGTGGAATATTATTCCCACTCAATTGTACTGGGTGGTTTGGAACTGACATCGTAGACAACACGATTGATTCCGCGAACTTCATTAATAATACGATTGGATATCCGCGCCAGAATATCGTGCGGCAATTGCGCCCAGTCGGCGGTCATTGCATCATCACTGGTCACAGCTCGAATCGCGAGAATGTTTTCATAGGTGCGCTGATCGCCCATGATTCCCACGCTCTTAAGGGGCAGAAGCACCACAAAAGATTGCCATAGTTTATAGTAAAGTTTTTTCGCACGTATTTCTTCCCATAAAATGGTGTCGGCTTTACGCAATACCGACAGGCGCTGCGGTGTCACATCGCCGATAATCCGAATGGCTAGCCCAGGTCCCGGAAACGGTTGACGCCAGACAACATCGTCAGGCAGTCCAAGCTCTTTTCCTAAAAGACGCACTTCATCTTTGAATAAATGTTTGAGCGGTTCAACCAGTTTCAGATTCATTTTCTTCGGCAGACCGCCGACATTATGATGCGATTTAATCACCGCGCTGGGACCGCCGAAAGCAGAGCGCGACTCGATTAAATCGGGATACAAAGTGCCCTGCGCCAGAAACTTCACTCCTTTGATTTTCTGCGCTTCCTTTTCGAAAACTTCTATGAATGTGCGCCCGATAATCTTGCGTTTCTTTTCCGGATCGGTCACGCCTTTTAATTTTTTCAAAAATATTTTTCCAACCTTGGCAAACCGCAGATTAATACCCAAATGTTTTTTAAACATTTTAATGACCCGTTCGGCCTCTCCGGCCCTGAGTACTCCATTATCGACAAACACACAGGTGAGTTGTTGGCCAATGGCCTTATTGAGCAAAACAGCCGCAACAGATGAATCAACACCGCCGGAGAGTCCCAACATTACTTTTTCATTGCCTACCTGCTGGCAGATTTCATCCACGGCATAATTGACAAAAGATTTCATGGACCACGTTTTTTTGCAGTGGCAGATACCAAAAAGGAAGTTGGAAAGCATTTTTTTGCCCTCGTTCGTATGAACCACTTCCGGATGAAATTGCAGGCCGTAAAAATCGCGTTGAGAGTCTTGAGCCGCTGCCACCGGCGTATTGGCCGTGCAAGCTGTTATAGTAAATCCGTCAGGCAGAGAACCGATGGCATCACCGTGGCTCATCCAACACTGTGTTTTTTGATTAATACCTTTGAAAATCCCTGCTTTTTTCTTAACCAGAAGTTCGGCAAATCCATATTCACGTTTTGGGGAGCCGATTACTTTTCCACCGAGGGAATCCACCATATATTGAAGTCCATAACAAATGCCCAAGATAGGAATCCCCAAATCAAAGATTTTTTTGTCCACGCGCGGCGCGCGGCTGCTGTATATGCTCGCCGGACCTCCGGATAAAATAATTCCTTCAGGGTTAAGAGCTTTAACTGCCGCAATAGGAATATCAGGCGGTTCAATCTGGCAATAAACGTGATTTTCTCTGACCCGCCGGGCTATCAACTGGTTATATTGAGATCCGAAATCTATAATGAGAATCATTTTGTTTATTTTAATTTCCTGATTTGTTTTTTAATGATTACAAAATATATAATTATATTCATTGCCGCTTACTATACTTATATTGCAGAAATTAGCAACCATTCATCCGCAATTATGTTGGTTCAATTTTGTACCATGAATGTCAAAAGGTAATGCATCTCTATATAAATCACACAATATGAATAAAACTATTGAAAAAATCAGATAATCGCAATAAATGTAAAATATCAAAATTCAAGGGGTATTTATGATTTCGAAAAGAGCGTCCAAATTCACGTCGTTTATTGTCATGGATGTCATGGCAAAAGCCGAGGAACTGGAGCGCAAAGGTGAAAAAATCATTCATATGGAAGTTGGCGAACCTGATTTCCCGACACCTCAAGTTATTACCAAGGCAGCCAGCAAAGCTCTACTCGATAATAAAACCCGTTACACCCACGCGTTGGGACTGCTGGAATTAAGGCAGGCGATATGCGATTTCTATCATAAAGAATATAACGTTAGTATCACGCCTGATCAGGTAATGGTGTCCACCGGGACGTCTCCCGCTCTGCTTTTTGCAATGCTGGCGATTCTGGATCACGGGGACGAAGTAATCATTTCCAATCCGCGCTATCCCTGTTATCAGAATTTTATTCTCGCTGCCGGGGGTAAAATAAAAGATGTAAAGACTTATCCCGAAGACGGATTTCAATACCGACCAAAAAACATCAAAAAGAAACTTTCGTCCCGTACGAAGGCGATTCTAATCAATTCGCCTTCCAACCCCACCGGCATTGTGATGACGAAAGACCAATTGCAAAATATCGCACAATTTCACCGCCAGTATATTATATCGGACGAAATTTATCATGGTCTGGTCTATAAAGGCCGTGCCCACTCTATTTTGGAATTCACGGACAAGGCCTTTGTCATCAACGGTTTTTCCAAACTTTACGCAATGACCGGCTGGCGCCTAGGCTACTGTATCTTCCCCAAAGAGTTTTCCAATGTCATGCAACGGATTCATCAGAATTTCATGATTTCCGCCAACAGCTTTATTCAATGGGCGGGCATTGCCGCCTTGACTAAAGCCAAGAAAGATGTGGACAGAATGGTCAGAATCTACGACAAGCGCCGTCGTTACATGCTGCTGCGTTTAAAAGAAATGGGTTTCGTCATTCACATAGAACCGACCGGCGCTTTTTATGTTTTTGCCGATGCCCGCCGCTTTTGTAAAGATTCTTATAAGGAAGCTTTTCGTATTACCGAGGAGGTCAAAGTCGGCGTCTCACCGGGCATTGATTTTGGCAGCGGCGGTGAAGGATTTCTGCGCTTTTCCTATGCCACGTCCATGGAAAATATCAAAGAGGGGCTGAATCGTCTGGAACGTTATCTTTTGAAGTATTTTTAAGCAACAATCATTTTTTTCCTGATGGCATTTATTAAGATTTTAAAACCGTCTCGGAAGAGAAAGGAATCGTCAATTCATAGATGCCCCGGGACAGAACTGTCTGCACGGGAAAAGGCGCTTTTTCAAAAACTTTCAGCATGGATTTATTGGTCGCTAGAACATCGGCGGTAAATCCTTTAATACCTTCTTCGCGGGCCGCACGAATCAGCAATTCGAAAAGGTACGACGCAATTCCCTTGCTCTGATAAGCCTCATCAACAACAAACGCCACATCAGCGAAAGAGTCCTGCTTGACCCGGACATAACGAGCCTCGGCAATAATTTTTTCCGTACCGGCAATCTCGACAATACCGACCAAAGAAAGCGCTGAACGATAATTCACGTTGACATATTCCTGCATCTTTTTATGCGGCATGGTTTTGATGGAGGTAAAATAACGGGAATAAACAGCCTGATCCGAAAAACGGTAGAACAAATCGCGCATTTTTTCTTCATCGGAAGGTTTAATCGGCCGGAAAAGAACCTTCAGTCCACCTTTAAATTCATGGGTGTTGATTAATTTTGACGGATAGAGGTGTCCCGATTCTGGGAAATAGATCTGATCGGCATAAAGCAGTTTTGCTTCTTTCGCCTGCCGGACCAGTTCTGCCCGGTCATCGGGATGTGCAATATCAATCAATTCCTGCGCACGCTCACGCATGGTCTTGCCCATGAGATAAGCCATGCCGTATTCCGTAGCGACCAGATCCATTGATTCACGGTTCGTAAACTGGAAGGGCAGATTGTCAACGGAAAGAACAATATTGGGCATACCTTTGAGGTTGCGGCTGGGCAGACCGAAAATCGTGCGACCATTGTTGGAAAGCTGTGCCCCGATAAAGAGTTCCTGAACGTTTCCCGGACCGGCGGTAACATTACCTTTTCCGGCATGCAGAGCAACATTGCCCGTTAAATCGATTTTTCTGGCCGGAAGAATGGCCATCATACGGTCATTGCTGCTGATTATTTTTGGATCTGTAATTACATCTTCCGGCTGAAACTCCACCAGCGGATTATTATCCAGCCAGCGCATCAATTCTTCACTGCCCAACAGATAAGAAGCCGCACATTTGCCCCGAAAAACACCTTTGTATCTGTTGCTCACCGCGCCACTTTTGACAAGATCCATGATTGAATCGGTGAAAAAGGGTGAATGGATACCCAGATTCTTTTTAGTTTGTAACTGAACAGCCAGCGCTTCATAGAGAGGCCCGATCCCGAGAGAAATACAGCTCCCGTTTTCCACTACAGCGGCGATATTGGCGGCAATTTTTAGAAAAATATCCTCCACGGGCCAACGGGGAATATAAAGCGGCGTTTCCGTTGATTCGACAAAATAGCTGAACTCATCCACGTGAACAAGCGTGTCGCCCATAATGCGAGGCGCTTTAGCATTAATTTCTCCCACAACAAGATGTGCGGTTTCCATCGCCTGCCTTTCCACATCTACACCGACAAGACAAGCATAACCATTTTCATCCGGAGGTGAAATTTGAATGAAAGTTACATCGATATGAATCGCGCCTGATTTAAACAACTGAGGTATTTTGGAAAATCTGCTGGGAATCAGATCAATTCTGCCCGCGCTAACCGCTTCCGAAGCAATCCATCCGGAGAAAAATGTCCTGAGACGAAATTTCCGTGAATATCTTTCATCGATAGGTATTGTGTCTCCTATACTTACCAACTGAATCAATTCCAAATCCTGCAGGTTTGGCTCTTCTGAAGCCATGAGATGTTTTACCAGCGTGCGCGGTTCCGCCATGCCCGTGCCCAGGAAAATTGTCATGCCCGGTTCAATTTTAGAAAGTATGTCCTTCGGAGAAACAACCTTGTCCTTCCACATAGATAGCCAGCCTTTATTTGTTATAGGGTTTTAATTTTATTGTGAGACTCAAATTTCAAAAACGAAGTAACTTGAAATTTGTAAGTCGAACAATTCCGCATAGCGGAGGATACTATAGTATCCGTGATTTACGCCGTTGCGAACCGCTAAGTGTTGTAAATTATATGAAGATGGCTAATAAGAGTCAAGGAATTTAACCTGGAGACAACAAGGATAGACCGAATATTTAATAACCTCCCTATTGTACCCAACACAAATAGCGTCTTATTGCTTAAAACCATTTATAAGAAACGGCCTATATTTCTTTGTATCAAGAAATATAAGCCGTCTGAATGGTGACACTTGTAATTTTTCTACCGGCATTCGGTGCAAACGGCAAGTTCGCTCAAAGGCGTTCCTGTTTTCTTGCTGATGAATTTCAATTGATCCACCGGCGCGAAATACTTACCGCATTTGGAGCAGGCCTGCATCTTGAAGGTGCGTCCCCAGATTTTGCGTTTGTCACCGGTTGAAGTCATTTCAATGTGGCCGGTGGGACATACATAAACACAGGCGCCGCAGCCGATGCAGACGTCCGATTTTTCATTATAGGGCGTGCCGACAATTTTATGAGGACCGCGGGCAAAGAGGCCGATGGCACTGACACCGACGATTTCTTCGCAAACGCGAACGCAGGAACGGCATAAAATACATTTACCCTTGTCGGTATCCGCAACAAACCGGGGTTGCGGTTCCACACCCATTTCTTTGGCCATGTTCTGAATAACATCCGATTCAGGACAGCGCGCCAAAAGCAGCTCCATAACGAGTCGCCGCACGTTGAGAACGCGGTCGCTTTTCGTATTCACGATCAATCCTTCTTCCGCCGCATAGAGACAGGAGGTGACGATTCTGGTTCTATTGCCTTTTTTAATTTCCACCACGCACAGACGACAGGCACCGGAGCGACTGACAGATTCGTGTGCGCAGAGACTGGGAATCGAAATGCCCGCGCCGCGGATGGCTTCCATGAGCATTGTTCCTTTCGGCGCCGATATATTTTTTCCGTCAACAGTAAAATTTACCATGGTTCATCCTACCTTTATTTCACAATGATTGATTCAAATTTGCAGCTTTCGATACAGGCGCCGCAACGGGTGCATTTGTTATTATCAATTGTATGAGCCTGCTTCTTCTCACCGGTAATGGCCTGAACGGGACAGACCTTGATGCAGGCGCCGCAGCCGGTACATTTTTCCGCGTCAATACTGTAAGTAATCAGCGCCTTGCAGACACCGGCCGGACAGCGGTGTTCTTTAATGTGGGCTTCATACTCATGCCGGAAATATTTAATCGTGCTCAAAACCGGATTGGGAGCGCTGCCGCCCAGCGCGCAAAGGGAGCCGTCCGCCACGCCGGTGGCTATTTTTTCCAGAAGCTCAACGTCGCCTTCCTGTCCCTTACCACTGCAGATGTCATCGAGAATTTGCTTCATCCGGCGAACACCTTCACGGCAGGGAACGCACTTGCCGCAGGATTCTTCTTCCAAAAATGTGGTAAAGTATCTGGCTACATCCACCATACAGGAGGTTTCGTCCATGACAATCATACCGCCGGATCCCATCATGGAACCGACTTCATAGAGTTTGTCGAAATCCACCGGGATATCCAGCAGGCTCTCCGGAATGCATCCTCCGGAAGGACCGCCTGTCTGCACGGCTTTGAACTTGCGTCCTTTGGGAATTCCGCCGCCCATATCATAAATGATTTCGTAGAGGGTTGTGCCCATCGGAACTTCAATGAGACCAGTGTTGTTAATCTTACCGACCAGCGAGAAGATCTTGGTGCCCTTGGAGCCTTCCGTTCCGATGGAGGCGTACCAGTCTGCGCCTTTATTAATAATCAATGGAACATTCGCCCACGTTTCCACGTTGTTCAATACGGTGGGTTTGTCATAAAGGCCTTTTTCCACGGCGTGAACATATTTGGCGCGAGGTTCACCGGCACGGCCTTCAATCGAGGCAAACAAAGCAGATGATTCACCGCAGACAAACGCGCCCGCGCCTTTATTGATTTTAATATCAAATGAAAAGTCTGTTCCCAGAATATTTTTACCTAAAAGGCCCCTCTCGCGCGCGGCTTCAATTGCCAACGTCAGATGCGTCACCGCCAGCGGGTATTCATTTCTCACATAAATATAACCTTCACTTGAACCGACGGCGTAAGCGCCGATAATCATCCCTTCAATGATGCTGTGGGGGTTGCCTTCCATCAGACTTCTGTCCATGTAAGCGCCGGGATCGCCTTCGTCACCGTTAGCAATCACATATTTGGGTTCGCCGTGCGCCTTGCGCACACTTTCCCATTTGACGGCCGCATGGAACCCACCGCCGCCGCGACCGCGTAAACCGGCTTTTTTCACTTCACTGATAACCTGTTCCGGTGTCATCTCCGAAAGAACCTTTGCCAGAGCCTGATAACCTTCAATACCCAGATAATCATCTATTTTGGTCGGATCAATCATGCCGTTCTTGCCAAACACAACACGCAGCTGCTTCTTGTAGAAGGGCAGGTCTTCTTCCCGAAACAGAGTTTTTTTAGTTTCGGGATGACGGTAGAAGAGTCGGCTGATGACCTCACCCTTGGCCACGGTCTTGGAAACGATTTCCGGCACATCCTCCACCTTCACCGACTGATAAAAATATTTATGGGGATGGATGACGACCATGGGCCCCTTTTCGCAGAAACCCAGGCAGCCGGTAGCCACGACGTCCACATTCATATTCTGTTTTTTCAGTTCGGCCTCAAGCGCTTCTTTAACCTTGAGACTGCCGTAAGCGCGACATCCTGTGCCGGCACAAACCGTAATCACATTTTTCTTCGGATCATATTTTAATCTTGTCTCTTCTATAACCTGGTGGGCTTGAACATCCTGATTTTCTTCCATTACTGTGCCCCCTCTTTGTTGATATTATCAATTATTTTATCTATTTTTTTCATGGTGACCTGTCCGTGGTAATCGGTATTAATAACCACAACCGGTCCCAGCGCACAGGCGCCCACGCAGTTGACGGTTTCCAGAGAAAATTTATTATCCTTGGTGGTTTCGCCCGGCTTGATACCCAGCGTGCGTTCAAATTTGTCCTGAAGAGCGGAAGCGCCGCGGACATGGCAGGCCGTTCCCATGCAGATTTTGATGACATTTTCACCGCGCGGTTTCAAACTGAAAGCGGTGTAAAACGTGGCGGCTTCATACACCCGGCTGAAAGGTACGTTCATCGCCTTGGCCGCCGCTTTTAACGCTTCTTTCGGCAGGTAATTGAAAGTCTCCTGAATATCCTGCAATACGGCAATCATACCGCTCTTATCGTTACCGTTTTTTTTCACGATTTGTTTTGTCTTTGCTGCAATACTGATAGGTTTCGTCATTCTTTTTTCACCTCGGTATTCTTCTGGGAATTTCCCTCTTAATTGCTTGTCTTCAAATATTTAGCTTTTTCGATGAGCTTTTTATATTCCACGTTCACCCGCCCCTGGATTTTATCTATTTCATCATCTTTCAGGTGACGGAATCGACCCTGCGGCTTGAAATAATCCCTGATGGGCCTGAGCTTTTTGGGCATGTCCGGAGAAACCCGGTAATGACCGTGCTCCACATCAAATAAAGGAAATACTCCCGTCTCCACGGCCAGACGGCCTATGGATATTGCCGTATGGGAAGGGGAACGCCAACCGGTTGGACACATGGAGAAACAATGGATATAGGAAGGTCCCTTGATGCTTTTCGCTTTTTCAATCTTACGGATGAAATCCAGCGGATAACTTGGACAAACAGTCGCCACATAGGGTATGCCGTGAGCAACCATAATTTCAGCCATGTTCTTTTTC
>CAYNWA010000014.1:0-54992 GCA_964400795.1 uncultured Smithella sp.
TTTGTCAGGAATGCGCACAATATCGAGTTTCCCCTTACCTTCCGCCCACGTAACAAGGTCTCCCCATATGATGGCGGCATCCACCTGCTTTAAGGCCACATAAATCAAAAGCTGGTTGACTGTCGGGGCATAAACTTTAATATTGGGTGTGACTTTATCCCACAACTTATTTTTTTCTAAAATCTGCTTGGCGACACGTCCGATGGCAGGCGCCTTTGGATCACCAATGGAAACACGCACGTCGCTACGCGCGAGGTCTTCCAGGGATGCAATCTTCGCAGGATTACCCTTCGGTACGGCAATGAGAGGAACGTGAAGAACGAGCGGACGAATAGTGTCTTCGATAACCCATCCGTTCTTTAACGCGTCTTTCGTATATTTTTCTGCTCCCGGAATAAGAACGTCACAGGGCTGACCCGCACCAACCTGCGCGAATATTTCACCCGATCCTCCATAATGAACATCCACATTTACATTATGAGTTGTTTCAAAATTTTTTTTCATTTCTTCCATGGGTTTCATAAGGCCCGCACCGCTAAAAACAATAAGGTCCGCGGCAAAACATTGTCCCGCCAACAAAATAATCATCGTAAAAACCAACAAAAATCTTTTCATGAGTAAATCCTTTCATTTAGTAATATCATGCTAAAAATAGCATTGTTGTTTTTATTAACGTATAAAAACTCATTTGTCAAATTTGACATAATTTACCTTCTAACATAATAATTTAACACATTTTTCTTTATTGCCCCACGTTTGGACGAGTTACCCCAAGTTTGGTCGAGTCTTTTGGACTCGACCTTTTATCAGATATTATCGACAGTCCCGATACTATATCGGGATTAAAAAGACTTGGCCGAACCGATAATTATTCGCGAAGCGCAAGAATTATAACCATGCAAGAAGTACAACCATTGACATTAAACGCACCTCATTTTATAATAAAATTCAAGAAACGGAAGTTTTTATCTTTTCAAACTTTTTAATTGTTAACCCATTTAATAAAAAAGGAGGTTCTGTATGCGTATTAATTGGAAAACATATAAGGGAAAGCAAATTCTTTATGTTGATTATAGCGGATTGAAAACCGACGAGATGATAAAACTTCTTCATGATTCATGCGATGTATTAAATACATCCTCTGACGGAGTTCTTCTCCTCACCAATTTCGAAAACACAACAGCGACCACCGAATACATGAACGAAGTAAAACGCCTCGGCAAGGATGTGATTACGGTAAAAGCGGCCAGAACGGCTTTACTCGGTATTGTCGGCGTCAAAGGCGTGCTTGTTCAGGGCTATGCTTTTTTTACCGGTGAAAAGAATTTAAAAACGTTCAGCACGGAGCAGGACGCCATGGAATGGTTAGTGTCCTGAAGCCACAAATGAAATGCTTCCCATAATCATTTTAAATAAAACCGGTGAGAACAAAGAGCAACGTCAGCTAAAGGAGGAGGTTTTTGCATGCCGGTAAGATACATACAATACAAAGGAAAAACGATCCTTTATTGCGACTTCAGAAATCAGATTGGAGATGAGGGTATTACAACCCTTGATGAAGAGGCAAAAGCCATGGAAACCTGGACGCAAAAAGGGCGCGTTCTAAGTGATTTTCATAATTCCAAGGGATCAACCGCGTTCATGTCACACGCAAAAAAACTTGGCAAAGAAGTATTCGCGCCCAATACGCATAAAGCCGCCGCCATAGGCCTTTCCGGAATTCAAATGGTGCTTCTGCAGGCATACAACACTTTCTCTTCAGACAAACTTGTTCCTTTTAACTCGGAAGAAGAAGCAAAAGAGTGGCTGATAAAAGATTAAATGAAAACGAGTGCGCGAAGTTTGAACCGTAAGTTTAATTACGACACAGCTTCGAAGGCCGGTATCCAGTTCAGTAGAACAAGCGTAGTAAAGTAAAATAATATTCACTTTTCACCCTTCATATTTTATTAAACACAGAGCAATTCTTTGGTACAATTACACTATGAAGAAGGTCAATAAGAAAAGCTGGACACAGAAGGTCATGCAAACCAGTTTTGCGCTTGATCTGGAGCCGGGTGTTTTTACCTTCAATGATCCGCGCCGAATTGCTCAATCCCTTAAAGAATCGGCGGAACGCTCCACTCAAAGAAAAGCAGGACCTTTTCAATCGGCAATGTCCATGCTTAATTATTACATTAATCGTGCAGGCACAAAATTACCAGCCGAGCGGAAAGAAATATTAGAACAAGCCAAGAAGGACCTGCGCGCGTTGTTTTGTAAGGACGACACAAGATGTCATCCTCATTAGAAGAAAAAGAAACTGATTCTAAAAATATTCCTGTGATTATAGAGGCAGGGCAGGTGACAAAAAGGGAGACGTCTCCTGTCCACGGCGGTTCACCGATAGACCTTATGGCCGAGGCCGTGAAAGTTGCTGTGGAAGATAGCGGCTTGGCAAAAGAATATTTGAAAAGGTTTATCTGCTTATCATCCCCTCGCTTTTTTCCGATGAACCTTCATCTTTATTTAACATAGAACATAGAACGTTGAACCTTGAACATAATTTTTATGGCCAAGATTTCCTTGACAGACGAAATTATATTGTTTATTCTTCCCGACACACCAGTAAAATTGAGATACAATAAATAAAAGAGCGCGCCATCAATACAACGATATTGATATGGAGACGAAGGAAGATAATTGACGCATATCTCATCCCAATTTCGTAAGCTTTTTGAAGAACTGGAAAAAGGTTATCTGGAAAAGCGGGAGGCATTGAATCGCTGCCCGGAAAAAGGAAAGCCTCTAACTGCCATTCTTAAACATGAACTCTCAAAAATTGAACCGTGGCGAATTCCCATTATGGTAAATTTGTGGGAATTGATTAGAAAACTATCCCATGAGGAACGGACAAAATACGAAGAGTTTGCGCGGCAATCAACGTTTCGGCGCGTACTTCATGATGAAACTCCTTTCTATCGTCGGATTATCGACAAGCCGGAAGGTTATGCCGGGGATGCCGAAGTGCTGAGGATGCTGTATGACGATTCTTTTGAAGGCGATACGCCTTTTGGCATGTTTGCCCATAAACAGGTGACGGAATGTCTGACAGCCCAGGCGATCCGGAACCGCCGGGACTTCCTGCGTAAACACATCAGTCACGTAAAGAAAAAAGGAAAGGGACGAATCCTGAGTATTGCCGCCGGTCACGCCATGGAAATGAGAGACATACTCAATGAGGATGGCAGCGGGAACACCCTGCAATTTCACGCCTTCGACCATGATATCAAGACCATCCGGTTCGTCACCCGGCAATGTGTTGATCCTCGCTTGTCTTACTTCCTCGGCAATGCTTTCCATCTGATCAAAGGAAGATATTCTGTGGCTATTCCCAGAAAGATTTTCCTCGACTATTGCGATCCGCGGAAGGATTTCAAGGGCATCCGCAAAGCACTTCTGCCCGTGAAATACAGAGCCGCGAAATTGAAAAGCAGGAACTACGCCCTTGTTTATTCCGCCGGGCTCTATGACTATATCAAGACTTTTCAAGAGGATGCAACAAAGGGAACCATCGCCCTGACGAAACATCTTTTTAATCTGGTCGAACCGGGTGGCTCTCTGATTATCGGCAATTTTACCCCCGATACTCCGGGTGATCTCCGGTTCATGCTGGATTACGTCTGTGAATGGAAATTAATCTACAGGACAAAAGAAGAGTTGTTCGACTTTGCCCGGGAGATTCCCGCAGCGCAGATCAAACATATGGAAGTCCTTCAGGAGCCCTTGGGCATCAACTTTTTCTTAAAAATCGATAAGCAATCTTGAATGCTTTAAAACAGGGCTTGCGATATTTTTTACTTAATTACTTAAATCTTAAAACTTAATAACTTGAGCGGAGGGACTTTATTCTTGCCATCTATTCAAAAAAGGCGTTAATGAAACTTCAATTACGAAAACGAAGTGCATCGTAATTGGTTAGTTGAATTATCCCGCCACGCGGGATTAAGAACTACCGTCCCATTTATGCAGCGAGTGTCGATGACACTTTTTGTTCTGCATGTTTCACTGAAATAAAGATGTAAAATTAAAAGAAACTTATACTTTAGGCACTGAGACTATTTATTCCACTCTCTTAAATAGCGGGGGATAATATTGATAAATCGAATACTGACTTACGAGATATCGTTCGAGACGGCATTATTTATCGTGATATTATTCATCGTTTTATTCGGCTTTTTACAGCTCGTATTATATATCTTTTCTCTGTGGAAACAGTCGAAGCTTAAGAGTGTAACAAAAGCAATCCCGGAACAAAAACCACAAGACAAAGACGTCTTTAAATATTTGGGAAAAAATTTTTATTACCAACCATCATCCAACAGGCTAAGAACCCTTGCGGCTGCTCTTTTCGGTATATCGCTGCTGTTGTTTATAGGCCTAATTGTTCCCATGGGCAGTCGTTCCCGTTATCAATCGTTTTCTGAGATGCCTCTATGGCTGATATATACCGCTGGATTTATATTTTGCGCTACCGTGATTGTTTTTGCTTTGTTGTGGCGTATGGAATTCACATTTATTGAAAACAGTAAGATACAGACGACCGAAAATTATGCGAGCAGGTTACTTAGGTTTTTTCTTCATAATAGACTAATATGTATTCTTTTAAGCTTAATATTATTTTTTGCCGCTTTTGATTTGATAATATTCGAAATCACTTATAATGGCGTTATCATAACCGGGTTGTTAATTTATGCTTTTGTTTTTGTTTTGCTGGCCATTGTAAAGAAAAAGTCCTTTTAACCCTGAGAAAGAAATAATAGGGACGGTTGTAATTATTACTAAATGAATCGTTTCCCATTATTTAATCACTAACAAAAATTTCTTATCAATTCAAATTCAATCTTGTAAAATTAGAGGCAAATATTTTATAATTACACCATTCTAAACACCTATAAACCTTAAGAAAGGAGGTCCTATATGCCGATCAAGATAGATAAAAGAAACGGGGTAGTAATTCTGACCATGGACAACAGCCCGGAAAACGGCTTTACCATGGATATGATTCAACAGCTTAACGCAGCTTTGGATAAGGTTGAAGCCGACGATGCGATTCGCGGCGTGGTGGTGACCGGCGCCGGGGGACAATTCTTTTGTTCCGGCATGGACCTTCAATACGTAAACGGACAGGAAACGGACGCCATTAAGAAATTTCTCAAGGCACTTTTCACTTTGTTCCACCGGACTTTTGTGCTTCCCAAGCCTATGGTGGTCGCCATCAACGGCCATGTGATAGCCAGTGCCCTGGCCTTTTCCATGTGCTTCGATTACCGGGTGATGCAGAAGGAAAAAGCGGTGTGCACATTTCCGGAAATTGATCTTTCCATTATCCCGCCCTCCGGATGCATGGCCATGGTGAAATACATGATTGGTGAGCGCATGACCGACCTGGCCTTCTTGTCCGGTCGTAAGTTTGATGGACCGGCGGCGCTTACCGTGGGCATGGTGGATGAACTCGCCGAAAACAAATCGGTCATCGACCGGGCCGTGGCGGTTGCCGCGGAGTTGGGCGCCAAAAAGCCCCGGCTGTTTGCCGAATACAAAAAACGCTTCCGGGGTGAAATTGCAGATCGTATGCTGGCCGAAGACTTGCGTTATATAGACGAAGAGATGGACGTGACCATGTTCCAGAACTGCGATCTCTCCTGCCTGCGGAATCTTACATAATCCGAACCGACCGACGCGGTCTTGGTGGTAAATAGGATGGAATGGTAAATAACAAATAGTGGATAGTAAATGATGGTAAGTAGAAAAAACTATCCTTTGTGCTGGTTCAATCGTCCTTCGATTGAACTGGAATATTTCGGAGCAATCAACATGATTGCTCTGGCAATTACCTCCCAAATCGATACTCGCCCTTTGTAACGTAACAGGTACCGCCATCAAGCCTGAATCAATCCAGATACTCAAAAATTTCACCAGACATAATGAACCGTATGCAAAAATGACTGCTATTATAGGGGTCGAAGGCCTTAAACTGGTAATATTCAACTCACTGCTTGCTTTTACAAAACGTAAAAATCTGATTTTAAAGAACACAAAAGAAAAAGCCTTAGATTGGCTCATTAGTCAGTAAATATTTTAAATCACGAAAAGGCTGTTTCTAGCGAGAGATTAACGGGAACAGTTCCAGACACCGAGGAATGCAAGTTCTTTACAAATCATGCAGCCTCTGTAGGCTACGGAGACTTTGCTGTCGGGACTGAAGCTGACGCTTTCCGGTAAAGATATATGCGCCATTATCGTCAAGAAAGCTGATGCCCTTTACCCGTGATAATGCCGCCCGGTTTAACAAAACACGGCTGTCAGTTATCAATAATTTCAGCAATTCCAAAATGGTTTCTTCGCCTTCACCATGGACGACAATATCAACACCTGATTGGACTGCTTCCTGCGGCAGGGCATCCACATGGCTGCCACCGGCAATGGTGACAGAGCCAAAACCTTTGTACTGGGAGGCTACAGAATACATGCGGGGTATCGAATTGCTCATGCCGCCGTAGAACAAAGCAATCTGCGCGGGTTGTTTGGCCTGTAAAAAGGAATGATCCGGCTGGCCGTCGGAGTCCTGCGGTCCGTTGTAGTTGTTTTCATCAATGGCATAGATTTCTTTGATGCGGGGATGATGCGTGATCTGGCTCATCACGGACAAAATCCCAACCGGCGGCATTTTTATCCTGGCGTATATATTTTGCTGGTAATGCTTCGGGTACTGCGGAATAATGCCGATTATGGTTAAATTTCTTTTCATGATTATAATCCTTACATTAATCTGAAAAGTTCGGCTGAAAGATAACCACTTTGCGGGGGCAATCGCTCTTTTGACATAAAGATAATGCCCGATATATGAAAAGTCAATTTATTTCATTGAGGAACAATAGGCTAAGGATGAAATTCAGTTAGAAGATAAGGGAAAATGTTTAATTATCTTACCCGTCAATTACATATGGATTTATTTGCGCCAGAATGCGGGCATCAGCAGGACAATGATCGTGTAAATCTCGAGACGGCCGAGCAGCATGCCGAAAATGAGAATCCATTTTCCAATGAAGGGAACACCGGTAAAATTATCCATGGGGCCGATGCTGCCGAAACCGGGACCGACATTTCCTATACAAGTTGCCATGGCAGTGAGCGCGGAAATCATATCCATGCCCAGAGCGGCCAAAGCGATGACGCCGATAATAAAAATTCCCATGTACAAAAAGAAAAATCCCCAGATACTTCGCATGATGGTTTGGGAAACCGATGTTTTGCCCAGTTTGACCATCGTGGATGCGTGGGGATGGATAATCCTGAAGATTTCAAGGTAGCAATGTTTTACCAGCAAAATGATGCGCATGATCTTAATCCCGCCGCCGGTTGAACCGGCCATACCACCTAAAAACATGCAAAAAAATAGTATGGTTTGCGAAAAAGCCGGCCATTTTTCATAATCAGCGGTCACAAAGCCTGTGGTGGTGGTAATGGATACCACCTGGAAGGAAGCGTAGCGGAAAGCGTCGAAAATTCGGGCATAAATTGTTCCATAAACATCTACAAATACCAGGATGATAAAAACGGTGATGATGCCAATATATGTACGAAATTCCGGATCGCGGAAGAACTGTCTGGGATGTCCTGTGACCAGTTTGTAATGGAGTGAAAAATTAATACCGGCCAGAAACATGAAAATTAAAATAGTAAAATCTATAAAAGCGCTCTGGTAAAATCCCACGCTTAAGTTTTTTGAAGAAAATCCACCGGTAGGCAGGGTGGTAAAACCGTGGCAAACCGAATCATACAGGGACATGCCTCCGATAAGGAGAAGCAGGATTTGAAAGACCGTCATAAAAATGTAAATTTTCCACAGCAACTGGGCTGTGCTGGAAATGCGTGGCGTCAGTTTATCGACAACGGGACTGGGCGTTTCGGCTTTGTAAAGCTGCATACCGCCGATGCCGAGAAAAGGCAGAATGGCGATGGACAAAACGATAATTCCCATGCCTCCCATCCACTGGGTTTGTGCGCGCCAAAGAAGAACAGCGGGCGGCAGAGCCTCGATATTGTTTAGAATGCTGGAGCCGGTTGTTGTAAAGCCGGATATGGATTCGAAATAAGCGAGCGTAAAATCAGGAATGGCGCCCGAAATGATATACGGCAGGGTCGATGTCAACCCGGCAATAATCCATCCCAGAGAAACAATGACGATTCCATCCCGGTGACTCAGATAAAAATCCTGATGACCGCGGCTGAGCATAAATACCAGTCCGCCGGAACCGCATGTCACCATAATGGAAATTACAAAAGCCCATGCCGTGCCGTCATGATAATAAAGAGCGACAAGAAGCGGCAGGCACATGGACAAGCCAAGACAAAAAACCAGAACAGCCAGCATGTATGAAATCAGCCGAGAATTCATTAAAAATACTCCAGCTTGACGGTGAGAAGACATTCCAGTTTGTTGATGACCTGCTGCAACGCGAAAATAATCAGATGATCATGAGGCAGCACGATGGTGTTTCCCCGGGGGATAATGATTTCATCGCCCCGCACGATGGCTCCAATAATTGCGCCGGGAGGAAAATCAACCTTCGCCAGAGGTGTATTAACGATATCGGACGTTTCCAGGGCCTCGGCTTCAATCACCTCGGCCTGCTCCTCCCGTAAAGGCGCCACGGAAATGATTTTCCCCTTGCGGAGATACTGAAGGATAGCGCGCACCGCAGACATGCGGGGATTGATAACCGTATCGAGACCGATTACCGAAACGATGTGCATGTAGCTCAGTTTGCTGACGCGGGTGATCGTCCTCTGCGTGCCCAATTCTTTGGCCAGCAAAGAGATAAGCACATTACTTTCTTCATCGCCGGTCAACGCGATCAGCATATCCATGTCGCCCGCGTTTTCTTCCCGGAGCAGATCCCTGTCCCCGCCGTCTCCCTTGATGACGGTCACATGGTTCAGCAGTGTACTGGCCTCCTTGCATTTTTCTCCGTCCTGATCGATGATTTTGACATTCAGGCGTCTGTCATCGAGCGCCTTTGCCACTGCCATGCCCGTTTGGCCTGCTCCGACGATCAGGATGTTTTTTATCGGGCCGGTCCCCATCTTCAGCAGCGAAAGGGTCTTGTTGACATCCGATTTTTTTATCACAAGATATACAAAATCCAGGGGCTGAATGGTGTCGTTTCCGCTGGGAATCAGAATTTTATGACCGCGGACAATCGCGCCGACCAGCAGTTTGTCTTGATACACGTTCAAATCGCTCAGTCTCTTGCCGGCGAGCGGGGAATCCTCGAAAATCAAAAAACTAACCATCTTCACCTTGCCACCCAGAAAATCAATCACTTCGGAAGCGCCCGGAATCTCCATCAGTTTGAGAATCGAGTCCACCATCATTGATTTGGTGTTGATGATCAGATCGACGCCCAGATTGTCCTGGCTGAACAGAGATTTTTCCTGGAAATATTCCTGATTCCTGACACGGGCGATTTTAACGGTGTGACGGTTTAGGCTCCGGGCCAGCAGACACGAGATAAGATTCACTTCATCAACATCCGTCGCGGCGACGAGAAGCTTCGCATCCTGAATTCCCGCCAGCCGGAGCATTCGTGGGCTTGTTCCCGAACCGAGCAAGGCCTGGACATCGAGATTTTCGTTAATTCGCCTTATCTTTGCCTCGCTCTTATCAATCAAAACGACGTCCTTTTTTTCATCGGATAGCTTTTTGGCTATATGATATCCGACTTCGCCGGCACCGACGATGATTACCCGCATGATTCCCTCCATAGACATTCAGTGACTCTTCTTATACATTAGGCCTATTTAAGATGACAAGAGAATAATTTATGCGAATTTCCATATAAAACTCTGCCGAAACCGTGGAGAAAAGAGAAGGTTGCATTTATGTGTCATTCAAACACGGGAAAAACAATTTTTAAAATAGGACGTACGGTCAATGTAATTCCCGCCACGAAGCAAAGGATAAACATCAACTCCATTGAGAAAAAATCAGCTGTGTTTTGCAGGCGGTACAGGTGAATGCCCGCCTATCCGGAAATACTTCACCGTTTGAGCGTCAGGGCCAGAAGCTTTGCTGAATACTGAACCCAAAACTGCTGGGAAAGGACGCTTTTGAAAAAGATGCCGAGGTTTTTTTAACGGACGAGAAATAACGGATGGTGTCTTGTTCACTAATACTTCAAGCATTTCTCTCGCACCCAACGAGTGTAACTGCGACTTACAAATTCACCACGCTGTGCTTATAAAAATTAAGCCTCATTAAGTGTCACTTAAAGGTCATACTCACAATTGACAGAAAACATCATTTCATATAGTTAAATATTACATGATGTCGCACTAAAAATTGATAATTGTCCTGATATTGAAATTAGCCGATGATGTACAGGAGGTAATCAACCATGGATGATTTTCTACGCAATTCCGCTGATAACATAAAATATCATTACAAATTTATATTCAAAAGCGGGGAGGAGGCAGAGTTTAACATCGAGTTAGACAGGTTCTCTCTGGACATTATACAAAAAGGAGAGAAATACTGTCCCGAATGGACAAAACTCAACCGTTGCAAATGCCCTAATTGTACCCTGAATGAACGTAAAAACAAATTTTGTCCCATCGCTGTGAATTTAGAAGATATCATAGATTACTTCAGCATATTCGTTTCTTCCGAGCCGGTTGAGGTTATTGTAACTGCAAATGAGAGAACTTATTCTAAAAAAGTAACGTTGCAGCAGGGCGTTAGTTCCTTGATCGGCATATACATGGTCACCAGCGGGTGCCCTGTTATGGAAAAGTTAAAACCGATGGTGCGTTTTCATCTGCCCTTTGCCACAATGGAAGAAACCATGTATCGCGCCATTTCAATGTTTTTAGTATCCCAATATTTTTCATATCGTCATGGCGGAAAAGCGGAATGGAATTTGAAAAAACTGACTGAAGCCTATGAAAATGTAAAAATAGTTAACAAAAGTTTTTTAAAACGACTCCAAACGATAGACACAAAAGACTCCAATCTGAAGGCAGTGGTTGTGCTTGATTATTTTGCCAAAATCGTAAATTTCTCCATTGACAGCAAGATGGTAGATGATTTGTACTATTTGTTTGAAGGATATATTTAATGAGATTCGCTAAAGACGAGCACAGTGAAGTTTGAAGCATCAGTCGAATTATCTCAGGAGCGAAGCTGCGTGGATTTTGAAGCGCAAGGCAAAGCGACGTAGGAAAGTGAAACTTGTTAACAGCGAATTTCACTACGTCAGTTGATATCCTTTTTCGCGGAATAATCTCAAGCAGGCTTCGGCGACAACACCGTCATAAAGAATCCCCTTATTTTTCTCAATCTCTTCAAGCGCTGTCGCAATGCCCAATGACGGACGATAGGGACGATCGGAAGCCATGGCTTCGATGACGTCTGCCACAGCCAGAATGCGTGCTTCCATAAGAATTTCATCTCCTTTAAGTTTTTTAGGATAGCCGGTGCCGTTTATTCGCTCGTGATGCTGATGAACAATTTGTGCCAGCGGCCAGGGCGATTCCACATCTTTCAGCATCTCGTAACCGCTCTGAGAATGTTCTTTAATCAGAGAAAATTCAAGGTTCGTCAGTTTGGTGGGCTTGGTCAATATCTCCGACGGGACGGTCAGTTTTCCGATATCATGAATAATACTGGCCATTTTAACCCCTTCTATTTTATCTTCAGGGAAACCCATCTCCGCAGCAATAGCGGTGGCTATATCCGCAGACCGGGACTGGTGACCGGCCGTGTAGGGATCTCTTGCTTCTGAAACAGACACCAGAACCTGAATGGTTGTGCCGATTGCTCTTTTGAGGCTGGCAAGAGTTTGTTGAAGTTTTATCTCCGTTAATTTGCGTTCGGTAATGTCCCGGGTTTCACCCAGTAATAATGAAAGATTGCCGTTATCGTCCCGCAAGAAACTTACGGTATTATCCATCCACAGCAGATGACCGGCCTTATTGTACGCTTGCGTTTCAAATGAATACTTATGAATAGCCGGGGGCAACGTTGCCAACGCTTTGGGCATTTCAGTTATAAATTTATCCACCATGTCCTGAAAAGATTCTTTCGTCAGGAGTTTTTTCAAAGGAAGATTGCTTACTTCACTCAAAGAATATCCGTACATTTTTTCCACAGAGGGGCTGATATAGATGATTTTGAGGGAGTTTATATCCCGAAGCCATACATGCTCTGTGATATTGTCTGCCAGCAGACGGTACTGGGCTTCACGCTTACGAATATGATTCTCCGCCAGCCGAAGCTCACTGATATTGAGGGTGCGCGTTACGGTTTGGGCAAGCAGATACGGTTTGCCTTCCATTTTTATGATGACGGCTGATGTAAGACCAAGATGGTTGTTGCCTTTTTTATCACGGAAATGTGTCTGAAATTCGGTCACCTTGGCGTTTTGGGTAAGTTCCCGCAACAAGGCATCTCTGTCGGCAGGATCAACCCAGAGATTGATGTCTGCAGATGTGCGGCCGATAATCTCTTCCCGCTTGTATCCCAGGTTATCTAAAAAAACGTCGTTTACATCGATAAAGCGTCCATTTTCGATGCTGGTAATGCACATGGCACAGGCGCCGTATTTGAAGGCCAATGCAAAATTAGTGTTAGATTCGCTCATATCATTCTCCGCTTTCATTAGAATTTTAACAATATCCGGCTCAGCCCTGTTTCATTTTGATTTTTGCATTTTCATTAAGACTATAAGGTTAAAGATATAAAGTGTCAAAGAAAATATTGCCCATAAAATGATTTTACCGTTATTTCCCTTGCTTAATCATCACTATTCCAGATGAATGACATCAGTAGCCAAGCCACATTTCTCTCATCCGGATATTCGCACCGAACTCGTTCGGATTTTTTCCGGGAACGGTCAACTCAAAAAAGTCAGATGCTTGATCGGTGGGAGGCCGGACCTCAGCGGCCCGGCCTCAATAGATTTATCGTCTGGCCTTATTCTTATTCCTCTGATCATGAGGGACAGTGACAGTGACTGCCTTCGTGGCGGAATTCCCACCCTCACCCGTGGCAGTGACGGTTATGTTATAGATTCTACCGGTTCCATTTCCTTTTCTCGTCGCGCGAAGAAAAAGAATTATAACACCTGCCTTTTGATAAATCACCGGTCTGGTCCAATCCCGACCACGTCTTGACGTTTCATTACACGATACTGCCGCTGCTAACGTTACCGGCCCGCCTGAGCTATTGCTTGCATTGGCCCGAAAAATAACTAATACCATCTTATTGTTGGCCGGCCAGAGCACTGTTCGGTTGGCAACCGGATTTAAAGTAATGATGGATTCTTCTTTTGTTGTTACACTAAAGGCATCAGACACTCCGCCGATGGTCAGCGTTGCAACTGTGGTTGTCAAATAATTTCCTGAGGAAATTTGCTGGACAGTCACCTGGTCGCCGTTATTTACGGTACCATTTGCGCTGGTGTAAGCGCCGCCATTGATGGAATAGGCGCCGCCTGTAACCGCAATGGGCGCCGCTGCATCGATACCCGATACCGTTATGGTATTGGACGTAACCACTGTGTTTAAATCCACATCGACTTCATAGTTAAACGTGAACTGGTCAGGGGTTGTGTCAGCAGGCTCGTATTCCCAAAAGTCTTTTGTATACGTACCTAAATCCTTTACTCCAGTTCCTACGTATCCCTTATTCCCTATAGCAAATGCAACGGGATATACTCTAGATACTCCACCGAAATCAGCCTTCCTTGTCCAAGAATTGTCATAAGGATTGTATTCCCAAAAATCATTTTGATTTACGCTATTTTTCCCTACACCTATGTAGCCCTTATTTCCTATAGAAAAACCGGCAGCCCTGTAGCGTGTTGCACCACCAAAATCTGCCTTTTGTGTCCAAATATCTGTAACAGGATCATACTCCCAAAAATCGTTATAATATGTGGATGAAGAATTACTATAATTATAATACAGACCAGTTCCTATATAGCCTTTATTACCAATTGAGAAACCAACAACATCGCTTCTTGCTGTTCCCGCAAAATCCGCTTTCTTTGTCCACACATTAGTAGAAGGATCATATTCCCAAAAATCTTTCCGATCTACGGAATTCAATCCCAAACCAATATAGCCCTTGTTTCCAATGGAAAATCCTACTGCAGACATTCTACTTCCTCCTCCAAAATCAGCTTTTTTTGTCCAGATATTAGTAGCAGGATCATACTCCCAAAAATCTTTTACGTTTGATGTAGGAGGTACATTACCGGTTCCTATATAGCCTTTGCCTCCTATGGAAAAACCCGCAGCATAAGTTCTTGCTGCTCCTCCAAAGTTAGCCTTTTGAGTCCATGTATCGTTAGCAACGTCATACTCCCAGAAATCTTTTGTGCGTTGAGTCCCTGTTTGAGGTGTTAACCCATAACCTGTTCCTATATAGCCCTTGTCTCCGATGGAAAACCCAACGGCTCCATATCTTACTACTCCTCCGAAATCTGCCTTCTGCGTCCAGGTATCGGCCGTTGCGTACGCCATATTCAGGGCCATAAAACTGCCAAACAAAATAATGATTAATGCTATAATAAACTTTTTCATAAGTCCTTCCTCCTTTCACTTAAGGATTGTTTTGCTTTTCTCCTTTTTCTAAAAAATTCCTCGTTTGATGCTAAAACAAATCTTCAATAAGTGAATCGATGGAGCTTTCATCTTATCTGCCTGCTTCGTCAGCAGGCATTTTGCCTTTTATGGTTGATTATTTTATACAGGAATAAAGAAGATTTTTCTGTGACGGCCGTCATAAATAGTTTAATTTATTATTGAAACTGTTTTTTGAGGAGAATTTTTTTATCCGCCAGAACTTCGATTTCTTCGGCTCTTTCCGCCTTGCTGAAAAAACGGGAAACCGTCTCACGCGATGTTTTGGAAAGATCGGCAATGCTCTGATGCGTAACATAAAAATTGATTATCAAACCACGATTATCCCGAATGCCGAATTTCTCCCCCAGTTCCTTTAAAGCAAAGCGGATTCTATCCTCGGCATCTTCAAAGCTCATGGCGCGTATTTGCAACCAGGCCTGACGAAGCCGCAAACAGAGGATATCGATGATGTTCTTGATCACCATTGTATTCGACATAATGATCTTGACAAAAGACTCTCTGGAAATGAGACATATCCGGCAATCCTTCAGTGCAACAATGGTTGCGGGAGTCGTCTTGCCGTCCAGTAGTCCCATTTCTCCGAAAAAATCTCCTTTCTTATGGATGGCAATAATATGTTCTTTCCCTTCGGCGCTGATCTGAATGACTTTCAGTTCCCCTGAAAGAATTAGATAGAGATAATTTAATGAATCATTTTCATGCAAGATAACCTCATGGCGCTTGAAGTCCCGGATGATCATATGCTTTTGGATTTCAGACTTTTCCGAATCGGAAAGTCCCGCCAGAAAAGGAACCCTTACAATTTCTGAACATTCAGACCGTAAATTGAGATCAGTAGAAATTTTTGTCATGTTACTTTCTCATCTTGTGTTATTTCAATTTGAATCCATCTCGTTTGATATTTTCAATATTATCTGCAATCGGAAAATATTAATGCATTGATTCTTTATTCTTTAATCAGACTATTTTAACTCTTGTTTACAACTTTCTTAAGCCAGACTCTGGCAGCATCAATATCGGTAAACCATTTAAAACTCCACCCGGCATTAAACGCCGTCGTTTCCATAAATGATAATAAATCCTCATTCTCTATGCGATCCACAACAGCAGTCGTCAACTTTGGCTTATCCATAAAGTCGCGCCTGGCAGAAATATACATTTCCGACAGACTGACTGTTCGTCCATCGAGGTTACGGGAATCCACCAAAAGGGTTTTTGCTTCCGCTGCTTCCACGATATCCGTTACTTTTATTTGCAGCGCTTGAACGTCACTTGTCATGAGTATGCCTGTCAGGGTGACTTCAAGCATTCCGTCATTCACGCAGGAGGAGATTTGATACGTTGCTTCGTTTTCCATTTACACCTCACAGAAGCATTATTAAGTTGTAAAGTTTAGGGGCCAAAGCATCTATAAAATGATATAAGCCGATGATTCACACTTCATCAGGCTTTACGCCGAGATATTTGTAAATATAACCCTTCTTATAAATGTACGCTGAGATGGGGAAATATAACCACGGAAAATGCCGTTTTGACCACCATAAATATTTCCCGTCAATCTGAGGAATGATATGCATCTTATTGCGTGAAACTGCTTTGATTACATATTGTGCAACTGTCTCTACCGAAAGAAGCGATTTGCTGAAAAACCCTTCTGCCAGTTTACGCTGCCTTGGATCAGGGGAACGAAACTGATCCATCAAATTTGTCTTGAAAAAAGATGGACATACCACGGATACGCCTATGCCGAGCGGCGAGAGCTCCGTTCTGAGTGTGTCGGAAATGGCAATAACACCGGCTTTCGTCATGTTGTAACTGCACATCTCCGGCAAACACACCATGCCGGCATTGGATGCCACATTGATGATATATCCGGACTGCTGTTTTTTGAACAAAGGGATGACGGCACGGCATCCATATATGACGCTCTTCAAATTGATATTAATAATCCAGTCCCAATCCTCGAGAGATATTTTCTCCATATATCCGCCTGCCGAAACACCGGCATTGTTGATCATGATGTCCACCCCTCCCAATTCCTGTTTCGCTGTTTCAACCGTTTTGTCCAGATCGGCGGGTTTTGTAACGTCACAATGAACGATAATTGCCTTGGCACCAAGATTCTTTATTTGATCGGCTGTTCCCTTTGCACGATTATCGTTAATCTCGGCAATAACGATGCTCCAATGCATTTTCGCGAATTCCAGCGCCAGCGCCCTGCCCAGACCGCTGCCCGCTCCGGTGATGATGACTCTTTTCCTAGGAAACCTTTTATTGATATCCACGACTGCACCTCTCACAATATTTAATTTGATAAGACATGATTTTTGAAGGGTCGCACCATTAAGATCGGATCTTCGCTTATTCCTTCCTTTGTATTACTTTACTTTCTTTTCTTCTTTATTGCGCAAGTAGGATTTTCATTCATTAAAACCCTCAGAGCATTATTCTTTTGGGCATACTTGACAATATCATATTTAATGACGTTCCTGACTGTAGAGGAAAGTGATTGCCCTGTTTTTTTAGCTATAACGTTCAAAGCTTTGAATTCTTTCTCCGATAATCTGACTGTTATGGCTTTTGTTGCCGCTTCTTCACGCATGCTTTAACTCTCCCTTAAAATGTGACCTTGATTATTAAATACATTAAATATAACAGGATGACGACCGCTCCTGCACCAAGCAAAAAACTGCCCCAGCCGCCCAAAAAAGCTTTTATTGTCTCCCAGGATTCTTTCATAAATGACTCCTCTCCTATGGTCAGCGTGTCTCACTATCAGCAAATGTCACTATTCCTGAATTAAGCGCTTGTTGATAAGTATGCTTAAAGCGGATTTAGGCTTCTCATTCTTTTTCTTCCACAAGATGTATTCATCAATTCTTTTGAGTGAAAAAATGGATGCATTGACGAATTCCACCCCCATTTCATAATACTTATCTTCAACAATGACGTTAACCCATTTTACTTTGCCAATGGCATTTATCTTTTCCTTAAGAGATTTTAACGTGAATTTTACATTAAGGAGCGTTCCCACGGGAAACAGGACATTGGTTTGAATACTGATGCCAGAAGCGGAAAAATCCTTGATAGAATTATACATGACTTTTTCTTTAGAAAGGTTTTTCTTACCGGAGATTAATGAAACGGTAACATCAATCCCCTCTTCCAGTCTTATCGCTAATCTATTTTCCGACATAACCATTCACTCTTCTTTACTTTTCAAAGGCATGTTTTGATTCGCAAGCGTCATTTCACCTGTGCCGTGTTGTCTCTTTTCCTGAAGACTCTTAAGCCAGGATCTTGCGGCATTCATATCGGTAAACGTCCTCAATAACAGACCGGCATTGATGGATGTGGTTTCAAGAAATTTTATATATTCTAAATTTTCAGGAAGGTCAATCACCGCACAGTTCACTTTGGGTTTTTCATAAGGATTTCTGACAAAGGCGTAGGTCTCAAAAACTCCCAGTCGTCCCTTAAGGGTTCTGACATCCACCAATATATCCTTAGAACCCTTTTCTATAACGATGGCAGCCGTTTCAATGGCCAACGTTTCAACAGCATCCTTTGTTGCTTCGCCCGTCAGGATAACTTCAAGAATGCCATCTTTTACAGAGGTGAAGATTTTATATTGCGCTTCTTTCGCCATATCGAAACGTCCATATCCTTTTTTTACTGGTTTTTAAGCCACGTTCTGGCTGCATCAATATCGTTGAACCAATTTAATTTCAAACCGGCATTTTTCGCCGCGGTTTCCAAATAAGCGTTTTCCGGAAGATCTACGAGCGCAAACTGTATATTATAAATAGCGGAATGATGGTTTCTGACATAACGATAGACTTCTGTGGGGTCTATACGTCCCTCCAGAGCCCGGAAATCAACGATCACTTTTTGGGGATTATTGGCTTTTAGGATAGCTTCCCTTTCTTCTGCCATCTTTACAAAGTCATTTGCTGTTGCTTTACCGGTCAGGATAACTTCGAGAATGCCATCTTTTACAGATGTTGTGATTTGATATCCTGCAGTATTTCCCATTTACAGACTCCGTAGTGTAGAATATTTTATTAAGTTATCTGGGCCAGTTTAAGGAAAAATCTTTAATCTTCTACCATACATTAATGTAAAGTTCATTCATTATTTTGATTATTAACTTCTGCGGGATGGCGCGTATTTGAAAACAAATGAACAACCCGGCCGCAAGCAGCGGGGCATCCAAAGGAATTGCGCCCCAAGGGGCGAAGAATTAGACCCACATTTATCCTGCCCGGCCTATAGTGACCCTATAGTGCCCTTCAGGGTATTTAGGTTATTCGCTTGTCATATTGGTGTCTCATTAAAATTTGGGGCTCATTAAATAATCACACGATTGCGGCCCCCATCCTTGGCCCGATAGAGCGCTGCATCTGCCGCTGCATATAAAGTTTCGGGGGTCTGACCTTTTTGCATCTTTGCGATTCCGATTGAAACAGTTAAATGGGGAAGGGGTTCACCGGAACGGAATGGCAGGGCAAGAAATTCAATTGCCCGCCGCAAGCGTTCGGCGATCGTAAATGCTTCATCGAGTTTTGTGTTGGGCAACCCAACGGCAAACTCTTCACCGCCATAGCGAGCCAAAATGTCCGTCGGCCGTAATTGGCTGACAAGGACATTGGCAACGGTAATCAGCGCGCGATCTCCTGCAATATGGCCGTAACTGTCGTTGATTTTTTTAAAATAATCAAGATCGAGTATCAAAAGAGAAAAAGGGGAACGGTCTTCATTGCAACGTTTTATTTGTCTGGCAAAAACATCATCAAACCAGCGTCGGTTGTGTAAGCCTGTTAATGCATCTGTCTGAGCCGATTGTTCTATAACCCGCCTTGCGTAAAAATCGTCAACGAGCATCGCGTCGTCGATACGAATTCGCCGCGAGAGTATCTGAAGAAGATTCTGCGCCATGCCATGCGAAGCGCTGAGCATCGACCAGAGAATGTCATGGGGAATTTGTAAAACGCTGGAATCAGTGCTTGCGATGACGCTTGCCGAAGTACTGCTGCCATCAATGACGGACATTTCGCCCAGGCACTCCCCTTTACCAAATGACGCGATGGTAAGATCATTGGGTTGAATCAGGTTAATGCGAAAGCTGCCGGATAATATGACATAAACATTATCATTACGCTGGCTCTTCGAGAGCAGCACCTCTCCTTCCTTATAATGAAGCACCTGACAGTCCAGCAACAGATACTTGACTGCCTCAAAGTCGATACCGCGAAACAGTGATGACTTTTCCAAAAGACTGATCAGCACGGCTAATCTTTTATTATTTTCGTCATTGTTGTTCATGATTTGAATCGCAAAGCTGTTTTGCTGTCGTAAACTATTTTATTTTCCTTCCTCCCTTTATTAAATCCTTCCTTCTCTTAAATTTTTTTATGTATTTACGGATAACAATAATATCACTATTCATTTTTATTGAAATAGAAAAAATGAGGCATTATTGATGACGGATCAATAAAACATATAGATAAAAGACTCGATGCTAATTTAGAGAATCAAAAAAAGAATCAACATTTACAAATAGGTGGATCTATCGACTTCACGGGGCAAGGCTCAACATGATACGATGGTCAGGACTGAGAAATTATGAATGTTCAAAAAAAACGCAGTCCTGATACTGTCGAGAATCCATTCTTTTAATGTCAATTTATGGTGTCCAGATACCCAATTCTTTTAACATGACCATAAATAATGATATAAGATACAATACAATAACAACGGTTGTCACTATCTCTGTTTTTGACCAAGACATTTTTATTCTCCTTCTTGTTTCAAGACATTTAATGATTAATATCCGAACTTTTTTATTGATCGGTTGAGCAGCCACATGATTCGTCTCAGACGCTGGAAGCGATCATGCTTTTACAAGGGCTTCCAATGCCTCTCCCCGTGTGGGATAGGGGTCCACCTGTATGGCAGCGAAACGGTTTACGGTATTCAATAAAAAAGCCTGCATCCCCTTGACCCCCACGGCAACTATTTTTCGCACAAACGGTTTGACCTCGACGGCTGACTGCTTGAATGCCGCCACGACTTCCATGCTGGCTGTGCATCCGGTAAAGTCTATCATTAATAAAATATCCTTTTCTTCGCCGTTTGTAATATCGGCTGTCAGAAGTCTGATGGCTGGGACTATCTCCTCTTCCTTAATACCAACATAGTCATGGATTGTCACGACTCTTCCCTTGTGAAGAATTGTACTTTTTCGCTTGAGAGACACGTTGTCCTCCTATTGATGAGAACTTGCTTGATGCCAAAATATAATAAATGATTTTTTATATGTCAATAATATTTGAATGATCAAATGCAGGGTATAAACTGTCATTATTAGAGGTTGAATGCTTCCGAATCGACAAAAAAAGCGGTTGGGCGCCTCATGAGTTTCATGAAAATATCATATCCTTGACATCCCCCGTTGAAATAAACTATGAATTTGAGGTCTTTTTTAGGAATAAATGTGTTGGACATTATTGGAAACAACCCGAGAAGATTCTTTCCGAAACATCCGTGTGCGAGGCAATTGTATGATGAAATGGAATGCTAAAGCGTATAAAGAATCATCATATCATCAATTTCGATGGGGACTTGAGCTGTTAGAGAAGCTGACGCTTCAGGGAAAGGAAAACGTGCTGGACATAGGCTGTGGCGATGGAAAACTGACGATAGAAATCGCTAAAAGGGTGCCGCATGGACATGTCGTTGGCATAGATAACTCGGAAGCAATGATCCGTTTTGCCGCAAAAAGGTTCCCGAAAAACAAATATCCGAATGTTGACTGGCAGGTCGTGGATGCCACAGAAATAGATTTTGATAATGAATTTGACGCGGCATACTCAAATGCAGCGCTTCACTGGGTTCAGGATCACGTTGCCGTGCTGCGGGGCGTGAAAAAAAGTTTAAAACCGAATGGCAGAATATTATTTCAGATGGCCGGCAAGGGAAACGCGGTGAATGCGGCTCAGGTATTAGTTGATGTCATATCAAAAAAAACATGGAGCCATTATTTTGTTAATGGCATCTCTTCAAGTCTATGTTATTATGGCATTGATGATTACCACACTTGGTTGAAAGATCTTGGATTTGTCGAGAAACGTGTGGAGTTTATTCCCAAGAACGCGTTTTTCCATGGAAGAACGGAAATGAGAAAAAACATTGAAGCCGTGTGGATAGCTTTCACGGATATGATACCGGAAAATCATCGCAACCAATTCATTGAAGAAATCATTGATGGTTTTGATGCGAGATCCCTGAAGGATAAGTTCGGCAATTATCATATAGACATGATGAGACTCGAAGTTGAAGCCGAAAACGCTTAAACCACACGCTCTGGTTTTACTTGACATATAATATGATCCTCTCTATAGTCTCCTCATGATTAATAAATATTTTATTAAGTCTCACATCAAAAACAAACAATACTATTTTTATATTCCTGACTAGTTTTCTTTGTCGTTTTGCCCGCGATATAAGAGTCCCCATATTGTGGGCATTGTAAGCCGTTGTTTGACATAATGTTTCCAACATTTAAACATGAGATGGAAATGACGACAAATCACGGTTATGAATCCCAAGGCAAACCCCAGATCCTAATTCCGCCCCAAGGAGCGGTGTCTTATACTCTCCGCTCATGGCGGGATTGTTCGACGAACAAATTTCAATACACCCATAGTGGCCCTACAGTGCCCTTCAGAGTATTTAGGTTATTCACGTCGTTTTTTAGATTTGAGTCTCACAATAAAATCAAGATGATGCTTGAAGATATATCCATCTTCTGTTTGGTGATTTTTCTGACCATGGGCATATTCGGATGTACCGCAACAAGGCATACTATACAGAATACCGCCGTTAGTCTGGTGGATACATCGCTGGATGATCTTGTTGATAAACTGATGAGGCAACAAAATGCCGCCTTTATCAAGGATGGATTTCCAGGCGCTTTGTTGTTTGCTACAGGATTGGTCGAACTGGCGCCAACCAATTACAACCTGCTGGCGACATTATCCTTCCTGTATGCGGACTATGCTCTTTTTGTGGAGGATGAAAATGTTGAATATGCCATATCGCTGTTCACCACCGGAACAGATTACGGCATGCGCGCGCTCAAGGTCAATAATGCCAAATTTCGTAAAGCGGTGGAAGAAGGAACGAAAATTCCCGAGGCTGTTAAGCTTCTGACAAAGGATGATTTGAAAGCGTTAACCTGGTATGGAATTAACCTTTCCAAACGGATAACTTTACAGTTAGCTAATCCGCATGAAATTATTGATCTGCCTGATGCTGTTGCCGCGGGAAAGCGTGCCATTGAGCTTGACCCAAATTACGCATGGGGGGCAAGCTGGAATATTCTGGGCATCTTTTATGCGATTGTGCCGGAAATGTGCGGCTTGGGCGGTGGGGCAAACGCGTCCCGTGAAGCGTTCGCTAAAGGCAACCAAGTGGAAAATGGCGAATTTGGATTGATTAATGTTTTCATTGCCAGATATCTGTGCCCTCTCATCAAAGATCCGGATTTGTTTGATCAGTTGCTTAACGGGGTAATCGCGATGGATTCCTGCAAGCTGGGCAACGGCCTGTGCATGATTAACGAGATGGCCAAACAAAAGGCGCGATACTCGCTGGAAAATAAATCCAAATATTTTGATTAATTTTAAACGCGGCTTGTTTTTTGATCCGCAGTTTTAGGTTATCATAAAAATTGTTAAATACGGCTTAATAGAATTGACAAAAAAAGGCAGAGCGCCCTGGCTCTGCCTTTTAAAAATAAAATGATGAATATTATTGGCTAACTTTTAAGACAATCGCTCACAAACTTCTTGCGATCATCGCCCTTGAGGGCCTTTTCTTTGGCTTCCTTGTTGCAGGCTTTCATCTTATCCTTCTGTGTTTTGGAAGCGACGGTGGCGGAAGCGGCGGTTACAGGCTCGGTACTGGCTTTTCCCGACAAGCAGCTTTTCATAAAAGCTTTTCGTTCGTCACCTTTAAGAGCCTTGGCTTTAGCTTCCTTGTTACATGTCCTCATTTTTTCCTGATGAGCCAGTTGCGCAGGGCTCGGAGCTTTTTTACCGGAATTGGACGCCTGAGATGCAAAAGTTACTGAAGCAATAAAAAGAAACATCAATACAACAATCAAAACCTTTTTCATAGATCAACCTCCTTTTCGTTAAGTTAGATACAGCTGTTCAGACCCTTTGCGTTGTTGCGCATGAACCATATCCTTTCTTATTGAAGGAGTCAATAACATAAATTAACGTTTCAAAAAATTGCTCTTAATTTTCAACTAAAAGAAAGCATGCTCCTGGCTATTAAAAATTTAAGAATGACGGCAAGAAGCGCCTTTTTTATTTCTTTCGTAAAGAAAAACAAACTTATTCCTAAATATCATTATCTCTATGAGATAACGAGTCTCACTAAATTCTTGACAATGCCGGCTAAAATAAACTATTCATTTTGTATAAGATATATGAGGAGATAATATGTTGCGCATCATTGAAAAAGCCGTAAAAGAAGGAAGAAAAACGCTGTCCGAATACGAATCCAGGCTGGTCATAGAGTCCGCGGGGGTTTTTGTTGCGGCGGCGGCACTTACTCAAACAAAAAAAGAGGCCATTCAGGAGGCCGAGAAAATGGGTTACCCTGTGGTCATGAAAGGCTGTTCTGCCGAACTTTCCCATAAAACAGAAGCAGGCATGGTGGCGTTGAACATTACCCATGCTGAACAGGTCGCAAAAGTTTTTGATGAGCTCACAAACAAAGCAAAAAATCTGGATGGTATTCTGGTTGAAAAGATGCTGCGCGGCTCCCGTGAACTTGTCATCGGTCTTTCGCGTGATTCGAGTTTTGGACCATGCGTAATGTTCGGTCTGGGCGGAATATTTACCGAAGCGTTGCAAGACGTTACTTTCCGGGTCGCGCCACTGACCAAAGAAGACGCGCTGGAAATGATCGACGAAATCAAAACGAAGAAATTACTTGACGAATTCCGGGGAAGTCCGGCGGTTGATCGGGATGCCTTGGCTAAAGCGCTTATAGGAATTGGAGATCTGGGCGTTAAATGTGATGCCATCGCCGAGATTGATATTAACCCGCTCATTATCTGCGGAGATAAGCCTGTCGCCGCGGACGCGCTGGTGGTTTTGAAATAACTGGAGATTTAAATGTTAGATTATTTTTTTAATCCAAAAAGCGTCGCTATTATCGGCGCGTCGAGTAATACCAATAAGGGCGGCTATCATATTATTAAAAATGTCACATCCGGTTTTCCCGGAAAGATTTATCCCGTCAATAAAAGTTACAAGGAGATTTTAGGCCTCCCCTGCTATCCAGACGTGGCTTCAATTCCCGGCAATATCGATCTTGCTATTTACTTTATCCCTTCAAAGGAACTTCCTCACACGGTAAACGAATGCGCGAAAAAAGGAGCCAGGGGCATTATCATCGAATCCGGTGGTTTTAATGAAGCAGGAGCGGAAGGCGCAAAAATTCAGAAGCGAGCTTTGGAGAACGCCGCGAAGGCGGGTATCCGGCTGTGGGGTCCCAACTGCATGGGCTTCATTGATGCCAATCAAACGTATGTTTTTTCTTTTATCAACTCACTGGTCTGGCCGGATGTGCTCAAAGGCGGCAATGTTGGCCTGATTGTTCAAAGCGGTATGCTCTCGGCCGGGTTTCTGCTTCACGCACTTCAGGAAGGAGTCATGGGTGTCAGCAAAGTTTGCTCCATCGGCAACAAGTGTGATATTGATGAAAACGATTTACTGGAGTACATGATAAAGGACAAGGAAACCGAAATCATTGCCTGCTATCTCGAATCACTGGTCAACGGCAGAAAATTCTTAACCCTGGCGACGAAAACAAAAAAACCCATCATCGTTTTGATGGGCGGCCGCAGCGCTCAGGGAGCGAAAGCCGCTCAAAGTCATACGGCCAGCCTTTCGGGAAACTATAAAATTGCCAGCGCCGCGTTCAAACAGGCAGGCATCATTGAAGTATTCGATCCGGCTGAGCTCACCGATATGGCCAGAGCTTTTTCCAAGAAGATGCCCTGTCACACCGGCAAAGGAACGGCTGTTCTCACCTTTTCCGGCGGCGCCGGAACCATTACCACAGACCTGATGGACGATTGCGGTTTAGAATTGGCCAAACTGTCCGGAAAAACCCTTTCCTCCATCGCAGAACTTTTCCCCGTGTGGAACAAACCGGATCACCCCCTTGATCTCTGGATAGCCATTGAACAGCACGGTTTTGAAAAGGTGTTCCGGCGTTCTCTTGATGCTGTAATAAACGATCCGGCGGTAGATTCCATGATATTTCACGCTTATGCGACGCCCCTGATCAAACAGGAATTTTTCAATGAACTGGCCGACCTCATCAGGCGGCACGAAAAACCTGTTGTCTTATGGATAGAAGGAAGAAAAGACTTCGCCGAGTATTTAAGAGGTCAGGCGGAAAATGCGGGATTACCGGCTTTTAGAGAAATGAGCAGATGCGTCACCGTGATGAAAGGAATCAAGCAACACTTTACCAGGAAGCCGGTAAAATAACCATGCGATCAGCAGAGTAACAGAGTAAAAATGCATTCATTCAAAAAAACAGGAACAGGTTTCTGTGATGAATGATTTTATATTTGAACCGGTAAAAGGCAAAGCAAAACCCTATGTGGAATCATTGCGGCAGCTTTTGAAAAGCATGCAGCATCCCTTCGCAACAGGCGATAACGTGGGCATCAAGCTTCATTGGGGAGAAAGAGGCAATAAAGGATTTCTTTCTCCCGACTACGCCAAAGAAATCGTCGCCTGGCTCATCAATCACGGCATAAAACCATTTATTTTTGACACGACAGTGCTTTACTCCGGCGGTCGTCGAACCGCCGAAGATTCTCTCAAGACCGCCGCCGCTCACGGTTATACAACCGACTCCCTTGGCTGTCCGATCGTTATTGCCGACGGTATGGATGGACGAAATGTCATCTCTATTCCCTCCGGTTATAAGCATTTTAAAACCGTTCAGGTGGGAAATGTGTTTGATATGGCCCAGGGATTTGTCATCTTTTCCCATTTCAAGGGACACATGGTTTCTTTGTTCGGCGGATCCATCAAGAATATTTCGATGGGCTTTGCTTCCCGCGCGCAGAAACAGCGGATGCATTCCGACTATCACCCGGTTCTGAACAAAAAACTATGCACACGCTGCGGCGTCTGCGCCGACATCTGCCCGACCAAGGCAGCAACAATTTCCGAACCGAATTATCCCGTCTATGATTTAAAAAAATGCATCGGCTGCGCTCAATGCATTGCGATGTGCCCCGAAATGGCGCTTCAGATTTTCTGGAATTCGGATATGACGGTTTTTCAGGAAAAGCTGGTGGAAACGGCGGCCGCGGTCTGGAAGAAAATCAAAGATAAAACCGTTGTCATCAACGCTCTGATCAATATCACGGTGGAATGTGATTGCCTTCCGGGAAAGAATCCTTTCATTGCTCCGGATTACGGCTTCATCGGCAGCTACCATCCTGTGGCAGTGGATGAGGAATCGCTAAAAATAACAGGACCGGGCATATTTGAAAAAGTCCATCCCGGCATTCCCTGGAAGCGTCAGTTTTCCTATGCCCGCGAAATCGGATTTTAATCAAATAAATCAACCGGCATTTAATTTCCTGTAGCTTATTAATACGGGGTCCTGCTTTCTCTGATGATCAATCCAAAAGCCCTCTGGATTGCAAAATCGGCTTTATTTTTTCCGCAAGATTTTGCGCGATTTGAATCATTCCATAATCTCCCAGATGAACCATATCTGGAGCAAAACCTCCCGCCACATCAGGCATCAACTCCGGACCTTCCACCAAATAAACATTATCGAGGGAAGATGCCGCAACGGCTTCCCTGAGCAGACGACGGTATATTTCTGGCTTCTTTTTCATGGCAATATAATCTCCGATATATGGCTTTATCGTTATGCACACAACCGGTCTTTTTCTATTACTCCCCGCGACTTTGTTGATCATATAACGAACACGTTCAGAGAATATTTCAGGAGAAAAAACGCCAACCATATTCAATGATAGATCAAGCGTTGCAAAGTCCCAATCGCTTCTTCCCGCAATATAGTCAGCCATTTCGGGCTCACAGTAAGCTGAACAACTGGTGCCAAGATTGATAACATCCGCTCCCAGGCTGCAGCCGACTAAATTTATATAAGTTAATTGAGGTTCGGAAGCATAAAAACCCTGCGTTAGCGACGTTCCGTACGCCAGATATCTTAATTTAGGTAATTCCTCCGCCTTGGGCGGTCGCAAATTACCTTTTGTTGTAATATTATGAAACCTGACGGGGGAACCTGTTGTAGTGCCCCACAATCTTACTCTGCATACATGGGGAGAAAACGGCGCACCCACGGCAACTTTTTCAGCCATTTTGATGAAGTCAGGCGGCATGACAATTTCCAGAGTCGTTTTCTGTAGGGGAATAACAAAACGCTGAAGTGTCTGAAATGTTCCGAAAAATATCCGGGCTTCAGTAATAATGCCATCGCCAAGCTTTTTTGCCATTTTGTCCAATGAAAGGGTAATTCTTACAGGATAAGTATCACTGACAAAACGGATTTCCGAACCTGAAGGACAAACCATCATCATTTGTCCGCCTATACTCAGTTTCTTCACCAGAGCGTCAGGAATACGCCCCAAAAGGACGCCTTCAACACCTCCATGATTGTATAATTCGTCTATATTATGAAAATCAACATTCTTAAAAATCATTTTTATACCTTTCATAAAATACTTTCATTTCTTCGGTCATCATACCGGATTCATGAAAGTCTAATTAAATATAAATTTAGAGAAAATTTCATTGTGTTTTTATAGCAAGATATTTTAAGCATGTCAATGTTGCCGGTACGCGTTATATCGGTTTCACCGTAAATCAGGCGCATCCGACAACGGTTCGTCTGCCAGCGGTAACAAATTCAACTTTTTGCCGGAATTTTTTCGGATCTTTTACGTGGTAAAATAATTTGGTTTATTCACCACCCGCACTCTTTGTTGCCCGGTTTCCGTCATGTTAATTTTTATCTTTATTCTTTCAATTTCAGTTTATCGGGCATTCTACCGGTGTGAAGAGCGATGGAATGAAAATCTTTAATGGTTTACTCGCGGAATCCACACAGTCGGCGCATGTATGAACTTTTTCCTCCATACCGCATGTTGACAACTTATCGAGCTACTGCAATAAAACATCCGTAAAGTTTTATCTTATGATAACAACGATAATGCCGTCCCGGCAGCAATGACGTTATATACCAAGATCAGAAATCATCTTGCATATTCGATTGATGATCACCACCAGACGGGGATGGGATACTTCAAAGCTCTGAACCGATGAGGTGAGGCCTTTGAGAGATAAATTAAAAAGATCGGGATTTTTATCACTTCGTGTGGCTTCGTGAGCCGACAATTCAGCAAAACCCACTATACTTTCGGCATGCTCGGAATGAGTTTTGGAAAGCTCCGCCATTTCGTCCTTGAGTTTTACGATCAGATCCAAAAGCTCCATTTTATCATTTTCTTTGATGGTATTGCTTTGCCTTAACTTCTCTTCAATCTTGTTTAAGCGATCCTGAATCATTTCCTTCCACCATATCGAACTTTATTTTAAATGAATGATTGCCTAAGTGTTTCTATACTCTTTGGATTAAAAGGTGTCAACCCTGATCCTTTGTCTTTTCTGTCAAATGATCCCCTCTTCAGCAAAACTGTAAAAAGAACCGTCACCGACGATAATGTGATCCAGCACTTTGATATCCATCAGTTTACACGCAGAAACCAGCTCCTGTGTGAATTTTTTATCTTCCGCGCTGGGGGCAGTATTTGCGCTGGGATGATTGTGCACGCAGATAATCGCTGCCGCAAATTTCTGTAAAGCAGCATGGATGATTTCCCGCACAATCGGCATGGCATGATTGACCGTTCCCGAAACGACGTCGTCAATTTCGATTATTTTGTTATTGCTGTTAAGATAAATAACCTTAAAAATCTCCGTTTTCAGATCGCGCATTTGCGGCATGACAATGCTGACGACATCGTGAGATGATGAAATTTTCTGTTTTCCCTGGAGAACCTCTACTTCGCGAAATCGCCGACCGATTTCCAGGGCAGCCTGAATTTGCGCTATTTTGGCGGGGCCCAGTCCCTTGAATTTCTTCCAGTCGCGTGTGTCGGTATGATTCATATTGCGGAAAGTGCCAAACGTATCCACAATCCGGCGTGCAAGATCAATGGCACTTTCGCCTTTTACTCCCGTGCGCAATAAAATAGCCAGAAGTTCCGATTTACTGAGCGCGTTTGCGCCTTTTTTGAGCAGTTTTTCCCGCGGCCTGTCGTCCTCCGGCCATGTATTTATTCCTTTAGAGATATTTCCCATTTTTTTAATGAGTCTCCCCTTTTAAAATTTTCATCCGGTGAAACTGTCTGTGATTACTTGAAAGGATCTCTTTGAGGAAATTGAGTTTATTTTTGTTCAAGTTTTTCCAACAATCTCTCACGGCGTCTTTTGGCCAACTCTTTGGTGAATTTTTCTGTAATAAATTTTCTCTTCACGACATTCGCGTGATTTCTGATAATGTCCATGCTGTTTCCGGTCAGATTGGTGTTCAGCACCCAGAAATAGTAGCGTTTCTTGCAATCCACTCCCTGCTGACCAAGATAATCGAAAGGATAAATTAAAATCATAATCGTCTCAAGCCCATAAACCCTACCGGCCATACTCACGGCATCCTTCAATACCGGCCAAGGCAGCGCCTTATCTATAACGATAACCTTAATACTGTTTATCAATTCGGACATATTGACACCAAGGTCGGAAACGTCAACAATCACCGCTGCTTTGATCCGTCCGTCTTTCCTGATAGAATAAACGTGACACTCCCTTTTCAGACCTATTTTATGATACATGCTCATGATGTTGTCGCGACGTTGATTTGGTGGAGCATCATTTTCATTCTCTGATAATTCGTTTTCAGCCGCACGGAATTCCAGCGCGAAGGCATCGAGCATCATTCCTCCGCCGATCCCATCGTAATATTCCCTCATAAGAATTAAATCATCTCTGGAAAACTTTTCCATGGTCCAGTCGCCGGAAAGGCCCCTCACGCCGAGATCTACATGCATCGGCATATAACCGAACAGGTCCTTGGAACAAACATCTCGATTGTTAAATGTGTGGCATACACCGCCGAAATAATAATTGGAAAATTTGTTTTCCGGGCGGAAATAACAGAAATTATACCGCATGGTTTTGGAGTGCACCGGCAGGCGATACAAACAATCTAGATAGTTTATAAAATGATTGAGGATTTTCAATCCCGTGCGCATTCCCCTCATCGGAACAGCAGCCATATGATGAATAATCCATGACTCTTCATATGTTTTGACCATCGACATATGAGCGTACACTTGCCCCTGATCCTGATAGGTTAGATGAGTAAAGATGTCCTGACCCTCTTCATAAAGTTTACGATAGGTCTCTTTGAGAGCCGTCGCATAGGGACTGATAACGCCATATTTGTCGGGATAGATAAATCCCGATCCGAAAAACAGTTCCCAGAGAGAATTCATATTTACTTTACCGGTCATGTTGACATGCGGATCAGCGGCCTTGCTCACGGCGTCGAACAGGCGCCGCTGATCATGCAGGGACATATCCAGAATAAAAAAACCATATCTCACCAAATTTTTCTTTTGCTTGAAGCGATAGATCACCTGAGCCACACATTTCAGGGAACTCACCATACCGGGTAATTGAAGCGTCATCTGCGGAATGACCATGCCCGGAATAAGAAGTGATTCATTTTCCGGAACCGTTACGGAGAAACCAGAGGCTGAAATATCATCAATCTTGTATTGAATGGAAAGGCCGCATAGAGGATGGACAAAATGAATAACCGGTTGCGGCGTTATTCTTACCCTATTACTGGGATATTTACGAGTTGACAAAACAGGTCGGTTATCATGAACGGGCTGGAGAATAATATACGAACCCTCATAATCGCTACGTAACATCCGGCATTCACCCATGAAGTGGGTTTTGTCATCCTGACTCAATTTCAAAAATAAATGATTTGCCGGATTGATGTCCTCCGGGACATTCAGATAAACTCTTAAATCATTGGGGTTGATGTCTTCCAGCACCCCATGCACATCAATGTTCCCCTGAACAATTTCAGCATCAACCCCCTCACATATATGACGGACAGCCTGTCGTTTGCTATAGGAATGCGCCTTATCGGGTATTCGGAGAACAAGCGACTCCTGATCAAGGGAAATCATATCTATTGGAACGACGACCAATGACTTACGATTATCTATTACCAGATTCAAAGGGCTATGACTTTTCAAATCAAACGCTGCCGAATCGGCAAAACGAATGGTGACTTTATCGTTAAGACAAGGCCCCGGTTCCCCCTGATGGAGAAATTCCTCCCCGGTATGAAGATCCTTAATGTGAATGGAGACCTGCTCTTTGATAAAATTAAGATGATTGATGATGTTGATAAGCGTCTTTTTAGTGACTTTCGGGGGAGTGGCTTTGGCCGAAGCCACCACACTGGGATTGATTTTCTTCAAGGGAAGATCATCCTTGAAAGTCGCAGGTTTCTGACCGGTTTGTTTATGGTTATGATTCGTTATGGTTTGATAGGCCAGTTGAAACGGACGCAGAAGAGCAGAATATTCTAAATCAGAGGCGGATATAGCTTCCCTGGAAGATGGCATCAAGCTGCTTTTGCCATTGCCAAAAATTTCATTGAAGTTATCCTCAGAGCGCCACGAGTTTTGCAAAATTCTTATGAGACGCAGTGGAGGAGTCCGCTTGATTATATTTTGCCGCCCGTCATGTCTGAAATTTTTAAAAAACTCCATAAAGAGCCTCACTGCTTTAAATCAATCACGAGTATGAACCCCAGGGCAAGCCCTGGACCCTAATTCCGCAGCAAGCTGCGGGGTATCATACCCTCCGCTGTGCGGGATTGTTCGACTTACAAATTTCTATGCACTGTGTTTATGAAATTTGAGTCTCACAATGAAAATCCCTCTATTCTTCATTATATCGGAGTTTTTTAACTGCTCTCCGTCTTTCGGTACTTCTTTTTTCTATTTTATCCCCTTGCCTACAGGTTTTCTTCCCCTACAAAGAATCAGCGGCGAATAAGTGAATCGTCGCGGATTTCTGAAAAAATTTTTAAAGTCTATTACAAATTGTTCGCTGCCGCCCGGATATTTTTTTAATACTTCCGGCGCTTTCTTGATCCCTATTTCAACTTTTTTCATCCAATTGAATTCATCGGCGGCTTGAAGTGCTCCGAATATTAGATGATGCGGCATAATATTGATGCCGATGTCCTCGAAATTCAAATCATAAAGATGAGCATAGAATTTGCGCCCGGCAAAAAGATCAAAATTATAATGGTCCTGGGCATAGAACATGAATTGTTTAATGACATCCTCCATCTGAGACGGCATTTCCCAGTGACTGAGACAATTATGGTCAAGATCCAGCAGACATATATAGCCGCCCGGTTTAAGATTGGCGCTGATATTCCTGATGATGTCAAAAGCGCCCTTGCGATAATATTCAAGTACGAAGCGCACCCAGATAAAATCGAATTGCCCAAGCTCTTTCATCGGTAAACGAATATCTCTGACTTGAAAGTCTATGCCCCTTTTCCCACCGTAAAATGAGCGCGCATGTTGAATGCGACTCTCTGAAATATCTACTCCGACCGCCTCGCCATCAGGCCGAATCAAATCGTGTAACAGAGCGGTGGTCTTGCCCGGACCGCAACCCACATCCAGCACCCGCGCCCCTGAACCAATACCAAACCATAAAGCCTGCGTCGTCACCTCTTCCGGATCAGTTTTCAGATCAAGGCGCTTTCCCTCCTCATCGTTTTCCATTAAATAAGCCTGCGTCTGCGTCATCCATCCTCCGTTTATATTTTTTCCGATTTGTCTTAATCAAATGAACTTGAAATTCAATGAATTGGCTCTTATTCATCAAGCGGCATTAGCGACACATAATGTTATTTTTCGCACATCTCTCCAGAATCCATTTTTTGCGTTGTATAGAAATTGATAAACGCCTCGACAATATCCCGGCTGAAATGAACATCGCTTTCCCTGCGCAACATTGCAAACGCTTCCTCGACAGGGATGGGTCACGATAAAGACGTTTGGCCGTAATCGCCTCAAAAAAATCGGCAACCGCGATGATCCGCGACCCGATGGGAATTTCGTGTTCCTTTAATCCGCGGGGATATCCGCTCCCGTCTATTTTCTCGTGATGCGCTTCGGCTATTTCAGGAATCAAGCTGTACGATCCGTGAAAATCAATTTGTTCCAGTATGGTTCTTGTTTTTACGGCATGAGTCTTAATGGTTTCATATTCTTCTTCGGTCAGGAGCCCTTCTTTTTTAAGCAACGCATCGGAAATGCCTATTTTGCCGTAATCATGCAGGGAAGCGGCCACCCCTACTACTTCCGTATAATCGGGCGACATGTTCATTTCCTTGCAAATCCCCACGGCGTATTCCGTCACCTTTTCCGAATGACCCGCTGTAAAGGGATCTCGCGCGTCAATGCTCGCCGCCAGCGCTCTTAAGATGGACTTCAACTGGCTGGTGCGTTCTTCGTGAAGCTGGGCATTGCGTATGCTGACGCCAAGCACGGAAGCCACCCCCATCAAAAGACGAAGATCACTCTCTACAAGCACTCTCTGTGTTTTGACGTTATCAACGGTCAAAACGCCGACAGAATTGTCATCGGAGATGATCGGACAGCAAATAAACGATTGAGAACCCATGTCCTTGACAAACTGCAGACTTTTTTGTGAAAGTCTCCCGGTGATGGTATTAATATCATTAATGAGATACGGCTTTTTCCCCCTGAAAGAGGTTACAAAAACGCCCTTGGACTGCGGTTTGGTCAAATCAAATTCAGTCGCTTTGACAATATTCAACTGTTTTTCAGTATATCCGTAACCTGCTTTAAAAATAAGCCTGGTTTTTTCCTTGTTGGCAAAAAGAATGATACTTCTGTCATATCCGAGTCTCTTTTCCAATATGTGAATCACATTGTTCAAAATATCATCTATATTCACATATCGGTTGATCGCTTCACCAATCTCATGCACCATTTGCGAGTTGTTATAATTAATTTCCATTTGCCTGATGAGATCATCACGCGAGTGTTCCAGATTATTGATACTGTTCCTCAATTCTTTCTTGATTTCTCTGTCACTGAAATATGTTATGATAAGAATCGATGCAATCATTACCGGTATAAAATAAAAAAACGTGTCCAGGGGATATACAATCATCAAGACAATACTGACGATAGCTAGTATCATTGCAGCTATGTTTCTTGTTCTTCTTAATAATGTAGATAAATTATTTTCCCATGATATTACATACCGGCAACAGCTTCCTCCTTTAAATATACATTCAGTATGATCAATTTTAGGAAGGGTATTACCAAACACCAAGCCAATTGATTCAAATTGGCCTATTCTATTTTCGCATTGAAACGGTTGTTCCTGAACACTTTCTTTCGGAGTAACTATGATTTCAATTTTTTCTGAACTTATTTTTTTTGATTCATACGTTGCTGATCGCGAAAATTGAGGAGCTACCTTACTGACTAACTCATAGACTTCGATGGGATTTACCATCCCGAGAACATATTGTCGCATGATCCCACTGGCTTCGGGGGATGTTGCATATCGTCCTGCTTCTCGCGCAACATTTGCCGCGCCGGTAATTTCTGAGAGTTTTTCATGAAAAAGATTAATCTGTTCCTGAGTAAACCAGTGATTCTGATCGGCTACCTCATACGGTTCCATATGAGAATATTTTAAAAGATCATAGATATTTACATTTTCATAACATTTTTTAATATACTTAATATATGTATTTACTATTCGACTGTTATACAGAGGCTTTGAATCCAAACAAACTACTCCCCGGCACTTTTTTAAAAACCCTTCCTTGATAAATCGTTCAATCTTTTTAAAATTATACAAAAAATAACTGTGTCTGTCAATGAAATACAATTAACATAAACTTTAAAAGTTGATATATGATTATTCGGAAAATGAAGATTCAGAAAATCCGCTAACAAATTTTCGCTCTCATGTGTTTTCATTTTTAATAAAACAACAAGCAACATAACTTTTTAATTTTCAAAACGCATGATAGTATGGTATGTATAAACATATTTAATTAATTTTTCTTGTAACGATGAAAAAATTACTTCTCATAAATCCCGTTGGACGTAAAAGTGGCTATTTATCAAGTAGATCTACTACATTCCCACCGCTCAGTCTTGCCTATGTGGCTTCTTTGACGCCGTCGGACTGGCAAGTTAAAATTTTAGACGAAAATTTCGATAATTTTATTTTTGAAGAAGCTGACCTTGTAGGCATTACCTCTTTTACCAGCAATATTAATCGCGCCTATGAAATAGCCAGAATTTACAGAGACAAAAACATCAAAGTTGTCCTTGGCGGAATACATGCTTCCATGCTTCCTGACGAGGCACTGCAATATGCCGATGCCGTAGTCATCGGTGAAGCCGAAAATATATGGGCAAAAGTCATCCGGGATTTTGAAAACAATGACCTCATGCAGCGATACAAGGGAGAGGTTGTCGATTTAACAAAATCTAAAATTATTCCCCGCAGAGATTTATTGCACCCCGGTTATTTCTGGCAAACAGTCCAGACTTCAAGGGGTTGTCCTTTAAACTGTAATTTCTGCTCCGTTTCGAGATACTTAGGGAAGCAATATCGTCAGCGAAATCCTGAAGAAATTTTAAAAGAACTTGAAGAAATAAAAAGTGATTACATTACCTTTCTGGATGATAATTTGGTTGGCTATGGGAAAGAAGCTTATAAGCGAGCCAAAGAACTTTTCAGAGAAATGGTAAATCGGAAACTGAACAAAAAATGGTGGATGCAGACTTCCATTAATGTTGCTGAAGATGAAGAAATCATAAGGCTGGCAGCCCAAGCCGGTTGTATGTTTGTATTTATCGGATTTGAAACAATTACGACCGATTCTTTAGTTAATTTTAAAAAAGGCGTCAATATAAAAGTTGGTGTAGAAAACTACAAAAAAGTTGTTGACGTTTTTCATAAATATGGGATTGGCGTATTAGGCGCGTTTATTATCGGTAGTGATTATGAAACACCGGAATATTATAAAATATTAACTGAGTTTCTAATTAAATCAAACATCGATATTTTCCAAATCACATTTCTTACGCCATTACCGGGAACCGATTTTATTGAGCAATTGCAGAAAGAAAAGCGTCTGATTTATACAAATTATCCATTAGACTGGAATAAATATAGATTTTCCTATATCGTTCACCAATTGAATGGATCTACCCCGGATTTAGTTTACACGGCAAGTAATTATATTAAGAAAAGAATTTATTCTTTTCCAGTTTATCAAATAAGATTGCTCAAATCACTTTTAAATATAAAAAAGTTTAAAAACTGGTTTGTTATCTACAAAATCAATCAGGGATATAAGAAGGGTTGGAAACAATCTCATTATTATTCAAAATATCCTACCGATCTTCCCACAAATTGAACTTGAATAATCACTGGATAATAAGCTTACGTTTTATTTATCTACTTATTCCGACGCATGGAAGCGAGCTTCGTCTGAAGGTCGTCTATCCGCTGATGGTTATCATCCGATCCTATGTAGGAGCGGAAGAGCCATTCCTGCTGGCGCATCGCCTGATCCAGACTGGAATTTAACAGAAGATGCGTGAGCTGCTTGGTTTCCCTGAGACAGCCGCGATCATAGGTTGCCATTTCGCGCGCGATGGCTCCCACCTCCTTCAAAAGTTCTCCTTCGGAAAAGATACGGGAGACATATCCCATCCGCAGGGCTTCCTGAGCGTCCCATATGCGTCCCGTAAGAGCGGATTCCATGGCATTGCTTAATCCGACAATTCTCCATAAAGGATCCATGGTCGGATTAAGAGAAAGCACTATTTCACGCTGTCCGAATCTGGCGCGTTCTGACGCATAACGGATATCGCACATCATCGTCAGATCGAATCCTCCGGCGATGGCCGGGCCGCCCACAGCGCAGATAACCGGCTGTTCGCAAAACATGACAGAACGATAGGCCCGATGAAACAATGCGGTATAGGCCTCGTTATTAACTTTTTGCAGGGTACGGATATAAGTCAAATCAAATCCGGCGGAAAAATACCGTTCGCCACCGGTAAACACGACGACATGAACATCCTGCCGTTTTGAAATATGAGTGAACGTCTCTTCTACTTCCTCCAGTACCTGAGGTGAAAGAGAATTGCCCTTATCCGGCCGATTGATGGTCACCGTGGCCACTTTTTCCTCAACGTTCAGTAATAAATATTGCGCTGCCATAAATTCACCTTCCCATTATTTTTTATCGTTTACTCTTTTTTGTCTTTGATTTCTTCTTCGTTTTATTCAAAGCAGCAGGCCTGCCATTTCTTACAGGCGTTTTATCTATATCTTTTTCGTGGAGCGGTTCCAAAGCCAGATTGATGACATCCATCATATCTTTGACAAAATGAAAGGAGATGTTCTTTTGCACATTTTCCGGAATATCCGCAATATCCTTACGGTTCCAATCCGGCAATAAAATGGTTTTGATTCCGGCGCGATAAGCCGCGAGAACTTTTTCCTTAACGCCACCGACGGGCAGCACCGCTCCACGCAACGTTATTTCTCCGGTCATGGCCAGGTTCTTTTTGACTTTACGGTTGGTGAGCAGTGACGTTAATGCCGTCAACATGGTGACACCCGCCGACGGACCGTCTTTGGGAATAGCGCCTGCCGGAACATGGATGTGAATGTCCATATCTTCGAAAAACTCGGGGGTAATGTTTAATTCCCAGGCATTGGTACGGATAAAGCTAAGGGCAGCGGAAGCCGACTCTTTCATGACGTCACCCAACTGACCGGTAAGCGTAAGCCCTTTTTTCCCTTTCATGGCTGTTGCTTCAATGAAAAGCAAATCGCCACCGACAGGCGTCCAGGCCAGCCCGATGGCGATGCCGGGCCTGGCAATACGCGCATCAATGTCCGTGGGAACACGTAACGGTCCGAGATAAGCCGCCAGGTCTTTTTCGGTGAGCGTCCTGGACTTTAAAATTCCTTCGGCAATTTTTGCTGCCACGCCGCGACAGGCATTGGCGATTTCCCGCTCCAGATTGCGCACGCCGGCTTCCCGTGTGTAACCGGTTATTATCGCGTTGAGCGCTTTGTCGGTTAATTTAAACTGAGTTTCACTCAGACCGTTTTCTTTTAACTGCCGTGGAATCAAATACCGTTCGGCAATTTTCACCTTCTCTTCCTGTGTGTAACCGTTGAGCTCAATAACTTCCAGCCTGTCAAGTAAAGCGGGAGGAATCGTATCCAGCATATTGGCCGTTGTTATAAACATGACATTGGAAAGATCAAACGCCACATCCAGGTAATGATCAGAAAAAGTATTATTCTGCTGGGGGTCCAGAACCTCCAGCAAAGCCGATGAAGGATCACCGCGGAAATCACTGCCGACCTTATCTATCTCATCCAGCATAAATACGGGATTGTTCGATTCCGCCCGCCTGAGCCCCTGAATAATGCGGCCGGGCAAAGCGCCTATGTATGTCCGGCGATGACCGCGAATTTCCGCTTCATCGCGCACTCCGCCCAGCGATATGCGAACAAATTTACGACCCAGAGCCCGGGCGATGGAATGTCCCAGTGATGTTTTCCCCGTGCCGGGAGGTCCCACGAAGCAAAGAATCGGTCCTTTGGAATCCGGCTTCAGCTTGCGCACCGCGAGGTATTCTATAATGCGCTTCTTGGGTTTGGCCAGGCCGTAATGGTCCTCTTCAAGAACCTGACGTGCTTTGGCAATATCAAGATTATCGGTCGTCGACGTATTCCAGGGCAAAGCCGTCATCCAATCCAGATAGGTCGAAGCAACCGTGTACTCCGCTGACGACGGATGCATGCGCGATAATCTCTCCAGTTCCCTCAGCGCTTCTTTTTTCGCTTCTTCGGGAAGCTTTTTCTCCTCAATTTTTTTACGGTACTCATCGGTTTCCACCGTATTCTCATCGCCCTCTCCCAGCTCCTGCTTGATGGCCTTCATCTGCTGACGCAGATAATATTCCCGCTGATTTTTATCGATATCATCCTTTACCTTATTCTGAATTTTATTCCCCAGCTCCAGAACTTCCATCTGATGATTTACCATCAGCGTAAGTTCCTTAAGGCGTTTTTTGACATCGGCAATACTCAACACTTTTTGCTTATCTTCCACCGGCGCGTTGATAATAGACGCGATCAAATCGGCCAGCGTGCCCGCTTCCGTAATGGATTTGGCCATCGGGCCGAATTCCGGTGGCAGGAAAGGAGACAATTTTAATATTTTGTCAAACAGTGACAACAGATTGGCCATCAGCGCTTCCGTTTCCAGATCCTTGACATCCGTCTCTTCAATGATTTTAATACGTGCCTGCTGATAAGGTTTGCCTTCAATGATTTCTTCTATTGAAAAACGACTAATTCCCTGCAACAGCATTTGCGTGTGATTATCCATGGTTTTGGCCATCTTCATAATAACGGCGCAGGTACCCACGGAATGCAAATCATCCTTCGTGTATACATGGGGTCTTTCCGGTTCTTTTTTTGTCATGATCAGACCGATAAGACGATCTTTCGTCATGGCTTCATCAACCAGAATGGATGCGCTTCCGGTTACTTCCAGCGGGATCATTGTTTTGGGGAACACAAGCACATTATGCATGGGAAGAACGGGAATGACGTCCGGTATATTAAAAGTATTTTTATTTTGCGGGACATTTTGTTCCGTCATTTGAACCTCCAGTTTTTTTAGAATGAGTATATATCTACTTTCCCGAAATAACCGATACGCGATGCGATTTATTCATAGGTAACTTGTTCATCCTCACCATTAAAATTCCATCGGCGTAGGATGCCTGCGCCGACTCCACATCCACGGATGAGGGTAAAATGACGTGCCTCTCAAAATAACCATGCGGAATTTCGGCCTGACAATAACGCGCATTTTGAAAAAGCTGAATGGCTTTACGAATACCCGCGAGCTTGATTTTTTTACGGCTGACTTCAATATGGAGCTCTTCCTTGTTCAGTCCTGCCATATCAGCGAGCACCATGATTTCATCGGACGACTCATAGACATCAATATTGGGACGCCAGATGCACTCGTAGTTTCTGAAAGCAGGCCTTACCAGATGGAAGACTTCATCCACAACCTTTTGAAACTCGTCTTCAAAATTACTGCCGAAATTAATTTTTACAAAAGTCATTTTCACCGCCTCACAGATCGGTTTTTATTATTGCTCAATATAATAATCTCTTATCTTTTTGTAAATGCCCCTCTGAAAACGATTTTAAATTCATACCATGTTTATATTTTTTCCAATCTAGTCTTGATAATACCGGGCAACAATGCTGTCCACCGTTTCATCATCAGCCTCGGTGTATGTATGAAGCAAAGCCGTTACCTCGGCATGCAGGGTCCGGTTATTTTTCAAGCTTTTTGCCGTTTTTTTATCAGTGATGATTTTATCTATATATTTGTCAACCATATTCATCGCTGTTTTGTGAATTACCTCATATGCGCTTCCGGATAAAGCTATATTTTTGATGCCTTCGATGTCGGCATCCAGCAAGGCCTGCATGGCGGACTTATTTCTTACCACTTTCATCATGCTGTCGCCAAATATCTTTTTCACGGATGTCTCACGGAAGGAACGGATATTAATCTGTTTTGCGTCTTCCGAGTCTTTTGCCATGCCTGCATATTTACGATCAGTAACAATGCTTTTCAGATTTTTGATGGAATTAAAAGGATAGTATTTCATGACTGCATAAGCAACCTTTTTGGGGATATCACCGGCGGGATCGACCTTCAATCGGTATATGAATTTCGCTTTGTTTCTTCCCAGAAATTCTATTTGAAAAAAGCCGCCCATAAGGTTAATTCGCACATGTCTTTTTTTTAAAGGAATATTTACTTCATCGGTATTATAAAAAGTGATTTTCGCTAGGCCATTTTCATAGTCATATAACGTTTCATTCTTGAGCACGATGTCCCGTCTGTCTATCAAAAAAGGATTTTCAACGATATACATGATGTAATTGTTGCGGTCATATTTTTTTTCAATCCGTGCGCTTTCACAATCGGAAAGCCACCTGGGATATTGCGCAACATCACGCAAAGCTTCGCCGATCACTTCCATTTTTACGTCCATTTTCGTCACCGCCATGTATTCCATGAGATTCGTTCCCGGCACGGAGCGTTCATACAACTTGATCCCGTCACTGTCCTTGACTTTAGACCACCCACCGGCGGCGTTTGCAAAATCGGCTGCGCACAAACAAAAAAACAATAACGTCATGACTCCAATGTTTATTTTTCTCATGCTGTACTCCAAAAACCTGATAATTTTTCACACCCAGTCCACTTCCGGTTTTTTTCTGGAAACGGTATTCGTGAACCGGTATGCCGGATAGCCCATGACCAAAGCGGCATAAACGCGTCTGCCTTCCGGAACACGAAATTCCTTCCTGATTTTCTTTCGCCATTTCAAAACAAGAGTCAGAAGTCCCATAAAACATGTTCCTAGGCCCAGTGTGTGCGCATAGTTTATGATTGTTGTTGCAGCAATATTGCAGTCATCGCACGCAAACGGTTTCCTTTTCGGAGCATGAATCAAAATAAGAACCGGCGCATTATGTAAAATAAAATCCCTGCCGTTTTGAGCATGCTGATTCTGGACATAATGCATAACCCTGAAATAACGGTTTTTGGACAGACCGGTAAGTTCCGTCAACACCCGGCCAATGCCGCCTTTTGTTTTATTGAACAATTTGCTGGCCAGATCAAATATGCCCGCCGCCGTTTTTTCGATAAGACACTTGTCCATAATGACAATATATCCGACATCCTGACTATTGCTGGCCGTGGGAGCATAACGGGCTGTATCAAGAACCTGTTGTATGATTTCTCTCGGCACCGGCTCGTTTTTGAATTGTCGGATACTTCTTCTGCTGGTGATGATATCGCGATAAGCCTCCGGACTGAGGTTTTTTCTGTTAATGGAAGTGATTTCTTCTTTCTTGAGACCATCGTGAACGATGGCGTCACAGGGGCAAACCGCAATGCAATGACTGCAGCGATTACATAAATCAATATCAACGACCTGAGATTTGCCGTCAATATTTCGCCACACCCCCATGACACAATCACGAACGCAGAGCATGCATTCACTGCATTTTTCTTCACGTTTTTCTATGCGCATTCAATTATTCCAAGAAGGGAAATGCTTTTATTCTTTTAAGGTATTATTTACGTAAGGGAGGTATATAAAGAAGTATCTTATGTGTCAATAAAATAGTAAATCAAATATCGGATAATGCTATGTTATCGGGACCTATTGCAGCAAAAAATACTCCGCCGCAATAGGTCCGGATTTTTTCTTAATGATTAAAATGTCAACCAGGTTTGTATTTAAATGACACCCTCATTTTTACCCTGTATTCAACAACCTTATTGTTTTCAACTCTCATGTCCAGTTCTTTCACTTCGGCAACTCTGATTTCTTTCAGACTTTTCGCAGCCGATTCCACAGCTTTTTTGGCCGCTTCTTCCCATGATTTTTCACTGCCCCCGATAATTTCAATAACTTTGTAAATGCTGCTCATAATGACCCTCCTTTCTTGTTAAGTTTGGAAAAAACAAAAAACCATACCGCCTTGAAAATCGGTAATACCAAACATCGTCAGCTTAAACAATCAAAGCAAAAAAACAATACCGGAGATACCTGTTGAAACCAGAAAACGCATTTGGAGTATGTGAATTATCAGTCGAGGTACAATGTGCGGGGACGATTCGCTATCAATTTGTGTTTGAATGGATTAATTATACTTGTTTTTTGAAAAACGTCAACGGAAAAACAGCACTGATTAAATATTTGTAGCGTTAGTTATACGTCCATGTTTCAATTGAATTATTTCCAAAAATATCTTAAAATCCGTACAAAATAGTTATGGCTAATTTTCCGGTAAAATCAGCGCGAAATGTCATTTGCGCTTGAATATAAAATATCAAGGAGTGATTTTTTATGCACACATGGACATTGGATAAACCGGACAACCTGGTTGACTGGTGGGAGGAAAGCGCGTCGAAATTCGCGGACAGGCGTCTTTTCGGCACGAAAAACAAAAGCGGCGTTTACGAATGGTTAACCTACAAGGAAATCGATGCCCGGATTAAAAATCTGCGCGCCGGACTTGCCCAATTAGGTATCGATAAAGATGACGCCGTCGGTATCATTGCCAACAACCGTTTCGAATGGACGATCTGCGCTTTTGCCACATGGGGAAGACTGGCCCGTTTCGTTCCGATGTATGAAGCGGAACTGGTTCAGATCTGGAAATACATCATCACCGACAGTGGAATCAAAGTGCTTTTTGTTTCCAAACCGGAAATTTATGAAAAGATAAAAAACTTTCCGAAAGATATTCCAACTCTCAAACACATCTTTATCATCGAAAGTGATGGCGAGAATTCGATGGCCGCTTTGGAAAAAAGAGGAGCGACCAATCCCGTTTCTGTGCAAGTCCCCAAACCGGATGACGTTGCCGAACTGATCTATACCTCAGGCACAACCGGCAATCCAAAAGGCGTTTTGCTTTCGCATGGCAACTTCACCAGTAATTCCCTGGCAGGCTGTAAAATGTATCCCGAACTTTTTAAAAATGACGGGAAAAACGCCCTGACACTCGCGATTTTACCCTGGGCTCACTCTTACGGCCAAAGCGGCGAATTGTTTGCTGTCATTCTTAAAGGCGGCGCCATGGGTCTGGTGGAAAGCCCCGCCACGATCGTCAACGATATCGTTGCAGTAAAACCGACCTGGCTGGTCGCCGTCCCCCGTGTCTTTAACCGGATTTACGACGGTCTGTGGACGAAAATGAATAAGGAAGGCGGTCTTGCCAAAGCACTCTTTGTCATGGGCGTTGAAGCGGCCAAGAAGAAACGCGAACTGGCTGCCGAAGGCAAAACCTGCTTGATGACGAATCTTAAATTCAAGATTACCGATAAAATCGTCTTTCAAAAAATCAGAGAGCGTCTGGGCGGAAGATTGATGGGGGCGATGAGCGGCAGCGCTGCCATGAATCCCGAGATCGCCCAGTTCTTTTTTGATATCGGCATTCCCATTTACGACTGCTACGGGCTGACGGAAACATCTCCGGCCGCCGCGATGAACGCATCTTACGATTACCGCCTGGGTAGCGTGGGCAAGGCTATCGATAAGGTGAAAATTATCATTGATTCCTCTGTTGTTGAGGAGAAAGCAACCGACGGTGAAATTATCGTCTATGGGCCCAATGTCATGAAGGGCTATCACAACCGCCCGGAAGACACCAAAGCGATTATGACGCCCGACGGCGGAATACGCACCGGCGACCGTGGACGTCTCGATAAAGATGGATTTCTGTTCATCACCGGCCGAATTAAGGAGCAATACAAGCTGGAAAACGGGAAATTTGTTTTCCCCGTCGCTCTGGAAGAAGAAATTTGTCTGGTTCATTTTGTTCAGCAGGCATTGATTTACGGGCTTAATCGGCCCTATAATATTTGCATTGTCGTTCCCGACTTCGATGTCCTGCTGGATTACGCCAAGGAAAAAGGATTACCGCAGGATATTAAAACACTGGTGGCACGGCAGGATATCATCGACATGTATGCCGAGGAAATCACCAAGCATCTGAAAGGCAAATTCGGCGGTTATGAAATTCCGAAGAAGTTTTTGCTTTTGTCGGAAGCCTTCAGCCTGGATAGCGGAACGCTCACCCAGACGATGAAATTGAAACGCAACGTAGTTTTGAACAAGCTGAAAGATCAGATCGAAGCGCTTTACAAATAGATTCCCGAACAGCAAATAAAATAGGCGTGTTTGTTAAACACGCCTATTTTATTTGATCGGGTCTTTTCCCTGAGAGAATACTGTCTACGGTGTTCTGCTTGGAGTAATGACCTCTCGTAACAAAACCCATTGTCCCTTCCTTTCCCAGAACTTTCCGCCTGATTTTATCCGGCGACAAACCTTTTTCTTCCATTGCCAGAACGTCATCACGCAATTGTTCCATTCTGGCAATTTTTTTTAGCAGGACTTCCTTGCCCTTTGGTACCACACCTTTGAGACTACAGAATACAGTATCTATATCCAGCAGCGATAATTTTTTCAGTGTGTCCAGAATCTGCAGATAATTCTCGTCCTGCCTGAGATACAAAAAAGTCGTCCCGCAGAAAAGATCACCGGTGAAAAGCCATCTTTTATCTGATTCATATAAACAGATATGATCATCGGTGTGCCCCGGCGAGTTGATAACTTCAAAGTGAAAACCATCGACATCAACATAGGACCCGATGGCCGTTCCCTGCGAACCCTTCGGCCAATCCCAGACAATCCTCTGATAAAGACGCAAATCATTCAGGCGCGGATTTTCCAGATATCGCAGAGCGGATGGATGGGCATATATCGGTATCCCGAACAGCTTCTGAACATCAGCGTTATTGCCAATATGATCTTCGTGATGATGGGTATTGACAATTTTTTTAATTTTTCTGCCTTTTAAAACAGCAAGAAACTCTTTATCAGCGCGATTGGTGCCTGTATCGATCAGCGCATCGCCAGCCAGAAAAGCGTAAACCGGATACAAAAGAAATCCCAGAGGTGAACGCCCCATGTAAAATAAAGTCACCGGTCCCTGTTCGCTAACTTTCAGCATCTATTCTTCCCAAAGCCAAATAATGTTTTATTTATTAAAGGAAGCTGTCTTCGTCAAACCCTTTAAGCATAACAAAAATATTTCCGGTTTGGAAAAATGGATAAAAGAATCCGCTGATACGTTCAGATTGAAAAAAAGCACATCAGCCAATGATTTTCTGGTATCAACCAGGCGCAATGAACAACCTCGCCGCAAGCAGCAGGGTATCCAAACGAACTTGCGCCCCAAAGGGCGGGAAATTAGACCCACATTTATCCCGCTCGGCCTATAGTAACCCTATAGTGCCCTTTAGGGTATGCAGGGTATTTGTTTCCGAAATTTGGGTCTCATTAAAAAAAAGCGTATCACTTGATAACCTGGACATCAGGTTGCACAGAGCCACATCATATTGAAAGCCTGATGAAATTACATACTGTATTTCAAACCAAGCATGATTTGATAATCAATAAAAGTACCGAACTCCGATTCTTCTTTTCCTGCGTTCAGAACCCCGGATGAGAATAATTCAAAACGGTTTCCCAGCGTATAGGACATCAACCCTAAAAACTGGGCGGAGCCGTCATCAATGTTTTGCGTCCAGCGAAAAGTTGTATCCAGTTTATTAAATATATTGCCTTTAAAATATTGAAGCATTGCATAGTTTTTCCGTAAGAATCTTAATCCCGTGTATCCGGTCTGATACAATGTGTACTGTCCCAGTAATTTCGGAAAGGCACCCATATCTACATACGCAAAGGCGGCATTGCCCCTCAGCGCATAATAAAGATCAGCCTCATCTTCGTTGTATCCGGGCGAGTTATACATATATTCAAGAGAGAGTGTGCTGCTGTCTTCAAATGTGTAGGAACCGCCCACCAGGATAATCGGAAAAATATCAGAATCATCGGCGCGGCTTTTCTGCATTTCTGCTTCCCTGAGCACTGTATATCTGTCAACAATCGGTCTTATATCAGTTCCTGCGGGAAACACTCTTTCCAGAAAAGACTGAACCAGAGAAGGATTTCGTCGAGCCGGATACAAGGCATCGCTTCCCTGGCGCATGCTGCCTTCGCTGTACAGCAGTATCGCATCAGAAACCGTCCATCCACCGAAGTATCCCACCGTATTTTTATCATCTTTTTGTGACAAAATTAAGGAAGCGTAATTTTGACTACCCGTGTAATCTATTTTGACAGCATACGTTTCTTTAAAAGGTTCCGTACTAACATTACGACCTTGCTCCGTATTGACGATAAAAGATGTTGTCCAGAGCATATGTGGAACAATCACTAAACGGGCAAAATCCATTCCGGATATTTCCATATAAGGGTTACTGCGGCCGTTATCAAAGAAAAAAGGGTTTGACGGAGAAAAAAGAAAAGAAGGTCCCCATTGTAAATTTTCCCGTCCATAAGAAGCAAAAATTCTGTCCAATATGTTAATTCTGACGAGCCATTCATTGATATACCAGTCATCATTCCATTCGTCTTCACCTTCACGCAATCCTTCTTTCCAGTACCGGTAGTCAATGATCCCCCTTGGTTTGATGTACATATCGAGAAAGCTGGTATTAAAGCGCAAATTAGGTCTTATTTCAAAATTTCCAACGTAGCTGGGAAATCCAACCGGATCATTTCTAGGATTTTGGGTTGATTCAGCCGGATCCTGCATAACACCATAAGCGAGAATTCGCAAATCTCCGGACAGGCTTCCTTTTAATGCCTTTAAATATGGCCGATCCGCGAATTCGGCATCAGCGGCTGTATATTTTTTGATATTCGACTGAAGAAATACAGCAAAAGGATCAACAGCGGCACCGGCAATCTGCGGCATCCATACAGAAAAGAAAAGCAAAACAGAAATAAAAACACCAAAGATATTTTTTTCTTGTTTCTTTTTCATGATAACCTCTACTTTGTGAGTAAATTTAAATTAAAAGTAGCATCGGAAACTTTTTTCAGCAATGGCCTGCTGTAACTGATCGTTGTGACATCATCTTTCATGATTGCGTTGGTAATCTCCATTTTAGAAATAAATTCCTGCGGTTTACCATCCAGGGTGATTCTATTCCTATATTCGAACACGGCTGACTTAAACATCTTCCCTGAAATCGTATAGAATTCAGCTTTCAATCCCACAATACGTTTTTTTGATACCCAGTATTTGATGTGATCGTAAGTGGCCCTTTTGTCTTTTGCCCGTAGATTTAAAATAATACAATCTTCGTCGTTGAACTTGCCCTCTTCCGTGTCTACGACTTTATAATCTCCACCGTAGTTCGTGGCAGCGATATCGCCGTTTGCCGCGTCACCCATAAGTTTTTGCCGCGGCGAGATAGGAACAGGTTTGGAAAGACCGGGTTTGGCAAACCACATGTTACGATCCTGCATGAGAAGTTTTTGACCCTTTAAATTTCCGGGAGCCAAAGTCTCAACCAGAGAATTATAACCTTTTGCGATAACCAGGAATGTTCGATCCTGCTCACGCCCTCTTTCTTTGGAATGCATGGAAACTTCCCACTGAATTCCCTCATAGTTGCCACGCGCTTTGTCAGCCGTTTCCAACATTTCCTGATTGCTCATGTTTGCCTGTGCTGTCCCGGCGGAAACACACAAAAATAAAATCAACCCCAACATGACAAAAAACTGTTTTTTGATTGTTTGACTCATTATTTTCTCCCTTATTAATATTTAAACATGTCCCAGCGCATCCACAATATTTTTTCTGGCCGCACCTCTTGCGGGAATGATCGCCGCAACCATGGACAATATAATAAAACTCACGATCAAAATCATCAACATCTCCGGCACCATGTCAATCCACATTTCCACGGGCTCGGAAAATCCCGGAGGGATGTAACGAGGCGGATAAAGTCTGATAATCACCCACACGAATGTGTGCAGAATAATGCCCACAATACTGCCCAAGAATCCCAGGAAGGCTCCCTCCAGAGCAAAAAGAATGGATACCCCCCTGAATTTCAATCCCAGAGCCCGCAGCGTTCCGATCTCTCTTGTTCTTTCCAAAATAGCCATGCCCATCGTATTGACGGTGGTCATAATCACGATCACCAGAACAATGGAAGCAATAAAAATAAATATCATATCGAGATAAGATTTCATTTTCAAATACCCCAAAGATAATTCCTTCCATGTTCTTATTTCACAATCGATCCCCACGGCTTTCAGTTTTTTGAGAAGAAGATCGCGCATCATTTCCGTGTCTTCCCATTTCTTCAACAATACCACCACTCTTTCCGCCGATTTCGTATCAAGCAGAGATTGCGCAAAATAAAAATTGAAACGCATAAATTTGTCATTGGAAAAATCATTCCCGGTATCATAGACGCCGGCGACCTGCATATCCAAAGCGTTCATCTGACCGTTTAAGGTCGGCGCCATGACAATCCCATCCATGCCTGCCTTCAGATTTAAATAACTGGCCAGGTCTTTCGCCATTTCCACTCCGTAGATTGTTTCGTCGTCTATCTTATGTCCCTGACGCGGACGAAACACCTTCCAATCCCCTTTAATAATCACTTCATCTTTGGGAACAAGCCCCTGAGCAATAAAAACAGTGGAGACAGCCCCATTGGTTACCATACCTACAACCTGAATCTGCGGGGTGGCCAACACAACGTTTTTTTCTTCCACGGCAAGCTTCATAATTTTTTGAGTTTCTTCCTGTGAAAACATATATTTTTCCGGTTCAAGTTTTCCCTTTGCATTCCAACCAGCTTTGTTAATTCGTAAATGCCCCAAACCTTCACCGCGAATGGCGATAACCCTGAGCCCGTTATAAGCATTATGAATATACCCATGATAAAGACCAATCGCGGCAAAACCAACGCCGATAGCCAGCATGGTGATAAGCGACCGGCGCTTGTTTCTTAAAATGTTGCGAAATGCCAGTTTCATCCACTTCATCATAAATCAGTTACTCCATGAACAGTTCATATATCCTGGGCTCATTGTCTTTTAAAAAATATTTCAAGAATGTCCCAGTGCTTCCACAATATTCTTTTTGCCCGCCGTTCTTGCAGGTATGATCGCCGCAATTGTAGATAATACAATAAAACATACCATCAACGCAAGCAGCGCCCAAGGGACCATATTAACCCTCATCGCCACCGGCGTGGACAACCCCGGAGGGGTGTAGTGGAGCGGAAATAACCGAATAACCGTCCACTCAATCGTGTGCAGAATAACGCCCAGAGCGCTTCCGAAACACCCCAGCAAAGCTCCTTCCACGGCAAAAAGATTTGACAATCCCTTGCGTTTCATCCCCAAAGCTCTCAGGGTTCCGATTTCTTTTGTTCTTTCAACAATCGTTGAGCTCATCGTATTGATTGTGGTTACTAACACAATAGCCAGCACAATGAAAAAAAGAAACACAAATATCGTATCAAGATATGATTTCATTTTGTTATAACTAATGGACAAATCTCTCCAGGTTGTAATTTCACAATCAATGCCCGCATTTCTTATTTTTTTAAGAAGAAGATCATACAGCCTATCCGTATGTTTCCAGTGTTTGAGCATTACCAATATTCTCTCCGCCGATTGCGTATCGAGCAGAGACTGAGCAAAATTAAAATTAAAACGCATAAATTTGTCATTGGAAAAATCATTGCCGGTATCATAGACGCCATTTATTTCTATATCCATAGCGTTCATCTGACCGGTTAATGTTTGTGCCATAACAATCCCGTTGCTGCCCGGTTTCATTTTTAGATAGTGGGCCATGTCCTTTGCCATCAACACACCGTATGTTTTATCTTCACGCAATGTTTCACCGATAATTTCATCGTATCCTTCATCAACATACCCAACGACATCAAACCAGAATTTATTAATAAATTCTTCATCTTGAGGAATAACGCCCTGAGCAATAAAAATAATAGACGTTAGTCCATTGGTTACCGTACCCATAACCTGAATCTGCGGCGAAACCAATACGACATCTTTTTCCTCCCTGACAAGCCGGATAATTTGATCTGTTTGTTCTTTCGAAAACATATAGTTGTAAGGTTCGAGCTTTCCTTGTTCCTTCCAACCGGCTTTGTTAATTCTTAAATGACCCAATCTCTCCCCGCATATCGCAAGCCATCTAAGACCTTCATAAGCGTTATTAATATAACCGTGAAAAATACTAATTGAGGTAAAGCCCACTGCGATAGCAATCATGGTCACTAAAGAACGGCGTTTGTTTCTTAAAATATTCCGATATGCCAGATTTATCCATTTTATCATTCAGTTTATTTGTCCATTATTTTCCCGTCTTCCAAACGCACCAAACGCTTGACCTTGTCCAGAAGCCTTTGATCATGAGTGGAAAAGATAAAGGTAATATGATCCTTTTCGTTGAGTTCTCTCATAATGTCTATGACCATACGGGCTGTTTCCGAATCAAGATTTGCGGTTGGTTCATCGGCAATGACCAGCGAGGGATTATTCACCAGCGCCCGTGCGATGGATACTCTCTGTTGCTGACCACCCGACATTTTCGCCGGACGATTATGAATGAGGTCGCTCAAGCCCACCTCTTCCAAACGCATGAGAGCCTGTTTCTTTGCTTCAGCGAGCGATGCGCCTTTGATCTGCAACGGCAACATGACATTCTCCAGCGCGGAAAGAACAGGAACCAAATTAAATTCTTGAAAAACAAATCCTATCGTCTCATTACGATGTTCACTTTTCTGATCATCCGTCAATCCCTGCATCTTTTTCCCCGCTATCGTCAATTCCCCGGTCGTCGGATCATCAATCGCGCCGATAAGATTTAGCAGGGTGGTTTTCCCGGAACCGGAAGGTCCCCAGACAGCAACAAATTCTTGTTTGTCTATTTGCAGGTCAATACCCCTTAGCGCATGCACAACAGTCTCGCCGAGATGGTAATCCTTGGTAATATTATTCATTTCTATTAAAGCCATTTTTTTCTCCCTGAAACCTCAACCTCCGGTCACGCAAAGTTAACGTCGAAATATTTATTTATATCTTTATCCAGATCGGGGAATATATAAAGAAATAAGCTTAATGTCAATTAAATATCAGTATATAGACATAAGTACATAAAAATATAAAATAATAAATGTAACGCCACCTTTTTCAACAGGACGATGGAGATTTAAGGAGACCACTAAAAGAAGCGGAGTAAATATTTAAAGATGGTAAGAGCTGCTGAACTTTCTCATCTATAAAATAATGGAAGTTCATAAGTTTATCCGACGGATTTTTTCACTGTAACTTTTTTTACCGGAATACGAGTGGCACATGGAACTCCAGTCTGACATAAGCCGCATCCCCCGTAGTTTCCGATGAATCCTTGACCATGCTCTCCGTCAATCCACGGTTTTTGTTTTTCAAATAAGATTTCAAGACACTTGAGTTTATCATGACCTTTCTGACTTATCGCGCCTCCGGGGCAGCGACGAATACATTTGCCGCATTTCCCTGTGGTGTAATACAGGCAATTCTCCAGATGATTGATATATGGCCTGAACGACGATTTCAGTTTCAAATTGGTCACCACGCTGCCGCAACGCATGGCCAAGCCTTTGGATGTTATAAAACCTTCACTGAGACTGAAGGTTCCCAAGCCTGCCGCATATGCTGCGTGTCTCTGCGACCAAGTGGATGAAAATCCCTCTGCAGACATGAATATTTTAAAGATTGGCTCCGCCTCCGGCGCCACCCCTAAATAACCCATTGTCTCCAAAACGGATATCAGATAATTCGATATTTCATCGATGAAAGCCTGACCTTTCCAACGCGTGTGATTCCAGCGCAGAGAAGGTCCCTCTTTTTCCTTGGCGTTCATTTTGATCGTTTGTCTGTTTATCGGAAGAACAAAAGAAATAACACTGACATTTTCCAGATTTCGGGAATGACTGTCTTTGCTTTTGTTGAAATAAAGTTCAAGAATTTCGCGCGGCATCAGGTGATTTTCATGAACGACGTTTTTATATTCTTTAAACAGATCATCATCGCCGTCGGCAATACCCACCAGAGGTTTTCCAAAGATCGGTTCGTTCCCAAAACTATCCAGACAATTTAAAGGACTGGAACGCGCAAAGTCGATAATGACCCTTTTAATAAACCCTTCGGGGTCGGTGTCCAACATTTTTTTCGTCCTTTTATTCAAGAAAGACTTTCTCATGACTTGATTACAGGGGAAATGATAGCATGGTTATTATACAGGAACCCATTTTAGGATACAGACTCAGCGATGGCTATCGTTTGAGGATGTTTCCATGATTCATTTCTCTCAGAACGTGATTTTGGATTCCAGCCAGTTTTTTATCCGGTTGGCATCGTTGATGCGGCTCCTGCTATTACGAGAATCGAGAAGAACGATAAGGAATGGACGTTTTGCGACTTTAGCCTGCATGACCAGACATTTTCCGGCGTCCCTTGTAAATCCTGTTTTGGAAAGGCCTATTTTCCAGTCGGATTCACGAACCAGTTTATTCGTATTGCGAAAACTCATCATTTCCCAGCCGATAAAAACAGTGGCTTTTTTACGTGTGCTGAAATCGCGGATGAGTTCATACTGATATGCCTGATCTACCAAGATGGCCAAATCCCTGGCTGAAGAAACATTTCCGTTGGACAACCCCACCGTATCCTTGAAACGCGTATTGGTAAGCCCCAGCAGGCGGGCTTTGGCGTTCATCGCTTTGACACACGCCCAATACCCCCCCGGATAAGTTCTTCCCAAAGCGTGAGCGCAACGATTGTCCGATGACATCAGGGCGAGCAGCAATGCTTCTTTGCGTGTGAGTTCAGTGCCGGCGGCAAGGCGTGAACTTGTGCCGCGAACGGCATATACATCTTCCATATCAATGTTCAAATCTTCATCAAGATCAAGCCCTGCATCAAGCACCACCATGGCTGTCATGAGTTTGGTGATGGAAGCGATGGGCATAACCGCTTTGGCTTGTTTTTGAATCAGACATTTGCCGGTCTGTTGATCTTCAACAAATACGGCAGACGAGCGTAAAACGAGCCCACTTTTTTTATTGACAGTTCGAGAAATGGAACTTTTTCGATGATGATGTCTTTTTTTTGAAGTTTTGGAAAATCCGTCGTTAAAAGAAAATAACAGAAAAAAAATGCTTAAAACAATGACCCAAGATGTTTTGCTATATCTACTCGCCATGCATTCTCCTCAAATTTTACATAAAGCCTCCTTCGTGCATGTTACCGAGGCTTGAGCGTCAACTTCATACCGTTTTTAGAGTCGCTGAAGTGATATATCAAATTCAATTTTGTTATTTATCTCATATTTTTTGCGATTAGTCAATTTTGAATTGATTTTTTTGGTGTATCTAATTTATTTCTAGAAGTTAAAATTCCATCTTCTTTCTTTAGAGATAAGCCTGCATATTTA